>JAFSJE010000057.1 GCA_017439425.1 Oscillospiraceae bacterium
AATCTGACAGATCGTCAAGAGTAATAGCACCTTCGTTAATAAGTGAAATGATGTTTTGAATCATTCTTGACCTGGACATCCGTATCTGAACACCGACGCAATTAACATCGGCATTTATGCGGTCATAGAGATTCCAAAACTTTTCGGAGGAGTTTTCGCTGCCGCTTAGTATTGCAATATACTCGCGGGCAAGGCGATCCATATAAGCCTCCTGCCACTGAGGAACCTTTTTGCGAAACAGCTTCCAGTCCTTTTCAGAAATGTTCATATTCCTATACCTCAAAGCGTCGACCATATATCTGCGAAACTCGGCTTGGGCGCTCGATGATCTCGCCCGCCCCGTTAAGTCTCAATGATAAATACGATCAATATTTTACAATATCTATATTGCTAAAACAATCATTTTAAGTAAAAATTTTAAGAAAAGAGGTGCTCTCGAAACGTATGCCCGTAGGTCTGACGCGATGGCGCCTGCTGAAATAGCTTTTGCTTTTTCTCTTGCTTTTTCCGCGGGGGTCTGTTATAATGCCGGAGTTCACAAGAACCGACAGTTCATTTGTACCTTCCTGTCGTTAAGCAAAACCGGGACTGCAAACAAGGTGGCACTTTGCCCGAATGGATGTGGCTTTGCGTTTTGCAAGGTCATTTTTTATTAAGGGGGTGAAGTTTTGAACACCAAAAAGCTTGTCCGCGCGGCTCTCGTTGCCGCAATCTACACTGCTCTGAGCTATTTTGCCAACATCTTCGGCATTACCTACGGCCCAATTCAGTGCAGATTCTCCGAGGCGCTGACGATTCTGCCGTTTGTCTGGCCCGAGACAACATGGGGACTCTTCCTCGGCTGCATTCTCACGAACATTCTGAGCCCGATGGGTATACCGGATCTCGTTTTCGGCTCGCTTGCGACGCTTATCGCGGCTTACTTGACCTCGAAGTGCAAAAATCGCTGGATTGCCGGCATTCCGCCCGTGGTATCGAACGGCGTTATTATCGGCGCTGTCATCGCGTGGTATGAGGTCGGTTTCACCGGCGCGTTCTTCGGCGCATGGCTCTATAACTGCGTAACCGTCGCCGCCGGTGAGGCGATCGCGGTATTCGTTCTCGGCGAGCTGCTCCTCACCGGAGTTCAGAAGCTCAAGAAGGACTGATCTTAAAAGCACCTCGTTCAGAACGGGGTGCTTTTTCGTTTCCTTGACTTTTCACGCTGCGGGGGATATTATATATTAAATAGTTATCTGTCTTTGAAAGGATCTGAACGTATGGATAAAAAGACTGATAAGCCCTCTTTGCAAAGATATTTATCGCCTCTCGGCGCGTGGGCGCTTGCATTCGGGTGCGCCGTCGGATGGGGCGCTTTTGTTATGCCCGGAACGACGTTTCTTCCTATCGCCGGTCCCGCCGGAACGGTGATCGGAATCGCGCTCGGCGCGGCGGTCATGGCGATCATCGCTGTGAACTACTCATATATGCTGAATGCCTACCCCGACGCGGGCGGAGCGTTTTCATACACAAAGCGCATCTTCGGCTACGACCACGGCTTTCTCTCGGCGTGGTTTCTCATTCTGACTTACGTCGCCATCATCTGGGCGAACGCCTCGGCACTGCCGCTGATTGCGCGAAACCTGCTCGGAAGCGCGTTTCAGTTCGGCTTCAACTACACTATCGCGGGCTTTCACGTCTGGTTCGGCGAGATTTTGCTCGCCGTCGCCGCGCTCGCTGTCGCCGCGCTTATCTGCCTCAACAATAAGGCGTCGAAGGCGGTGCAGATTCTCGCCGCCCTCGTCATGTGTGCGGGAATTGGAGCGACGTATATCGCCTGCCGCACCGCCGGAGGTTCGCCGGAGCCGGCGCTTTCCCCGTCGGGTCAGCCTGTGCGCGAGATTTTCAACATAATCTGCCTTGCGCCGTGGGCTTTTGTGGGCTTTGAGAGCATCTCCCACTCCGCGGCAGAGTTCAAATTTGATAAGAAAAAGAGCCTCGTCATTATGCTCGCCTCGCTTATCGCCGCCGGCACGGCCTACGCCATGCTCGCGGTCACCGGCGCTATGGTGCAGCCGGAGGGAGCCGGGTCGTGGGTCGAGTACGTCGGTAGGCTTGGTGAGTACAGCGGCGCGCAGTCGATACCGACCTTCTTTGCCGCGTCGAGCCGCCTCGGAGATGCGGGCAAGCTCATAATGGGCCTTGCCGCCCTCGGCGCGATTCTGACCGGACTTGTCGGCAACCTGATCGCCGCGAGCCGCCTGCTCCACGCGCTCAGCGAGGATGAGCTGCTGCCTGAGTGGTTCGGAAGGCTCACAGAGTCCGGCACGCCGAAAAACGCGATAATCTTCATCCTTGCGATCTCGCTTCCGTTCCCGTTTCTCGGTCGCACCGCGATAAGCTGGATAGTCGACGTCACTACCGTCGGAGCCGCGATTGCCTACGCCTATGTCTCGGCCTGCGCGCTCAAGGTATCGCGCGGGAAAAAGAACACGGTGATGATGATTTTTGCCGGAGCGGGACTTGCCGCGAGCGGCGTGTTTGCGCTCTATTTCCTCGTTCCGAATATGCTCTCCGTGACTACGCTTTCGACTGAGAGCTATCTCATTCTCGCGGCGTGGAGCATTCTCGGCTTCCTCTTCTACCGCATGGTGTTCAAAAATGACACCGGGCGCCGCCTCGGCCGCTCCACGGTCGTGTGGATAGCGCTCCTCGCGCTCATAATCTTTACATCCCTCGTCTGGGCGAGGCAGAGCACCGAAAAGGCGGTGGTCGACGCAGTAAATCCAATTCAGGAGCATTACGCGAGCCGCGTTGACGAAACTCCGGCCGAGGAGGCGGAGAGCGAGCAGAAGATAAACGAGGTGCTCGACACCGTTGAGCGCTCGCTCAGCGTAAATATTCTCATTTACACGGGACTGATCGTCGCCGCCATAGCCATAATCTTCAACGTCTACTCGATTTTGCAGAAGCGCGAGAAGCAGATAATGGTCGAAAAGGCTCTTGCGGAGGAGTCGAGCCGCGCAAAGACGAGCTTCCTGTCGAACATGAGCCACGAGATCAGAACGCCGATGAACGCCATCATAGGACTTGACAACATCGCACTGAAGGATCCGGCGCTTCCGCCGCAGACGCGCGAGCAGCTCGAGAAGATCGGCGCGAGCGCGAGACATCTGCTTGGGCTGATCAACGACATCCTCGATATGAGCCGCATCGAATCGGGCAGAATGGTGCTGAAAAGTGAGGAATTTGCGTTCAGAGACCTCGTTGAGGCGGTAAATATCATCATAAACGGACAGTGCTCCGAAAAAGGGCTCACCTATGAATATATACCCGTCGGAGAAATCGACGAGTATTTCGTCGGCGACGATATGAAGCTGAAGCAGGTGCTCATCAACGTCCTCGGCAACTCCGTAAAGTTCACACCCGCGCCGGGCAGGGTCACGCTCACCGCAGAGGAGATCGCGCGGTTCGAGGGCCACTGCACCCTGCGCTTTACTATGAAGGACACCGGCATCGGCATGGACAAGGAGTTCATACCCAAGCTCTTTGAGGCGTTTTCGCAGGAGGACGCGACTACAACGAACCGCTACGGCGGCAGCGGCCTCGGCATGGCGATAACGAAAAACCTCGTCGATATGATGAACGGAGAAATAAAGGTCGAGAGCGAGAAGGGCGTAGGCTCCAAATTTATCGTGACAGTAACGCTCAGGGCAAGCGGCAGAGCTTCGCGCGAGAACGAAAAGAACCGCAATCTCAGCCGCCTGCGCGTCCTTGTCGTGGACGACGATGCTGTTGCCTGCGAGCACGCAAAGATGGTGCTCAGCGAGATGGGCATTGAGGCGGAAACCTGCCAGCGCAGCACCGAGGCGTACAGCCGCATCCGCCAGCGCTGGACTGACTGCAAGCCCTTCCACATCGTTATGACCGACTACCGTATGCCCGTAATGGACGGCGGCACGCTCACTGAGGAAATTCGCCGCTTCGACAACGGCAGAACGGCGATAATCGTCCTCACCGGCTACGATATCGACGAGATCGGCGAGAAGGCGAAGAAGGCCGGCGCGGACGGTGTGCTTCCGAAGCCGCTGTTTTCGGATTCTCTGCAAAGGGAGATACTCTCTGTTATGCGCATGAGGGGCGAAGTGTTCGAGGAAGATGAGAAAGCGGCACCGGAGGAGGATATCCTCAAGGGCAGGAGAGTGCTTATGGCGGAGGATATCGAGATAAACGCCGAGATCCTCGCAGACCTGCTCGAAATGCGCGGCATTACGTCCGAGCACGCAGAAAACGGCGAGATCGCCGTGGAGATGTTCTCTGCCGCAGAGCCGGGGTACTACGACGCGGTGCTTATGGACGTTCGTATGCCGGTAAAGGACGGACTTGAGGCGACGCGGTGCATCCGCGCCCTCGACAAGGCGGGCGCAAAGACTGTTCCGATAATCGCCATGACCGCCGACGCCTTTGACGAGGATGTTCAGCGCTCGCTGCAGGCGGGCATGAATGCGCACCTCTCAAAGCCGGTCGACCCCGAGCGGCTCTATGATACGCTCGCAAAATTATTGAAGAAATAACTTAAGGCAAGACCGCACAATTCGGTGCGCGCGCCTTGCTTGCATATTATTCCGTCATATTGTCCGAAAATCCTCGGAAATACACAAAGTATTTCCTTGCGGTTTTCAGCCAATCTGACAAAAAATCTGGCTTCGCAATCCGCACACGTGAATTATGCGGTATTGCCTTAACGCGGCTGTGAGCATTTGTCACAGCCGCGTTTTTTGTCGGGCGATAGTCATTGACAGTCAAGGAAAAAAGCGATAAAATAAAAGGTGGAATAATATTCACCGGAGACGAAAGATGGAAGATAAAAAACTGACTGAGAGAGCATGGGAGATAGTCAAGCGCGACTGGAACAGCATTCCGAATTTTCTGAGCTATCTGCGATTTGTGCTGATTCCGGTATTCGTCTGGCTCTACGTCGCGAAAAAAGCATATATGTGGGCGGCGGTAGTCGTAGTTGCGAGCTTCATAACCGACGTGCTGGACGGCTGGGTCGCGCGCACCTTTCACATGACGACGGAGATGGGGCAGATACTCGACCCCGTTGCAGACAAGGCGACGCAGATCACGATGTTTTTGTGCCTCGTTTCGCGCTATAAGCTCGCAATTCCGCTCGTAATCATCATGGTCGCCAAGGAGATTACCGTCGGCGCAATCGGCGTAAGGCTCTTCCGCGACACCGGAAAGGTAGAGAAGGCACAGTGGTTCGGCAAGGCTGCGACCTTCGTCATCGTCGCAGTCGCGTTTGCGCTCGTTTTGTGGTTTGAAATTCCGGCAAACGTGGCGGATATTCTTCTGTGGATTGCCATCGCGTTTGCCTCGTTCGGATTTGTTATGTACGTCATATCCCTCCTGAGAGAAATAGAAGAAGCAAAGAAGGGCTGAAAAATGGAGGTTTATTATCTCACGCTGATCCTCGGCGTTTTGTTCGGCGGGCTAGACATAGGGCTCAACTGGTTTACGGTATGGAGTCTTGTGCGCTTTCCGTTCTGGGTACTCGGAACCATGCTCGCGGGCTTTATCGTCTACTGGATCGTCATGGGCGCGTTCTGCCTGCCTATCGATATGAAGAAGGAGTACGACAGGCCGAATCCCTTTTATCTCGATCTCATTCGCTACACCTTCGGCTACGGACTTACGATTTTCGGCTTCCGCGTGAAGCTCATCGGCGAGGAGAAAATACCGGCAAACACTCGCTTTCTCGTCACCGCAAATCACACGACCGCGTTTGACCCGCTTATAGTTTGCCACGCGCTCAGAAAGTTCGACATTGTGTTCATAACGAAGCCGGAAAACTACAAGATCCCCATCATCCGCCGGTATATGCACGCCTGCCGTCATCTGCCCATCGACCGCGACGATCCTCGCAAGGCTATTAAGACCATAAACGAGGCGGCGGATATGATAGCCTCCGACGTCGTTTCCGTCGGAATTTTCCCCGAGGGCACCCGCTCGCGCGACGGCAGGACCGGAGAATTCAAGCCCGGCAGCTACAAGATCGCTCAGAAGGCGAAGAGCCCTGTCGTCCTGCTCGCAATCAAGGGCGGCAAGAATTTCAAAAAGAACTTCCCCTTTAAGCTCACGCCCATCGAGGTGGTCGTTGAGCGCGTTCTCACACCCGAAGAGGTCGGCTCGATGAAAACCGTGGAGATCGCGGCGCTCAGCGAAAGCCTCGTCAAGGCGGAACTCGGAGAAGCATAATATCATAAAAAAGGAGCCGCAAAAATGCAGCTTGACCGCGAAAACATGAAAAAAATAATCATCATCGGCTGTGCGGTGGTGCTTTTCTGGGCTGTGCTGACGCATCTCGGCGTGGTCTGGTCGAGCATCATGTGGCTCGTGGACGTGTTCATGCCGGTGATAATCGGCGTCGCGGTGGCGTTTCTGATGGCGCCGCTCGCGCAGATTTTTGAGGAGCTGTTTCTCAGAAAGCCGAAGAATAAAAAAGCGCCGATTCTCTCGAAGCAGGCGGCGCGCACGCTGAGCGTGCTTGTGGCGACTCTGCTTGTCCTCGCGTTCATCGCGCTCTTTATCCTCATAATCTTCCCTGAACTGCAGGAGGCGTTCACATCCCTGCGCGACAGTCTGCCGACAACGATAGCGAACGGCATTCTGTGGCTCGACAACACCGCAGCCTCCTTCGGCGTGGAACTTGAGTTATCGAATCTCGACGGCATCGACTGGTCAAAGGTCATAACCCAGCTGCGCGATATACTTTTCCCGGCTGAGGGCGACGGCAAAGGGCTTATCGGATCAGTCGTCGGAATTGCATCGAGCGTTGTTTCCGCACTCGTAAATCTCGGACTCGGCTTTATAATCGGAATCTATATCGTAATCTCGCGCGAGGGTGTTGAGCGGTTTTTCAGCCGCTTTGTAAAGGCGTTTGCCGGCGCGGAATTTGCTGATAAGCTCTTCGGCTTCTTCGACCTCTGTATGACCTCGTTCCGTGATTTCATCACAGGTCAGCTCCTCGAGGCGATAGCGATGAGTGCGATGTGCTCCGTCGGGCTCACGATCTTCCGCTTCCCCTACGCGATAGCGGCGGGCTTTACGATGGGTCTTACGGCGCTTATTCCGGTGTTCGGCGCGTGGATCGGCGGCATCGTCGGATTCCTGCTCTCGCTCACAGAGAGCCCGATCAAGGCGCTTCTTTTCATTGTCTTTATCGTCTGCCTCCAGGCGTTTGACAACACCTTCATCTACCCGAGAATCGTCGGCAATTCGATGAAGCTCCACGGACTGCTCGTTTTCGTCGCCGTCACGGTTGGCGGCTCGCTTGCGGGCGTCGCGGGAATGGTGCTCGGCGTTCCGGCTGTCAGCGTTATCTACACGCTTCTCAACCGCGGCATCGAAAAGCGGCTCAAGGCAAAGCATATTAAAGAGTAAAAAATCCCACGGAGTAATGAAGCTCCGTGGGATAAGTTTTTATGTTGCCAATCGCACAAACGGCTTGCCGTTAAAGCGGTGCTTTCCCGCCGCCTTCGCGGCGTAAAGCTCCATATCCGCCTCGTGTATCATGTTGCGCAGATCCGCGGGCGCGAGGCTGCGGCCGTAAACGTAGCCGCCGGAGATCGGAATGGGGAAGGGGTTGCCGTCG
Organism: Oscillospiraceae bacterium; assembly: GCA_017439425.1. Taxonomy (GTDB): domain Bacteria; phylum Bacillota; class Clostridia; order Oscillospirales; family Oscillospiraceae; genus RUG626. Next base: position 7,637 of record JAFSJE010000057.1, read on the forward strand.
AGCTTTATTTCCTCCATAAGATTATCGAGCGCGGTTATGCGCGCTTTGAACTCTCCCAGCGGCAGGGGGCTGATTATGAGGAACTCGTCGCCGCCGTAGCGGTAGCAGCTCTCGGCGCCGAAAACCTTTATAAGGTTTGCGCCGATCTCGGAGAGCACGTAGTCGCCGACATCGTGGCTGTAATCGTCGTTGAAGTGCTTGAAATCGTCGGCGTCCATCATCATAACGACGAGATCGCGGTGGGAATAGCTGTTGTAATCGCGCCTGAGCGCATAGCGGTTGCGAAGTCCGGTGAGATGATCCGCCATCGAAGCCTCCGCGAGAATCCTGTTATCGTCGGTGAGTATCCCGTTCAGCTCGCGCAGCTCGGCGACTGTTGCGTCGTGCGCATGCTTCAGTCTGCCGACGAAAACGAGTACCATCGCCTCGCCGACAAAGATTACCGCAAGCTTCTGAAGATTTAACGGGGTGAAGTGTACCATCGTGTGGTCTGTGGAAAAGAAGAAAACAGAGTAGAGGAACATGATGACCGCCGCGGTTACGCCCTCGTGCCAGCCGAACAGAGCCGTTGTCACAACGAGACACGAAATGAGTATCATGTTCGGGTTCGGAATGTTGAAGAAAAATACGATTGCGCACAAAAGAAGCATCAGCGCTGCAGCAATCAGCTGCTTTTGCCAGAATTTCCATGCGCGGTACGATCTTGAATCGAATAGTTCTGCGTCTTTCACTGTCGAAGCCTCCAGACATTAAGCACATAGATTATTATATTACTACACGCATACGTTGGCAACCGCAAAAATGCACAAAAATGCCCGCGTGTGCGGGCATTAGCGTTAATATTTTGTCAAAGGCTCAGACCGCCGTCGACTGTGATGACCTGCCCTGTGATGAACTCGGCATCCTCACCGATTAAAAACGCAACAGCCTTTGCGATGTCCGATGGGTAGCCGACCCTGCCGAGCGGCGTTTCATCGCACAGAGAGTCGATGGTCTCGGAGCTGAGAGCAACGTTCATATCGGTCATGATAAGACCGGGGCAGACGCAGTTAACCGTTATCCCGCTGGGGCCAAGCTCCTTGGCAAGAGACTTTGTAAGACCGATGAGCCCCGCCTTCGCCGCGCTGTAAGCGCTCTCGCAGCTTGCGCCCACATTACCCCACATGCTCGAAATAAGCACGATTCTGCCGAATTTCTCGTTTATCTGGTACTTTGCGTTTGCGGAAATGGTGTTATATGCGCCCTCAAGATCTACGCTGATTATTTTGCGAAGCTTTTCGGGAGTAGTATCCTGCACCTGACTCATAAGACTCACGCCGGCGTTCAGAATGAGCACCCCCGCACCGCCGATGGAATCGACCATCGCGGTGATCTCGCCGGGGGAGGACATATCCGCCCTGTACGCTTTGCCGCAGCACTCTGCAGCGACCGCCTCGGCGCTCTCAGCGCTTTTAGAATAGTTTACAGCGACATAGTAGCCGCGGCGGGATAGCTCGCGGGAAATCTCCGCGCCGATACCGCGGCTGCCGCCGGTAACGAGGGCGCGGCGGGTGAAATCACTTCTCGGGGTTTGCATTTCTTATGTTTTTACGCTCCTCAAATTTCTTGTAGCCGAAGGAAACGAGCGAGCCGGCGATGAAGCCTGCGGCGATACCGAAAATCATGCCGAAAAGCACGTCGGAGGGGTAGTGAACCTGAAGCCAGTTGCGGCTGATGCCCATAAGAACGATGTAGAGGATCGCCCAGGGAATGTACTTTTTGCCGTTAGCGCAGCAGAAGGCGACGGAGAAATCGGCGGCAGCGTTGGTGTGACCGGAGGGGAAGGAGCCGTCCGACTCGGTGTGTGAGCCAACGAGGGCCCACCACGAACGGATATCCGCATTGAAAACGTAGGGACGGGGGCGCATGATGAGCGGCTTGACGATAACGTTGACGAGAATCGCGCCGACTGTAAGTCCGGCAAGACAGTAAATGCCGGTGCGGCGGGTCTTTTTGAAGCATATCATAACGATCGAGGCAATAATGAGCGGAATGCCGCTCTTCGCGGTGTAGCTTATGCCGACCATTATCGGCGTGAGCCACGGGCAGGCGAGCGCCAGCGTGTGGTAAAGCGCGAGAATCTGATAGTCGAGGGCGAAGAAGACGTTGTTTATTACCTCCGCCGCCGGGGTGAGTGCTATTGCTTCCATTGAAACCTCCTAAAAGTAGAACTAATTCGACAAAACTTCCTATTTACAAATTTTGGAAATTCTGCTAATATACAGACAAGCTTCCGAACCGAAGCTCATATCTTTATCCCACAACCCTTTTTTGCCCACCCTGTGATAGGGTGGGCGCTTTTTTATAGTGAGTCGTCCTCGTCGATCCACTGCTGAACGTCGATTACCTCATATTCGCCGTTGTCACCGAGACGGTTAATGACGGTGGAGATGCCGGCGTTTATGATGTGCCTGCGGCACATGGAGCAGCTTGTGGTATCGGTGAGAAGGGCGCCGGTCTTGGCGTCGCGCCCGGCAAGGTACATGGTCGCGCCGATGGTGTCGCGGCGGGATGCGGAAATGATAGCGTTTGCCTCAGCGTGAACGGAGCGGCAGAGCTCATAGCGCTGACCGGAGGGGATTTTAAGCTCCTCACGCTTGCAGTAGCCGAGATCCATGCAGTTTTTGCGCCCACGGGGCGCGCCGTTGTAGCCGGTGGAGATGATCTCGTCATCCTTGACTATTATAGCGCCGTAGTGGCGCCGCATGCAGGTTGAGCGCTCACAAACGGTCTGGGCAATGTCGAGGTAGTAGTTGATTTTATCTCTGCGTTCCATATCGGGGCATCCTCCTGCATTGTTATAATATATAAGTATAGCAAAGAAGAGGGGAAAAGTAAATAAATTTGTTGACAAATACCGCCGATAGACCTATAATCAGCATCGAACAGGGGCGCCGAAAGGCTGAGACGCGCTAACGCGGACCCTCGAACCTGATACGGGTAATGCCGGCGAAGGAAGTTCCGATATTGTTTCCTTTGCCGCGCCTATTGAAGGTGCGGATTTTTTTATGTGGGCAGCGCCCAAGAAAGGAAAATGGTGGTAAATTATGCAGAACAAAAACCTGAGAGCTTTGACCGAGGGCGCCGTAATGGTGGCGCTCAGTATTGCACTGAGCTTCCTCAAAATACCCATCGGCGCTGGCTTCGGCGGCTTTGGCGGGTCGATCGACCTCGTTATGGTGCCGCTCATCATCTACGCCGTGCGCTACAACGCCGCATGGGGTCTGGGCGCCGGACTTGTGTTCGGAACGATCAAATACTTCCTCGGCGGCTCGGCAATAGATTGGGTCAGCATTATTTTTGACTATTCCGTAGCCTATATGTTCGTCGGCTTTGCGGGACTTCTCAATAAAACCTACAAGACCCTGCCGCTCGCCGCGCTTGTCGGCTGCTTCGGCAGATTCGTTATCCACTTCATCTCCGGCGTGACCGTCTACGCGAAATGGATGCCGGAGGAGTTCATGGGCATATCCGGAATGACCCCGCCGCTTTATTCACTTCTCTACAACGGCACATATATGCTGCCGAACACTATTCTTGCAATCGCCGTCTGCGCGGCGCTGATCGTTCCGATGCAGAAGCTCGACAAGACAAAAAAGTGAGCGCGGAAAAATTTTTCTTGACATAACCGCGTTTTATAAGGTACAATAAACACCCTATGGTTTTCACATAGGGTGTTACTTTGTAACTGCTCCGCGTAATTCGCGGTGTCGAGTTTAGATTATCCTACATAAGGAGTGAAAGAAATGAAGAGAACGTATCAGCCCAAGAAGCTTCAGCGCTCCAAGGAGCACGGCTTCCGCAAAAGAATGGCCACCGCAAACGGCCGCAAGGTACTCCATCGCAGACGCGCTAAGGGACGCGCCCGCCTTACCCACTAATGGAGAAAAGGCTGTAATACTGATTTTTTAAGCCCGGGGCAACTCGGGCTCATTCGGTATGCGCCGAATGAAGCGGAGGGAAGCGGAAATGATCTTTTCAGGAAGGCTTAAGGATAATTACGCTTTCAGAAAGGCATACAGAAAGGGAAAGAGCGCCGGCGGAGCGTATATGCTCGTCTATGCGCGCAAGCGCGCGGTGCCGAGAAGCAGACTCGGGCTTACTGTGTCTACGAAAATCGGCAAGGCGGTGCATCGCAACCGCATAAAAAGGCGCTTTCGTGAGATTTACAGGCTCAATGAGGCAAGACTCAGCCCCGGATACGATATAATCATCGTCGCCCGCTCCAAGGCGGACGGCGCCGATTATCACAAGATGGAGGCGGAGTTTCTAAGACTTGCGGAAAAAGTGGGGATACTTGCGTGAAAAAGCTCATGCTCTGGGCGATTAAATTCTATCGCCGCAATATTTCTCCGCTGACGCCGCCCTCGTGCCGGTTCCGTCCGACCTGCTCGCAGTATGCTCTCGAGGCAATCGAGAAATACGGCGCCGTGAAGGGCGGATGGCTCGCGTTGAAGCGCTTGTCCCGCTGCCACCCCTTCCACTTTAAAGAGTTAGACTATTACGACCCCGTTCCCTGAGTACACAAACTCTACGACAGGAGAGTACCAATGAAATTAATTGCAACCCCCTTCGGTATTCTGATGATGTGGCTGTACAACATCACGCAGAACTACGGTGTGGCGATAATCCTCTTCGCCGTCATCGTAAGGCTCATCATGCTGCCCTTCCAGATGAAATCCAAAAAGGGCATGATGCGTACGCAGCTCATACAGCCGAGACAGCAGGAGCTGCAGAAGAAGTACGGCTCCAATCAGCAGAAATACTCCGAAGAGCTTCAGAAGCTCTATAAAGAGGAGGGCGTCAACCCAATGGGCGGATGCCTCTGGAGCCTTATCCCGTTCCCGATCCTTATCGCGCTCTATTACGCGATACGCGAGCCGCTGACCACTATGATGCGCGTTCCGGCCGATCTTTTAGCTGAGGGCGGCGCCATCGCTACGAAGCTCACAGAGCTGGGCTTCGAGCTTTCCAGCCGCTCCGCTTACGCTGAGATCGAGATGAGTAAGTTCATCTCCGACCACTTCGAGGCATTCTCCTCGCTCAGCGACAAGCTCGTCAAGATCGACTACAACTTCCTTGGAGTCGACCTCGGCGCGACCCCCGACTGGCAGATCTGGAACTACGATTTCTCCGATCCCGCCAAGATATGGCCGCAGATCGGACTTTTCCTCATTCCGATCCTCGCCGCCGGCCTCAGCTATCTCCAGAGTGTTATGAGCCAGAAGCTCAATCCCTCCGCGGATCCGCAGGCCGCAGCCACCAGCAATTCAATGATGATGATGATGCCGCTCATGACGATCTTCTTCTGCTTCATGATGCCCGGCGCTCTCGGCCTTTACTGGGCCGTCGGCTCCGTCATCAGCATCGTTCAGGAGCTTGTTCTGACCGACTACTACAAGAAGCAGCTCGCGGTTGAAACCGCCGAGTCCGACCGCCGCCGCGCCGCGCGCGAGGCGGAGCTTGAGGCAAAGCGCGCTGAGACCGAGCGCCTCAGGGCAGCAGGCGAGCAGACTGAGAACGAGTCCACCTCCAAGAAGAAAAAGGCGCTCCGCGAGAAACAGGAGCGCGAAAAGGCAGAGCGCGAGTATGTCGAGGCAAAGACCGGCGAGGAGAAGTACGAGCCCTCCAGAGTCGGCCACCGCAAGTATGCCCGCGGCAGAGCCTATGACCCCGACCGCTACACGAGAAAAGAAGAAAATACCGAAGAAACCGCCGAGGAGTAAAGTAAACTATGCTCAAATACATAGAAAAAACCGGTGCTACCGAGGACGAGGCTATTGCCGCCGCCCTTGAGGAGCTCCATCTCAGCCGCGACGACGTATCGGTTGAGATCGTCGAGCGCGCGACAAAGGGATTTCTCGGAATCGGCAGAAAGGACGCCAAGGTAAAGGTCTCCTACGAGGTACCGGACGAGAAGCCCGCGAAGCCCGAGAGAAAGCCTGAGCCCGAGAAGAAGCCGCAGCCCGAAAAGAAGCCTGAGCCCGAAAAGAAGCCCCAGCCCGAGAGAAAGCCTGAGCCCGAGAAAAAGCCTCAGCCTGAGAAGAAGCCCGAGCCCAAGAAGGAGAAGAAGGAAAAGAAGCCCCAGCCCGTTTCGGACGAGAATCTCTCCGAGAAGGCCGCGAAGCTCGGAGCCTTCCTTGAGGGCCTTTTCCAGCGCATGGGCGTTGAGGCGGGAGCCGCTATCACCGAGAATGCCGCAGAGGGCGTTATAAACGTCGAGCTCTACGGTCAGAAGGTCGGCGCCCTCATTGGCCGCCGCGGTGAGACGCTGGATGCCATTCAGCACCTCTCTAACTACGTCATCAACTCCGGCGACGATGCGCGCATCCGCATCAACATCGACGCCGAGAACTATCGCGCAAAGCGCGCGGAGAGTCTTGACAGCCTTGCGAAAAAGACCGCCGAGAAGGTAGTCAAGTACCGCAAGAACAAGATGCTCGAGCCCATGAACGCCTACGAGCGCCACGTTATCCACACCGCGCTCCAGGATTATCCCAACGTAACCACCTATTCCACCGGCACCGAACCGAACCGCCGCGTTGTCATCGCCTACGAGGGTGCGGGCGAGCCGGTTGAGGAGAAGCCGCAGAGAAGAGAGCGCAGAGGCGGCGGCCGCCGCGAGCGTTCCTCGGCTCCCAAGACCACTGAGCTCAAGGAGCCGGTAGTTAAGGAAACAAAGCCCACCCGCGAGTGGTGCTGAGCGGATCTTTTTCCGTCATACTTCGTCAGATTCCCTCGGAATACACAAAGTATTCCTTCGGAAATCTTCCTTGTCTGGCGAAAAAATCTCTCGCTCAGACAGGATTGACTAATGCTATTTAACCAAGAAAGGAGCGCATTTCCAATGTTTGAGAAGGTAAAAGCCATTATCGTTGAGCAGTTGGATATCGACCCCGAGCGTATTACCGAGGATACGAGCCTTGCCGATGACATCGGCGCCGACTCCCTCGACGTAGTCGACCTGCTCGTGACCCTTGAGGACGAGCTCGGCATTACGATCCCGCAGGAGGACGTCAAGGACGTCACCACCGTCGGTGAGCTCTGCGAGGTAATTGAGAACCTCAGATAACGAAAAACCCCGGACTTTCGTCCGGGGCTTTTTTGTGAGACGGCGGTCTCCGAGAAAGAGAGAATGAACAAAACCCACCCCATAAGGAGTGATTACCTCCCGAACGCAGTGAGGATCATCACAACAAGATCCCAGATGGTGAGCCGCTCTACGCTCTCAGCGGCGATGAGGGGTACGCGCGCAAGCTCCGCACCGTCAAGGGTCATCACGAGGTAGCCGAGTTCCTCGCCCTCGGAAACGGGCGCGTCAACGCGCTCGTCAAGCTCAAAAGCGCGTTCGATCCTGCCGACGTCGGATTTTCTGACGAGCACCGGATCGCAGTTTTCAATCACCGGCTGGACGTATTTCTGCCTGCCGAGCGTGACCTCAACGGGCGGAATCGGCTCTGACGCCTCGACAGGTACGAGAGAATAGGTCGAAAAGCCGTAGCTCAGGAGCGTTTTCGCGGAGTTGAAGCGATCGTCTGACGAGGCGCAGTTCAGAACGACAGCGACGTACTCGACCCCGTCGCGCTCCGCCGAGGCGGCAAGGCAGCGCCCCGCCTTCGAGGTGTAGCCGGTCTTTAAGCCGGTCGCGCCGGGGAAGTAGCGGATGAGCTTATTTGTGTTCGTCAGCCCGAATTCGCCGTTTCTTATCGTGTCCGTCCAGATCTGGGTAAAATCGCGCAGCCACTTGTGCTTTATAACCTCGCGGCTCATTATTGCGATGTCGCGCGCCGTTGTGAGGTGCTCATCGTCGTCATACAGCCCGGTGCAGTTTGTGAAATGCGTGTTCACCATGCCGAGGTCGGCGGCGCGGGCGTTCATTCTGCCGGCAAATGCGCTCTCGCTGCCCGCAAGATGCTCCGCCATCGCCACCGCGCAGTCGTTTGCGGAGACCACAACGATGCATTTCAGCATATCGCGCACTGTCATCGTCTCGCCCTCCTTGAGATAGACCTGACTGCCGCCCATCGACGCGGCGAAGGCGCTCGTTGTCACGGTATCGTCGAGCGAAATGTCGCCGGAGTCTATTGCCTCGGCGATGAGAAGAATAGTCATGACCTTTGTAACGGATGCCGGACGGAGCTTTTCGTCGGCGTTCTTTTCATAGAGTACGGCGCCGGTGTCGCGCTCCATGAGTATCGCGCTCGGCGCAGGTATGGCAAGCTCCGTCGCTGACGCCGGAACGCTGAGATCGTCGAATACCTCGACCGACCATTCGCCGTCGTCAATCTCGAAGTCGTATTCCGCGGCGAAGGCAGGCGTTATAAATACAGTCAGCGCAAGAAGCAGGCACAGTAGTTTTTTCATTTCGTATCACCTCCGTAGATGGTATGAAGAATTTTTACAAAAAATTCACCCAAAAAGCGGAAACGGGGTTATAATAGGCATAGATGATACGATGGAGAGTGATGAATATGCCGAAAAAGATACTTGTTATAGAGGACGAGGCGAATATTGCCGAGCTTTTGCGGCTCTACCTTGAAAAGGAGGGCTATGAGACCGCCGTAGCGAAGGACGGCGGCGCCGGAGTTGCCGCGTTCGACGCAGAGAAGCCCAACCTCGTGCTCCTCGATATAATGCTCCCCGTTATGGACGGCTGGCAGGTGCTGCGCGAGATCCGCGCAAGGGGAAAGACCCCGGTCATCATGCTGACCGCCAAGGGCGAAACTCAGGATAAGATCACCGGCCTCGAGTCCGGCGCCGACGATTACATCACGAAGCCATTTGAGGTCAAGGAGGTAGTCGCGCGCATACACGCCGTTCTGCGCCGCTTCGGCGAGGACGAAAAGACCTCGGAGAGAGTTCTCACCTTTGACAAGCTCGTCATCGACATGGACTCCTTCGAGCTGACAGTCGACGGCAAGAAGCTCGACATCCCGCCCAAGGAGATGGAGCTCCTTTTCCACCTCGCCTCCAGCCCCAACAGAGTCTACACCCGCAATCAGCTCCTCGACGAGGTGTGGGGCTTTGATTACTTCGGCGACAGCCGCACTGTCGACGTTCACGTCAAGCGCCTGCGCGAGAAGCTGGAGGGCGTTAGCGATAAATGGAGCCTCAAAACGGTATGGGGCGTGGGATATAAGTTCGAGGTGAACGGTCAGAGCGCCGGAAAATGAGAAAATTTCATTCGATTTACATTAAAAACTTCATAACCATCGCCATTATCGTCGCGATTTCCTTCGCGATAATGGCGGTTTCCTTTGCCGCCGTCAGCTACGGCTACATCATAAACTCAAAAACGCAGGATATGATGGGCTCGGCGCTCGCCGCGAGCCGCCTTATCTCGAGCTACGCCTCGGCGGCGGAGCTTGATTCTCTCGATATCCGCGGGCTTATCGTGCTTCTCGGCGAGACGCGAGAGATGCACATCCTCATCACCGACGAGACCGGCACGATAGTATCCTGCTCGGACAGAGACCTCGAGTGTGAGCACATCGGAAAGAGCGTTCCGCGCGCCGTTGTGACCGCCATCAACAACTCCGGGCAGTACACCGCGCTCTCGAAGCTCGGCGGCGTTTACGATGACGACCGCTACGTCGTCGGCGTTTCGCTTCATCAGGACTGGGAGTACCCGAGCTTTGACGGGCTGATAATCATATCCGGCAAGGGCGAAAATCTGAGCTTTGTATGGCGCAAATCGAGCCGGATGTTCCTCGCAATCGGCATTCTCGTCATGCTCGCGGCGTTTGTCGTGAGCTTCATAACGACAAAAAAGCAGGCAAAGCCCATCAAGGAGATAGCCGACGCCGCCTCGAGGTTCGGCAAGGGAGATTTCTCCGTCCGCGTCGACGAAAACGACAGGCTCGACGAGATCGGCGAGCTCAGCCGCGCCTTCAACAAGATGGCGGACTCCCTCGAGCGCGGCGAAAATGCGCGCCGCGACCTCATAGCGAACGTCTCACACGAGCTGAAAACCCCGATGACGACCATCACCGGCTTTGCCGACGGCATTCTCGACGGCACGATCCCGCCCGAGAAGGAGCGGGAGTATCTCGGCGTTATCTCGAGCGAAACGAAGCGCCTCAGCCGCCTTGTGCGCGGTATGCTCGATATGTCGCGCGTGCAGGCGATAGACCGTGAGGAGGCGATGCAGAAGTCCTTCGACCTCGGCGAGGTCATCCGCCTCGCGCTCGTGAGCCTTGAGAAGAAGATAACCGATCGCGGGCTCGACGTGGACGCGAACATTCCCGAGGAGCCGGTTATGGTCAGCGGCGACCGCGATTCCATAACGCAGGTGGTCTATAACCTCATCGACAACGCGGCAAAATTTGCCTACTCCGGCACGAGTATCGGCATTGAGCTCTATAAGGAGCGGGAGCGGGCATTCGTTACAGTGTCAAACGAGGGCGATACGATATCGAAGGAGGAGCTGCCGCTCATCTTCGACCGCTTCCACAAGACCGACCGCTCCAGAAGCATGGATAAGGACGGCGTGGGGCTCGGGCTGTATATCGTTAAAACTATCCTCGACAGCCACGGAGGCGAGATCTACGTCACGAGCGAAAACAACCTCACGACGTTTGTTTTCAGCCTCGCGCTGAAGGACTGATACTACAAGGCGGGTCAGACGGCCCGCCTGTTAGTTTTTTAACTATACAATCTGCGCCAAAATGTTGCAAAAGCCCTTGTCAAAATGACATACGGAAAATGAAATTTTACTTGCAAGAATTGTCACAAGGTAGAAAACGCCGAAAACGGTCGAAAAACCGTTGACAAACCTGACCTCTTCGGATAATATGTGCACACAAACGAAAAGTTAATAGCGTTTTGCCAATATAGTTTCGGATAAGTTTGCGCAGTGCGCCGAGCCCGAATGTTTCTACCGCAACGCTTCGGTTGACCGTAAGTTGCGACTATTGGTTTAAGATACTCCCGAGATAATCGGGGGAGAAATGTCTATTGCGGCAGACGTGTTTTTTATCGTTTGCCGTTTTTATATTTTTTCGGAGGTGTTTACGTTGCAGCTTATGGAGGAGAAAATCCTTGCCGAGGGCGAGGTTCTTCCCGGCGGTATCCTTAAGGTCGGTTCCTTCCTCAATCAGCAGATCGACGTAGCATTCCTGCGCTCTATGGCAGCCGAGGTAGCTCGCCTTTTTGACGGCTGCGGCGTCAATAAAATACTCACCATCGAGTCCAGCGGCATTGCGATCGCGACAGCGGTGGGTCTTGCCATGAACGCGCCCGTTGTCTTTGCGAAAAAGCATAAGACCTCCAACGTGGACGGCGACGTCTACTCCGCCACCGTGCACTCCTTTACGCACAACATCGACAATACCATCATGGTCTCCAAGGACTATCTCACAGAGAAGGACTGCGTCCTCATCGTGGACGATTTTCTTGCCGCCGGCAACGCACTTAAAGGGCTTATTGCGCTGTGCAGACAGGCCGGAGCGAAGATTGCCGGCTGCTCCTGCGCCATCGAAAAGGGTTTCCAGAAGGGCGGCGACGAGGTGCGCGCCATGGGCATCCGCTGCGAGAGCCTTGCCATCATCGACGAGATGAACGATACAGAGATAAAATTCCGCTCATAAGCGCCCGAGCGCGCGTGTGAGCGCATTTTTATTCCCATTTTTCAGCGTGTGACCGCAACAGCGGTTTCATATAGAAGCAAGAAGCAGAATTGGACATTATTTTTAGGAGGAAAAATCCAACATGAAAAAAATCCTTGCTATCGCTCTCTGCGCTATCATGGTCATTGGCGTTCTCGCCGGCTGCTCTTCTCAGCCTGCCTCTAACGACAATGCAAGCTCCACCCCCGCAAACAACGATACTCCGGCAACCAACGATACTCCCGCAACGAACGACGCCCCTGTGGATCGTGACGCAGCAGTTGTCTTCGACAACTCTTCTGAAATGCTCGACGCCTCCGCCGCTACCGCTGACAAGCTCGCCGGCGTAAAGGTCGGCTTCATCACCCTCCACGACGAGAACTCCACCTACGACAAGAACTTCATCGACGCCGCCAAGGCCGCCTGCGAGGAGCTTGGCGTTGAGTACATCATCAAGTCGAACGTTCCCGAGGGTTCTGAGTGCTTCGACACCGCTGAGGAGCTCATCGACGAGGGCTGCAACGTCGTCTTCGCCGACTCCTTCGGCCACGAGGACTTCATGATCCAGGCTGCCAAGGCTCACGCTGACGTTATGTTCGCCCATGCGACCGGCACGAAGGCTCACACCGAGAACCTTGCCAACTATCACAACGCCTTCGCCACTATTTATGAGGGCCGCTATCTTGCGGGCGTTGCCGCAGGCATGAAGCTCAACGAGATGATCGCAAACGGTGAGTTCACCGCTGACGAGGCTAAGATGGGCTATGTCGGCGCCTTCCCCTACGCAGAGGTCAAGTCGGGCTACACCAGCTTCTTCCTCGGCGCCCGTTCCGTTTGCCCGACCGTTACCATGGAGGTAACCTTCACCAACTCCTGGTATGACGAGGCTCTCGAGAAGGAGGCCGCAAACAAGCTCATCAACCGCGGCTGCAAGCTCATCAGCCAGCACGCTGACTCCATGGGCGCTCCGACCGCCTGCGAGACCGCCGGCGTTCCCGACGTAAGCTACAACGGCTCCACCGTCGCCGCCTGCCCCAACACCTTCATCGTCTCCAGCCGCATCAACTGGGTACCCTTCTATAAGAACATGATCGTTGCTCAGGCTACAGGTCAGAAGCTCAGCGCTGACTGGACCGGCACTCTTGGAAACGGAGCTGTTGAGCTGAGCGAGATCAATGATAAGGCTGCCGCCGCAGGCACTGCCGAGAAGCTTGAAGAGGTAAAGGCCGCTCTTATCGCCGGCAACACAAAGGTTTGGGACACCAGCACCTTCACCGTCGGCGGACAGGCTCTTACCTCCTACAAGGCTGACGTAAACGACTGGGGCGATTTCACCGGCGAGACCGAGTCCATCGTTGACGGTGCTTTCGCCGAGAGCGTTTACCGTTCCGCACCCAGCTTCGATATCGACATCGACGGCATCACCAACATCGACGCGTAAGCGCTCGTATTTTCCGCTGATACTTCGCAAAAACCCATCATTCGCTGATAACGGGGGCTCCTGCCAATAGGCGGGGGCAGACCCCGATTATCATAAATCTGTACTGCAGAGGATCGCTCAGAACGCTTTCAGTTCTGTGCTTTCCTGTGCAGTATTTGTGGTATATAAGAGTTAAAAAGGAGCTGTATAATGTCAGAAAAAACTCCGGTTATCAAGATGCGAGACATTTCCAAGGCCTTCGGCTCGAAAATAGCCAATGACAAGGTCTGGCTGGATATTTACCGCGGCGAGATACTTGCCCTGCTCGGCGAGAACGGCAGCGGCAAGACTACGCTGATGAACATGCTCTCCGGCATTTACTTCCCGGATGAGGGTGAGATCTACATCGACGACAAGCCCGTGACCATCGCCTCGCCGAAGGACGCCTTCGGCTTCGGAATCGGCATGATACATCAGCACTTCAAGCTCGTCGACGTCCTCTCCGCGACTGAGAATATCGTCCTCGGCCTGCCCGGAAAGCTCGACCTCAAGGGCGCGCGCGAGGCAATCAAGAAAATATGCGATACCTATGGCTTTGACGTAAATCCCGACAAGAAGATCTACGAGATGAGCGTTTCCGAGAAGCAGACCGTCGAGATCGTCAAGGCGCTCTACCGCGGCGCCGAGATACTAATCCTCGACGAGCCGACCGCCGTTCTCACCCCGCAGGAGACGGACAAGCTGTTTAACGTCCTGCGCGCGATGCGCGATGACGGCAAGGCTATCGTTATCATCACGCACAAGATGCACGAGGTCGAGGCGCTCTCCGACCGCGTCGCAGTACTGCGCCACGGTCACTTCGTCGGCGATATGCTCACGAAGGACACTAACGCGCAGGAAATGACCAACATGATGGTCGGCAGACCGGTCGTTCTGAACATCGACCGCCCGGAGCCGAAGGATCCGAAGCCCCGCATAGAGGTCAAGAACCTCACCGTCCGCGATATGGACGGCATTATCAAGCTCGACAACGTTTCCTTCACCGCCAACACCGGCGAGATACTCGGGATCGCGGGTATCTCCGGCTGCGGACAGAAGGAGCTTCTGGAGGCTATCGCCGGACTTCAGCCCGTTGAGAGCGGCACTGTCACCTACATCGAGGATGACGGCAGGCGCGAGGAGCTTCTCGGAAAGGATCCGCTCGCCATTCAGAACATGGGCGTTGCGCTCTCCTTCGTGCCGGAGGATCGCCTCGGTATGGGACTTGTCGGCAACATGGATCTCTCTGACAACATGATGCTCCGCTCGTTCCGCCGCGGCAAGGGCCTTTTTGCTGACCGCAAGACCCCGCACAAGCTCGCGGAGAAGGTCGTCCACGATCTCGAGGTCGTGACCCCGTCCGTTTCGACTCCGGTCAGACTTCTCTCCGGCGGAAACGTACAGAAGGTGCTTGTCGGACGCGAAATTTCCGAGGCGCCGACCGTTCTTCTCACGGCTTACGCCGTCCGCGGACTCGATATCAATGCAAGCTACATGATTTACGACCTCATTAACAAGCAGAAGCAGGCGGGCGTAGCCGTTATCTACGTCGGCGAGGATCTCGACGTGCTTCTTGAGCTCTCTGACCGTATTCTCGTCCTGTGCGGCGGCAAGGTCAGCGGCATAGTACCCGGCCGCGGCGCCAAAAAGCGCGACGTCGGCATGATGATGACGAGATTGGGGGGAACGAAGGATGAAAAATAAGCTCTTTCACGTATCCAGGCGCCCCGCCATGCCGTGGTGGAAGTCGCTTCTCATCCGCGTTATCGCGATAGCGCTCGCCCTCGTCGTCTGCGCCGTCGTCACAATGCTCTTCACGGGCGAAAACCCGCTCAATGTATTTTCCGCGATGATCTCCGGCTCCTTCGGAACGAGCCGCAAGATATGGGCGACCCTTCAGGGTATCGCGATCCTTCTCTGCGTATCGCTCGCAGTAACTCCCGCCTTCAGAATGCGCTTCTGGAACGTCGGCGGCGAGGGTCAGATACTCATGGGCGGCCTCGCGTGCGCCGCGTGCATGATCTACTTCGGCGAGGTCGTGCCGAACTGGGTTCTCATACTCATGATGACGGTCTCCGCCGTTGTCGCGGGCGCCATCTGGGGCGGAATCCCCGCAATATTCAAGGCGAAGTGGAACACTAACGAAACCCTCTTCACCCTTATGATGAACTACATCGCAACTCAGCTTGTCGCTTACTTCTGCAACATCTGGGATAAAAAGGGAAGCGGCATCGTCGGCGTTATCAATCCCACCACCGAGGCGGGCTGGTTCCCGGTGCTCGGCGGTCAGAGATATCTTCTGAACGTCATCATCGTCGCGATACTGGTCGTTTTCGTCTACATCTACCTCAACTACTCCAAGCACGGCTATGAGCTCACCGTTGTCGGCGAGAGTGAAAAGACTGCGCGCTACGTTGGAATCAAGGTTGAGAAGGTCATCGTCCGCACTATGCTGCTCTCCGGTGCGCTCTGCGGCGTTGCGGGACTTCTGCTCGTCGGCGGCACCGATCACTCGATCTCCACCACTATCGCCGGCGGCCGCGGCTTCACGGCGGTAATGGTATCGTGGCTCGCGAAGTTCAACCCCGTAGTCATGATAGTCACCTCGTTTATCCTCGTTTTCCTCGAGCGCGGCTCGAGCGATATCACCTCCAGATTCGGACTTAACAAGTCCTTCTCCGATATCCTTACCGGCATAATCCTCTTCTTCATCATCGGAAGCGAGTTCTTCATCAACTACCGCATCGACCTTGTCCACAATACCGAAAAGGAGGCGAAGTAATTATGATGTCACAGATCGCCTTCTACTTCTCGAGAGCCATTCAGCAGGGCATTCCGCTTCTCTTCGGCTCCACCGGTGAAACGCTTACCGAAAAGAGCGGCAACCTCAACCTCGGTATCCCGGGCGTTATGTACGTCGGTGCCATTTCGGGCGTTATCGGCGCGTTCTTCTACGAGCAGTCCGGCGCGGTGCTCAATCCGTTCCTCGGCGTTCTCATACCGCTCCTTTGCTCGCTTCTCGGCTCGCTCATTATGGGGCTTATCTACTCGTTCCTCACCGTTACCCTCCGCGCAAATCAGAATGTTACCGGTCTTGCACTCACTACCTTCGGCGTAGGCATCGGCAACTTCTTCGGCGGCTCGCTCATAAAGATCTCCGGCGCGGACGTTCCCTCGCTCGCGCTCACCCAGACGAGCGCCTTCTTCCGCACGAAGCTCCCCTTTGCCGACTCCCTCGGCTGGTTCGGCGAGATGTTCCTCTCTTACAGCTTCCTCGCTTACACTGCGATCATCATCGCCTTTGCCGCCGCGTTCGTTCTCAATAAGACCCGCCTCGGACTTCACCTGCGCGCCGTCGGAGAGAACCCCAAGACAGCGGACGCCGCCGGAATCAACGTCGGCAGATATAAGTACGTTGCGACCTGCGTCGGCTCGATGATCGCCGGCCTCGGCGGACTGTACTACGTCATGGACTACGCCTCCGGCGTCTGGTCGAACGACGGCTTCGGCGACCGCGGCTGGCTCGCCATCGCGCTCGTTATCTTCACCATCTGGAAGCCGGACATCGGCGTGCTTGCCTCTATTCTCTACGGCGGCGTGTATATTCTCGCCATAAACCTCCTGCCCACCGGCGGTATCGCCGCTGTGCGCGAGCTCTACAAGGCGCTTCCTTATCTCATGACCATCATCGTTCTCGTTATCACCTCCATGAGAAACAAGAAGGAAAATCAGCCGCCCGAGAGCCTCGGACTTGCGTATTTCCGCGAGGACAGATAAAAATTTTCCCGTCCGTTAAA
Source organism: Oscillospiraceae bacterium (assembly GCA_017439425.1). GTDB lineage: Bacteria > Bacillota > Clostridia > Oscillospirales > Oscillospiraceae > RUG626. Next base: position 24,538 of record JAFSJE010000057.1, read on the forward strand.
AAACGGGCGGGATTTTTCTGCTATTGCAAAAACTGCGTTTCGGGTTTATACTGATATCGAAAATATGTGCATAGGAGATGTACAAATATGGATTATGACGTTATAATCGTCGGCGCGGGACCCGGCGGTATTTTTTCTGCCTACGAGCTCGTCACGAAAAAGCCGGGCATAAGGGTTGCGGTTTTTGAGACCGGCAATCCGCTCGACAAGCGCAAGTGTCCCATTGACGGCAAGAAGATCACCCGCTGCATAAACTGCCCGACCTGCGCGATCATGAACGGCTTCGGCGGCGCCGGTGCGTTTTCCGACGGAAAATACAACATTACAAATGACTTCGGCGGCACGCTCTACGAGTACATCGGCAGGGAAAAGGCCATCGAGCTTATGAAGTACGTCGACGATATAAACATGCGCTACGGCGGCGAGGGCACGAAGCTCTATTCCACCGCCGGCAGCGAGTTCAAAAAGCTCTGCATGCAGAACGGACTTCAGCTTCTCGAGGCTTCCGTCCGCCATCTCGGCACCGATATCAACTACGTCGTGCTTGAGAATATCTACAACGAGCTGAAGGGGAGCGTTGATTTCTTCTTCCGCACACCGGTCGAGCACATCGAGCGCACTGAGGGCGGGCTCAAAATCGACTACAAGGGCGGAAGTGCAGCGGCTGAGAAGTGCATAGTTTCCGTCGGCAGAAGCGGCTCAAAGTGGATGGAATCGGTCTGCTCCGAGCTTGGTATAAACACACACTCCAACCGCGTCGACCTCGGCGTCAGAGTTGAGATTCCGGCGGCGATTTTCAGCCACATCACAGATAAGCTCTATGAGTCGAAAATTGTATACCGCACGAAGAAGTTTGAGGATCAGGTGCGTACCTTCTGCATGAACCCGAACGGCATCGTAGTAAACGAGAACACAAACGGCATCGTGACCGTAAACGGACACAGCTTCGAGGATCCCTCAAAGAAAACGGACAACACTAACTTCGCTCTGCTCGTCTCGAAGCACTTCTCGGAGCCGTTCAAGGACTCCAACGGCTACGGCGAGAGTATTGCGCGGCTTTCGAATATGCTGGGCGGCGGCGTTATCGTCCAGCGCTTCGGCGACCTTGAGCGCGGCCGCCGCAGCACAGTCAAGCGCATAGAGGAAAACACGCTGAGACCAACGCTCTCCGCAACTCCGGGCGACCTCAGCCTTGTTCTCCCGAAGCGCATTCTCGACGGCATTATCGAGATGATCTACGCACTTGACAAAATTGCGCCGGGCACTGCAAACGACGATACTCTGCTCTACGGCGTGGAGGTCAAGTTCTATAATATGGAGGTCGAGCTGAACGAAAAGCTTGAGACCGTAGTACCGGGGCTGTACATAATCGGCGACGGCAGCGGCGTAACGCACTCTCTCTCCCACGCCTCCGCCAGCGGTGTTTTCGTCGCGGACGAGATTTTGGGCATTGAGTAAAAATTGGCACAAAAATTCCCTGAGCAGATGAAGTGAACCCCAAAAGTTAGACATTTTAAAATTAGGCGACCTGAAGGGTCTGGTATCTGTGTTGAGCAGGTGTCAGGCCCTTTAGTTTTAGCTTGATCCTGCGGTTATTGTAGTAATCGAGATAGTCGATGAGTTCGTTCTTGAAGTGTTCAATTGAATCAAAATCTTGTAAGTAAAGCAGTTCGGTTTTGAGCAGGCCGAAGAAATTCTCCATGACAGCGTTGTCCAGACAGTTGCCTTTCCTGCTCATGCTCTGCCTTATACCCTTGTTCTCCAGCATTCTCTGGTATTGCTTGTGCTGGTACTGCCATCCTTGATCGGAGTGTAGGATCAGCTTTGTGCCGTCAGGAATTGTTTCAAATGCCTTTTCCAGCATCGAGGTAACCATGCCAAGCACCGGTCGATTGGAGATCGTATAGCTGATCAAGTCCTCACTGCACAGGTCAAGGATCGGGGACAGATACAGCTTTTCCCCGAACATGGAGAACTCTGTCACATCAGTGACCCATTTCTGGTTTGGCTTCTCGGCGCAGAAGTCTCTTTCCAACAGATTCGGCGCAATCTTTCCAACTTCGCCCTTGTAAGAACGG
>JAFSJE010000058.1 GCA_017439425.1 Oscillospiraceae bacterium
GCTCGTTACAATGAGCATATTTTGTCCGTGCTTTTAGACGAGTAACATATACCTTCATCCTGTTTGGGGAGATATATTTCCCGGTCATCCTGTAATACATACGAAGCAAGGCAATACAGTGGTTCCAAATCTCTGCTGCTATTTTAAGCTTGGCGTCAATGAACTTATTGCGCTTTGAATCATAGAGACGGTATTTATAGTTTTGTACTACGTTGAGATATTTCATAGACAAAAGCCCTTACTTTTTGATAGTTCCATTATACCATATTTCAAGGACATTCACAAGTTTTTAACTTGTGGGAAAAGGCATATTCTATGGTGTTCACTTTCATCCCAGAATTGAAATCCGAGGTTTTTCCGTTCACTTATGATAAACAGGAAATCAACGGCTTTTTTCACTTCCGAAACCCCGTTGTGGATAAAATTTTTCCACATTTGTGGAAAACTGACTTGGAAAATGCGTCGCCGTAGTGTATAATAAAAAGACAAGACTAATTCTATGGAGGTAGTAACGTGAAATTACTGAGCGTTGCAGTACCCTGCTTTAATTCCGCCGCATATATGGACCACTGCATTTCCACTCTCGTATCCGGCGGCGAGGATATGGAGGTCATCATAGTCAACGACGGCTCGACGAAGGACAATACCGCCGAGATTGCCGATTCATGGGCGGAGAGATATCCGACAATTGTCAAGGCCGTGCACCAGGAGAACGCCGGACACGGCGGCGCCTGCATGAAGGGTCTCGCCAATGCCACGGGGTTGTATTTCAAGGTAGTGGACTCCGACGACTGGGTGGACGAGGACGTTCTCCGTCAGATACTCGGAAAGCTTCGAGAGTTTTCTCAGATGGAAAAGCCCGTTGATCTGCTCATCTCGAACTTTGTCTATGACAAGGTCGGAGTAGAGAAGAAGCAGAGTATCGACTACCGCAGCGCGTTCCCGGTCAATAAGATTTTCACGTGGGACGAGTTCGGTCACTTCGAGGTCGGCCACTATATGCTCATGCACGCTATGATCTACCGCCGCGAGGTGCTCATCAAGAGCGGAATGGTCATGCCGAAGCACACCTTCTACGTCGACAACATTTACGCGACGGTGCCGCTCAAGGACGTCGAGACGATGTACTATCTGAATGTCAACTTCTACCACTATTTCATCGGCCGCGACGATCAGTCTGTCCAGCAGGCGACGATGATAAAGCGCATCGACCAGCAGATAAGAGTGAACAAGGAGCTTTTCGAGCAGGTCGACGTCGCAAGCATAAAGCACCCGAAACAGCGGAAGGTCATTCTCGACTATCAGGAGATAATCACGACCGTATCGAGCGTTCTCTGCCTCATCGACGGCTCGGACGAGCTTCTCGCGAAGAAGGCGGAGCTGTGGGCGTGGCTCAAGGAGAATCACCCGTGGGAGTATAAGAAGATACGCTATGGCTTCTACGGCGTCGCGATGAACCTCCCCGGCAAGCCCGGCAGGGATATCGCCAAGTGGGGCTACAAGGTCGCAAACAAATTCGTCAGCTTCAACTGAGGTGCAGGCATGAAAAAATACGATTATCTCATAGTCGGCGCGGGACTTTTCGGCGCCGTATTCGCCCACGAGGCGACGAAGGCGGGCAAAACCTGCCTCGTTATCGACAAGCGCCCCCACATCGCCGGCAACATCCACGTCGAGGACGTGGAGGGCATTCAGGTGCATCGCTACGGCGCGCACATCTTCCACACCTCGGACGAGGAGGTCTGGGATTATGTTACAAAGCTCGCGAAGTTCAATAACTTCGTGAACACCCCGGTAGCAAACTACAAGGGAACGATGTACAACCTCCCGTTCAATATGAACACCTTCGCAAAGCTGTGGGATATACGCACCCCCGCCGAGGCGAAGGCGAAAATCGAGGAGGAGAAGGCGGCGTACAACATCGACGAGCCGCAGAATCTCGAGGAGCAGGCGCTGAAGCTTGTCGGCAGAACAGTCTACGAGCGCCTCGTCAAGGGCTACACCGAAAAGCAGTGGGGCAGAGACTGCAAGGATCTGCCGGCGTTCATAATCCGCCGTCTTCCGCTGCGCTTTACCTATAATAACAACTACTTCTCCGATCCGCATCAGGGCATACCCGTCGAGGGCTACGATAAAATCGTCGAAAAGCTCCTCGAGGGCAGCGAGGTGATACTAAACTGCGACTATTTCGAGTTCATCAAGGGTCACGACGGCATCGCCGCAAAGACTGTATTCACTGGCGCCATCGACGAGTTTTTCGGCTTCGAGCTCGGACATTTGCAGTACCGCACGGTTTCCTTTGAAACCGAGGTGCTTGACACCGATAACTTCCAGGGCTCGGCGGTCGTGAACTACACAGAGCGCGAGATACCCTATACCCGCATCATCGAGCACAAGCACTTTGTCTACGGCACGCAGCCGAAGACGGTTATTTCCAGAGAGTACCCGACTGAGTGGAAGCCCGGCATGGAACCGTACTACCCCGTAAACGATGCTGAGAACGGCGCGCTCTACGAGCGCTACAAGGAGCTTGCGAAATCCCGACCGGACGTAATTTTCGGCGGCAGGCTCGGTATGTACAGGTATTTCGATATGGATAAGGTCATCCGCGCCGCCCTCGACTGCGTAAGAGCGGAGCTGAACTGAAGCGGAAGGGCGGGTATTTTTGCCCGCCCGTTTTAATTGCCTATGAATCTTATAAATCAATACCGCGGACTGCGGCGCGAGGTGTATATCCTCTTTTTCGGACGAATGGTCACAAACCTCGGCAGTATGATCTGGCCGGTGATGACCATGATACTGAGCCAGAAGCTCGATCTTTCTGCTTCGGCTATTTCATATTACTTTGTTGCCGGAAGCCTAATTATGCTGCCTGCCAATCTCATCGGCGGAAAGCTCGCCGACCGCTTCAATAAGAAGTGGGTCATCGTATTCTGCGACGCGGTGAGCGTTGCGCTCTATATAATATGCGGGTTTATCCCGATGAGCGTTGCGACTGTCGTTCTTTTCGTCGTCGCGGGCGCTTTTCAGAGCATGGAGTACCCGTCCTACGACGCGCTGTTTGCCGATCTCTCCGCAACTAAGGACAGAGAGCGCGCCTATTCGCTCGACTACCTCGGCGCAAACCTCGGACTTGTGCTCTCGCCGACTATTGCGGGACTGCTCTTCAAGGACTATCTGTGGCTGAGCTTCATAATCAGCGGCGTTTCGGTGGCGCTCTCGACGCTGCTCATCGCGGTGCTTATCCGCGATATCACACCCGTTGAGGATAAGAGCGAGGAAGCGAGCTATCAGAAGTCGGAGACCGGGGAGGGGATTTTCAAAATCCTCCGCAAAAATCCTCTTATCCTGCTTTGCATCATCGGCGGCGCGCTCTACGGCGCGGCGTACAGCCAGTACAGCTACATAATGCCGCTCGATATGGGCTCAGTCCACGGCGAGGAGGGCGCGATAATCTACGGCACAGTCTCAAGCCTCAACTGTATAACCGTCGTGCTTTTCACTCCGGTCATCACGCGCATTTTCAAGCGTATGCGCGAGACGGGAAAGATGATAACCGGCAGAGTGCTGATAATGGCGGGCTACGTCCTTTTCGCGCTGATTTTAGGCTTTATTCCGGGCTATTACATAGCTATGCTGATCTTCACCTGGGGCGAGATATTCACGACGATCTCCGAGGGGCCGTACATCTCGCGCCGCACTCCCGCCTCGCATAGAGGCAGGCTCAACGGCTTTATGAGCGTTCTCAGCACGGCTGTGATGTTCGTAATCGATATCGCCGTCGGCAATCTCTACGATTACGCGAGCCCGGCAGCGGCGTGGGCGCTGATAATTACAATTACAGCGCTCTCGATAGTGATAGCGATAATTCTCAAGGCGCTCGATAAAAAGGCTTATCCTAAGCTGTATAATTGATAAGGGCGGGCACAGAGACCCGCCCCTACAAGCAGAGGGTACCGATTATTCGGTACCCTCTAAGTTTGTCATCTTTTTCGGTTGCCGCGAAAGCGGCGAGAAAAAGGACATATATATAATAAAAATGCGATAGCTATTTTTATTCCATAACCTCCGACCAATAGGTCTGGCCGTATATATCGCGGAAGCGATAGGTTGCGACCGCGTGGTCGGTTCTGATTGCGACGTCGGTGACGTCGAGCGTGCCGTCGTACTCAAACGCCTCGCCGTAGAGGTAGGAGTCGGAGTATATGCCGTTGTACTGGTAGTAGTCGCAGACGTAGACGATGGTGTCGCCGATAGAGAGCTCAGTGAGGCTCTTCGGAACTGTATCGGTCTCGCCCTCAACGTAGAAGTATCTCGCGCCGGCGACTCTGCCGATGTCGTTCTCAAAGACTATAATCAGCTCCGCGCGCTCATCGTTTATGCGGCAGGGAACTCTGCCGGTTATCGTCGTAACGCCGCCCTCGGTGACGGTCGATTCGTGGTAATACGGCACCGCAAGTCCGTTTATGCCGACCCAGTAGCCGTCGTAATCTCCGGAAAGTCTGCCGTACTCGTCAAACTCGTAGATCGTGTCAAGTCCGAGGTCGATATAGCCGTCGCCGTCATCGTAGAGAACGTTCAGCTTGAGGTCGTTTATGAGGTTCCACTCGCTCTCGGGAAGGAGCATATAGCCGTCCTCGTCCCACACAAAGCTCTTGGGATCGACGCGGTTTTCAGAGAGGAACTCAGTCGCCGCCTCAACATCGAGTCCCTTTCCGAGGAAGCCAGAGTTACCCGCAAACAGCCCCGCCACGTTGCCGAGGTCGCCGCCGAGAAGTCCGTTCAGAACGGAGGAGATCATCTCACCGGAGTCCGCGACAGTGCCGCCGGAAACGTAGTTCGAGAGAATGGAGCTGAGAGGATTGGACTGACCGCCGGAAATCGCCTGACCGCCCGTTTCAACGGAGGCAAACTTTTGGATTACGTCGGCGTACTCAGAGTCCATGCCGATAGCCTCGTAGGCGTTTACCGCGTTATTCACGCCGGAGAGCTTCTGATAGGGGAAGTAGATCGAAAGCCCGTAGGCGTTTGTCATGTTCGAGCTTGTGACGTTGTACTTAACTGCGCCGAGAACGGCCTGCGCGAGCGCCTTGCCCTCGCTCGTTCCCATGTTGGAGGCGAGGTGAACGAGGTCGACCTGATCTAACCTGCTCGACTGAGCGAACTCTCTCGAGTCGGTGCGGGCCTTTGAAACTGCGTCGTATTTCTTGCCGTCGAGCATTTTCGAGGTGCTCTGAGCAAAGTCGCGAAGCTCCGCCGGGAGCGTCTTTTCGATCTCCGCGAGGTCAACTACGGATAGGGTGGTCTTCTGACCGGCGCAGGAGCGGTTGCACTCACGAAGGAAGCTGTCGCAGATCTCCTTGCCAAGCTCGATGGTCGGGATGGAGGTGTTCTTGGAAAATGCGTTCAGCCAGTCGGTGTAGTACCAGCCCACGCCCGGCTCGGTCTCCTCTGAAGCGATGAGGTAATCCGCGTAGTCCGAGAGCATGAGAGCGTTCTCAGCCGTCGCCATAAGGCAGGTGTCAAAGCCGATGAAATCGTACTTTATCCCGGCGTTTTTAAGCGCCTCGTTGATTCCGGCGAGGCTCATTGAGCCCGCGGACTGGAACTTTTCGTCGTAGCCGTAGCCGGAGATGCTTCCGCCGCCGTGGTTCCAGAAGATGAGCTCCATTCTGTCGGCGGGATAATTCTTTTTGCAGTAGTCGATAAATCCGGTGAGGGTCGCGGGCTTCGTCATGGCACTCGCGCCCATGTCCTTTTCAAGGCACACGATGCCGCCGGTTTTGACCTGCCAGATCTGGTTTGTGGAATTTGAAATTACGCTGTTATTCCACTTCTTCGCGCCGCCGGTATAGACGAGAAGATTTATCTTGTCACTGATCGTCGCGCCGTACATCTCCTGAATGTCGTTTGTCGCCATGCCGCCCTTGCTCTCAAGGTCAGCGCCGCACATATAGACCATTATGGTGACAGTGTCCTTGCCATCGCCCTTGATCGATGTGTAGCGGTCGCGCACGCCGGAGGCTACGGTTGTATCGAGCGAGCCGGTGTTCTTCGTGAGGCTCCAGCCAGTGGAGTTGTTCGCGCCGCCGAGTGAGTTCAGAGTCGATTCAAGGCTTGTACCGAGAATGGAGCTGAGTCCGTTTCCGCCGAGGGCGTTTTCAATGAGCCCGCCGGCGATGTCGCTTATCGCGGAGTCGGAGGAGGGCTGAGCTGTCGAGGGCTGAGATGTCGAGGCATCGCCGCCGAAGAGACCGAGAATCGTGCCGAGACCGCCTCCGCCGCCGATAAACATCATAAGAAGCAGCAGCACGATGACGATGGGGTTCATCTTGCCCGAGGCTCTCGTGCCGGAGGAGTAAGAGGCCGAGGAGCTCTTAGCGCTCTGCGGTCTGCCGCTCGCGTCGCCGACGGGGCCGGTGCCGAGGCCGGAGCCTTGCTTGTGGATATCCTGAGATGCGCCGCTGACGTTGCGCCTGCGGCCTGTTGGTCTTTCTGCCATAGGAAAGTACCTCCTATAAAAGATTAAGGATTATTATACTCTTTTTAAATTGAAATGACAAGTGTGAACATTGTGGCGCTAGCGCGGTGAGTACAGTAGAAGTACACACCGAAGGTCACACACGCAGTAAGCGGCCAAGCGAATAAGACGCTTCGCCAATCAGACTAAGGGCACCGCGCATTATGAGGCACCAAATCTGATGGTCACCGACAAGAGCTTTTATCTCTCTCTTGGTTCCGTTCTCTCTCTTTTTCACGAAAAAGAGAGAGAACGAACAGAGAAGCGGGCGGGTGCGTAGACCCGCCCCTGCTGTATTCACCGCGCTGATAGGTTGAAACTTGCAGACACTTGAAAATCTTTTGATATTTTGCTATTATAACCCCAAGAAGGTGATAGCATGACCGATATTCAGGCTCGGCTTTATGCCCTGCGCGACGATAAAAACCGCGACTTCGCCGCCTCGCTTATGCCCACAGTCGACAAAAGCACCATGCTCGGAGTCCGCACGCCTCAGCTTCGCGCGCTCGCGAAGGAGCTTCGCGGCACCGACGAGGCGAGGGCGCTTCTCAGCACCACGGAGCACGAATATTTCGAGGAGTATCAGCTCCACGCCGCGCTCATCGCGCTCATGCGCGACTACGATGAGGCGATAGCCGCGCTCGACTTTTTCCTGCCGCGCGTTTTTTCCTGGGCTACGACGGATATGATAAACCCCGCCGTATTCAAAAAGCACCGCGATGACCTCTACCGCCGCGCTTACAGATGGATAGATTCCGGCGGGACCTACTGCGTGCGCTACGGTATTCTCACGCTGATGAACCACTACCTCGACTGTGATTTCAAGCCCGAGTATCTTTCTGAGGTTGCCGCAGTCAAAAGTGAAGAGTACTACGTCAACATGATGCGAGCTTGGTACTTTGCCACAGCCCTCGCAAAGCAGTGGGACGCGGCTTTGCCGTATATTGAGGAGCGCCGGCTCGACAGATGGACGCACAATAAGGCAATACAGAAGGCGTGCGAATCCTATCGCGTGCCGGATGAGCACAAGGCGATACTGAGGGGGTACAGAGTTTGAAAACGGTCGACATTTTCGAGCAGTATTTTGAAGCTGACTGCGTTTATAACGGCAGAGCGCGTCACGCCGCCAGCGTAAAGCTCACTGCAACGAGCGACGCCGGGAGCATAACCTATGAAGCCTCCGTGAGCTTTTTCCCGCACGATACTCCGGAGGATTTCGGCATAAGCTATGACGCTTTCGCCGCGGAAACGCTCTATTCCGGCAAGGGCCGCCGCTCAAAAAAGCGAGAAGCGGAGCTTGACGCGTCAAAATTCGATCACTTTGCCGCTCTCGCTGAGAGCCTGAACGGAAAAATATATTTTGATAAGCCTCTCATTGAGGCGAGGAGGAGTTAAAATGCCCTGCACAACAGTTTTAGTCGGCAAAAAGGCGACAAATGACAATTCAACGATGATCTCCCGCACTGACGACGGGTTTTTCGACGTCAAGAAGCTCGTCGTGGTCGAGCCGAAGGATCAGAAGCGCAAGTATAAATCGGTCATCTCCAAGGTCGAGATCGACCTGCCTGAGGAGCCGATGCGCTACACGATGTGCCCGTCTGTCGACCCGGCGCACGGAGTATGGCCGGCAACCGGCATAAACGCAGCTAACGTCGGCATGACTGCGACCGAGACCATCACGTCAAACCCGCGCGTGCTCGCCGCAGATCCGCTGGTCCGCTATAAGAAGGCGGAAAAGCGCGGTGAGAAGGACGTTCCCGGCGGCATCGGCGAGGAGGATATCTGCCTGCTCGTCCTGCCGTATATACACTCTGCGCGAGAGGGCGTAGAGCGGCTCGGCGCGCTCCTTGAGAAGTACGGCACATATGAATCCAACGGCATCGGCTTCAACGATGAGAACGAGGTCTGGTGGCTCGAAACCATCGGCGGCCATCACTGGATGGCAAAGCGCGTGCCGGACGACGCCGTAGTCATCGCGCCGAACCAGTTTGCGATGGATTCGTTTGACCTTGACGACGCCTTCGGGGACAGGCGCGACCACCTCTGCTCGGCGGACTTAAGGGAGTTCATCGCCGATAACAATCTCGACCTCAATCAGAACGGCGCGTTCAACCCGCGCGACGTTTTCGGCTCGCACAGCGACACCGACCACATCTACAACACGCCCCGCGCGTGGTTTATGGGGCGTTACCTCACTCCGTACTCGCACAAGTGGACGGGCGAGGGCGCGGAGTTCACGCCCGAGAGCGACAATATCCCGTGGTGCCTCGTGCCCGACCGCAAGGTCGCCGTTGAGGACGTGCGCTATCTCGTCTCCGGACACTACCAGGGCACCGACTTCGACCCGTATATAAGCCGCAACACCGGAAAGCGCGGAATGTACCGCTCCATCGGCATAAACCGCACCGGAGTGACCTCGATATGCCAGATAAGAAGCGGCGTTGAGGATAAGGTCAAGGGCGTTGAGTGGATCTGCTACGGCTCGACCACCTTCGGCGCGTTCCTGCCGGTTTACACCGCCGTTCCGAAGGCGCCGAAGTACCTCTCCGACGTCACGCTCGACGTTTCGACAGAGAATTATTACTGGGCCTCGCGCCTCATCGGCGCGCTCGCCGACCACACCTACGGCAATACAGTGCGCTTCATCGAGCGCTATCAGAACGCCGTCATGACCGAGGGCAGAAGAATAGTCGCCGAGTACGATAAAAAGTACGCAGAAACGAAGGACGAAAAGACCCTTGCCGAGGCGAATGAGAAACTGTGCGAGATGGCAAAGAGCGAGACAGTAAAGTGTCTCAACGCCGTACTTTTCGAGACCTCCAAGGATATGAAAAACGGCTTCAACATGAGCGATAACTGATAGCTTTCCGGGCGGGTCTCTGCGCCCGCCCGCACAAAAAAAGCGTGCCTTTGCGGCACGCTTTTTTGTTCAGTTCAGCACCGCGACGCCGACGTTGAGGTACAGCGCAAAGCCGCACCATAAAAGATACGGTATCATCAGCTTCGAGGCGAGGTTATCGTGCTTCATAAACTCAGCCATTGTCCAGATAATCATAATAACGAGCGCCACGAGGCAGGCGACAGCCGCCCAGTACGCGTCGATAACGAAGAAAATGACCGGCCAGAGATAATTGAGCGCGAGCTGGAACGAGAAAATCGTCAGCACGGAGCTTTGCTCGCGGCTTGTATCGCACCTTATGAGCGCCCGCCACAGCGCGTAGCCCATAAGGGCGTAGAGAATCGTCCATACCACCGGGAAAAGCCAGCCCGGAGGGCTGAGCGGCGGCTTTACAAAATCGTCGTAGTTGCCCATCGTTCCGGTGAGCCAGCCGATGAGCGCGCCGCCGAGCACCGGCAGACCGATGCAGAGTATAAGCTTTTTAGTGTTATCCTTCATATCGCGCCTCCTGCCTTGAGTATATGCAGGGGGCGTATTTTTATACGTCCGCTTTCTCGATCACGCGCAGTCCAAGCTGCTCTATCATCGCATTTGCCTTCTCAAGAGCGGGCCTGTACCCGATCTGCTCCGGAGCGTGAGCGTCAACGCCGAGGATTATATCGTTGCCGACCTTCTTGGCTACCCGCCAGAAGCGCTCGTTCGGGTAGTGCCGATCATCATAAATGCCGAGAAGATTTATCTCAAGCGGAATACCGAGCCTTTTCGCGCATTTGCAGATCTCCTCTGCCTCAGGCTCATACTCCGCGCCGGAGTAGTTTATAAGGTCGGGGTGCGCGACATAGAGAAACTCACCCGACTCCATCGCCTCGATGACCAGCCTGCGGTACTCGCGCAGGACAGTGACGTCGCTTGTCGGACTGCCGGAGTAGGGGCCCTCAAATTCCGTCGTTGTGAAGTGCTGACCGAGGAGGAAGTATTCGACAGGGTACTGCTCCTTGATCTTAACCATCTCCTCAAAATAGCGCGGAAAATACTCCACCTCGAGCCCGATGTGGATGTCGATATCGCCGCGGTACTCGCGCTTTAGGTCTAGAACTGTTTTGCAGTATCCGTCAAGCTCGTCCATCGTCATGCGTATGCGCGACTTTAAGCCCTCGGGATAGGGGATCGGAGTGTGGTCGGAAAAGCCCCATATTTTATAGCCCGCCTCGATAGCGCGCTCAATGTACTCGCGCTCGGTGCCGGTGGCGTGGTGACAGCGGTAGGTATGTGAATGGTAGTTAGAAATCATCGCAATTCTGCTACTCAAAATATGGACAAACATACCCATATTCGAGAAAGTTCCTGCTTCATTCTGTGTGCTTTGGCGCTGACAGGTCAGATGCTACTCACAAGTTCTTGCACAGTCCACAGGCGTAAGTTCCCGACTTAGCCATCGGTACATAGAGAAAGTATTTTACGCTACCGTGTAACAATCCGTATCTCTCAAATTGAGCGCCGCGTTGAAGTCTCTATCCGCTACATAACCGCACTCGCACTTGAATACGCGGTCTTTGAGGGTCAAATCCTTCTTGATAGTTCCGCAAGCGTGACAGATCTTAGAGGATGGATACCACCTATCTACAATGCGAAGCTCCGTTCCATTTTCGTGGCATTTCATTGCCAGTTTTGTGTGGAACTCGTAAAACTTCTGGTTCGCCACTGCTTTTGAAAGATGCCGGTTCTTCATCATGCCGCTTACGTTCAAATCCTCGATAGCTATGTACTCCGGCTTGGTTTTCACC
>JAFSJE010000059.1 GCA_017439425.1 Oscillospiraceae bacterium
ATGCCTTATGGTTAGGGCATTAACCATTGCAGGAGGCGGAGTAAGACGGCATCTTGCTGCATCCGCTGTTGATAGCACAATCTCCGTTCTTAGTCCTTGGCTCTTAAGAAGCCTCGGACTTCAGTCCGGGGAGTATGTCACGTTAGTCGCAGACCTTCTGAGTCCAGCCGCGCTTGTCGGGCCTTGTGCCCCACTGAATGCCGGTGAGCTCATCATAGAGCTTCTGCGTGAGCTGGCCTATGCCGCCCCCGCCGATTTTGAGGCTCTCGCCCTCGAATTCGATCTGTCCGACGGGCGACACCACTGCCGCTGTGCCGGTGCCCCACATCTCCTGCATTCTGCCGTTCTTCGCGGTCTCGATGACCTCGTCGACGCTTATAAGGCGCTCCTCGACCTCATAGCCCCAGTCGCGGCACACTTCGAGAATGCTCTTGCGGGTAATGCCCGGAAGCACGCTTCCCTGGAGCATCGGGGTGACGACCTTGCCGTCGATTTTGAACATAATGTTCATCGAGCCGACCTCTTCGATGTACTTGCGGTGAACTCCGTCAAGCCACAGAACCTGACTATAACCGCGCTCCGCAGCTCTTTCGCTCGCGCGGATGGAGCCGGCGTAGTTACCGCCGCATTTTGTAAAGCCCGTTCCGCCGCGAACAGCGCGCACGTCCTCGTCCTCGATGGCGATTTTGACGGGGTTCAGACCCTCGGGGTAATAGTTTCCGCTCGGCGAGAGGATTATGCAGAATATATAGGTCTTCGACGCATGAACACCAACGGCGTAATCGGTCGCAATGATGAACGGACGGATATACAGGCTCGCCGCCTCCTGAGTCGGCACCCAGTCGCGCTCGAGCTCAACGAGCTGCTTTAACGCCTCAACGCAGAAATCTACGTCGACCTCCGGGATGCACATTCTCTTGGCTGAGTTATTCATGCGCTTGAAATTCTCCTCCGGTCTGAAAAGCCAGATGGAGCCGTCGGCGCGGCGATAAGCCTTGAGGCCCTCAAAAATCTCCTGCGCATAGTGGAAAACCATGCAGCTCGGGTCGAGCGTAAAGGGGCCGTAGGGCACGATGCGCGGGTCAAACCAGCCTTTTCCCGCCTCGTAGTTCATCATGAACATGTGGTCTGTAAAATACTGGCCGAAGGGCAGGGGATCGACAGTCGGCTTCGGCTTGCGGTTGGGGTTCAGCACTACTCTGACTTTATCCATAGGTAAAAATCTCCTTTACCGAAATAATCTGAGCATCATTTTACCACTTTAAATCGCCGATTACAAGCTATTCCTGCATATTTTCACAACAGAGCCTCTCGTTTTTTATGACGAAAAGCACTTGTCCGATTCATTTGCGTATGTTATAATCACAAAGCAGACCGATTTTTCAGCCGGTGATAATATTGCAGGAGGAACTGAAATGAAAATAACTTCCTTTAATCCCCTTATCGTGACTAAGGACGCGGACGCCGCCGTCGCTCTCTTCGAGGCTCTCGGCTTCAAGCGCGCTCATTCCATCAGCGCCGTCGAAAACAACGGCACCGAAATCAAAAACGTCACTCTCAGGAACGCCGAGGGCTTTTCCGTAGACGTTTCCGAGGCTCCCGTTCCTCAGGATATTCCCCTTATTCGCATGAATGTCGATAACTTCGACGAGGCGCTCGCATTCCTCGCCGAGAGGGGCTTTAAGAACGTCAAGGGCACCGACGAAACGCTTGACACCGGTACCAACAGATCCGCTATGATGGTTTCGCCCTCCGGCTTCGCCTTTGATCTCTGCCAGCACATCAAGGACTGAAAAATAAAGGCAATACCGCATAATTCATGTGTGCGGATTGCGAAGTCAGATTTTTTGTCAGATTGGCTGAAAACCGCAAGGAAATACTTTGTGTATTTCCGAGGATTTTCGGACAATATGACGGAATAATATGCAAGCAAGGCGCGCGCACCGAATTGTGCGGTCTTGCCTTAACAATAAAATTCAGAGGACGTGCCGTAAATCGCACGCCCTCTGAGTGTTTTATACTAACCCCTGATCAAAATCTTCAATTCGCGCTTGCCCTTTTCGCGTCATACTTCGTTATCCGGCTTGATAATACGCAATGTATTTTCTGCACCGGACGCCTTGTATGACGCAAAAAAATCTGTGCGCTCGGTTAATGCTTTTAATCAGGGATTAGTATTACAGGCTCATTTTTATGCGCTCGACGGCATTTTTCTCGAGCCGTGAGACCTGCGCCTGACTGATGCCGACGATTTTCGCTACCTCGGTCTGCGTTTTGCCGTCGAAAAAGCGGAGATTTAGTATTCGTTTCTCCCGCTCTCCGAGCTCCTTTACCGCGTCGGCGAGGGCGATCTCATTGAGCCACGCCTCGTCGGTCTGCCTCTCGTCGCGAATTGAATCAATAGCGCTCTTCTCCTCGCGGTCGTCGGAGAACACCGGCTCGTTGAGGCTCACCGGCTCCTGCGCGGCGTCGAGCGCTATGACAACGTCCTCACGGCGCATACCGATGGTCTTTGCGATCTCCTCGACGGTCGGCTCGCGCCCCGTTTCGCTCGTCAGCTTTTCCCGCGCCTGCAGAACCTTGTACGCCGTATCTCTCAGAGAGCGCGAGACTCTTATCGGCGCGCTGTCGCGCAGGAACCGCCGCACCTCTCCGGATATCAGCGGTACGGCGTAAGTTGAGAACATCACGCCGAAGCCGAAATCGAAGTTCTCGATCGCCTTCATCAGTCCGATACAGCCGACCTGAAAGAGATCGTCCGCGTCGTCGCGCCCGCTGAAGCGCTGAATCACCGATAAAACGAGCCGCAGGTTGCCCTCGACTATCTCTTCCCGCGCACGATCGTCACCCGCGCGCACGCGCTTTAAGAGCGCCTCGTTTTCCTCCTGCGTGAGCCGCGGCAGACGCGAGGTGCTGACCCCGCAAATTTCCACTCTTGCCAAAACTTCATCACCGAGGTCATTATTGCCGCTTTAGGCCGCGATAATACCGCCCTTGACAATGGAAAAATGCGGCATTATAATTTATACATACCCTATTGAGGAGGAAAACCTATGCTGAAAATCAACGATAATTTCCTGAAGCTTCCCGGCGGATACCTCTTTCCGGAGATTGGCCGCCGTGTAAGAGCATACACTGATCCGAAAATGCCGCTTATCCGCCTCGGAATCGGCGACGTTACTCAGCCTCTCGCGCCCGCGGTAGTCGAGGCGATGAAGAAGGCGAGCGCCGAGATGGGCACAAAGGAGGGCTTCCGCGGCTACTGTGAGGAGAAGAACGGCGCCTACGACTGGCTCCGCTTCGCCATCGCAAACGATTACAAGTCCCGCGGAGTCGACATAGCCGACGACGAGATCTTCGTCTCCGACGGCGCAAAATCCGACTGCGGCAACATCGGTGACATTTTCTCCGTTGACAATGTGGTCGCCGTCTGCGATCCGGTCTATCCCGTCTACGTCGACACGAACGCCATGGCGGGCAGAGCCGGAAACTACGTCGACGGCAAGTGGGATAACCTCGTCTATCTCCCCTGCACTGCTGAAAATGACTTTTTCCCCTCTCTCCCCGAGAGAGTTCCCGATATAATCTACATCTGTTCGCCGAACAATCCCACCGGCACCGCTGCGACGAAGGCTCAGCTCAAGCCTTGGGTCGATTACGCGAACGCCCACGGCTCCGTCATTCTCTATGACAGCGCCTATGAAGCATATATTCAGGAGCCTGATAAACCCCACTCCATCTTTGAGGTCGAGGGCGCCAAAACCTGTGCCATCGAGTTCCGCAGCTTTTCAAAGACCGCCGGATTTACCGGCAACCGCTGCGCCTACACCGTAATCCCGAAGGCGCTCGAGCGCGGGGGCGCGAGCCTCAACGCGCTCTGGAACCGCAGAATGGGCACAAAGTTCAACGGCGTAGCCTACGTCATTCAGCGCGCCGCCGAGGCGTGCTTCACACCCGAGGGCAAGGCGCAGATACAGTCCACCATCGACTTTTACCACGAAAATGCCCGCATCATCTCCGACGGTCTCAAGGACGCCGGTCTCACCGTCTACGGCGGCGTGAATGCGCCGTATATCTGGTTCCGCACGCCAGAGGGCTTCGGCAGCTGGGAGTTTTTCGACAAGCTCCTCTACGATGCCTGCGTTGTCACCACGCCGGGCGCGGGTTTCGGCCCCAGCGGCGAGGGATATATCCGCCTCACCGCCTTCGGCGGCCGCGACGCCACAGCAGAGGCCGTCGAGCGCATCAGAAAATTGCTGAAATAAGGATTTTTCCTCTTTACTTTTAGCAAATAAAGTGTTAAACTACGGATATATTTTTCAAGGAGACCGATTATGAAGAGTTTTGCCAATCGTGAATACGGATATTATTATTTCAGCTTTACCTTTTTTGGTAAGGTCAATCCGCGTTTGGCATAATTTGGGTATATCGGCATATTTTTGAGCCAGAAAACCCCATCGCCGAACGCGGTGGGGTTACTTTTTTGCGGAGGAAACGAATATGATAGTCATTCTTAAGAAAAATCCCGATCAGAACCAGCTCGACAATCTGAAGCGCTGGCTTCGCTCGAAGAATATCGACATCCACGAGTCCACCGGCGTCGAGAGCACGATTCTCGGGCTTGTCGGCGATACCACGACCATCGACATAAATCTTCTGAACGCGCTCGACATCGTCGAGGACGTGAAGCGCATTCAGGAGCCATACAAGAAGTGCAACCGCAAGTTCCACCCAGAGGACACCGTCATCAGGGTCGGCAACACGCAGATCGGCGGCGGCAACCTCACGCTTATGGCGGGTCCCTGCGCCGTTGAGAGCGAGGAGCAGATCCTCGCGGCGGCGAGAGCCGTAAAGGCAGCCGGCGCGACTATGCTTCGCGGCGGAGCGTTCAAGCCCCGCACCTCGCCCTACTCCTTCCAGGGTCTGCGTGAGGAAGGCATTCGCCTTCTTGAGCTTGCGAAAAAGGAAACCGGCCTCCCCATTGTGACGGAAATCATGGACGCGAGCCAGCTCGACTGCTTCGAGAACGTCGACGTCATTCAGGTCGGCGCGAGAAATATGCAGAACTTTGAGCTTCTCAAGGTTCTCGGCAGGACGGACAAGCCCATACTTCTGAAGCGCGGACTTGCGAACTCCTATCAGGAGTTCCTTATGAGTGCGGAGTACATCATGGCGGGCGGCAACGAGAAGGTCATCCTCTGTGAGCGCGGCATCCGCACCTTTGAAACCTACACCCGCAACACGCTCGACATCGCGCTGGTGCCCTCGATGAAGCAGCTCAGTCACCTGCCCATCATCATCGACCCGAGCCACGCCGCGGGAAAATACGCGCTCGTTCCCTCACTCTCCTGCGCCGCTGTCGCCGCGGGCGCGGACGGACTTATAATCGAGGTTCACTGCGACCCCGAGCACGCCCTCTCCGACGGCCCGCAGAGCCTCAAGCCCGATGTATTCAGCCGCCTTGCGAAAAAGCTCTACGCCATTCACGACGTTATGGGCTCGATGGAGGAAGTGCTATGACTGTCGGCGTAGTGGGTCTCGGACTGATCGGCGGCTCCTTCGCCCTCGCCGCGGCAAAGAAAACGCCGCACCGCGTTCTCGGCTTCAACCGCAACAAGGACACGCTTGAGGAGGCGCTCCTCTGCGGCGCTGTCGAGGCGGAGCTCGACGAATACAATCTCCCCGAGTGCGACATAGTAATCGTCGCCCTGCCTCCGCAGGCGACTGTCGCGTGGGTTGAAAATTACGGCAAGTATCTCAAAAGCTCCTGCGTGCTCGTCGACGCCGTCGGCGTGAAGCGCGTTATCGTCGAAAAACTCAGCGCCGTCGCGGATAAATACGGCTTTACCTACGTCGGCGGGCATCCGATGGCGGGCAAGGAGGTCGCGGGCTTTCCGAACAGCGACGAAAATCTCTACCGCGGCGCTTCGATGATTCTCACCCCGCGCACCGGAACGGATATCGCCATCGTGGACGATTTAAGGATTTTCTTTCTCTCCCTCGGCTTCGGAAGGGTCACCATCGCCACCCCGGAGGAGCACGACAAGGTCATCGCCTACACATCACAGCTCGCGCATATCGCCTCGAGCGCATATATAAAGAGTCCCTCCGCGCAGGTGCATTCCGGCTTCTCAGCCGGCTCGTTTCGCGACCTTACGAGGGTCGCAAGGCTCGACGAAAGCCTCTGGACTGAGCTTTTCCGCGACAACAGGGATTATCTTACAATCGAATTAAAGGAGCTCATCGCGCACCTGAACGAATATCTCGTCGCGCTTGAGAGCGAAAACTGGGACGAAATGCGCGCGCTCTTAAAGGATGGGCGCGAGAAAAAGGAGTCGAGCGGCAGAGCATGAAAACCGTCAGAGTAAACGTCCGCGAGGGCTACGACGTAAATATCGGAAGCGGCATTCTCCCCGAGTTCGGCGCGATGCTCGCCGAGGTGGCAAAGCCTCCGAAAAAGGTCTGCATCGTTTCCGATTCCAACGTCGCTCCATTGTACGGCGAAACGGTGCGAAAAAGCCTTGAAAGCGCGGGCTTTTCGCCCTTTACGATAGTCTTTCCCGCGGGCGAGCAGAGTAAAAACATGACAACTCTCGCCTCGATTTTAGAGGAGATGGCCGACGCTTCCCTCACACGCTCCGACCTCGTCGTCGCCCTCGGCGGCGGCGTGACCGGTGATATGGCGGGGTTTGCGGCGTCAATATATCTGCGAGGGGTCAAATTTGCCCAAATACCGACAACGCTTTTAGCTGCGGTGGATTCCTCCGTCGGCGGCAAGACGGCAGTCGACCTTAATCACGGCAAGAACCTCGCCGGAGTGTTCGCGCAGCCCATTTTAGTCTGCTGCGATACCGATACCTTCATGACCCTTACGCCGGAGATTTTTGCAGACGGCGCCGCAGAGAGCATAAAGTACGGAATTCTCGACGACAAGCCGCTTTTTGAGGCTTTTTCCGGCGGGACCGTTCAGAATATAGAAGATATCGTCGCCTCCTGCGTTCAGCACAAGGCGGACTACGTCGAGCGCGACGAGTTTGACCGCGGCGACAGGAAGTTCCTCAATCTCGGCCACACGATGGCGCACGCCATCGAAAAGCTCTCCGGCTACGCCTTCCCGCACGGTCACGCTGTCGCTGTCGGCACCGTGATGATTGCCCGCGCGGGAGAGAAAATGGGCGTTACCGAAAAGGGCACGACCGATGAAATAATAAGGATTTTCAAGGAAAACAATCTCCCCGTCGCCTCGCCCTACGACGCTGAGAGTCTTTTTACAGCCGCCTGCGGCGACAAGAAGCGCGAGGGCGGCAAGATAACCGTCATAATGATAGAAAAAATCGGCAAATGCTTCCTCAAAACCGTTCCTGTAGAGGAGCTGCGCAATATTGCTGTCTCAGGTAAGGAATAATGGATTACAAGGTCTATCCCGCGCCCCTCCGCGGCTCGATCGCCGCGATACCGTCCAAGTCCGACGTTCACAGACTTCTCATCTGCGCCGCGCTGTCGGATAAAAAAACTGAGATTTACTGTCCCGCCGTCAGTGAGGATATTCTCGCAACGGCGCGGTGCTTAACCTCGCTCGGTGCCGAAATTCAATATAAAAGCGGCGTTTTCTCGGTTTTGCCGATAAAAAAGGTACCGGAAAATCCCACGCTCGACTGCGGTGAGTCCGGCTCTACGCTGCGCTTTATGCTGCCCGTCGCGGCGGCGATAAGTGATAGTACGACTTTTGTCGGGCGCGGCAGACTTCCTGCGCGTCCTATAGGAGAACTCAAATCCGCAATGGAATCGCACGGCGCGCGTTTTTCAGCCGAAAGGCTGCCCTTCACGGTTTCCGGCAGAATGTCCGGCGGATTATTCACGCTGCCCGGCAACGTCTCGAGCCAGTACATTACGGGACTTCTCCTTGCGCTTCCGCTGCTCGGCGGCGGCAAGGTGCGGCTCACAACGCCTCTTCAGAGCGCCTCCTACGTTGAAATGACAAGGCGCGCGATGGCAAAATTCGGCGTGCGCGTCGATAATCTCGCGGTTTCCGGCGCCTATCGCTCGCCCGGGCGCGTGATTGCCGAGGGCGACTGGTCGAACGCGGCGTTTTTCATCATCGCCGGAGCTGAGGTCACGGGGCTTGACCCCGCCTCGCCGCAGGGCGACCGGGTGATTTACGATAATATGGCGAAGCTTGACCGCGGCGAGACTGTCGACCTCACCGACACGCCCGATATGCTCCCCGCGCTCGCAATCTACGCCGCGATGCACTGTGGCGGCGAGTTTTCCGGCATTGAGCGGCTTCGCATCAAGGAATCCGACCGCATTCTGACGGTCAAAAGCATGATAAACTCTCTCGGCGGCGCGGCGCGCGACCTCGGAGAGCGCTTTTCTGTCGAGTCTCAGCCGCTGACGGGCGGTATTTGCGAGTGCGCGAACGACCACCGCATAGCGATGGCGGCGGCAGTCGGCGCTTCCTTCGGCACTGAGCCGAGCGTAGTGCGCGGCGGCGAGTGCGTAAACAAGTCATATCCCGGCTTTTGGGATGATTTCAGGCTCCTGGGAGGTAGATTCGATGTCCTCTGAATTTGGAAAAGCGTTGAAGGTGCAGATTTTCGGCGAAAGTCACGGAAAGGCCATCGGCTGCGTTATCGACGGCTTTCCCGCCGGAGAAACGATAGATTCTGACGCGCTCTATGCCTTTATGGCGCGCCGCAGACCCGGCGGAAACTCTCTCGGAACAGCGCGAAACGAGGCTGACAGACCGGTTTTTCTCTCCGGCGTTCGCAACGGCGTGACCGACGGCTTTCCCATCTGCGCAATAATTGAAAACTCTGACACAAAAAGCGGCGATTACACCGGCTTTCTGCGCACTCCCCGCCCATCTCACGCTGATTACACCGCGCTCCTGCGCTACGGAAAGAGCGTCGATATGCGCGGAAGCGGTCACTTTTCAGGCAGGCTCACAGCGCCGCTCTGCATCGCAGGCGGCATAGCAAAGGAGCTTCTCAGCCGACGCGGGATATACGTCGGCGCGCACCTTAAAAGCGTGGGCTGTGCCGAGGACGTGAATTTCCCGCTTCACCCAACAAAGGAGCTGTTCGAGTCCGTCGCCGCAAAGCCGCTCGCTGTCATCGACGAGGGCGCCGCTGACGAGATGCGCGCCGAGATTGAAAGCGCGCGCGCCGAGGGCGATTCCGTCGGAGGGAGCATCGAGTGCGCGATAACCGGACTTCCCGGCGGCGTCGGAAGCCCGATGTTCGACGGCGTTGAAAACCGTCTCGCCGCAGTTCTCTTCGGCGTTCCGGCGGTGAAGGGGGTCGAGTTCGGCGCTGGGTTCAACGCTTCGCGTATGCGCGGGAGCGAGCACAACGACCCTTATATTTTATCCTGCGGCAGGGTCGCAGCTGAAAAGAACGACGCCGGTGGCATAGTCGGCGGCATTACAAACGGAATGCCGATAGTTTTCCGCGCTGCGATAAAGCCCACGCCCTCGATAGCAAAGGCGCAGCGGACAGTTGACCTCGAAGCTATGACCGATGCTGAAATAGAAATCAAAGGCCGCCATGACCCATGCATCGCAGTTCGCGCGGTGCCTGTTATCGAGGCCGCGGCAGCCATTGCAATATCAGACTTACTCCTGGAGGAAAAGAAATGGAACTGAACGAGCTTAGAAATGAGATAAACAAGGTCGATGAGGAGCTTTTAGATGCGTTTCTCAAGCGCATGAAGCTCTGCTGGGACATCGGCGAGGTCAAGAAAACCGAGGGTCTGCCCGTTCTCAACCGCGCCCGCGAGCGCGAGATTCTCGACAAGGTGCAGAAGGCATCCGGCGACCTCGCGCCCTACTCGCACAGACTGTACACAACGCTCTTTGAGCTGAGCCGCGCTTATCAGTCGAGCGGACTTGACAAGGATACTAAGGTCAAGGCGCTTATTGAAAAGAGCCTCCAGAGCAATGAAACGCTCTTTCCGCAGTCCGGCGCTATCGCCGTTCAGGGCGTCGAGGGCGCTTACTCTCAGATGGCTGCTGACCGCATCTTTCCGCGCGGGAGCCTCGTCTTCTTCAAAAACTTCGAGGGCGTGTTCGACGCCGTTGAGATGGGCTTCTGCGATTTCGGCGTGCTTCCGATCGAGAACAGCTCCAACGGCTCAGTACGCGCCGTCTACGATCTTCTGCAGACGAAAAAGGTATCCATCGTGCGCTCCACTCGCCTCTGCATAAGCCACGAGCTTCTCGCAAAGCCCGGCGCAAAGCTCTCCGGCATCACCGAGATTCACTCCCACGAGCAGGCTCTCGGCCAGTGCAGCGAGTTCCTCAAAAAGCTCGGCGACAAGGTTAAGATCGTAGCCGATCCGAACACCGCGATGGCGGCGCAGTTCGTCGCGGAATCTCCGAGAAACGACATAGCGTGCATATCCTCCTCCGACTGCGCGAAGCTCTACGGACTTAAGTCGCTCGATGTCAACATCCGCAACAGCGACAACAACTACACCCGCTTCATCGTCATCTCCCGCGAGCCGAAGGTCTATCCCGGCGCGAACAAGATAAGCCTCGTTCTCGCCCTCGACCACAAGCCCGGCGCGCTCTACGATGTGCTGAGCAAATTTGCCGCGCTCGAAGTAAACCTCCTCAAGCTTGAGAGCTGTCCGATGGTGGGTCACGATTTTGAGTTCCTATTCTTCTTTGAGATTGAAGCCTCCGCCGCCGACCCGAAGATCATCGGAATGCTCTCAGACCTCGAAACGAGCTGCCCCTCCTTCACCTATCTCGGCGCGTATCAGGAGGTATAAATGTACGCTCTCATCGGCAGAAAGCTGGGTCACAGCTTCTCAAAGCCCATTCACAACGCTCTCGGAAACGCCGACTACTCGCTCCTCGAGCTTGAGCCGGAGGAATTGCACCGATTTATGCTCTCGCGCGAGTTTGACGGGCTGAACGTGACTATTCCCTACAAACTCGACGTTATCCCCTACCTCGACGAAATATCCGACGGCGCGCGCGAGATCGGCTCTGTTAATACGATAGTCAACCGCGGCGGCAGGCTTTACGGCTACAACACGGATATTGACGGATTTATTTACACTGTCAAGAGCGCCGGAATTGCAATTCGCGGCAAAAAGGTGCTCGTTCTCGGCTCCGGCGGCACCTCGCGTACCGCCCGCGCCGCGGCAAAACAGCTCGGCGCTCGCGAAATTATTATGATCTCCCGCTCCGGCGAGGATAACTACGAGAACATCTCCCGCCATTTTGACGCCGACGTTATCGTAAACACAACGCCCGTCGGAATGTACCCGAACTGCCCCGGCGCGGCGCTCTCGCTTGACGGGTTTACACGGCTATCAGGCGTTGTGGACGTCGTCTACAACCCCGCCCGCACAGGAATTCTCCTTGACGCAGAAGCGCGCGGAATAAAGTGCGCCGGAGGGCTCAGAATGCTCGTCGGTCAGGCGAAGAGAGCCGAGGAGCTCTTCTTTGACCGCGCGATAGCCGACTCGGAGATCGAGCGCATCGCCTCGGAAATGCGCCGCGAGACGGAAAATATCGTTCTCATCGGTATGCCCGCCGTCGGCAAAAGCACGGTCGGGCGCTGTCTTTCCGCGCTGAGCGGCCGAGAGGTGCTCGATACCGACAAGCTGATCGTTGAAAAAGCGGGTATGACCATACCCGAAATCTTTGAAAGGTACGGCGAAGCGCGTTTCCGCGAGATCGAAACTGAGGTGCTCTCTGAGGTCGGCCGCCTTTCCGGAAAGATAATCACCTGCGGCGGCGGCGCCGTCACGCAGACGCGAAATTACCCGCTCCTGCACCAGAACGGCGTTATCATCGAGCTCATGCGACCGGTGGACTCTCTAAGTATGAAGGGCCGCCCGCTCTCGAAGAGTGCGGACGCTCTGCGCGAGATGTTCAGAACGCGCCGCCCGATGTACGATTCCTTCCGTGACGCTGTTTTCTACAACATGGTGTCGAGCGAGGAAACCGCAAAAAAGATATGGAGGTATTTTAATGAAAATCCTCGTAATTAACGGCCCCAACCTCAATATGCTCGGCATCCGCGAGCCGGATATCTACGGAAGCGCGACCTACGCCGACCTCTGCTCTCTTATCTCAAATAACGCTGAACGACTCGGCGTTGAGGTGGAGTTTTTCCAATCTAACCATGAGGGAGCGCTCGTCGACAAAATCCAGGAGTCGTATAAAAAGACAGACGGCATCGTGATAAACCCCGGCGCGTACACCCACACCTCCGTTGCCCTGCTTGACGCACTGAAAAGCGTCGGCATACCGACAGTCGAGGTGCATATCTCCGACCCGGATACGCGCGAGGAGTTCCGTAAACTCTCCTACATCCGTCCCTACTGCCTCGCAACCGTCAAGGGCAAAGGCTTTCCCGGCTATATCGAGGCGATGGAAATTCTCATAAAGGCGGCCGAGTAACCCATGCAATCCTCCGCAAAAACGCGATACGTGCTCTCCGTCGTGCTGTTCGGCACCATCGGGCTGTGCCTGAGATTTGTAAAGCTTCCGAGTGAGATCGTAGTCATGTGCCGCGGGCTTATCGGCTCGGCATTCATTCTTATCTTTCGCCTCGTCACCGGCGCGAAGCCAGACGCCGCGGCAATACGCAAAAATCTCAGGTGGCTGCTGCTCAGCGGTGCGTGCCTCGGCTTTAACTGGATTTTCCTCTTTGCCGCGTATCTTACAACCACCGTCGCGGCGGCAAGTCTCGTAAACTACACCGCACCAATAATGCTCGTTGCCGCTGCGCCGATACTCTACAAGGAGCGCCTTGGCGGCAAAAAGCTTCTCTGCATACTTGCAGCGCTTATAGGCGTTGTGCTCATAAGCGGGCTTATCGGCGGAGAGAGCGTGCGGCTCGACGGCATTTTCTACGCTTTTCTCGCGGCTCTCGGCTTTGCCGCCCTCGTTGTGTTCAACAAAAAGCTCGACGGCATAACGCCCTACGACCGCGCGATAACCCAGCTTTTCATCTCCGCGCTTGTCGTTATGCCCTACGTTCTGTGGCGTAATCTCGGCTCTTCGATCGAGCTTGACCCCGTGAGCGTCGGAATCACGATAATGCTCGGAGTTTTGCAGA
This sequence comes from Oscillospiraceae bacterium, assembly GCA_017439425.1. GTDB lineage: Bacteria > Bacillota > Clostridia > Oscillospirales > Oscillospiraceae > RUG626. Next base: position 13,083 of record JAFSJE010000059.1, read on the forward strand.
CCGGCGCTGCGTATATTCTCTACTTCGGCTCGATCACCGAAATTCCTGTCACCACCTTCGCCGTTCTCGGCTATCTCGAGCCGGCGATAAACGTTCTCGCCTCGGCGCTCGTCCTGGGTGAGCCTATGGGTCTTGCAGGCTGGCTTGGTGCCGCGCTAATAATCGGCGCCGCGGTAGTAAGTGAAATAATCTGAGGCAGTTCACATCGAACTGCCTTTTTCTTGCATTTCCTTCTCTTTTATGGTATGATAAATTTGTATAATATCGTTCAGGAGGACAGTAATGTTCAAAACTGACTTGAAGCCCGATGAGCAGGGCCTTAATATAATAATCGTCGGCTGCGGCAAGGTAGGCTCGACCATCACAGAGCGTCTCTACTCCGAGGGACACGACATTACCGTTATCGACAAGAACCCCGCCGCCGTCGGCGCGCTCACGGACGCCTACGATATTATGGGCATCGTAGGCAACGGCGCGAGCTACTCGACTCAGATGGAGGCGGGCGTTGAAAACGCCGACCTCATTATTGCCGTCACCGACTCTGACGAGCTGAATCTCCTGTGCTGCACCGTCGCTCAGCGGGTCACGAACTGCGACGCGATTGCGAGAGTGCGCAACCCGGACTATGCCGAGGAGATCGACTATCTGCGCGAAAAGCTGGGTCTTTCCATCATCATAAACCCCGAGCTTGAGGCGGCGAATGAAATCGCGCGCATACTCTACCTGCCGACGGCTCTCTCCGTCAGTCCCTTTGCTCGCGGAAGAGCGGAGATAATCCGCTTCAAGCTCCAAGCCGACAATATGCTCTGCGACAAGCGCCTCATGGACATGGGCGCGCTCGTTAAAAACATCCGCTTCTGTGCCATCGAGCGCGGCGAAAACGTCTACACGCCGGACGGCCATTTTATTCTCAAGGCGGGCGACACTGTTTCATTCATCTCGACCGCCCGCTCCGCCGCAAATTTCTTTGAAAAGTGCGGCATGAAGACCCACAGAGTAAAGGACACTATCATAATCGGCGGCGGCAAGAGCGCGTATTACCTCGGCAAGCAGCTTATCGGCATGGGCATCGGGGTAAAGATAATCGAAAAGGACCGGGAGCGCTGTCTCGAGCTTGAGAGTCTCCTGCCCGACGCGATAATCATAAACGGCGACGGCAGCGACGAGGAGCTTCTCAAGGAGGAGGGCATCCGCAGCTGTGAGAGCTTCGTGCCTCTCACGGGACTTGACGAGGAGAACATCCTCCTCACGCTCTACGCGAGAGAGCAGTCCGAGGCGAAGGTCATAACGAAGATAAACCGCATCACCTTCCGCAACGTCATAAGCTCCCTCGACCTCGGAAGCGTTGTCTACCCGAAGTATATCACCGCCGAGGCAATAATCGCCTATGTCCGCGCGAAGAAAAACTCCCTCGGAAGCAGTATCGAAACGCTCTATCACATGTTCGACAACCGCGTTGAGGCAATCGAGTTCAACGTCTCCGAGGATATCGAAAACCTCACGAACGTGCCGCTCAAGGATCTCAAAAACAAGGACGAGCTTATCGTAGCCTATATAAACCGCGGAGGTCAGAGCATAATCCCCGGCGGCCTCGACTGCATCAAGAAGGGCGACAACGTAGTTATCGTGACAAAGCACACAGGCTTCCACGATATCAGTGATATTCTCGCATAAGGGTGCCGCGATGAACAGAAGAATGATATTTTACATCCTCGGCATTGTGCTTCTCATCGAAGCGGCGCTGATGGTGATACCGGTCGCGGCGGGGCTTATCTACCACGAAAAGAGCGTTGTGTGGTTTCTCGCCGCGATGGCTATAAGCCTTGTATGCGGCGCGCTCTTGCGCCTGCTGAAGCCGAAGGATACGGTGTTCTATCTCAAAGAGGGCTGCATTGCTACGGCGATGAGCTGGCTCTGTATGTCGCTCATCGGCGCCCTGCCCTTTACGCTCTCGGGTCAGATACCGAGCTACGTTGACGCGCTCTTTGAGACCGTCTCCGGCTTTACGACCACCGGCGCAAGCATACTCGCAGACGTAGAGGCGCTCGACCACTGTATGCTCCTCTGGCGCTCCTTCACGCACTGGATAGGCGGCATGGGCATTCTCGTCTTTCTGCTTGCGATAATCTCGATGTCCGGCGGCAGCAATATGAACCTCATGCGCGCGGAGTCGCCCGGTCCGTCGGTCGGAAAGCTCGTTCCGAAGGTGCGGCACACTGCCTCTATTCTCTACCGGATCTATATTGCGCTCACAGTGCTGATGTTCATTATCCTCGTCATCTTCCGTATGCCGGTATTCGACGCGCTCTGCACCGCCTTCGGCACCGCCGGAACCGGCGGCTTCGGCATAAAGGCGGACAGCATGGCTTCCTACTCCCCCGCGCTCCAGTGGATAATAACGGTTTTCATGATACTCTTCGGCGTGAACTTCAATTTCTACTACTTCCTCCTTTTCAAAAAGTGGCGCCAGGCGCTCAAAATGGAGGAGGTTCGCTGGTATTTCATCATCATCCTCTTTGCGGTCACAATGATAACCGGCAACATTCTCCGTCTCGGCGGCGGAGCCGTCAAATCCATACGCGACGCGGCGTTTCAGGTCGCATCTATAATCACTACAACAGGCTTTGCCACCGTCGATTTTGACCTCTGGCCGAATTTTTCCCGAACACTGCTCGTAGTAATAATGTTCATCGGCGCCTGCGCCGGCTCCACGGGCGGCGGCATCAAGGTCTCGCGCTTTATTGCGGTCATCAAGGCGGTCGGCAGCGAGCTCTATTTCTACGTCCATCCGAAATCCGTCCGTCAGACCCGACTTGAGGGAAAGACCCTCGATTCGGACACTATGCGCTCGATTTCAAGCTATTTTATTCTGTTTCTGCTCGTTTTCGTCGCCTCGGTGTGCCTCGTTTCACTCGATAACTACGACCTTTCGACGAATTTCACCGCAGTCGCCGCGACGCTCAATAATATCGGCCCCGGTCTCAATCTCGTCGGCCCGACGCAGAATTTCGCGCTCTTTTCCGATTTCTCAAAGTTTGTGCTAATGTTCGATATGCTCGCCGGAAGGCTTGAGCTTTATCCGATGATACTTCTGTTCTACCCCGCAGTGTGGAAAAATACGCTGACTAATCGCCGGAGGGGTGAATAACGACGAACAAGGCTAAATCAAGGCTCACCGCCGCTCAGATTCTTCCTCTGAGCTTTCTTGCGATGATTGCGGTCGGATCTGTCCTCCTATGGCTGCCGTTCTCAACCGCACCCGGCGAGCGCACCGGATTTCTTACGGCGCTCTTTACTGCGACGACGAGCGTCTGCGTCACTGGGCTTGTCGTGGTCGAGACCGCGGCTCACTGGTCGCTTTTCGGCAAGATCGTGATACTCGTGCTCATTCAGCTCGGCGGCATCGGCATTATCTCTGTGTCGAGTGCGGCGATCTTCGCCCTGCGGCGCAGAATGAGCCTCAATGACAGAGTTCTCCTCATGCAGTCCTTCAATCTCTCGCGGCTTTCGGGTTTGACGCATTTTCTCAGGAGAGTTCTGCGCGGGGTTTTCTCGATTGAGCTCATCGGCGCGGTTCTCTACTCCATCGCCTTTATTCCTCGCTACGGCGCGCTGAATGGCGTGTGGTACGCGGTTTTCACCTCGATCTCCGCCTTCTGCAACGCCGGAATCGACATTCTCGGTGCTGACAGCCTTATGAGCTTCTCCTCCGATCCGCTGGTGCTCGTCACTACGATGCTTCTCATCGTAACGGGCGGCCTCGGCTATGCCGTTTGGTTCGATATCTGGGAAAAGGTAAAGCTTGCTATCGAAAAAAAGCGCTCTCTCGTTTTTGCTGTCCACCGCCTGAACGAGCACTCGAAGCTTGTCCTCGCGCTGAGCGTTATTCTTCTCTTCGGCGGCGCTGTTCTCGAGCTGATCTTTGAATTTTCAAATCCCGCGACACTCGGTGAAATGAGCTTCGGCAATAAAATTCTGAACGCGCTTTTCCAGTCGGTGACCTTCCGCACTGCCGGCTTTGCCGCTATCAGTCAGAAGGCGCTCACCGAGCCGAGCGTACTGTTAGGATGCGTTCTGATGTTTATCGGCGGCTCGCCGGTCGGAACTGCCGGCGGCGTAAAAACGGTCACGCTCTACATCGTTCTCAAGAACACAGTGAGCTACATTCTGAACCGCCACGACACCGTGATTTTCAACCGCAAGGTGCCCTCCCGCCTCATCCGCGAGGCGACCGCCATCGCGCTTGTGAGCCTTATGGTTGCCATCGTGTTCACCGCGCTTCTCATGCTTACAAACGGCACGACGCTGAATGACAGCGCCTATGAGGTCATAAGCGCTATCTGTACCGTCGGTCTTTCCCGCGACCTCACGCCGTCGCTCAATACCTTCGGGCGGCTTCTTATAATCGTTTCAATGTATCTCGGGCGTATCGGCCCCATCTCTCTCGCCCTCTTCTTCCGCACACGGAGCGAGGCTAAAAACGTCGTCCGCGACGCCGACGGAAAATTTATCGTAGGTTAAGGTGATACTATGAAAAAGAATTACGCTATACTTGGTCTCGGCTCCTACGGCAAGTATCTGACCGAAAATCTGTACGCCGCCGGCGCTGACGTGCTCATCGCCGACTCTGACGAGGAGCTTGTGAGCCAGTTTGCCGACAAGTGCACCTATGCCGTCACTGCTGACCTCTCCGACCCGGAGGCGATAAAGGCGCTCGGCATCAAGAATATGGACGTCGTCATCATCTGCATGGGTCAGTCGCTCGGCCCGAGCGTTATGTGCACAATGGTCGCAAAGGAGCTCGGCGTGCCGCTCGTCATCGCGAAGGCGACAAGTAAGCAGATGGAGGCTATACTCTACAAGGTCGGCGCCGACAAGGTCATTAACATTGAGGAGGACGCGGCATACCGCGCCGCAAGGAGGTTCCTCAGCGAAAACTTCCTCGACTACTTCGATTTCGGCGACAATCTCGCCATCGTCGACCTCTACCCGAGGTCTGAGTGGGTCGGCAAGAATCTCAAGGAGCTCCATCTTCGCGAGAAGTACAATATTAACGTCATCGCCGTCAAGTCAGACAACGAGATGTCGAGCCATATCGACCCGATGCTGCCGCTCACAAGCGATTCGCGCCTTGTGGTGGTCGGCGATAAGAAGGATATTTCCAAGCTTTAAGGAGTTATGAAATGCAGAGTTTTTTTCAGAAAAACGCGGGCTTTATCTCGCTTTTCGTCGGTATCGCGCTGATTGTCGTCAGCGTCATAATGGTCATCAACGCAGATGTCTACGGCGAGACCGCAGCGATTGTCACAGAGCGCTGGGATAACTTCGGCGACGACACCCCCGCCTACGGATACCGTCTCAGATACGAAGTCGACGGCAAGACCTACGAAACGACGACAAACACCTCGGAATGGATGGAGACCGGCACGAGATACGGTCTCTACTACGATAAGAACAACCCCGCAATTACAATGGACGTCGACAGTGTTAACAACGTTTTCATCCCCGTCGGCGTGGGCATTCTCTTCATAATAATCGGTGTTCTTTTTATTCTGAAGCGCTTCAGGCCCGAGCTTCTTCCGGGCTGGATAAAATTCGAGCAGTAAAAAAGGAAGATGATCTGCATTTTAACGCGCAGATCATCTTCCTTTTTAATTATTTTTTATTCAATGATTGCGGAGGTTATCGATTCCTGCCACAGAATTGCGTCCGCCTCCTCGCCGTTCAGTCTGACGCACACCGGGGAATTTTTATTTTCTCTGTTCAGCATCACGAGCACGATTTTGCCGTCCGGCCGCTTCCACGCCGTCGCGTCGATATCGTCGCTGTACTTCGTCGCGGCGATCCTCACCGATCCCGCCGGTATCGCCTTCGCGATGACCTCGACGTACTTTCCGAGGAGCGTTTCTGTGAGCTTGTGCGCCTTCGTATCGTACATAAACGGCGCAAGACAGTAGTTTCCGACATAGTTCGGGCCGCCGTTCTCATCGAGCAGAATGTTCCAGTCGCCGAATGCGACCATGCCGCAGTTGAGGTCGCCGATTATCTCGTGACTGAACTTCTCCGCAGAGCCGAAGGCGTCTGAGATGTCGAACTTGTAGTACTCAATACAGCTCTCCGAGATCATCAGCTTTTTCGTCGGGAACCTCTCGCGGCAAAGGTCAAGTGCCTCGAAGTGATCGCCGGAGTACCAATGGAACGCGATGCCGGAAACCATTTTATCCGTATCCTCATCGACAACGTCGCGCAGCCACTCATAAACCCGCTCCTTGTTGTGATCCCAGAGGTAGATCTCAATATCATCGAGTCCGCGCTTTACCATCTCGGGGTACATATAGTCTCTCAGAAATTCCTTCTGCTCCCCCGCCGTCCACACACACGAATCCCAGGTCTGAACGGCGTGGGCTTCATTCTGGAGCGACAGACGCGTAACGCAGAAGCCCTGAGCCTTGTACCACGCGATATTATCGCAGAGATATGCGGCGTAGTCGCCATAGTGCTCGCGCTTCAAGGCGCCGCCGAACTGGCGGATGCCGTTAGTTTTCCATTTTGCCGGAGGCGACCACGGCGCCAGCATAATGCCGAGCCTCTCCCCATGCGCCTTTTCAGCGTCGCGGAGCATGGGAATTATATATTTCTCGACCCGCGTGAAGCCCTCGTACTGACCGAGCGAGAAGTCGCAGCTGTCGATCGGTATCCGCACAAACTGATAATTCATTCCCTCCGGGCTGAAATATGCCTGCATAAGCGCTTTTTTGTCGCTCTCGCCCATCTGCGCGTAGACGTAGCCCGCTGCCTCGGTTATCGCGCCGCCGAAGCCCTCAAAGGTCTGATATTCCGCCTCAGGGTAGAGGTTTATTACGCGGTTTTCGCTCTCTCCCGCGTGAAAAAGTACGCTCTGGCTGAATTTCTCATCCCACGCGCCGGAGCCGTAAAGTGTATTCAAGTGCATTTCCATTGTCAGTTCTCCATCATTTCCTTAGTGATCCACCCGTTTTTGATACTGCGGCAGAAATCCCAGCTCTCCTTCCATGGAAGGTCTGTCGGCACGTCGCGGTCGCGCAGAAGCTGATAGTTCCAGTAAAACCACCCCGCCGTCTCCTTCCACGCGTCGAGCTGTATGCGCGCGATCTCGTTGTAGCGTCTGCGGCACTCCTCCTTATCGGACTGCACGTTGTTCGCGTACTTGTTGCAGATGCACCACTCGCCGACGATGACAGGAATATCCCTCTGCGCCCTGCGTATCTGACTCATCACGCCCGCAAGGTAGATTTTATACGCCCACGGCTTGGCAAACGGCACGAAGCTTTCCATAGCGAAAATGTACGGGTGCGTGTCGAGCGCGACGTTTTTGAATCCCCTCTCGCGGAAAAACTTATTCCAGCTTGTGCAGCGGAAGCCGTCGTGAAAAACGATTACCTTCTCCTCCGGCAGAATCGCGCGCAGGCGATAATAGGCGTTCGTGTAGAACTCTCTGAGAAACGGAAGCGGAACGTATCCCGAGCCCTTCGCCTCCTCCTTGTCCACCGCTTTTCCCGTCGAAGGCGCGGTGACGTACACCATCCAGCTTATCGGCTCGTTCAGTACCTCGATTCCGTAGAGCCCTTTACGCTCTCCGTAGCGCTTTGCGAGGCGCTCGAGGACTGTGAGCGCGAACTCCACCTCGTCCGGATGCTTATACCAGTGGCACACTCCGGTAAGTCCGCCGTTATCGTAGCCGTTCTGACTGTACGGCACCGTGTGCAGGTCGAGAAGTATCCTGAGGTCGTACTTCTCAGCCCAGTCGAACGCCTTGTCTATCCACTCCGTCGCGTCAACGAAGGGCGGTCGGTCGCCGAATGTAAAGTACGGCACCGGCAGGCGCACCATATTGAGCCCCTGCGAGGCGATAAAAGCGAAATCCTCCTCGGTGACGTAGGTATTGCGGTGCTCCTTTATGAGCGCGGCAAACTCGTCCGGCTGCATTTTGCGGCTGAGCCACGTCTCGTCCTCGGTTTCAGTGGAAGCAAAAAGGTCTGGCTTCATCCATTTTTCAAGGACGAGCCAGTTGCCGAGATTCGTTCCGTGTATTTTTTCCATTTTCTGCTCCTTTTGAAAAGGGCGCGGTTTATCGCCGCGCCCTTATTCTAACCTTAAAGCTTCGAGAGGTCAAGTGTGAAATCGCCGGTCAGCTGCTCTGAAACGCCTGAGACGTAATGGAGCTTGCCGTCAGCGGTTGTCATTTCAAGCCCTGTGGAGTTCACAACAGTGAGGGTCGCGCCGTCGAAGGCGTAAGTTCCCTCGTCCTGAACTCCGTAGGCGGCGAACTCGAACATATAGGTGCCATCGCCGTTGAAGGTTATGGTAGTCGCGCCGTCGTCAGAGGGTACGGTGTACGGTGCCGCAGAAGCACCGCCGGAGGCGGGCATCTCAAACGTGAAGTCGCCCGTCAGCTGTTCGGAAACGCTTGAAACGTAATGAAGATGTCCATTTTCAAGCGGCATTTCAAGTCCGTTTGCGTTGACGAATACCGTCTTGCCGTCAACTATGCTCCAAGTGCCGGGATCTTCAATGCCATAGCTTTCAAAAGCAAATACATACGTACCGTCGGGGTTTACTGTCAGCTTCGTCCCGCCGTCGTCGGAATCGACTGTGAACGCGTCGAAGCCGCTTGCTTCTGCGCCGCCGGAGGCGGGCATCTCAAACGTGAAGTCGCCTGTAAGCTGTTCGGAAACGCCGGAGATGTAGTGCAGCTTGCCGCCCTCGAGAGGCATTTCAAGTCCGTTTGCATTGACAAATACCGTCTTTCCGTCAACAGTGCTCCAAGTGCCGGGGTCCTCGATGCCATAAGACTCAAACGCAAAGACATAGGTGCCATCCGGATTTACCGTCAGCTTCGTCCCGCCGTCATCGGAATCGACTGTGAACGCGTCGAAGCCGCTTGCTTCTGAGGCGCCGGAGGCGGGCATCTCAAATGTGAAGTCGCCCGTCAGCTGTTCGGAAACGCCGGAGATGTAGTGCAGCTTGCCGCCCTCGAGAGGCATTTCAAGTCCGTTTGCGTTGACAAATACCGTCTTGCCGTCAACAGTGCTCCAAGTGCCGGGATCTTCAATGCCATAGCTTTCAAAAGCAAAAACATAGGTGCCATCCGGATTGACTGTCAGCTTTGTGCCGCCATCGTCAGAGTCGACTGTGAACGCGTCGAAGCTGCCATCAGAAGCGGGAGCGAAGTCAAACGCCGCGGCGGGGATCGTATAATCGCCCGCAAGCTGCTCGGAAACTGCGGTGACATAGTGGAGCGCCATCGGGTCGCCTTCGGCAGTGAAGCTGTCACCGTTCGGGTTAGTCACTGTGAGCACGCCGCCCTCGTAGGTATAGGTACCCTCCTCATGGACGGAATAGGCGTCGAAGTCAAACGCAAACGTACCGTCCGGGTTGAAGGTGAGCTTCGTCCCGCCGTCATCGGATACAATCTCAACGCTTTCGGCAGCAGGTGCCGCAGGCGTATCGTCAGCGGGCTGCTCATCGGCGGGAGCCTCATCGCTCGGAACGGTGTAACCGACGATTTCTGAGCCGGAGAGAGTCCAAACAGCCTCGGGAACAAGGTCGAGAGCCTCGGGATACTCGGCGGAATCATAGGTGCCGTCCGCGTCATTGTCACCGACCTTCATCTTGGCGGGCGATTTCATCTGTGAGGAGTAGGTATCGGTCGCCATGACCGCCACGACGTGGGTCGCGGGCGCGGTCGTAACCGTTCCGTCGCCGTTATCGACGTAGGTTCCCTCAGCCGTTGTGGTCAGGATAAGTCCGAGACCTGTATCATCGCCGATCTCGGCGCGCTTGCCGCCCTCGATGACGTAGTTATCGGCAAAGAGCTTATAATTGCCCGCTCCGTCAAGTGTAAGCGTGAAGTCGAGGAATAGGCGTGTGTCGGCATTCAGCAGTCCCTTGACGTTTGCGGGTACGAACTGCGTATCCTGAACGAGGTCGACGTTGCCGGTGTTGCCGTTGAAGCTGACCTTGAACTCGCCCTTAAGTGCGCTTCTTCCGTAAGAGAGAATCTTGCCATCAGCAATAGTCCACACAGTTTCGGGAACAAGTGCAAGCACCTCGGGATAGTCATTGGAATCGTATGTGCCGTCCTCCTCGTGGTCGCCGACCTTCATCTTGGCGGGCGATTTCATCTGTACGGAATATGTATCCGTCGCCATCTCAGAGACTGCGTGAGTTGCCGGAGAGGTGGTAACAGTTCCGTCGCCGTTATCCACATAGGTACCCTCAGCGGTGGTCGTGAGAACAAGTCCGAGGCCGGTATCGTCACCTATTACGGCACGCTTGCCGCCCTCTATGCAGTAGGAATCGGCGAGGAGAGTGTAATTCCCCTTGCCGTCGAGCGTGAGCGTGAGGTCGAGGAACAGGCGGCTGTCTGCATTAAGAAGTCCCTTAACAGTCGCCGGAATGAACTCATAATCACGCACGGAATCAACATTGCCGTTGTTGCCGTTGAAGCTCACAGTATATGTGCCGCTCGCCATCTCGCCGGTTGAGACTCCGCCGGGGCCAACGCTCGTGCCGCTGGTAAGATTAACACCGACGAGGCCGAGAGTGGCAACAATCGCCGCAACGGCAACAACGCCGCCTGCAATCGAGAAGCCGAGAGTTTTCGCTCTGGGCGCAGGCTGTGTGATATCCTTATGGAAAAGCCCGATAATGAGATAAATAATCGAAACAAGAAGGCTTACTGCGCCGACGAGCGACATATATATCGCCTGCTCGCCGCCGTGACCGGAGTCATAATCGGTGATGATGCAGTTGCCGATGCCCTCTACCCTGTCGCCGACGATGAGCATACTCGCTGCGGCGAGCAGTCCGATGGCGACAAACGGCATCAGCTTTGCCCAGATTTTATCGGGGTACTTATTAATAACTGCGGCAGAGGCGGCTATTGCAATGATTGCTAATACTATAAACACCGTGATGAGAATGGAGTTCATGCCGCCGAAGGTGTAGTAATTCGTTGTGAAGCCCAAAAGGAACAGTACGAGGCCGAGGAGTGCGAACGCTCCGGCGATAATGGCAATCGTCAGGTGCAGACCAAAGCCCTTTTTCTCAGTTTTAGCCATTTTTACTGCCTCCTTTCCTTGTGGTCAAATACAATTGTCAGTGCTGTGAATGCGATAAAGCCAAGCGCGCTCAAGCCAACGATGACCTCGAACATTACTACCCACCAGACCTGACCGCCTGATGCGGCGGAGGCGGCGTCGATGCCGTTCATCGTGGCGGCGTTCACATAGGCATAGAGCTTTCTGTGATAGCTCTCTCTGAGCTTTGACTGAAGGACGATGTCCTTTTCCACTTCAGCCTGTGTGAAGTTCCAGACAGCGGCGTTATTGGAGCCGCCGAGCATCTGATCGTTGCCCGCCATTGCGGTCTCGCGCGGCAGGAAGTAGGCGGTACTCTTTACGGAGTCCGTCATCATAAAGCCGTTCCAGCCCCACTCGCCGCGGAGTATGCCGTTCATAAGTCCGTTGTCAGCACCGACGTGAGTGCAGCCGATTCGGTTAAAGGCGCTCATAAGGCCTTTTATGTCGCCGTCTCGGATACCGATCTCGAAGCCTCGCAGCTCGTTTTCACGCGCCGCCTGCTCATTGAGGAACACCGCAAGACCGTCGCGGTTAGTCTCCTGATCGTTAAATGCAAAGTGCTTGACGTTCGTAACTACACCGTATTTATTCAGCGCCTTGTGGACGTTCGCGCCGGTGTTGCCGGTAAGAACAGCGTCCTCAGAGTAGTAGGCGATGTTTCTGAGGTTATATGGTGTTCTGTGAATATTCATGCCGGGGCCGAACCATGTATCATAGCCCGTCCAGAGGCAGTCATTGCCGACAAGTCTTCCGAATTCGCGCTGAAGCAGCGGTGAGAACGAGGCGGCGACAACGGGGCCGCCGGGATAGACGTCCGTCATGTGCTTATAGGCAGGATCGTCCTGACTTACCTCGTAGATCGTCCCCTTCGTGCGCTGACCGATGTAGCCTATAATTCCGAGCGGGGAATCCGCGCGGCTCTCGACCGGCATTGCGATCTCCTCGATCTCCTCGAAGTAGGCTATGTACTGATTGATGTAATCCTGAAGCGTGACCTCGTCGAGAACGGTATCATAGAGCGGATCGTCATACTCAAGCCCCTTGAGGGCGATGGCGTTCACACCGCTGTCCTTGCCGTAGGTGAAGCTGTCGGGGCCGGTGTAGGCGGCTTTCGCCTTTTCCATGTCATAGGTGTTGTTGCGGAGAAGAGTGATCATCTCAGCCGTTGCTGTGAGGCTGTCAACGCTCTTCGGGAAGGTGCCGAACCAGTCGCTTCTCGAGAGATAGGTCACGTTGAAGCCGAGATTATTGAGGTCAGCGCCATTTAGGCGATTTTCTATTGTAACGCCGTTGGCGCTCTCCTTATAGATATCGGAATCGTTCGTTGCCTTGTACGCCGTGCCGTCGAGAACGCTCTGCACCGCCTCGTGGGCGTTGCCCGTGGCAAAGTAATAGTCGCCCTTCTCGAGGATCCATGCGCCCGTAACGCCGTCGTGGGAACGGGTGCGGTCATAGGAATAAAAATTCTCGGCGTTGAAGGAAATTACAACGTCCTCGCTCTCACCGGGATTCAGAAGAACTACGTCTGCAAAGGTATTCTCCTTCGCCTCGCCGGTTTTGGCGTAGCCGATGAGCTGAACAGCGCTCTTTTCAACGCCGTTCTGCTTATCGTAATCGGTATAGGGTGCGGATACGTAGAGCTGCACCGCGTGCTTTGCTGCCTTGTCGCCGGTGTTCGTGACCTTCACGGTTACGGTGGAGGTGCCGAGCCAGTCGATGTTAACGCTCGTTATCTCCTCGGTAAAGGTGCTGCCCTCAAGTCCGAAGCCGAAGGGGTAGCTTACCTCGCTGTCATAATTCCAGCTCGTTCCGGTTGTGGACTGTCCGGCTGCCGCCTTAGTGGCGTTGCCTTGACCCTTCTCTGAGTCAAAATAGCGGGTCTCATAGTATTTATAGCCGTTGTAGATACCCTCGAGCTCGACGAGATACCAGCTTGAGCGAAGGCCGTTGTTGTTGGTTGTCTCGATTTCCTCATAGTTATCGAAGGTATAAATGCCGAGGTTCTGCGCGGCGGGACTGAGCGCTGAGTTAACTGCCCATGTGTCGGGAAGATGACCGGAGGGCAATGTATTGCCCTTGAGAAGATCAGCAATTCCGTAAGTGCCGTAAGCGCCCGGATTGCCGATCCAGAGCATCGCATCAACGCCGGCGTCACGTCTCAGCTCCTCAACCTCCATGGAAGTGCCGGAGTTGATAAGTACGACTACCTTGCCGAAGCCCTGCGCCTCGACCCAGTTGACGAGGTCGCGCTCCTCATTCGTGAGCGAGAAGATATTTCCGGTGGGGCTCTGTGTGAATTCCTCCGGCTTTGCGATTCCGTTTGCGCCGGGATAATAGCAGGCAGACTCACCGGCATCGCGGCCGAGAACGATAATCGCGGCATCCTTATAATCGCCGATCTTGCCTGCGTCAAGAAGGCTCGCGGGAACCTCGTTTATCTCCGATCCCTGATCCTCATAGTCAGATACAACGTTGCCGCCGGCGCTCTTAGCGGGAGTGTAATCCGCCTCCATGTCCTTATAGAACTGCGTCATCTCCGGGTTTACGGCAAAGCCGCGATCCGTAAGCGCCTCGCCGAGGGTGACAACGTTTCCGGCGTCGATAAGCTCGCCCATCGTGCCGCCGAACTGCATCTTCGAGCCGCTGCGCATTCCGAAGAGCGTTACGCGCGTACCGCTGATCGCGGGTTCGCCCTTAAGTGCAACGCTGCCCTCGGCCGCAAGGCGGGTCGAGTAGGCGATCTCGGCCGCGATAAGCTCAGAGCCCGAGGCATAGTCGGACTTGAAGTAGTAGTCATCGGGGTTGAGACTCCTCGTAATCGTCGCGGTCTCAGTGCCGAGCAGCTCATTTACCTTGCCCGCCCATGCGTTCGCAACGCCGAATACGACGCTGAACATCACAAGCAGAGCGAGGAAGATGCCGGCAAAGCCGCGAAATACGTGACTTCTTTTCATTTTTCTCCTCCTTAAATGCTGCCATATATTTTTTCGCTGAATTTCTCCAGCAGTTGTGCCATCTTTTCGGGCTCTATCGGCTCTTGGGCATGCAGCCATTCGGTTATTGCGCCGGTGCAGCCGGAAAATATGTAATCGAAGGCGATTTCAAGCTCCGCCTCGCTTCTGTCCGGGTATCTCGCCTCAAGGTGTGACCGCATTACATGGAACGATCTCTTTTTCACGCCTCTCAGAAACTCAGGGTCGCCGTTGCGCCCCATTACCGCGGCGTACTCCTCCCTGCGGGCGAAGATTTTTCTGAGCTTCTCCGTGAGAACAGCTTCGCCGCCGGAAAATTCGAGCATTCCTTCGCCCGAAAGCTCCTCCTGAAGTTCCCTCAGAACATCCATCGGCGCGGAGTAGTGGAGATAGAACGTGCCGCGGTTTAATCCCGCAGCCTCGCACAGCTCCTTTATCGTAATAAATCCGATGGCTTTTTTGCCGAGAAGCTCCGTCATCGCGGCAAACAGCCTGCTTTTGGTGAATTGAATTCTTGTGTCTAAAACAGCCATATATGTCCTCTAATTAACATTGTGTTGATTATATTTTATAGCGTTTGACAATATGATACTATCAGCACCGCAAAAAAGCAAGGCTTTTTTGTGAATTTGCACAAATTTGTTTGACTTTTTCAATTTGCACTGCTAAACTAAACAAGTAATTACATAGCTTTGGAGGTAATCTCGATGAAGCTCGCTCTTTTTGACTCGCCCGCGCTCGGCTCTCGCATAAAATCCGATAAGGTAATGCTCTTTCCCGAGGGGGCATTCGGGTATCTCGTCGGCCCGACGCTCGCGATGCTCACAAACTCGATTATGGCAAACTACTTCAACGCCTATATGTCGAACGTGCTGAACATCAACAAGTGGGCAGGGTGGTTTTTTACCTCGATACCGGTTGTCAGCGTGTTCTTCGTGATACTCGGAAATATCCTCGTCGGGCGTCTTATGGACAGCATCAAGACGAAAGCCGGCAAGGCCCGTCCGCTGATACTTCTCAGCATACCTGTAAATATACTGGCGCTCGTCATACTCTTCATTCTCTCGCCCTATGTCAACGAAACAATGCAGGATAAGCAGCTCATAAGCCTCATTCTCATCTCTATCGGCTACATACTTCTCTTTGCCGTGGCGTATCCGATGTATTCAACACCCCACGCCGCCATCGTTTCGCTCTCGACCCGTGACAGCAAGGACAGAAGCCTGCTTGCTACGATATCCAACGCAACGGCGCTCGCCGCAATGGGCGTTGTCAGCATGGTGCTTCCGTTCTTCCTGCGCCTTTTGTTCGTCTACGATATGTCCGGCGCGGGAACTCCGGTCTACAACGACGCCGGTGCGATAGAGTATTATGTCGATTCCTCCGGAGCCGCAATTTATGACGGGCTTGCAAGCTATAATCATTGGAAAATCTTCGTCATCGCCCTTATTTTCATAACTGCAATCGGCGCAGTTACCGAGTATTTCTTCACCCGTGAGAGAGTTACCGAGGAAGGCATGGGCGGCGAAAAGCCGAAGGATGCGCTTCCGGTGCGTAAGCAGGTAAAAATCTGCTTTAGTGACAAATACTGGATAATCATAATGCTTTTCCTCCTCTGCTATCAGCTCGGCGGAATGCTCAAAAACGCCTCTCAGCTCTACTTCTGCCAGGCGATGTTCACAGACGCTCAGGAAAACTACACCACAGCAAACGGCGGCGCAATTCAGGGTACGCTCTCGATAATCGGCGCCGTGCCGACGGCGCTCGGAATGCTTGTGGCAGTACCTCTCGCAAACAAAATCGGGAAGGCCCGTGCAATACTTTTCGGCTCAGTTCTC
This sequence comes from Oscillospiraceae bacterium, assembly GCA_017439425.1. Classification (GTDB taxonomy): domain Bacteria; phylum Bacillota; class Clostridia; order Oscillospirales; family Oscillospiraceae; genus RUG626. The sequence goes on from JAFSJE010000059.1 coordinate 29,016, forward strand.
GCAGTCGCCGGCGGCGTGCTGGGAATGCTCTTCCCGGATAACCTCACTATCGTGATTGCTTCGTTTGTAATTAAAGCTCTCGGCTCAACTCCTGCGATGTATCTTCTCCTTGCGCTCCTTGCGGATGTGCTTGACCACCAGGAGGCGGTCTACGGCGCGCGCACCGACGGCTTTTCGATGACCATCTACGGTGCAATTTTCTCCGGCTGTACCGGAATTGCAACAGGACTTATGAACGGTGTGCTCGCCGCAGTCGGCTACTCCTCCTCGAACATCTCCACCGAGGCTATCAGAGCCGCAATGCCGTGGATATTCATCGGCGGCGAGACAATCGGCTATGTTGCGATTTTTGCGATGTTCCTCTTTATGAGCGTTGAAAAGTTCGGCCCCGCCGACCGTTACGCCATCGCACTCCAGAACGGCACTGAGCTGCCTGACCGCCCGGATGATAAGCTTCTCGGCGAGTTCAACACTCTCCGCCAACAAGCCGGCAAAAAAGAAATCCGATAAAAAAAGACTGTCAGGAAAATTATTCCTGACAGTTACAATGCGTCGACAAAGTCTCCGCATCGAACATATTTTGCGCTCTCTGAGCGCAAAATATGACAACTGCGGGCGGGTTATGCGACGTGAATGGGCCTCTTGGCCGGCCCCTTCACAGATCCCCGCCTCTTTATCCAACGCTTTTTCCATTTTGTCTACAGTCTAAACTGTCAGGAAATTTTTTCCTGACAGTTTTTCATTGTCGCATTATGTCGCATTATTTTAACTGTGAGAACACCTTTCCGATCTTATCTGCGATAACAAGGTCAGCCTCATTGTCTAGTCCGGTGGGCGACATATTTATAACAACGAGGTGCTTGCCTCTGAAATAACGCACAAGCCCAGCAGCGGGATAAACGACAAGGCTCGTCCCGCCGACGATAAGCATATCGGCATTCATAATCGCGTTTACTGATTCTGTCAGAACCCGTTCGTCAAGTCCCTCCTCATAAAGCACGATATCAGGGCGGATCAGTCCGCCGCAGGAACAGCGTGTAACGCCCGCTGTGCGCACTATTTCATCAGCGGGGTATTCTTTGCCGCACCGGGCGCAATAATTGCGCAGGAGCGTTCCATGGAGCTCGTAGACGGCTTTGCTCCCCGCCTTTTGATGTAAGCCGTCAATATTCTGAGTTACTACCGCCTTAAGCTTGCCTTGCTGTTCGAGCTTTGCAAGGTATCTGTGTGCTGCGTTCGGCTCTGCTTCGCCAACAACGAGCTTATCGCGGTAGAAGCGGTAGAACACATCAGGGTTGCATTCAAAAAAACTGTGCGAGATTATAGTCTCCGGCGGGTAGTCGTATTTCTGATTATAAAGTCCGTCGACTGAGCGAAAGTCTGGTATTCCGCTCTCAGTCGATACTCCGGCTCCGCCGAAAAATACGATATTGCCGCTCTCATCTATCCATTTCTGAAGAAGATGTATTTTATCCACGCTTATCACCTCATAAAAAAGAATACCGCGGATAAAAGAAAAAAGCAAGCGAAAATCGCTTGCTTTCTCTTTATGTTGGCGTCTACCTATCTTTCCGGGCCGTTGCCAGCCAAGTATTGTCGGCGCCAGTGAGCTTAACTACTGTGTTCGGAATGGGAACAGGTGGACCCTCACCGCAATCAACACCAACTATTGGTACACCTTCAGGGACTCGAACCCTGGACACCCTGATTAAGAGTCAGGTGCTCTACCAACTGAGCTAAAGGTGCATTTTTAGGGGTGCAGTTCTGATTTGGTGACCCGAGGGAGAGTCGAACTCCCGATTGGGGCGTGAGAGGCCCCCGTCTTGACCACTTGACCATCGGGCCAAATATCAGAACTGCTTATTTACACCCTAAGAACCGAACAAAATGAAGATTTAAGATTTCAGCAAAGACTTCAGAGCTTGCTAATTCGTTAGGTCAAGCCCTCGGGTTATTAGTATCGGTCAGCTGAACGTGTTACCA
>JAFSJE010000060.1 GCA_017439425.1 Oscillospiraceae bacterium
AAGAGAGCGGTTGATTGGGCGTACAAATACGGCATAACGAAGGGAACCTCGCCCAAAACCTTCCAGCCCGACGCCGCCTGCAATAACGCTATGCTCGTTACGATGATTTACAGGGCTATGGTGAGCGCCGATGCCGAAAAGCGATAATCAGAAGCTCAAGCTTCTCTTTATTCTTGACTATCTGAACAGCGAGTCCGATGAAGATCACCCCGTAAACGCCTCGCAGCTTATTGAATATCTCGCAAAGAACGGGATACGCGCCGAGAGAAAGTCCGTCTATTCGGATATCGCCGCGCTTGTCGATTACGGTGTGGATATTGAGAGCGGGAAGAGAGGATATTTTGTTGCAAAGCGCGACTTTGAGACAGCGGAGCTGAAGCTCCTCGTAGATGCGGTGCAGTCCTCAAAGTTCATAACCCGCAGAAAGACCGGAGAGCTTATAAAGAAGCTTGAAAAGCTGACAAATCGCTTCGATGCGGCGTCGCTTCAGAGACAGGTCGTAGTTCAGAACCGGATTAAGAATATGCGCGAGTCCATCTATTACAGTGTGGACGCGATACATTCCGCGATCTCTGCGGACAAGAAGATTCGTTTCAAGTATTTCCGCTTCAATGAACGCAAGGAGCGCGTTGCACAGCGCGGCGGCGCGTGGTACATTGTGAGTCCCTTTGCGCTCATATGGGATAACGAGAATTACTATCTCGTCGGCTTCGACGCTCAGAACGGAGAGATCCGAAACTACCGCGTTGACCGAATGGACAGAATAGAGCTGATGGATGAAGAGCGGGAGGGTGAGGAGCTGTTCGGCGCCTCAGATATTGCAACCTATACCTCGCACGTTTTCGGAATGTTCTCCGGCGACGAGAGGACCGTCAGAATGCGGTTTCACAACGAGCTTGCGTCGGTCGTGATAGACAAGCTCGGGCTCGACGCTTTCCTTGTGCCGGATGGGAAGGAGTATTTTACCGTCACGGCGGATATCTCCGTCAGTCCGCAGTTTTACGGCTGGCTAGCCGGCCTAGGCACAAAGGCGGAAATAGTCGCGCCGTGGGATGTGAGAGAGAAATTTGCAGAGTTTATAAACGGCATATCGGAGCTGTATAAATAAAAGCTCCGACGAAGTAACGTCGGAGCTTTTGAGTGTCACGATCACCTCTCTGAGATGCGCGGCCTCAGCCTCCATCTCGACTGCCTTGCAGCCGCAGTAGAGGTAACCTGCGCAGAGCGCCGTGATTATGAGCGTGACTATGAGCTTTTTCATTTTATGTGACCTCCCTTTGTTTTTGTGACTTAATAATACAGCAGGGAGTGTCCTATAAACCGGACAGATAGGAGGCTTTTCAAATGAATGTTATTGACCACGTCAGACTGTCGGAGAGCGGGGAGAGGCTTGTTATCCTCGATCAGAGCGAGCTGCCGAACAGAAAAATCTATCTCGAGCTTGAGTCTGCCGAAGCCATGTACGAGGCGATCAAGGCGCTGAGAGTGCGCGGTGCGCCGGCGATCGGCATTTTTGCTGGCTTTGCGATGTACGTTCTCGCGCAGAGAATGCCGGAGCGGCCGGAATTTGATGCAGAATTCAGGAAAGCCGCCGAATATCTCAATTCCGCGCGCCCGACTGCTGTAAATCTCAGCTGGGCGCTTAAAAGAATGACAAAGGTGCTTGAAAACAATAAAAAAGCGCCAAAAGCTGAGCTTTTGCCGCTTTTGAGGAATGAGGCGCAGGCAATACTCGACGAGGACATCGCCATGTGCCGGGCAATAAGCGAGTATGGCGTGAGCCTTCTCAAGCCCGGCGACGGTGTTCTCACGCACTGCAATGCAGGACCTCTTGCGACCTCGCGCTACGGAACGGCGATAGGCCCGATACTGCTCGCAAAGGAAAAGGGGATAGACGTTCACGCCTTTGCCGACGAAACAAGACCGCTTCTGCAGGGCGCGCGGCTCACGAGCTTCGAACTTCACGAGGCGGGGGTTGACGTCACGCTTATCTGCGACAACATGGCGTCTATCGTTATGAAATCCGGAAAGGTTCAGTTTTGCTTTGTGGGCTGCGACAGAGTTGCCGCAAACGGCGACACGGCGAACAAAATCGGCACCTCTGGAGTTGCGATACTCGCAAAGCACTACGGAATCCCGTTTTACGTCCTCGGTCCCAGCTCAACGGTCGACCTCAATACTCCAACGGGCGCGGATATCGTTATCGAGGAGCGCGACGGCGATGAGATACGCTCTAAATGGTACGCTGAGCCTATGGCGCCGGAGGGAGTAAAGTGCTACAATCCGGCGTTCGACGTCACCGACCACACACTCATAACCGGTATCATCACCGAGAAGGGCATTTGCCGTGAGCCGTACACAGAGAGTCTGAAAAATCTGTTTAGATAAAAAAAGGAGAGGCAAGCCTCTCCTTTTAAATTATGTGAGCCTTACGAGAGCTTTTCCATTTCCTCGATAAGCTCCTCAAAGTAGCTGAGCGCGGAGTTGACCGGCTCGGGTGTGGACATATCCACTCCGGCAATCCTGAGAAGGCTGATGGGATCGGTGGAGGAGCCGCCGGACAGGAACTTCTTGTAGTCACGAACGGCGCTCTCGCCCTCGGTGAGTATGCGGTTTGCGATTGCAACGGCGGCGGAGTAGCCGGTTGCGTACTGGAACACATAGTAGTTGTAGAAGAAGTGGGGGATTCTTGCCCACTCGCAGGCGATAGGCTCGTCGGATACGATGGAGTCGCCGTAATAGAGCTTGTTGAGCGCAAGATACTTCTCGTTCAGCGCATCGGCGGTGAGAGCCTCGCCGTTTTCGCACATTCTGCCCATCATCAGCTCGAACTCGGCAAACTGGGTCTGACGATAGACCGTCCCTTTGAAGGAATCGAGGAAATGGTTAATAAGGTATGCGCGCTCCGCCTTGTCGGTGGTCTTGCTCAGAAGATAGCGGTTGAGAAGCACCTCGTTAACGGTGCTTGCGACCTCGGCAACAAAGATAACGTAGTCGGCGGTGGAAACCGGCTGATACTTCGTAGAGTGATAGGAGTGGAGCGCATGACCCATCTCGTGCGCGAGAGTGAACATACTGTCAAGCGTGTCCTTGTGGTTTAAGAGCACATAGGGGTGGGGACGGGATGAGCCGGAGGAGTAGGCGCCCGAACGCTTTCCTGCGTTTTCGTAAACGTCTATCCAGCGATTATCGAAGCCGGTTTTCAAAAGCTCGATATAATCCTCGCCGAGAACACTCAGAGCCTCTATAACTGTGCTTTTGGCCTCCTCGAAGCTTATTTTATTGTCGGCGGACTTGACAATCGGGGTATAGATATCGTACATATGCAACTCGTCAACGCCGAGAAGCTTTTTGCGCAGCGCAACATAGCGATGGAGCTTCGGGAGATTTGCGTGAACGGCGTCGATGAGGTTGAGATAGACCTCGGTGGGCACCTCGGTATCGTCAAGGCTTGCCTCGAGAGTGGAGCCGTAGCCTCGTGCCTCGGCAAAGAATTTGAGCTGCTTCATCTGACTGTCGAGAATCGTTGCGGCGGTGTTTTTGAACTCGCCGACGCGGGAGTACATACCCTCAAAGGCGTTCTTTCGCAAAACCCGGTCGTCTGACTCCATGAGCGGGCCGTAGGAGCCGGCGGTGAGGGTGTGAAGATTGCCGTCCTTATCCGCAACTGAGGGGAACTTCAGGTCTGCGTTGCGGAAAATAGAGCCGATTCTGTCGGGCGAGCCTGCCATTTCCCGCGCGGAGGCGAGCAGACGCTCCTCGGCGGGGGAGAGAATGTGCGCCTTTTTGCGGCGGATCTGATAGAGCGCGCGGCGGTATTCTGAAAGCTCCGGCTTTTCAGCATAGAATTTTTCAAGCGCTTCATCTGTAATTTCCATGATCTCCGGCGTAAAGAATGCGGCGGCTGAGGAGATTGCAACAGCTGTGCTCATCGCCTTGCCGCGCATATCCTGATACTTTGCGCTTGACTGGTCAACGTCCAGCGAGCAGCTCGCATAGCCGAAAAGCGGCTCAAGGCGGCAGCTTATCTCGTCCTCAAGCTTCAGAGCATCATAGAGAGTATCCGCGCTCTCACCGAGGCGACCCTGATAGGCGGAGATGCGCTCCGGCATAGCTTTCAGCGCTTCGTTCTCATTGTACCACGCATCGTCGGAGGGGAATATATCAGCAAGGTTCCAGGTAAATTCAACGGGAACGTCTTTTCGATTGGTATTCGGATCGAGCATTTCTTCTCCTTTACAGCGCTGCCTTGATTTTTGCGATCATCTCAGCATACTCCTCGTCGGTGAGGAACACGCGCTTGGGGTTCATCTCAAAGGTGCCGCCCCACTCGAAGCCGTCGCGGTACTTGGGAACGAGGTGCATATGAAGATGGCAGCCGGTGTCGCCGTAGGCGCCGTAGTTGAGCTTGACCATATCGGGGAACGCCTTGTGGATCGCCTCGGCGGCGTGGTTTACGTCCTTGAAAAAGGCGTTGCGCTCCTCCTCGGTGATGTTGACGATCTCGCTGACGTGATCCTTGTAGGCTACGATGCAGCGGCCGGGGTGGGACTGCTCCTTGAAGAGAATGAGCTGGCTGACCTCGAGGTCGCAGATCTTGATTCCGAAGGCGTCAAGCGCCGCCTGATTGCCGCAGTATGAGCAGTTGGGGTCTTTCATTGAAATATCCTCCTTGACATAGTTTTTTTATTTCGATTATAATACTACCATAAAATTACCTCGGAGGGAAGTAAAAATGGAAAAAGCAAAGGTATTTTTTACAAAAGAAATAACGCCCGAAGCGGTTGTGAGAATGTATGAGGCGCTCGGAAGAGAGCTTAAAGGCAAGGTCGCCGTCAAAATGAGCACCGGCGAGAGCGAGAAATCCAATCATCTGCGCCCGGAGTTTGTCGCGCCGATCGTAAACCGCCTTAACGGCACCATCGTCGAGTGCTGCACGGCATATGGCGGCTCGAGGCAGGAAATTCGCAAGCACTGGGCGGCGATCGAGGAGCGCGGATTTAAAAAGGTCGCGCCGGTCGAGATCATGGACGAGTTCGGCGAGTTTGAGATACCCATCGAGGGCGGAGTGCACATGGATACCGACATCGTCGGCACCGGACTTAAAAGCTACGATTCTGTTCTCATTCTGAGCCACTTCAAGGGTCACATGATGGGCGGCTTCGGCGGCGCGCTGAAGAACATCTCCATCGGAATTGCCTCCAGCCACGGCAAGGCGAAGATACACTCCGCGGGAGTAACGATCGATACTCAGAAATGCTGGGGCGAGTGCGCGCCGGAGCAGGATGACTTCCTTGAGAGCATGGCTGAGGCCTGCAAGGGAGTTCTCGATTACGTCGGCAGAGAGAATATGGCGTATATCAACGTCGCAAACCGCCTCTCCGTGGACTGCGACTGCGACGGAAATCCCCACGAGCCGGAGATGGCGGATATCGGCATCTTCGCCTCGCTCGACCCGGTAGCCATCGACCAGGCGTGCGTTGACGCGGTCTACGCATCGGCTGATCCCGGGAAAAAGGCGCTCATCGAGCGCATGGAAACGCGCCACGGCATCCACACCGTTGAGCACGCCGCCAAGATCGGCGTCGGTACGAGAGAGTACGAGCTTATTGAGCTGTAAAGACAAAACTAAAGGGCGGGTCATCTGACCCGCCCGTTTTTTATACTATCTTGACCTCGCACTCGCCGGAAAGTCCGGGAGCCGTTGCCTTTACAGTTATCTTTTCGCCGTCGCCGGCCTCGATGACCGCCATCGCCTCGCCGTAATAGGTGTCGCAGGTGGTATCGAGATAGCTCCTCGGGTAGAACGGCGCGGCGGAGCCGAGACCGAGGAGCCTTCCGCCCTCAACCTCAACGTCGATGAGCGCTCTCGCGGCGCTCTTCGTAATGCCGTTTTCTCCCGCGAGCCTCAGCCCGACGTAGACGAGCGAGCCGCGCCTGACCTCCTGCTTCTCCGGCTCAACGAGCAGAACCGCGCTGCCTGTGGCGCTCCTGAGCTCATCACGCCCGATAACGCTTCCGTTTTCGTCATAGCTTATCGCCTCGAGCACTCCGCTCTCATAGGGGAGCTTAAAGCGCGCGATCGCGCCCTTCGGCGACTTTTTGCCGACAAGCTTTCCGTTGATCCTCAGCTCGACGAGTGCTGCTCTTGCGTAGACCTCGACCTCGGCTGTCTTGAATTCGTGTCCCTGCCAAGACCAGCTTCTGAGCGTGTCGGTCATCTTCCACGCGGAGGGGGAGTGGTTCTCACCCGAAAACTGAACCGGACGCACCGTGATGAACGGCCCCTTTGTGCGCTCAAAGGCAACGCGCGTGTAATACGCCTCACCGAGCGGGCGGCCGGTGATGTCGATCCTTCCGCTTCCGGAGGTCATCCAGCCGCAGCTCAGCTCAAAGGTCGGCGCGTAGGCGGCGTATTCCCAGGTTCCGATGCCGGTCTCGCCGAGGTAATCCATACCGGCCCAGACGAAGTCGCCGATGAGGCGCGGGTTCTTCTTCGCAAGCTCCCAGAAGCGGTAGGCGTCGGCGCAGAAGGTCTCAGAGCCGAGGATTATTCTGTCGGGATAAGCCCTGAGATCGTGCTCATAGCGCTTTTCACCGTAGTTGTAGCCGGCGACGTCCATATTCGCAAACGCCTCCCGGGTAGTCACGTCAGAGCCGTGGAGCGTTGCGCCGACCTTCATCACATTCGAGCCGAGAAAGCCCGTGAGATCGTTGAAGAACTTGCTTCCCGTGGCGCGCTCCTTCGGAGCCTTGCCCTCGGCGCGGGCCTTTTCAGCCTCGGCGGCAGCCTTCTTCGCCTTTTCGTCGGAGTACTGACCGAAGCCGGCGGCGTTGAGGAAGTTAAAGAAGATGTTTATTCCGCAGGTGACGGGTCTTGTCGGATCGGCGGCGTGGAAAAACTCGGTGAGCTCCTTCGCAAGCGCGATTCCGCGCTTCTGCGCAGTCTCCGCGACCTCGTTTCCGGTGGAGTAGAGGATAACAGAGGGATGGTTATAGTCCTTATCCACCATATCGAGCACGTCGCGCCTCCACCAGGTGTCGAAGTAGTCGACGTAATCGTACATCGTCTTGTGGATGTACCAGTGGTCGATGTACTCGTCCATGACGAGCATACCGAGCTTGTCGCACGCCTCGAGAAGGGCCTTTGAAATGGGATTGTGCGCGCTTCTTATCGCGTTGTAGCCGTTTTCCATCAGAATGCGGACTCTTCTCTCCTCTGCGTCATAGAGAGTTTTCGCACCGAGAAGTCCGTTATCGTGGTGTATGCACGCGCCGCGAAGGATAACGCGCACGCCGTTTATGAGAAGTCCGTCACGTCCCCACGCAAGGGTGCGGATACCGACCTTTTCGCACACCGCGTCTGTACCGAAGCGCACGAGCAGAGTGTAGAGATACGGCGCCTCGGGATTCCAGAGCTTAGCGCTGGGAACCTCGAGCGTGAAAACGCGCTCCTCACCCTCGGCGGAGGCGACGCACTCCTCGCCGTCGAGAAGCTCAACGGTGACCTTGCCTCTGCCGCAGGTCTTTACGGTTACCTCGACTTTTGCGGGGTCGACGGAGAGAGTTCTGAGCTTCACGCCGTTTGGCTCGATGTGCTCCTTGCCCGCGCTCCAGAGCCACACGGGGCGGTAGATGCCGGAGCCGGTGTACCAGCGGGAGTTCGGCTGATCGGAGTTGCGGCACTTGACGGTTATCTCGTTTTCACCGTCAACGGCGCCGTCGAGCGGAACGTAGAAATTCGTGTAGCCGTAGGGGCGCTCCGCGACCTTCTCGCCGTTCAAAAATACCTCGGCGCAGCGGTACACGCCCTCAAATTCGAGATAATTGACTTTACTTATATCAAGAGTGAACTTCTTTGAGTAGACGTAGTCGCCGCCCTCGAAAAAAGAGCAGTTTACGCCGCTCGGTGCGGTGGTGCTTCTCTCCTCGCGGAGCATCGCGTCGTCGGGAATGGAAACCGGCATCGACTCGGCTTCGCCGGCGCGGCGAACGCTCCAGCCGTCCATAAAGCTTGTTTTGATCATAGCGCATCTCCTTAAGAGGTGTATTTTCTCTATTATAATTTGAAATCGGCGAAATGTCCAGCACTGTTTTGTCCGTATTTTTAATGTTAAAATCCACATAAGACCTCTTTACATCGAATGCGTTTGGTGTTAAAATAACTATAACTGTAAAAAGCAGTTTTATATTTCTTTGCGTACAAAAATCTATACGATAAGGAGAACACGAACATGGGAAGAAAACTTAAGTCCATGGATGGTAACAACGCAGCCGCATACGTGAGCTACGCTTTTACCGAGGTCGCGGGTATCTATCCGATCACCCCGTCCAGCCCCATGGCAGACTATGTTGACCAGTGGGCAGCCGCAGGCCAGAAAAACATTTTCGGAACCACAGTAAAAGTCATTGAAATGCAGTCCGAGGCCGGTGCCTCCGGTACCGTACACGGCTCTCTCGCCGCCGGTGCTCTCACCACCACCTACACCGCATCTCAGGGACTTCTCCTCATGATCCCGAATATGTACAAGATCGCAGGCGAGCTTCTTCCCTGCGTATTCCACGTTTCCGCCCGTACCGTCGCAAGCCACGCGCTGAACATCTTCGGCGACCACTCCGACGTTATGGCGTGCCGTCAGACCGGCTTTGCAATGCTTGCCGAGGGCAACGTTCAGGAGGTTATGGACCTCGCTCCCGTTGCTCACCTTTCCGCAATCAAGGGCAGAGTTCCGTTCATCAACTTCTTTGACGGCTTCCGCACCTCCCACGAGATTCAGAAGATCGCCATCTGGGATTACAACGATCTCAAGGAAATGGTCGATATGGACGCTGTCGAGGCGTTCCGCAAGCACGCTCTCAACCCCGAGAGACCTGCAATGCGCGGCTCTCACGAGAACGGAGATATCTTCTTCCAGCATCGTGAGGCTTCCAACGAGTACTACAACAAGCTTCCCGCAGTTGTCGAGGAGTACATGGAGAAGGTCAACCAGAAGCTCGGCACCGACTACAAGCTCTTCAACTACTATGGCGCTCCCGATGCTGACCGCATCATCATCGCCATGGGCTCCTTCTGCGACGTTACCGAGGAGGTTATCGACTACCTCAACGCTCACGGCGAGAAGGTCGGCCTCGTAAAGGTCCGCCTCTATCGTCCGTTCTGCGCCGATAAGCTCATCGAGGCGATTCCCGCAACCGCGAAGAAGATCGCTGTTATGGATCGCACCAAGGAGCCCGGCGCAATGGGCGAGCCGCTTTACATGGACGTTGTGGGCGCTCTTGCCAATGCCGGCATGAACGACGTCACCGTTATCGGCGGCCGTTACGGTCTCGGATCCAAGGATACTCCTCCTGCATCCGTCTTCGCTGTTTACAACGAGCTCAAGAAGGACGCCCCCAAGCGTCAGTTCACCATCGGTATCGTCGATGACGTTACCAATATGAGCCTTGAGGAGGACAAGAACTCCCCCAACACCGCCGCAGAGGGCACCATCGAGTGCAAGTTCTGGGGTCTCGGAGGAGACGGCACCGTCGGCGCCAACAAGAACTCCATCAAGATCATCGGCGACCATACCGATAAGTACGTTCAGGCTTACTTCCAGTACGACTCCAAGAAGACCGGCGGTATCACCATCAGCCATCTTCGCTTCGGCGACAAGCCCATCAAGAGCCCGTACTACATCAACAAGGCCGACTTCGTTGCCTGCCACAACCCCTCTTACGTTGTCAAGGGCTACAAGATGGTCAACGACGTCAAGCCCGGCGGCGTATTCATGATCAACTGCCAGTGGTCTGACGAGGAGCTCGGCCACCATATGCCCGCTGAGGCGAAGCGCTACATCGCCAAGAACAACATCCAGCTGTACACCATCAACGCCATCGACCTCGCTATCCAGGTCGGCATGGGCAAGCGCACCAACACCATCCTCCAGTCCGCGTTCTTCACCCTTGCGAAGGTTCTTCCGCAGGAGGACGCTATCAAGTACATGAAGGATGCCGCTACCCACTCCTACCTCAAGAAGGGTCAGGACATCGTTGACATGAACCACAAGGCCATCGACGCCGGCGCCACCGCCTTCCACAAGGTCGAGGTTCCCGCCGATTGGGCTACCGCTGCTGACGAGGCTGACACCACCGTTCTCGAGGGTCGCGAGGCAACCGTAAAGCAGGTCAAGAACATCATGAACCCCGTAGGAAAGATGGACGGAGATTCCCTCCCCGTATCCGCCTTCCTCGATCACGTTGACGGTCAGTTCGAGCAGGGCGCTTCCGCCTATGAGAAGCGCGGCGTTGCAGTCAGCGTTCCTCACTGGGATGAGACAAAGTGCATCCAGTGCAACAACTGCGCATTTGTCTGCCCGCACGCCACCATCCGTCCCTACGCTCTTACCGAGGCTGAGGTCGCCGCGGCTCCCGCTGAGACGCGCGCTGTCCCCGTCAAGGCAGGCAAGGGCAAGGGCGTTTACAGCTACGTCATGGCTGTTTCCCCGCTCGACTGCATGGGCTGCGGCGTCTGCGTAGGTCAGTGCCCGACCGGTGCTATCACAATGGTTCCCCAGGAAGAGGAGCTCGATCAGCAGAAGGTCTTCGATTACTGCGTAGCAAAGGTCGAAGAGAAGGAAGACATGATCGACGCCACCGTCAAGGGAAGCCAGTTCCGCAAGCCGCTTCTCGAGTTCTCCGGCTCCTGCGCCGGCTGCGCCGAGACCAGCTATGCAAGACTTATCACCCAGCTCTTCGGTGACAGAATGTACATCTCCAACGCGACCGGATGCTCCTCCATCTGGGGCGGCCCGGCTGCTACCTCCCCCTACACCACCAACGCCAAGGGTCAGGGCCCCGCATGGGCTAACTCCCTCTTCGAGGATAACGCTGAGCACGGTCTCGGTATGTACCTCGGCCAGAACGCCATCCGCAACGCTCTCGGCGATCAGCTCAAGGAGCTCTGCGCCTGCGACTGCGCTTCCGAGGAGCTGAAGGCTGCCATCGGCGCATGGTTCGATACAAAGACAAACGGCACCGAGAATAAGGCCGCTACCGCGACCCTCATCGCCGAGCTCGAGAAGAACGGCTCCGACGCTGCCAAGGCTATCCTTGCCAAGAAGGAATACCTCGGCAAGAAGAGCGTCTGGATCTTCGGCGGCGACGGCTGGGCTTATGATATCGGCTTCGGCGGCGTTGACCACGTTCTTGCCTCCGGCAACGACGTCAACATCTTCGTATTCGATACTGAGGTCTATTCCAACACCGGCGGACAGGCATCCAAGGCTTCCAACATCGGTCAGGTCGCTCAGTTCGCAGCTGCCGGTAAGGAGATGAAGAAGAAGAGCCTTGCTGAGATCGCGATGAGCTACGGCTACATCTACGTCGCTCAGGTTGCTATGGGCGCCAACCCCGCTCAGACCCTCAAGGCAATTCAGGAGGCAGAGGCTTATCCCGGACCCTCCCTCATCATCGGTTATGCACCCTGCGAGATGCACTCCATCAAGGGCGGCATGATCAACTGCCAGAAGGAAATGAAGAAGGCTGTTGAGTGCGGCTACTGGAATATGTTCCGCTTCAACCCCGCTGCTCCTCAGGAGAAGCGCTTCACTCTCGATTCCAAGGCACCTGCCGGCGGATATCAGGAGTTCCTTATGAACGAGGCCCGTTACAGCCGCCTCACCCGCGAGTTCCCGGAGAGAGCTACCGTTCTCTTCGCAAAGAACGAGGAGGCCGCAAAGGAGCGTTACGAGCATCTCCAGAAGCTCCTCACTCTCTACAACGCCTGAGTTCAGCTCTGAATAAAACAAAAATCCCACGGTCTGACCGTGGGATTTTCTTATGCAGAGATCATTCAAGATTCAGCCGATATCTGAGATTCCACCAGGTTAAAACGTAGAAGATAATACCCTGAAGGAACTGAAAGCCAAAGAGAAGCGTAAAGTTCTGGTAAAAGTTTTCGTTAAAGGTTTCGGAGGTAAAGACATTTTCGTTGAGCGTAATAAGCACCTGCAAGCCGCCGCCGTTCATCCAACCGAGAATAATACCGATTACAAAGTAGGCGACAATGCTCCACAGCACCTTGTTCCTTGCAAAGCCGTAGCCTATTGACATGCAGGAGTAGACGTTGAGGCAGCCGACGATACCGGAAACGACGGCGTAGAGCGCAATGGAGAGCATCCACCCGAGCACCGACGCCTTGTTGTCGTAAGAGAAGAACAGCTCGAATAGGTAGCCGAGATCCTTCAATGCTTCGACGACCCAGCCGACCTCAAAGGCGGCGATAACCGCACTGAGCACTACAACAAGGACTGTTCCCGCACTCCACACGAGAGAGACAATGATTTTCGCCCAGAGAATGGAGTGGATAGAGGCGGGGAGGGTCATTGTAAGGTATCCCTCGTCGCTGAGAACGTTTCGCTTGAAGCGCACTATCATAACAACAAAGGTATAGACAAAAGCGCCGATAAGCCCGATGAAGAATGCGGCAACGATGAGGTAGAGGGCAAGACCGATAAAAATCGGCATATTTCTGTCAAGCATACGGAAGGCGAAATGCGCAAACAGAGAAACGAGCAGCACAACGGCGTACATCGGAAGAATAAGCCTTCCGGTCGCACGAAACTCGTGCTTAATGAGCTTTCCTAACATCTGAACACCTCCCTGAAAAGACCGTCTACGCTCATACCGCGGCTCTCGCGGATGTGATCTACTGAATCATAGAGCACAATCTCACCGCGGGAGATAAAGAGCGCGTCGTCAAGGATGTTTTCAACGTCCGCTATGAGGTGAGTCGAAATCACGACAGAGGCGGAGGGATCGTAGTTGTTGATTATAGTTGCGAGAATGTAATCGCGGGTCGCCGGGTCAACGCCGCCGATCGGCTCGTCGAGCATATAGAGCTTCGCGCGCCGGCTCATCGCAAGAATGAGCTGCACCTTTTCGCGCGTACCCTTCGACATCTCCTTTATGCGCATCTTCTCGCCGATTCCGAGATTGTGCAGCATATCCTGTGCGCGGTTCGGCTCGAAGTCCGCGTAAAAATCTGAGTAGAATTTTATGAGCTCCTCGGCACTCATCCACAGCGGAACATTTATGCGCTCAGGCAGATAGCTGACAAGCGATTTCGACCTCGCGCCGGGCTTCTCCCCGTCAATGAGTATTTCGCCGCTCGTGGGCTGCAAGAGGCCGTTTGCGAGTTTTATAAGAGTTGTTTTTCCGCTGCCGTTGGGGCCGAGCAGACCTACTATCCGCCCCGGCTCGATCGCAAAGCTGACGTTTGTGAGCGCCGGATTTGAGCCGTAGCGCTTGGTCAGCGATTTTGCTTCAAGAATTGGCATTTTCTTCCTCCTTTTCCTTTATCGCTAATAAGATCTCATCCGTTTTGAGACCCAGCGAGCGCATATAACCGAGATATTCTGCGGTTTTCGCCTCCGCAAGCTCGCGCCTGACGCGCCCGATAATATCCGCGTCCTCAGTCACAAACTTGCCGGAGGTGCGCTGAGTGTAAATCAGTCCGTTCCTTTCCAGCTCGAACAGCGCGCGCTGCATCGTGTTCGGGTTCACACCTGCCCAGAGGGCGAGGTCGCGCACGCTCCTGAGCTTGTCGCCCGGGAGAAGCTTGCCCGAGACGATGGAAAGCTTGAAGCGCTCTATAAGCTGAAGATAGATCGGCTCGTTCTGCCTGAACGAAGTATCCATTGTTCACCTCCTATTGTATTAGGCAACTAATACAATAGCACAGAAATAAACCCTTGTCAAGCCCTTGACTGAGAATATAATTTGATATACAATATAAAAGTTGCGAAATTGCTCGTGAGGTACTTAAATTATGAAGAAAATAATCGGCAAACCCTCGGAATATCTGCATCTTCTCCTCGGAAATCTGCTGTATGCGATTGGCTTCAACCTCTTTTTGAACGGAAACAACATCGCCGCCGGCGGCTTTGGAGGTATCGGACTTGTGGTAAGCCGCTTTCTGCCGGTTTCGGTCGGTACAGTGGTCGTCGTGCTGAGCATTCCGATTTTTCTGTGGTCATACAAGGTGCAGGGCGCGAAATACACGATCTCTGCGTTTCTCTCAACTCTTGCGTTCTCGGGCTTTACCGATTTTCTGTCGTTTCTGCCGAATGTTACAGAAAATAAGCTCCTTGCGGCACTCTGCGGCGGCGCGATTTACGGACTTGCGGCTTTTATACTCGTGCGCGGCAGGGTATCCGGCTCCGGCTCGGATCTTCTGGGCAGACTGCTCATCACAAAATTCCGCGTTCTGAGCCTCGGCACCTTCGTTATGCTCGTCGATATCTTTGTTGTGCTTACCAGCGTCATCGCATTCCACGATCTCGAGGGAGGCATCTACGCCGGCGTGACCATCGTCACAATTTCGTTTGTCACCGACGCCTGCATAAACGGCGGCAACCGTGCCTATATGTTTGAGGTGATCACAAACGCCGACCCCGATGAGCTTGCTAACCGCATTTTTGAGAAGCTCGACCGCTCGTCAACTCTTCTTAGAGGCATCGGAATGTACAAGCACGAGGAGCGAAATATGCTGATGGTAGTCGTCTCGCCGAGGCAGGTCTATGAGATGAAGGATATCATCAAGGAGGTCGCGCCTGACGCATTTGTGGTGCTCGTCAGCGCCTCGGAGATAATGGGCGAGGGCTTTCGCGGCCTTGACGTCACAGTGCCGATCAAGGAAATTGAGGCGAAGGAAGAGGAGAGCGCTCTGAAAAAATGACGGAAATCCGTCGCGCAAAATTCAATTTAATACTAACCCCTAATTAAAAGCTTTAACCGAGCGCGCAGAATTTTTTGCGTCATACAAGGCGTCCGGTGCAGACAATACTTTGTGTATTATCAAGCCGGATAACGAAGTATGACGCGAAAAGGGCAAGCGCGAATTGAAGATTTTGATTAGGGGTTAGTATTATCACCCATTCTATTTAAAAGAAGAGACAATGAGGTATTCGATTTGTAAAAAGCGACAAAAAAGGGTCTGTCCATTTCGGACAGACCCTTTTGAGCTTTTGATCAGGGAATTATTCGTAGATGATGGTTACGTTGGAGAAGTCCTTAGCTGCGATTCCGTCAGCCTCAGGAGCGGCGTTATCGATGGTGACAGAGCCCTCGAGAACCTTCTGGTAAAGTGCCTCGTACTCAGCAACGGTGTAATTCTTCATCTTCCAGGTATCGGTCGGAAGGCCGACAGCGTTCTCAGCAACTCCGAGGGAGGTGCCGTTGCCGCCGATGAGACCCCAGGTGCCGTTGTCGTTCATGGAGATGGCGAGCATAGCGGCAGCGGAGAGACCCTTCATAGCGGAGGTGATAACGGTCTCAGAGTCGGGGCTCTGGTCGACGTCAACGCCGATTACAAGACCGTCGTTAGCGGAAGCAGCAGCGGTGATGGACTGGAAGATGGAGCCGCCGCAGGCAAATACAACCTGGGTGCCGTTCTGATACCAGCCGCTCATCATGCTCTGAAGCTCAGGGGAAGCGGAGAAGGAAGCGCCGTACTGATAGGTGTACTTGATCTCAACGGTCTTGCCCATTTCCTTAGCAGCGTCATTGGCGCCCTGAACGAAGCCGTAGCCATAGCGGTTAACTGCGGGGTTGGTTCCGCCGCCGCCGCCCGCGAAGCCGAGCTTGTCATAGCCTTCCTTAACGATTGCATAGCCTGCGAAGTAGCCGGGCTGCTCCTCTTTGAAGTCGATGCCGGCAACGTTGTCAAGGCCGAGGTTCCAACCGTCGATGAATACGAAGTTGGTGTCGGTGTAATCCTTGGCGGCTCTCTCGAGAGCGCCGGCCTGCATGAAGCCTGCGCAGACGATGACCTTGGCGCCTGCCTCGGCAGCGGCCTTCATCGCGTCGTAACGGTCGTCGTCAGTTGCCTGATCGCCGTTAGCGGGCTGATAGTACTTGTAGCTCTCGTTTGCCTGATAGGCATAGCTCTTGACTCCGTCATAGGTGCCCTGGTTGAAGGACTTGTCCTTGAGCTGGCCAACGTCGGTAACGAACGCTACCTGATACTTACCGTCAGCGCTGGTCATGGTGTCGGGGATGGAATCGGGGTTGGTTACGTCCACGTTGTCATTCTTGGTCTCGGTATTGCCGCCGGAGCAGGCTGCGAGAGAGAAGACCATTACGAGGGCGAGAGCCAGTGCGAGAAACTTTTTCATTTGTACATTCCTCCATATCTGTTCTCTTTTATATAATTGTGCACTAATGCACGCATATATTATAATGCATTTCGGGCGACATTTCAAGTCACATAATACACTTTTGCCGTTTTGTGCAAAATTTAACCTATCTTTGACATTTCGACAGCGGTATCAAGAGCTATTTCCATCATCTGAGTGAAGCTTTTTTGCCTTGCCTCGGGCGAGAGGTTTTCAGAGGTTATGTAGAGATGGTCAGAAATCGTCAAAATGCCGAGAGCGCGCTTTCCAAGGCGGGCGGCATTCATATAAAGACCGGCGCACTCCATCTCAATGGCTAAAACGCCCATCTTTTTCCACTGATCCGGGCCGTCGGAGTCGGGAGAATAGAAATTATCGGCGCTCAGCACGTTGCCGACGCGCGGATTTGCGCCGTTCGCTCTCGCACAGCCAACCGCGGTGGAGAGGAGAGTGTAGTCCGCGATGGGAGCAAAGGTGCCGTTTATGTTGAAATGGTGGGCAAAGTTTGAATCGGTGCAGGCGCCGGACGCCATAACGATGTCCATTGTGTGCAGGTCGGGCTGAATACTGCCGGCGGAGCCGATGCGGATGATGCTGTCCACGTCATACTGCGTGTAGAGCTCATAGGAATATATGCCGATGGCGGGAATGCCCATTCCGGAGGCCATAACGCTGACGGGAACATCCTTCCAGGTGCCGGTGTAGCCCTGAACGCCGCGGACATTGTTCACAAGCTTCGGATCGGTGAGAAAGGTCTCCGCGATGAACTTTGAACGCAGAGGATCGCCTGGCATGAGTACGGTTTTTGCAAAATCGCCCTTCTGAGCGCTTATGTGTGGAGTTGACATAATATATTCCTCCTCCTTTTTCTTTATGGCATAATTATAAATTGAAAAAGCCGAAATGTCAATTTACAAGACGGATGCAAAGTGTTACAATATAGAAAAAAGATGGGAGGCGGGCACATGAAAACTCTCACAATCGGCATAGCCGGCGGCACCGGCAGCGGCAAGACCACGATAACAAGGAACATCGTCGAGGCGTTCGGCAGCGAGGTTTCCGTTCTTCACCATGACAGCTATTACAAGTCCCACGACGATCTGACCTATGAGGAGCGCACGAAGCTCAATTACGATCACCCGAATTCCTTTGATAACGATCTGTTCATCGAGCATATCCGCGCCCTCAAAAACGGCGAGAGCATTGAAAGCCCGGTTTATGACTATACAGTGCATAACCGCTCTAAGGAAACGGAGCGTATTGAGCCTGCGAGAGTGCTCGTTGTAGAGGGAATACTCATCTACGCCGAGCAGGCCATATGCGATGAGCTGGACATAAAGATTTTCGTGGATACCGACGCAGATGTAAGAATACTGCGAAGAATAATCAGAGATGTCAAAAAGCGCGGCAGAACGCTTGAAAGTGTCGTTGACCAATATCTCACAACGGTGAAGCCTATGCACGAGCAGTTTGTTGAGCCCTCGAAGCGCAGGGCGGACATAATCGTGCCGGAGGGCGGCAGAAACCGCGTTGCCATTGACATGGTAATAGACAGAATACGAGGATATCTCAGGAGTACAGAGGAATAATGGCTAAGCTTTATTTCAAATATGGCGCTATGGGCTCATCAAAATCGGCTCAGGCGCTCATAACTCAGTTCAACTATGAGGAAAAGGGCATGACGGTGTGGCTGATAAAGCCCGCAACAGACACGCGCGACGGCGCGGATATCGTAAAGAGCCGCATCGGCTTAAAGCGCACCGCTGAAATAATCACGCCCGAGCAGGATATCGTTGAAGCCTACCGCAAGGCGGGCAGACACGACGTCGTTATAGTCGACGAGGCGCAGTTTCTATCGCCCGCGCAGATAGACGGACTGCGCTGGCTTGTGGATATGGAGGATATCCCAGTGCTGTGCTTCGGACTGCGAACGGACTTTCTCACGCATTTTTTCCCCGGCGCGCAGAGGCTTATGGAGCTTGCAGACTCGATCACGGAGATAAAAACGATCTGCTCCTGCGGCAGAAAGGCAATAGTAAACGCGCGAATAGACGCGCTTGGCAGGGTAGTTACCGAGGGCGCGCAGGTTATGCTCGGAGGCAACGACAGCTATGTCGCCATGTGCCACCGCTGCTGGAAAAAGAAAATTGAGGAGCAGGAGGGTCAGATGACCCTTGAGTAAATGAAATCCCACCGTTTCCGGTGGGATTCAGACTGTAGACAAAAAGGAAAAAAGCGTTGGATAAAGGAGGCGGGGATCTGTGAAGGGGCCGGCCGAGAGGCCCCTTCACGTCGCATCACCCGCCCGCAGGCGTCATATTTTGCACTCAGATAGTGCAAAATATGTTCGATGCGGAGACTTTGTCTACGCATTGAATCCCACCGTTTCCGGTGGGATTTTTTGCGCCTCGTGGCTAATTTTACATCTGGCTTCTGTAAAGAGCGGCAACGTCCTCGCTCGTTGCCTCGCGGGGGTTGCCGGGCATGCAGGCGTCTGCCATGGCGGAGGCGGTAAGGAAGTCGACGTCCTCTTCCTTGAGAATGCCCTTGAGGTTTGCTGGAATGCCAACGTCGGCGGAGAGCTTCTTTACGGCGGCGATGGTGGCGGCAGCGGCGTCCTCATCGTTCATGGAGTCAATGTAGGGAACCTCCATCGCCTTGCCGATAGCGCGATAGCGCTCGCCGGAAACGGCCTTGTTGTACTCAAGGCCGACGGGAAGCAGAATTGCACAGGCTACGCCGTGAGGGGTGTCATAGAGAGCAGAAAGACCGTGAGCCATGGAGTGGACGATACCGAGACCCACGTTACTGAAGCCCATTCCGGCGATGTACTGGCCGAGAGCCATGCCCTCGCGTCCCTCGGGAGTGTTCTCAACGGCGCCGCGGAGGCTTTTTGCGATAAGACGGATAGCCTCGAGGTGGAACATATCGCTGATGGCGCAGTGACCGCGGGTGATGTAGCCCTCAATTGCGTGGGTGAGAGCGTCCATACCGGTGGCGGCGGTGAGTCCCTTGGGCATAGTGCTCATCATGTCCGGATCGACGACGGCAATCTCGGGAATGTCGTTAACGTCAACGCATACAAACTTGCGCTTTTTCTCAACGTCGGTGATGACGTAGTTGATGGTGACCTCAGCGGCGGTGCCGGCAGTGGTCGGCACTGCGATGGTGAAAACCGCGTGCTTTTTGGTGGGGGCAACGCCCTCGAGAGAGCGGACGTCGGCAAACTCGGGGTTCTCAACGATGATGCCGATAGCCTTTGAGGTGTCCATGGCGCTGCCGCCGCCGATAGCTACGATGCAGTCAGCACCGGCTGCCTTGAACGCGGCGACGCCGTTCTGAACGTTCTCGATGGTGGGGTTGGGCTTGATGTCGGAGTAGACTTCATAGGCAAAGCCGGCCTTGTCGAGCAGGTCGGTGACCTTCTTGGAAACGCCGAACTTCAGAAGATCAGGGTCTGTGGCAACAAAGGCCTTCTTGAAGCCCTTCTGCTGAAGGGTCGGAACGATGTTCTCGATTGCGCCGTGCCCGTGGTAGGAAATGGGGTTAAGTACGATTCTGTCAGCCATTTTACATTACTCCTTATATTAAAAATGTATCAAAAGCCTAGCAGAGTTCGCAGAAGGCGAATGAATTTAATTATTTTTTGCGGGGGCGTGTACCTCGCAAAAAATTCTTCTCAGCCCGCAAACGTGCGCCTTTGGCGTGCGCTGCAGCGGGCTGCAGAGCTAAACTCGAAAGAGGCGCTGCCTCTTTTGAGTTTAAGAGAGATAGCCCTCGCGGCCCTTTACTCCGAAGCGGGCCTCAAGCTCGTGCATCTGAGCGTCGGTGATGGTGTTTACGCGCGGGAGGTGTGCGATCTTCATATAGATCTCAGCCGCCTTCTCGGCAGTTTCAATAAGACCGAAGGTCTCGTCGAGATCCTTGCCTGCGCCGTAGATTCCGTGGAGCGACCATACGACAAGACGGGCGGTGTGCATCTTCTCAGCGGTTGCCTCGCCGATCTCGTTGGTGCCGCAGAGCATCCAGGGCAAGACGTTAACGCCGTCGGGGAAGACGACGATGCACTCAGTGCACATCTGCCAGAGCGTGCGGGTGAACTCGCGCTCGTCGAGAGTGTGAACATAGGTCATGGCGAGAAGATTTGCCGGGTGGCAGTGCATAACTACCTTGTTATCAGGGTCAACGGAAAGGCGAGCGACGTGGCTCATCATGTGGGCGGGGAACTCGGAGGTGAACCTACCGCCGTCGGAATAGCCCCAGAGAAGCTCGGCGTTCTCTCCGCCGTCAGCAATGCGGACAACGCCGAGGTTGACGTCGGGAGCGTACTGAACGTTCTTGAAATACTTGCCGGTGCCGGTGACGAGAAAGTACTTGCCCTCAAGCTCCGGAGCCTTGAAGCCGGTGGGGATAACGCGGAGAACGTGGTCTGTGTTGAGGTATTCCTTTACGCTTGCTTCGTCGAGCATAAGGCTGATGTTGCCGCCGTTGCGCTCGTCCCAGCCGTGGTTGTACATATTTGTGGTGGTGCGGATCATTTCCACCATCCAGGGGGCAGTAAGAATGTCTTTCATTTTCATTTTCCTCCTTATTTATCTTGTGATTACGTCTACGGGTACGTTGAAGATCTTTGCGACCTTGAGAATCGTGTCGATGTGACGGCCGGAAGCGGCTGCCATGTGGTGAGTGGGGCCGGCCTCGCTCCAGCGGTTGCAGAAGTCGCGTGCGCCGCAGGTGAAGCGTGTGCGCATATTGGTGTCGCCGAAGGTGAAGATCGGGCCTTCCTCGTTTACACCCTCGGCAACGACGAACTTGAAGTGACCGTCTCTGTCCTGAGTGATGCCGAGATAGGTTACGGGGCCGGGAGCGGGGTAGAACTGCGTGAGGTATCCGCCGCCGGTCTTGCCGTGGAATACGGGAACAATCTTCATTGTCGGCTTTTTCGCCTTGGAGATGTCAGCGTCGCCTGAGCCGGAGTGACCGATAATGCAGATATCCTCGTTAAAGTCGATGGAGTACATTTCGCTGAGCTGACCCATGCCTGAGATGGTCTTGAGAATGCTCATCGCCATAGCGACCTTGATATCTCCCTCGACGGCGCAGGCAGTACCCTGCTTGATGAGCATCGAGAACGCCGGGATAAGCATACTGTCGAGCTTTCCGGCTACGCCCTGAGCAAAGCCGTCGTAGTGGCTTGCGACAAAGCCGAGCTTCTCATCCCTGACCCACTGCTCAAATGCGACGACGTACTTTGCCATATCCCAGACCTTTTCGACTGTTCCGCCGCCCTCGATATCGAAGGTGTCGAGAATGTCCTCAGCCTTTGCGCGGATCGCAGCCTCGTCGGTGATGTGGTCGGCGATAGCCCACATTTTCTCCCAGTCGAACTGCTTGGTGTAGAGCCACATACGATGATAGAGGTTTGTTTCGTCGATGTAGAGATCCATCATGCCGGGGTAGGGGCGGCCAATCTGCGCGAGATTTGTGTCGCGGAAGCGGCGGCGCACCTGCGCAGCCTTGCACCAATCAAGAATCTCAGCCTCGACCTCGGGGTCTCCGCCCTCAACTACGCCGGTGATTACGGCGTGGCGCTTTCCAGCGCGCTCAAGGTCTGCCACCATCTCGCCTACGGCTCCGCAGGCGTAGAGCTCGCCGAGCCAGGTGGGGGTGTCGGTGTTTGTGTAATCGGGAGCTTTTTTCTTCTGAACATTTACGAGCACAACGGGAACGTCGAGATCGCGGACAGCCGGAAGCATATTGTAGCTTGTGGCGTAGGTCAGAAGCTGGAGAATAACGAGATCGACGTCGGCGGCGCGGAACTTATCGCCCGCCTCCATAGCCTTTTCCTTTGTGGTAACTATGCCGCCGTCGATGAGCTCAACAGTGTCGGGAATGAGCTTTTTGAACTCTTTGTACTGCCCCTCAAACTCCGGAACGAGGGAGGGAAACTGGGGAAGATAGGCGCCGAGCGCGATGGAAAACACGCCTATGCGGGCTTTGGTGTCAACTAACATTATTTATCCTCCTTATAAATGCCGCGGAATGCCGCGTCAAATGCGTCTTTTGAGAAAACGCCCTGCTCAATGAGCTTGTCGGCAAGGCGCTCGCCGGTTTTCGTAGCGTTGCGGAGCGCAATCTCCATGATGCGGACGCACACGCCGCGAGTGAAATTCGCTTTATCGTTCTCACTGAGCACGATCCCAAGCTTTTCGGCGAGGATTTCGGGGTGATCCCAGGTAAAATCAAGTCCATCCTTGTCGGAATATCCCATAGCGCGGAGAACGAAGGTCTGGAACTGCTCGACAGTGGTTTCACCGATTCCGAAAAGACCGCCGCCGATGCCGTTTGTAATGCCGTTGTCATAGGCGTAGGCGAGATAGCTTTTTGCCCATTCGGAGGCGTCGGTAAAGGGACATTTTTCCGAGGGGTATGCCTTTGCCTCAGCATCCTTGCCCAGAAGACGGATAAGGAGAACGACCGCCTCTTCTCTTGAGGGGATGCGGTTTAAGTCAAAGTTTACGGTGCCGTCGGCATTTGTTCCGATGCCGTTGAAGAGCCCGAGGGACTTGAGCCCCTCGGCAAAGAGAACGGTGGGGTCGAAGAAACCGGCGCTTCCGCCGTCCGCGGGAGCGGGAGTCTCAAAGGGGTCCGCCTCAAAAACGTAGCCGGAGAGGACGAAATGCCCGGTTTCGCGGCTGTAATTGAAAATGCTGCGGTTTTCGGGATCGTCCTTAATAAGCGCCGGGAGGTTTGCGGGATCAAGAAGCTTCTCCGCGCCGCCCGCGATGTAGTAGAGATCGAGACCGGAGCAGCTTGCGCCGCCGACGAATGCGATGCTGCCGGGACCGGCAAAGCCGGCGCCGTCCTCAACTGTAAGGCTCTTGTGGATCCAGAGCGTCTGCGGGTCGGATCCGAGGTCGCGGAACGTGACAGTTACGCCGCTCTTTACGGTCACGCTGTCGTAGTCGAAGCCCATCTGACCGGGCAGCGTCTCGCTTTCGGCAAACACCTTGTCATCGTAGGCGAACGCCGGGAGAGCGAGGGAGAGGGTCATAACGAGCGCGAGAAGTAACGATACAGCTTTTTTCATCACTTTTCCTCCTTGTAAAACTTTTTCTGTATTTTGAGATTGCCGAGCGCCGTCGCCTCAATGGGCAGGGCGATGACCTCAATGCCGGCGAATTCCTCCGTCCAGCGGTTGAGAGTCTGATTCTTGGCGCCGCCGCCGACAATATAGAGCTTATGATATTTTCTTCCGCTGTTTTCCTCAAGCTCACGAAGCGCGGCACGGTAGCTGTCCGCAAGGGAGCGGAAGGCGCAGCGGAAATAGTCGCCGACTGTGCTCAGCGCGCCGTTTGCGGCGGTATCGAAGGCTGCCTTCATGCTCTCCGGAGCGAGGAAAACAGAATCGTTCGCGTCAACGAGAACGTCTGCTGAGGACTCACGCGCCGCTTTTTCTATCTCGGGAAACGGCAAATCGGGGCAGAGCTCCTTGCGGAGATTGTTCACGATCCACATTCCCATGATGTTCTTCTGATAGCGGTTGTAGCCGACGCCGCCCTCGTTAGAGTAGTTGGCGCGCTCGCTTTTTTTATCGCAGATGGGCTTCGGCGTCTTGACTCCGAGAAGCGACCACGTTCCGGAGGAGATGTACGGCTCGTCGCCCTCAATGGGTATTCCCTCTACGGCTGAGCCGGTATCGTGGGTAGCGCAGAGAATGCACTTTACACCCTTGTACTCGCCGGCGTATGTGCCCGGCGTGGATAACTTCGGGAAAAGGTACTTCGGGAGCGAGAGGCGGGAGAGTATCTCATTGTCAAATTCGCCGGTCTCGGCGCTCACAAGACCCATAGTCGTCGCGTTCGTGTACTCGCGCGCCATAACTCCCGTGAGCTTATACATTAAATATTCAGGGATCATCAGAAGGTGGGTTACGCCGTTCAGCCTGCCCTTTTTGAGATCGTCATAGAGCTGATAGACGGAGTTGAAGGGCTGAAACTGTATTCCGGTGCGCTCGTACAGCTCGGAGAAGGGTATCTTCTCATGCACCTCGGGGATGACAGCCTCTGTGCGATTGTCGCGGTAGGCATACACCGGACGGACGATCTCGCCGCCGTCGCGCAGGAGAACGTAGTCGACGCCCCAGGTGTCGATGGAGAAGGTCTTTATGTCGGGAAACTCAGCTAAAGCCTTATCGAAGCCGATGCGCACATTTTCCGCCAGCGAGTCGATATTCCAGACAAGATGACCGTCCTTTTCAGTGACGCCGTTTGGGAAGCGGTAGACCTCTTTAGTCTCAAGTCCGCGCTCGCCGTCCCACGCGACAATGTGCCGCCCGGACGAGGCACCGATGTCAACAGCCAGATAATAAGCCATAAAAATTACCTCCGTTTTCCTTGTATTACATACATAATGCCAAAAACGGAGGTATTTTTAAATATCTTTATATGACTGAAAAAGTGTCCTTATTTGCACCTGCGGTATTCCTTCGGACTCATGCCGAAGCGAGCGTGGAATATGCGGTGAAAGTAGCTCATATTCTCATAGCCGACGAGATACGCAACGTCGGATACATTCTCATCGGTGTTGCGCAGAAGCCACGCCGCCTGGCTGAGCCGCTTTTCCTGCACAAGCTCGGTGTAGCTTTTTCCGCTGCGGCGCTTTATCTCGCGGCTGAGCCACGCCGTGTCGTAGTGCAGCGCGGAGGCGAGCTCCGTAAGGCTGCCGTCGCGGTAGTGCTCCTCAATGTAGGTCAGAACGCGCAGGAGATTTTCCTTGCTTTTTTCACCGACTGAGAGGCGGTCGGTGAGGTTCATAAGCTCAACGAACAGAAGACCCATCGTCATCTGATGTATGCTGCGCCGGTTCGGCGTCTCGTTTAAAAACGCCCAGAGCATATTTTCAATGAGATTTTCAATGGGCTTCACTCCGGCAACGCGGAAGAGAAGATAACCTAAATTGTCTCCGCCGGAGAGGCAGGCGAGAATAAAGCTCCTGAGCGGAGTATCGCCTGCGCCGAGGTAGGGAAGGGTGCCTCCGAAAAACTCAGGCTTTACGATGAAATTTACGGCTAAATCTCCCTCGCCGGCAGGAAAAATCTCCTGCACCGCGTCCTGCCCGAGAATCAGCAGCTCGCCCTCACGCAGAGTGATCTCGTCTCCGTTTACGATGTGCCTTGTCTCACCCGAGAGCATATAGACCATCTCGACGTAGTCGTGCGAGTGCTTCGGGAAGTGGACAAACCGCGTGTGCGGGCGGATGGTTATGAGCTTTCCGGTGTCGAGAAGCTTCTCACTCTCAATTTTGTCGCCCTTCTCGCCCATATAAAGCTCGCGGGCTATCGTTTCGCGCCCGTCGAGGTATTCGCGCTCCTCGCTTGTGATCTCGGAGAGCTTTTTAAGTATGCGCCCGTCCATTTACGCGCGGATGATTGTGCCGAGCCCGCAGACTGCGATGCGGAAATCGCCGCAGGGATACTCGATGAGCCTGAAGGGCAGGGGACTGAGATTTTGCTCAAGCTCCGCGCCGCCGCCGTCAAGAACGACGTTGAAGGCGGAAAACGGGGTATAAAGCCCGGTGCCGAGCGCCTTGACGAACGCCTCGTTGCAGACCCAAAGCCGCTGGAGATAGAGAGTCTGAGCGTCGCCGGAGAGCTTTTCCGCGCCCTCAAGCTCGGAGGCGGTGAAGAAGCGCTCAGCCATCTCTATCGTGCAGCGCGCGCTCTCAACGTCAACGCCGACGGGGGAATCGGATACCGCGACGACCGCCCACTGCCCGGCGTGGGAGATGGAAAACTCCGGCGCACCGTCGATTTTCGGCTTGCCGTACTCGTTTTTCGTTACCGTGAGCTTATCGATGTCCACGCCCTCGGCGCTCATCGCGTCCCGCAGGAGAAGCCACGCGCCGACAGAGCGCGCGGAATCGTGATCCTTTCGCATATTCTGCGCCCTTTTGCGGCGCTCGGGCGGTATGAGCGCGAGCTTGTCGCGCCATGCGCCGTCATAGAGGTCGGAAATATCTCTTGTGTAAAGCTTTACCATTTTTTTCACTCGCTTTCAAAATCCTCGTACCAATCGTCGGGTATGGCGTCGAAGTCGATGTATTCGGCGCTCTCAACGTCAAAGTTCTCGCCCTTTTCAGGCATTCCCAGCTCCATTCGCTTGCGCCGGAGCGCCGCGGACAGCCCGGTCAGCGCGTCGAAGGGGGAAAACTGCTTTGCTCTGTCGGCGCGGCTCATCTTGTGGTCAGGTCTCTTCCCCACTTTTGTGACCTCCGATCTGAAGATTGCGCTCCCGTCTCGTCGCGCCCTCCTCGAAGTCCATACCCTTCAAAACGGCGTTTTTGCCGTATTTTTTCTTTATTTTCAGCACCGCTTCCTGAATTTTGCGGTTCTTCTCGAGATCCCTGTGCTCAACCTCGGTAAAAAGCGACTGTTGGAAAGCGCCGCCGTCGGGATTTAATTCTCCCGTTCCGATGTTTATGCGGCGGATTGGCGTTTCGCGGTCGACAACTCTGTCAAAAACCGCCGTCGCCGCCGGTATCATAACGCTGTCGGCGTTAGTCTCGATGCCGAGCTTTGCCGTACCTTTTGCAGGGCGCTTCAGCGCCGAGGAGGTGTAGCCGACCCATATCCCGAGCGAGGACGTCACAAGCCCCTTTTCCACCATATCGAGGGAGAGAGAATCGACCATCTCCTTAAGAATGAGCTTTGCCTCGTCAAAATTATAGTCGCGCATGAGCACCTGCCCCGAGGAGAGCGAGTGGCTCTGCGGCTTGTACGCCTTTATGTCCGCAATCGTCGTCGGCTCTATGCCCCAGGCGTGGTCTATCATGAGCTCCGCGTCTATGCCGAACTCGCGGTAGAGAATTTCTTCATCGCAGTTTGCTATACCGCGCTGGGTGGTGATGCCGTATTTTTCAAGCCGCTTGGCAATCCCTCGGCCGATGCGCCAGAAATCGGTGAGCGGCTTGTGATCCCAGAGTGTTTCGCGGTAGGTTTTTTCGTTCAGCTCGCCGATAAAGTCGGGCGCGTGCTTCGCAGTAATGTCGAGGGCGATCTTCGCAAGGTACATATTCGTTCCGATACCCGCCGTGGCGCGCACCCCGACCTCCTCGGTCACCTTATCCATCAGGAAAACCGCCATTTCGCGCGGCGTTTTGCCGTAGAACTTGAGGTATCTCGTTATGTCGAGAAACGCCTCGTCTATCGAATAGACGTGTATATCGTCAGGGGAGATGAAGCGCAGATACACGCCGTAGATATTAGCGGCGTACTCGATGTACTTCGCCATTCTCGGCGGCGCGACGATGTACTCCATATCCTTCGGTATCTCGAATACCCTGCATCGGTTGCGAACGCCCTTCGCCTTCATCGAGGGAGATATCGCAAGGCAGATCGTACCGGAGGAGCGGCTCGGATCGGCAACGACGAGGTCTGTTGTCATGGGGTCAAGCCCGCGCTCAACGCACTCGACAGAGGCGTAAAAGCTTTTGAGGTCGATGCAGAGATAGTATTTTTCGCTCATTTGCACTCCTCCGTAGAATAAAAGTATAACACATATTTTTCCTATTGCAAAATAAAATATTGCGTATTATAATAAATCTATCGGAAACAAAATGCTTCCGATAGGAGGATACCACCATGCGGACGAAAAATCAAGCACTAATGGAAAAAATCCGCGCCTTTGCGGAGGAGCATATACTCAAAACCGGCGCCTCGCCGTCCACCTCGGACATCGCGGAAGCGCTCGGCATCGCGCGCTCTACGGCGTACAAGTACCTCTCCGCGATGGACAATATGGGAAAAATCAGCTACCGGGGCGGCGTTATCGAAACGGGGCGCACGCGCCTTTGCGAGAGCCGCACCTCCCGCGCCGCCATAGTCGGCTCCATACCCTGCGGAACTCCGGAGGAGGAAGAGGAGGCTGTTGAGGCATACGTTGCCCTGCCGGACGCGATCTTCGGCACCGGGGATTTCTATATTCTGCGCGCCTCGGGCGACAGTATGCAGGGCGCGGGCATCGACTCGGGCGATCTGGTGGTCATTGAGCGGTGCAGCTGCGCGCGCGAGGGCGAGATAGTGGTCGCACTCGTCGAGGGCGAGAACACTTTGAAGCGCTATTACGTCGACCGCGAGGCGGGCAAGATACGCCTGCACGCGGAAAACCCGCGGTACGCGGACATCATGGCGTCGGAGTGCGAGATACAGGGCGTTGCGCGGCATATAATAAAGGCGGTGGTATGATGGCGTGCGCGAGGAGAAAGTGCTATGTTGAGGTGCTTGCGGAGCACCAGATAAGCGGGCTGTGCGTTCCGGTGGAGATCAGGCTCGAGGACGGCGAGAATTTCAAAATCGACCGCGTCCGCGCCGTTGAGCGCGTCGCCGCCGCAAAGCCTACGAGCCGGTACACCGTTGTCATCGACGGCAAGCAGACGTATCTTTTCCGCGAGGAGGACGGAAAGTGGTTCGTTCAGCTTAAAAGCAACATCATCACGAAAAGCGTCGGCAGAGAGGCGCGAATTTAGTCAGAATTTAGCTTGAAAGTTTTACCGATTTAAATGTATAATATACGCTGTTGTTAAATCGGAAATCTGCGGCGCTTTATACAATCGGAGGATAAATGGAAGAGAAACAGAAAAAGAGGGGAGCGAAGGTGCTATCTCCGCTCCTCAAAATATACTGGCCGGCGTACGTCGTCGGTCTTATAATGCTGTTCATAGTGGACTATGTGAACCTGCTCATTCCGCGCTATCTCGGCGATGTGACTGACGGACTTGCAGCTCACACGCTTGACGCGGGAGGCATACTGAGCATAGTTCTGAGGATCGTGCTTTGCGCTGCGCTTATCGCGGCGGGGCGCTTCGGCTACCGATATTTCATATTCGGCTCCGCGCGAAAGATCGAGCGCAGGCTGAGAGACAATATGTTCGAGAAGCTCGAAACGCTCTCTCAGCGCTACTTCAACGAGCACAAGACCGGCGACATAATGAGCTACTTCACAAACGATCTCGACGCGGTCAGGATGGCAATCGGCCCCTCGATAATCAGCGTTTTCGACTCGAGCGTGCTGACGATCATGGTGCTCTACCGCATGATAACCGACGTTTCCGTGTCGCTGACGCTCTACTGCCTCATTCCGATGGGCGTTATCGCGCTCTTCGGCTACTTCTACGGCGAC
Organism: Oscillospiraceae bacterium; assembly: GCA_017439425.1. Lineage (GTDB taxonomy): Bacteria > Bacillota > Clostridia > Oscillospirales > Oscillospiraceae > RUG626. The sequence continues at coordinate 29,336 of JAFSJE010000060.1, forward strand.
CTCATCGAGCGCCGATGGGCAAAGAAGCAGCAGACCTTCGCCGATATGTCGGACTACGTTCAGGAGTCCGTCTCCGGCGAGAGAGTTATAAAGGCGTTCGTGCAGGAGAAACGCCAGGTAGACGCCTTCCGCACAGTAAATGAGAACAACCGCAAAACCACGCTGAACGTTGTTATGCTCGACGCGGCGTTCGGCCCGGTGCTGCACTTCCTCGTCGGAATAACATACATCGTCGCCATCGTGGTCGGCGGATATCTCACGATGAAGGGCGAGATAACCCTCGGCAGCTTTGTGACCTTCAACAGCTACATCGGCTCGCTCGTCTGGCCGATGCTCGCCCTCGGCGACAGTATCACGATGGTCTCGCAGGGCGTTGCGGGTCTCAACCGAATCCACGAGGTGTTCGACGAGGCGGCTGAGATAACGGACGATGAAAACCCGGACGATGTCACCGAGCTCAAGGGTGCGATAAGCTTCAGAAACACGACCTTCAAATATAAGCCGGATCTTCCCGAGGCGCTCGAGGATATTTCGGTCGAGGTCAAGCCCGGCGAAACGCTCGCGGTGCTCGGACGCACCGGCGCCGGAAAGACCACGTTTGTAAATCTCCTGTGCCGCGTTTACGACGTCACCGGCGGCTCCATTGAGCTCGACGGCCACGATATACGCAAAATTCCGCTCAAAACGCTGCACGAGAACATCGCGTATGTTCCGCAGGATAATTTCCTTTTCTCAAACACCCTCGCAAACAACATCTCATTCGGAAAGCTCGACGCAACGCAGGAGGAGATCGAGGAGGCTGCGCGCGACGCGGATATACACGACAATATCTCCGACTTCCCGGAGAAGTACGAAACCGTCGTCGGCGAGCGCGGAGTCACGCTCTCCGGCGGTCAGAAGCAGCGCTCGTCTATCGCCCGCGCGCTGCTTAAGGACAGCCCCATACTTATCCTCGACGACTCGCTCTCTGCTGTCGATACCGACACCGAGGAGACGATACTTGAAAACTTAAAGCGCCGCAGAGCGGGCAAGACCACGATAATGATAGCCCACCGCGTTTCCACGGTGCAGAATGCCGACCACATCCTCGTACTTGAGGACGGCAGAATGCTCGAGTACGGCACCCACGAGGAGCTTATGGCAAAGGGCGGTGCCTTTGCGACGATGGTCGAGAAGCAGCAGCTTGAAAAGCAGCTGCTTGAAGAGGAATGAGGTGAGAGCATGGCTAAAATAGAAAAAGAAGAAAACCTCATCTCCTACAAGGGCAACGTATTTACACGCCTTTTCCGCTATCTTAAGCCCCACACCGCGCGAATGATAGCCTGCCTTGTGCTCGTTCTCATAGTAACCGTCCTCGAGCTCTACCGCCCGATGATAACCGGTCAGGCGATAGATACCATCGAGGGCTACTATAACCCATACGTCTACACCGCCGACGGCGATATAACCCTCAGCGGCGAGAAAATGAAGAAAATCGTGATCGAGGACGAGGAGGCGCCGTTCCCCGAGGGTGAATACGCCGTTATGCTCTACTATAACGAGCAGTATTACCTCTTCGAGCACCTCGACGCCGTGAGCGCGAAGGCGGTCTATATGAGCCGCGAGAGCGTTGACGAGATGGCGCTATCGGGCGAGACGCTTATTTCCGCGGGCTTTTCCGGCAGACTTATGAGCGGCGAGGAGCTTGGCGTTCTGCGCGAGACCGATTATTCAGCGCTCCGCAGGCTTGCGGTTATCTACGGCATTGTGCTCATTCTTAACGGGCTTGCGGACGTCGCTGAGATGTGGCTTTTGCAGTTTACCGGTCAGAGCATAATCTTCACCATCCGCCAGCAGGTCTTTGAGCACGTCCACTCGCTGCCCCTCAGATTCTTTGATACAAACCCCGTCGGGCGAATAGTAACAAGAGTTACAAACGATGTTGAGTCGCTGAGCCAGATGTACACGCAGATAATTATCCGGCTCTTCCGCAACACGGTGCTCATCATCGGCTACGCTGTCGTTATGATCGGCATAAATCTGAAGCTTGCGCTTCTGTGCTTTGCATTTTTCCCGGTGATCCTTGTACTGACGGTCGTGTTCCGCACGGTTTCCCGCCGCACATACCGAATAGTTCGCAACAAGGTGAGCCAGCTCAACACCTTCCTCTCGGAAAACATCTCCGGAATGAAGCTCATTCAGGTTTTCGCGCGCGAAAAGGAGAAGGCGGAGGAGTTCGAGGGCAGAACGAAGGATCTCTACCGCAGTCAGATGAAGGAGCTCTTCATTATGGCGGTGTTCCGTCCGTCTATAAACCTCATCGCCAACGCCGCGCTTGCGATAATCCTCTACAACGCCGGCGTTTCCGTCCTTACAGGAACGCTCACCATCGGCACGCTGTACGTCTTTACAAACTACATCCGCTCGTTCTTCGAGCCGATAATGGACATAGCCGAGCAGTTCTCTACTCTTCAGAACGCGCTTGCCTCGGCTGAGAAGATTTTCTCCGTTCTCGACGAGGAAAATCCGATAATCGAGAAGGAAAACCCGACAAAGCTCGGCACAGTGAAGGGCAAAATAGAGTTCAGAAACGTCTGGTTTGCCTATGAAAACGAGGACTACGTTCTCAGAGATGTGTCCTTTACCATCGAGCCCGGTCAGCGCGTCGCCTTTGTCGGCGCGACGGGAGCGGGCAAAAGCTCGATCCTGAACCTCATAGGGCGCTACTACGAAATTCAGAAGGGCGAGATACTCATCGACGGCGTGAACATCCGCGACCTTTCCACCGAGGAGATACGCGGCGCGATCGGTCAGGTACAGCAGGATGTTTTCGTGTTTACCGGCGATATAAAGTCAAATATCCGCCTGCTCGACGACGGTATAACCGACGAGCGAATCCGTGAGAGCGCCATAGCCGTCAATGCAGACCGCTTTATCGACAGACTGCCGAAAACCTACGACGAGCCGGTGACCGAGCGCGGAGCCACGCTCTCAGCGGGTCAGCGCCAGCTTCTGAGCTTTGCGCGCACCCTTGCATACGATCCGCGCATTCTCGTTATGGACGAGGCGACGGCGAACATCGACACCGAGACCGAGGAGCTTATTCAGGACGCGCTTGAAACGCTCATGAAGGGAAGAACGACCATTATGGTCGCGCACAGACTTTCAACTATCCAGCACGCAGACTGCATCTATGTCATGCACAAGGGCAAGATACGCGAGAGCGGAACGCACCAGGAGCTGCTTGAGAAAAACGGCTTCTATAAGAAGCTCTATGAGATTCAGAAGCAGTAAATGGATATTGAGTTCAGAAAAGCAGGGAAAGCAGACCTTGACGAGCTTGCGGAGATGTACCGCCTCGCAGTCAGAGCGATGAATGCTGCGGGCATAATCCAGTGGGATGAAACGTATCCGACAAGGGAGCATATAGAGCGTGACATTAACGAGGACTGCCTCTACGTTGTGATCTGCGAGGGGCGAATCGCCGGCGCGATAAGCTGGAACTATGAGGTCGACGATGAGCACGATACCGATAAGTGGTCAATTCCGGGCGAGTGGCGCGCGCTCCACCGCCTTGCCGTGCATCCGGATTTTCAGGGCTGCGGAATCGGAAAAGAGACAATGAGCGGAATCGAGAGAGTGCTCAGAAAAGAAGGCATTAAGGCGCTCCGATTCGATACCGTTTCCTCAAATACACCCGCTATGCGGCTCTATAAGTCGCAGGGCTGGCGCGAGGTTGACAGACAGCCGTGGATCGACGGCGATATTGTGTATTTCGAGAAGTCAATATCTTGATTTTTCGGCGCATTGAAACCGCAAAATCTATTGCAATACTGTATTTTTTAATGTATAATAATATCCCGTGGGTGATAAGCCCACGGGACTATTTTTTTCCGGAGGGGGAAAAGGGCGTGAAGCCTGTTTACGAAAACCCGCTGGTCGGAAGATACTCATCAAAGAAAATGCAGTATATCTTCTCGCCGGATTTTAAATTTTCCACATGGCGAAGGCTGTGGGTCGCGCTTGCTGAGAGCGAGCAGGAGCTCGGGCTCGGCATTACCGACGAGCAGATCGAGGAAATGCGCGCTCACATAGAGGATATTGACTACGATAAAGCCGCAGAATATGAGCGCAAGCTTCGGCACGATGTCATGGCGCACGTCCACACCTTCGGCGACGCCTGTCCCAAGGCAAAGCCCATAATACATCTTGGCGCAACGAGCTGCTACGTCGGCGACAACACCGATATAATTCAGATGCGAGAGGGGCTTTATCAGATAAAGGCGCTGCTTGTCGGCGCAATCAAGGCGCTCAGCGACTTTGCCGAGCGCAACAAGGAGATCCCGACCCTCGCCTATACCCACTTCCAGGCGGCTCAGCCGACCACCGTGGGCAAGCGCGCAACGCTGTGGCTTCAGGATCTAATCATGGACTACGAGCGGCTCGAATTTGAGATAAGCCGCCTCAGACTCCTCGGCTGCAAGGGCACCACCGGCACCGGCGCGAGCTTTCTCGAGCTATTCAAGGGCGATGCGGACAAGGTTCGCGCGCTCGAGGGCAAGATTGCCGCAAAGATGGGATTTAGCGCGTGTATGCCGGTCTCCGGTCAGACCTATTCCCGCAAGGTCGACGCCTATGTGCTCAACACCCTCGCAAGCATAGCGGTTTCCTGCCAGAAGATGGCTACGGATATCCGCCTCCTTGCCCATCTGAAGGAGCTTGACGAGCCTTTTGAGCAGAATCAGATCGGCTCCTCCGCCATGGCTTATAAGCGCAATCCAATGCGCTGTGAGAGAATTTGCTCCCTCGCGCGCTATGTCATAAATGACGCGAAGAACGCCTCCGATACCGCCGCGGCACAGTGGCTTGAGCGTACGCTGGACGATTCCGCGAACCGCAGACTGTCGATACCCGAGGCATTTCTTGCAACGGACGGCATACTGAGCCTCGTTATCAACGTCATCTCCGGCGCTGTCATCTATCCGAAGGTCATGGAAAAGCATCTTAACGAGGAGCTTCCGTTCATCGCGAGCGAGAATATCCTTATGGACGCCGTCGAGCGCGGCGGAGACCGTCAGGAGCTGCACGAGGCGATACGCCAGTACAGTCAGAAGGCGGCAAGGAGCGTGAAGCTGGAGGGCGGCGACAACGATCTTCTCGAGTCGCTTATGGCTGACGAGCGCTTCGGCCTTACGGAAGAGAGCCTTAAGGAAACGCTTGATATAAAGAAATTCATCGGTCTTTCCGTCAGCCAGACTGAGAGCTTTATTGAAACCTACGCAAAGCCCATAATCGAAGAAAACAAAGCCCTTCTCGGAAGAGAAGAGGAGATAAGAGTATAAGGAGATAATAAAAATGCTTACTGCAATAGTCGGAATCAACTGGGGCGACGAGGGCAAGGGAAGAATGGTCGACCTCCTCTCAGAGCGCTACGATATCGTAATGCGCTATCAAGGCGGCAACAACGCAGGTCACACCGTAATCAACGAGCGAGGCAAGTTTATTCTGAACCTTCTGCCGAGCGGAATACTCCGCGACGAGACCGTTAACGTTATGGGTCCCGGAATGGTAGTGGACGTCGAGCACCTTACAAAAGAGATTGCCGCGATCCGCGAGAAGGGAATCGATATCAGCCCGAAGCATCTTGTTATCTCCGACAGAGCCACCATTTGTATGCCTTATCACAAGATGATGGATATCCTCGAGGAAGAGCGCCTTGCCGACAAAAAGTTCGGCTCTACCCGCCGCGGCATCGCGCCGGTGTATGCCGATAAGTATATGAAAAAGACAGTCCGATTCGGCGATCTTCTTGAGCCGGAAACCCTCAGAGAAAAGGTAGCTGACCTTGTCGAGTGGAAAAACCTCACCGTTGCCGGCGGCTATAAGCACGAGCCGGTCTCCGCAGATGAGATGTACGATTGGCTTATAAAGTACGCCATGCCTTTTGTACCCTATGTCAAGAACACGACCGAGTACCTTACCGACGCCGTAAACGCCGGAAAGAGCATAATGTTCGAGGCTCAGCTCGGCGCTCTCCGCGATATCGACTTCGGTATCTATCCCTATACCTCTTCCTCGTCTACCATCGCCGCATACGCGCCCATCGGCGCCGGAATTCCGGCTGAGCGTCTTACAAACGTCGTCGGAATAATGAAGGCTTATTCAAGCTGCGTCGGCGAGGGCCCGTTCACCTGCGAGCTCTTTGGCAAGGAGGGGGATGAGCTCCGTGAGGCCGGCGGCGAGTACGGCGCCGCAACAGGCAGACCCCGCAGAGTCGGCGGCTTCGACGTTGTGGCATCGCGCTATGGCTGCCTCGTTCAGGGTGCAACCGAGATAGCACTCACAAAGCTCGACGTTCTGAGCTATCTCGACAGTGTTCCCGTCTGCACTCATTATGAGGTCGACGGCGAAATTACCGACAAGTTCCCGATGGGAGGTCGCCTTATGCGCGCAAAGCCCGTCTACGAGTATCTGCCCGGCTGGAAGTGCGATATCTCCGGGGCGAGAAGCTTCGAGGAGCTTCCCAAGGCTGCGCAGGACTATATAAAGTACATCGCTGACGCCGTCGGCTGTCACATCAAATACGTCTCCGTCGGCGCAAACCGCGACGAGTACTTTGAGATGTAAATAGTCACTAACCGCCGGCTAAGCCGGCGGCTTGATTAAGCCCTAGAAGGGCATTTTGCGGACAATACCCCTAAAGGGGCACCGAAAAGTTTGCCGACCGCATTCTTTTTTCAGGCTGCCCCTGAAGGGGCTTTATTTATGCCCTCTCGTTCTCGCGACCCGTAAACGGGTCTACGAACTCCTTCAGCCCTATTTGATCTGCCAACTCATCTTCTCGCAGTTGG
>JAFSJE010000061.1 GCA_017439425.1 Oscillospiraceae bacterium
GGTGAAAACCAAGCCGGAGTACATAGCTATCGAGGATTTGAACGTAAGCGGCATGATGAAGAACCGGCATCTTTCAAAAGCAGTGGCGAACCAGAAGTTTTACGAGTTCCACACAAAACTGGCAATGAAATGCCACGAAAACGGAACAGAGCTTCGTATTGTAGATAGGTGGTATCCATCCTCTAAGATCTGTCACGCTTGTGGAACTATCAAGAAGGATTTAACCCTCAAAGACCGCGTATTCAAGTGCGAGTGCGGTTATGTAGCGGATAGAGACTTCAACGCGGCGCTCATTTTGAGAGATACGGATTGTTACACGGTAGCGTAAAATACTTTCTATGTACCGATGGCTAAGTCGGGAACTTACGCCTGTGGACTGTGCAAGAACTTGTGAGTAGCGTCTGACCTGTCAGCGCCAAAGCACACAGGATGAAGCAGGAACTTTCTCGAATATGGGTATGTTTGTCCATATTTTGAGTAGCAGAAATAATGTACCTTTTGCTCCTCGCAGTTATCTACCTCGCATTCATATCTCTGGGACTGCCCGATTCTCTGCTCGGCGCGGGCTGGCCGGTCATGCACGAATTCTTCGGCGTTCCGCTCGCCTGGGCAGGCGTAGTCACGATGGTCATCTCCGTGGGAACGGTCATCTCGAGCCTGCTCTCCGAGAGGCTCACAAAGCGCTTCGGCGTGAAGTACGTCACGCTTTTCAGCATTATCATCACCGCCCTTGCGATGTTGGGCTTTTCGATATCAACGAGCTTTCCGATGCTCATCGCGTTCGCAATTCCCTATGGTCTCGGCGCCGGCTCCATCGACGCCGCGCTGAATAATTATGTCGCGCTGCACTACTCATCAAAGCACATGAGCTGGCTGCACTGCTTCTGGGGCGTCGGCACAATCGTCAGCCCCTGCGTTATGAGCCTCGCGCTCAGCGTTTCAGTATGGCAGACGGGCTACCGCACCGTAGGCGCTGTTCAACTCGTGATTGCCGCCGTTGTTGCGCTCTCGCTGCCGCTGTGGAAGGTAAACGCAGACCCGAAGTGCGCCGAAAAGGACGCGCGGACGGTCGGAGTCTCCGGTGCGCTGAGAATTCGCGGCGTGCCGACTCTGCTCGCGGGCTTTCTGTGCTACTGCGGCGCTGAGAGCATCTGTATGCTCTGGAGCGCCTCCTATCTCATAGAGAAGACCGGGATGGAGCCATCGCGCGCCGCCGCATTTGCCTCGCTCTTTTTCATCGGCATGACTGTCGGCCGCTTTTTCGCAGGGTTTATTTCGGACTCAGTCGGAGACCGGAATATGATCCGCCTCGGAACGGGCATAATCGCCGTCGGCGCTGCGCTCATCTCAATAAATAATCTGCCGGAGATATTTACACTCGCCGGACTTGTCGTCATCGGGCTCGGCTGCGCGCCGGTTTATCCGAGCATAATCCACTCCACGCCCGCAAATTTCGGCGCTGAGAACTCGCAGGCGATAATCGGAGTTCAGATGGCTTCGGCCTATCTCGGCTCTACCTTTATGCCGCCGCTTCTCGGGCTCGTCTCTTCGTTTTTCGGGCTTTGGGTAATGCCGGCATTTCTGATCGTTCTCATCGCGCTGATGACGGCGTTGCTTGAGGCAACGTACCGGAAAAGGGCATAAGAACCCTCGGGCGGGCGCAGAGACCCGCCCCTACAAGTGAAAAGTAAAAAATAAGTATAATAATAAAAAAAACTATATATATTATATTATTTTTATAGTTTTTATAGTCTGTTAAAGCGGTGTGTGCAAACCGCGCCTTTTCTTCTCAAGGCATAATACGTAATTCCTTTATACGCAATTAAAAAACAGCTCCGTGCATTTATCTGCACGGAGCTATTGTTATCTTATAAACAGCATCGGAACTACGCTGAGCACCATAAGCGCCGCGAGAACGCAGGCGACTATCTTCACAAAAAGCTCTCTTTTCATTTTCTCACTCCCCGTATTCTCCGTATTCACAGCCCACGCGGGTGCATTCTATCTCGTCGACGAGGCTCAGTCCGCCCGGCGTTTTATCCCAGAGCTTCACCGTTCCGCGACCGTTTCCGCCGTTCCAGAGGCGGTTATGGCGCTTTGTGCCGTCCGGCGCCTCATAGTTCACAAGGAGCATATCGCGCTTCAGACAGCGTATCTCCGTTTCCATAACGGCGTGGATATTCTCCTGCCGGACGTGCCATATAACCTCGCCGTCCGTTTCCTCGAACGAGAAATCGGTCTTTACCATAAGGTGCAGCTTTGAGAAGTTGAAATCGTACTCCCTGCCCTCGTAGTACATAACGCCGAGGAGCCTTCTGTCGAGCGGAACAAAGTAAATCTTCGGTCTGCCGCCGCCGATGTCGAAAACGCTGTTTTGAAGCTCCTCGCCGGTCTTTTTGCTTCTGAGCGAGCACGAACTTAGCCACACCCACGGGCTTGTAAAGTCGCGCCCCCAGTTCTTGTCGGCGTAGCCGAAGCTGCGCTCCGGCGTGACTATGTACTGCCTGCCGTTAAGAATAACGGTGCCGGAGTAGCGGGTCTTCATCCCCTCCGCGTGCCAGTACATCTGAAACGCCTCGGCGTCTCGCATGGGCTTCGAGGCGCCGTAGCCGACGTTGAAGGCAATGTCCTTCTCCACTCTCAGCTCCCATCGCATACTGCCCGCATCGCACATCCACTCCGGGTGAGAGCGCGCCGCCTCCGGCGTAATATCGACCGAGCCTATGAGCATATCCTCCGCGGCAACGCAGTCGCCCGCCTCAATGCGGTAGGGCGCGCCCTTGGTGAGCGTTACGTCGTTCCACGCGAAAAAGCGGTGAAGCTGGCACTTCCCCTCGCCCCACGCGCCGCACTTTACCATCAGATACGAGGGCTTTTCGTGCGCGTCCGTCTGCCCGAACACGGGCTTTGCGCCGCCGAGCGCGGGGTTTATCGTGAAAAACTCAATGAAAAACGGCTTCTCCTCGCCGGTCTCGGCGTCAACACCCGTAAAGGAGTGCCACCACCAGTCGTAGCCGTGGTGCGCGAGGGGGCCTGTGAGCATAAATTCGTTTCTCGTTATGTCGTGCTTGTTGAACAAAAAAGTCATCTCCTTCGGAATACGCCCATTTTACTCCCTTCTTCCCCGTTTGTCCACTTGAAAAAGCGCAAAATTAATGTATAATCACATTAAAAGGAGTGGTCTGAGTGAACAAACCGATAGATATCACCGGCGTCGAGCTTTTCACCGCGCGGCTTTATCTCCGTGAGTGGCGCGAGAGCGACCTCAAAGATTTTTACGAGTACGCCTCGGTCGAGGGCGTGGGCGAGATGGCGGGCTGGAGGCATCACGGGAGCATTGAGGAGTCAAAAGAGATTTTGGATAAATTCATTTCAGGCAAAAGGACGTTCTGCGTCGACCTCGACGGCAAGGCTGTCGGCTCTGTCGGCGTCGAGGAGTACGACGAGGCGCTGTTTCCCGAGTTTGCAGAAAAGTCCGGCCGCAAAATCGGATACGTTCTCAGCAAGGAGCACTGGGGTCAGGGGCTGATGCCCGAGGCTGTCGCCGCCGTTATACAGTACCTCTTCGAGATGGAGGAGCTGTATTTTCTGAACTGCGGTCACTATGAGTTCAATACTCGCTCAAAGCGCGTTATCGAGAAGTGCGGCTTTGAATTTGCGAAGAGCGCCGAGTTCAAAACCGTGTCCGGAGCCCCCGCGCCGACAAGGGAATACATACTCACCCGCGAGAAATATATATCTATGATAGAGGACGCTGCTTACTATGCTTAAAACGCTGTTTACCGAAGAGGGAAAAAATCTGCCGGACGTGCCGTGGGAGCTCTATCCGCGCCCGCAGATGCGCAGGGATAAATGGCTCTGTCTGAACGGAGTGTGGGATATTTCGTGGGGAGTCTACCGCGACAGGGCGAGAGTGCCGTTCCCGCTCGAGTCGGCGCTCTCAGGAGTTCACGGCGCGCCGAAAATCGGTGAGAAGATCACCTATACCCGCACCTTTGAGGTACCCGGGGACTGGTCGGGTCGCGTTATACTGCGCTTTGGCGCCGTTATGCGCCTCTGCGACGTCTTTGTGAACGGCCTCAAGGCGGGGCATCACGACAACGGCTATCTGCCCTTTGCCTGCGACATAACGCGCCTCATTAAAAATGGTGGGAACACGCTCGAGGTGCGCGTAATAAACGACCTCGACTACCGCCACGCCTGGGGCAAGCAGAGAGTTAAGCGCGGAGGAATGTGGTACACGCCGTGCAGCGGAATATGGCAGACGGTGTGGCTCGAGCCGGTGCCGGAGACTTACCTCCGCCGCCTTGTGATGACTCCCGATGAAAAGGGCGTTGACATAGAGTGCATAGGAATCGAGAGCGGCGTTGCGATCTGCGAGGGAGCCGAGTACCCCATTGAGGGCGGCAGGTGCCGCATTGAGCCGGAGGAGCCGGAATTGTGGTCTCCGGAGAATCCGAGGCTTTACGATTTCACGATAAAAAGCGGCGAGGACGAGGTAAAAAGCTACTTCGGTCTGCGCACACTGGAGATCAGGGAAAAGCGGCTGTGTCTGAACGGCAAGCCGTACTTCTTCTCCGGAGTTCTCGACCAGGGGTACTGGTCGGACGGGCTCTATACCCCCGCCTCCCCGGCGCTCTTTGAGAAGGACATCTCCACTATGCGCGCCTTCGGCTTCAATATGCTTCGCAAGCACATCAAAATTGAGCCGGAGTGGTTCTATTTCCTCTGCGACAAGCTGGGCATGGCGGTATTTCAGGACATGGTCAGCTCCGGCAAGTACAACTACGCGCTCGACACCGCTATGCCGACAGTTGGCATAAAAAATCCCGCTCTGATGGCGGGCCGCAACACCGACAGAACGCAGAGAGCCGTTTTTATGCGCGATATGGGCGCGACAGTGCGCGCGCTGACGAATCACCCGTCTATCTGCCTCTGGACGATTTTCAACGAGGGCTGGGGCGAATTTGAGCCCGACGCGTGCTATACCGCGCTCAAGAAGCTTGACTCCACGCGCTTTGTCGACTCCGCATCCGGCTGGTTTCAGATGGAGAAGAGCGACGTCGATTCCATACACACCTATTTCGACACTCAGCACCTCGGCACATTCCGCGACAGAGCGCAGTTTATCTCCGAGTTCGGCGGTTACAGCTACAAGGTCGCAGAGCACAGTGCAAACCTGCAAAAGACCTATTCCTACCGCGATTACGCCTCGCCCGAGGCTCTCGCGGCGGCACTCAGAAGCGTCTACGAAAAGGAGCTTCTCCCGCTCGTACCGCAAGGCCTCTGCGCTGCTGTATACACGCAGGTCTCTGATGTTGAGGACGAGACTAACGGCTTTTTCACCTTCGACCGCGCCGTTCTGAAGATTCCGCCGGAAGCTCTCCGCGACCTCAACGAAAAACTTATCGAGGAGTGCAAATAAACATTGCGGCGGGGATGATTGCTTAGCCGTTTCGCTTGATATTGTATTTGTAATTTCAGATAAGCTGAGCGTCAGCCCATCCGCTCTTTTTGAAATCAGAAAATAAATCTTGCATTACCCGCGGTTTTCAATTATACTGATGCTACCCAATATAAATAAGGAGGGCTTTACTATGAAATACGTATGCAACGTCTGCGGCTGGATCTATGACGAGGAGGAGACCGGCGTTAAGTGGGAGGATCTTCCCGATGATTTCGCCTGCGAGCTCTGCGGAGTCGGCAAGGATGATTTCAGCCCGGTCGAGGAGTAAAAAATTCGAGGGAACCTGGTTGGGGTTCCCTCGTTTTTATTTGCAGCCGACAGACCAGCTTGACGATTCATCGCCGTAGAACTCGCGCACTGTACACCACATATAATCGTCCTTGAAAAAGCAGCAGCAGGTTTCGCCGTTATCGCTTTTTCCTATGAGGGTGTAAGTTCCGAGCCACATCGGTTCAGTAAACTTAAAAACATTCTCATACTCGCCGAGCCTGACTGTTATAGTGCCGTTATCGAGGATGAATATTCCATCCTCCGGCGATGCGTTTACCGGGCTTCTGTCGCCCTCTGTCTCTGATACCACCGGCACCCACGCGCCGGTAAAGGCGTAGAGAACATCGTCCATATCGCTCACGATATAGCCGTTCTCAAAGAAATACTCCGGCTCCGCGCCATCGCGTACCGGAACGCGCAGATACGTCATGTGCGTAAGACTGTACGCCGTGCGCCAGCCTATGTCCTCCTCCGGCTCGCGTACAGCGCCCGCGACGGTCATATACACCGCGTCGCCTATTCTCTCCGCGCACTGGATGAAATATCCGCCCTCCTCATACGGCGTTTCGGGGATGAAGTTCTCGATGAGGGTCATGCTGTTTTCAGAATCAGTCCAGAGAATGAGGTCGCCGTCCATCACCTCCGAAAGCTCAACGAGCCCATCGTACTTCTCGACAATGCTGAGCGTTTTTGTCGCGGCGTTATAGTCAAGATACGGGCGCTCATAGTAGCTTCCCTCACTGAGTTCGATCTCGTGAAGCGACCCCTCCTCTGCGGCGTTTCCCGTGAGGAGCGCGCAGTCCTGCAGGAAATGCCCCGTTCCGGCGTACCAGCCGAGAAGAACGTAGAACGTGTCGCCGTCGACGACCGGCTCTCCGAGCTCAGCGGAATAGATATCGTACTCCGGCGCCGGCAGATCGCCGATCTTTATAAGCTCGCCGGTGTCATTATCCGCGCTGAAGATGCTCCCGTCAACGTGCCAGAGGCTATGAGCTCCTGCAAATCCGGCAAAGTTCACGCGGTTGCTGTCGATCGCGAGCGGTATCTCCTCTTTCGCGTCCTTTATGATCGCGCATTTGCAGGTATTGTCTGTCCAGCCCTTGACCGCAACACAGCGCGTATCGTCCGACGCGCCGCAGACGTCGTATTCGCCCCAGTACTTGATCTTGCCGTCAAGGTCGAGGTGATACAGTCCCGTTCCCTCTGAATTGTGCCGCCGGATGAAAAAGCCATCGCCGGAGTACCAGAGTCCGCCGATCCCGCCGTAATCCGGCAGTGCGTCCACAAGAGCGTCGCCCTTTGTATCGTAGTACCACAGGTCGCTCTCGCCCGCGCTCTCGGTATCTGTGAAGCCGGCAAAGAGAACAGTGCTGTCATAGCTCTCATCGAGATAATGGCGGAACCATATCTTATCGCCGACTCCGACAAAGTATCCGCCGTTTGAGCGCACCTCGGGTATGATCGTCTCCGTTTCGTGCGTTTCCGGCGCCGGAGCAGGCTCGAGCGCGGGTTCGGCTATTGGCTCTTTGGCGGGCGCTTCTATAGCAGGAGCGTCCGGCTCTTCTGTTTTCGGCGCGGGCGCAGGTGCGGTGCAGGAGTTCAGGAGCGCGCAGATGAGTATGAAAATAACAGCCGTCCTTTTCATAATATCACCTTCTGAAAAAATCTCCCGCACGGCGGCGGGAGAGGTTAATCAATAATACCGTATATTGCTGATGTCGACGCCGAGCGCTGTCATGATTACCGCGGCGGCTATCGTCAGCACGACGCCGATGATCATAAGGTACAGAAGGCTTCTCGCGTAGTTGCGGCGATTTATATTGCCGGAGGACGAAAATGAGAACACGAGCATGCAGATAAAGCCGACGAGCGGAATGCCCATCAGAATACCGTAACCTATGTACGCCCAGGGAGAGAGCGGTCTGAGGTTTTCGGGAAGAGACTCCGCCGTTATCGGCGGCTGATAATAGTTCTGCGTGTACTGCGGCTGAGCGCCGTACTGCTGAGAATACTGCTGAGGATTGCCGACTTGCTGTGAGTACTGCTGAGAGTTTCCGTACTGCTGAGAATACATGGTATCGTTATTGTATCTGTTTTGATAGTACTGACCGTGAGGCATTTTATTCACAGTTACCCCTCCTCATTATATCTATGGCTCAATAGTAGCACAAAGGCGTCCCGAAAGCAAGGAAAAATCAGAAAAAGTGCTTGACAATCCGCCCTTTCCGCGTTATAATCACTGAGCAAAAAGAAGAAGGAAGCGGTTTTCCTCACCTGTGCCGACTGTGATCGCGCCGGGTCAACACTTTTGAGAGTGCGCTCTCAGTGCGTGTGGATGCCGTTTTCCGGCGTCCATTTTTTGTTATATTTTCACGGAGGTGTATGAAAATCGCTACTGTAGAACATGAACTGAACGAAGAGATAACCGATAAGGAAGTGCGGCTCATCGGTGAGGACGGCGCGCAGCTCGGCATTATGTCCGGTGCGGAGGCGCTGAAGGTCGCCATAGAGCATGAGCTCGATCTCGTCAAGATTTCCCCGCAGGCAGTTCCTCCCGTATGCCGCCTTATGGACTACGGAAAGTTCCGCTTCGAGCAGGCCAAGCGCGAGCGCGAGGCAAGAAAGAATCAGCACGTTATCGAGGTCAAGGAGATCAGAATGAGTCCCGGTATCGGTGATAACGACTTCAACACGAAGCTTCGCAACGGTTCAAAGTTTTTGCAGGACGGAGACCGCCTGAAGGTCACCATCCGCTTCCGCGGCCGCGAAATGGCGCACACCGCCATCGGCGAGGAGCTTCTTAACCGCTTCGCTGACTCCCTCAAGGAAGTCGCGGTGCTCGATAAGGCGCCGAAGCTTGAGGGCAGGAATATGTCGATATTCCTCTCCCCTAAACCCACAAAGTAAAATATTTATTGGAAGGAGCAATAATTATGCCTAAGATCAAGACCCACTCCGGGGCAAAGAAGAGATTCAATCTCACCAAAAACGGCAAGGTAAAGAGAGCTCACGCTTTCAAGAGCCACATTCTCAACAAAAAGACCACTAAGCGCAAAAGAGGACTTCGCAAGGGCGCATACGCTGACGTCACCAACGAGGCCGCTATCAAGCGCATGATCCTGTACAAATAAGGGAGGGAACGAAAAATGGCAAGAATCAAGGGCGCGATGATGACGCGCAAAAGAAGAAACAAGACCCTTAGACTCGCAAAGGGTTACTGGGGAGCCAAGTCCAAGCACTTCAAGATGGCTAATCAGGCCGTTATGAAGTCCCTCACCTATGCTTACATCGGACGCAAGCAGAAGAAACGCGACTTCCGCAAGCTTTGGATCACCCGCATTTCCGCAGGCGTCAAGGCTAACGGCATGAACTACTCCACCTTTATGCACGGTCTCAAGCTCGCCGGCATCGACATGAACCGCAAGATGCTCTCCGAGATGGCTATCCACGAGCCCGAGGCATTTGCAGAGCTCGTCAAGGTCGCAAAGGCCGCTCTCTAATGAGTATTATTTATCCCTCACCTTTTCGGTGAGGGATTTTTTATTCAACGCTGTTAAAAATCCTCTTTGGCAAATGCAGGGCCTTCAGCACCTCCCTGCCGCCGCCGGAAGTCTCTGCAAAGGCTGCCCAGCGGACAGTTTCTTCCTTAGGAAGCCTTTTTATATATCGGAAATCGCCGTTCTGAATATCATACCGGCTGAGAACGCCAAGCTCTATGCAATCAGAAATTATCTCCGGGCGGCTGCTCATCAGGATCTTCCGAAGCTCGACAGCTACGCGCTCGTTCGAGATATTTCCGACTAGCCGTGCGTTTCGCGCGATGGCGGCGCGGGTGTTCTCCTCGATCTCAAAGCCCAGCTCCGCTGAAAAGCGCAGGGCACGGAGCATACGCAGAGCGTCCTCTTGAAAGCGCACGTCCGGGTTGCGGACTGTGCGAAGAATATGGGCATCAAGGTCATTCCTTCCGCCATATGGGTCGACAAATTCACCTCTGAGCCCATAGGCGATAGCGTTAACTGTAAAGTCACGGCGCGCAAGGTCGGTCTCCACGCTTTTGACAAATTTTACGTTCGAGGGCTTGCGGCTGTCGAGATACTCCCCGTCCACGCGGTGAGTCGTCACCTCGCACCAGCGGCGGCCGCTTTTTACAGTGACGGTGCCGAACTCCGCGCCGGTCATTTTATGGCTGCGGAAGACGCTCGCGGTCTCCTCCGGGAGCGCAGCGGTCGTAACATCCCAGTCCTTCGGTCTGCGGCCGAGGAGCATATCGCGGACGCCGCCGCCGACGAGATAAGCGCCGTACCCTGCATTTTCGAGCCGGCGGAGTATATTAAGAGCGTATTCAGGCGGTTTTTTCATCATAATTACCCTAAAAAACTGAAAATTTCTGGTTGTAATCTTCCTTAATCGGTATTATAATCTATTGCGTGTTTGATTTCAAGAAATAAGGTTCTGATTATGGATAGATTTACCGAGCTTCAAAATTTGATTCTCTCCGGGAAGAGAGCGCACCTCATCGGCATAGGCGGGGTAAGTATGTCGCCGCTTGCGAAGGTGCTCGTCGGGGTTTGCCCGCTCACCGGAAGCGATATTCGCGAGAGCGCGGTCATTGACGACCTGCGAAATAGCGGAGTTACAGTTTGCATCGGCCACAGAGCCGAAAACGTCGAGGGCGCGGACTTCATCATCCGTACCGCCGCCGCGAGGGACGATAACCCCGAGATCGTCCGCGCGCACGAGCTTGGCATTCCCGTTTTCGAGCGTGCCGAGGCGTGGGGCGTTATCATGAAGCGCTACAAAAACGCTCTCTGCATCGCAGGCACCCACGGCAAGACCACAACGACCTCGATGGCGACTCATATCATGATGGCGGCTGGCGCTGACCCGACCGTAATGATCGGCGGAACGCTCCCTCTGCTCCATGCCGGCTACCGCGTCGGCGAGGGCAGTACGATCGTTCTGGAGAGCTGTGAGTATTACGATTCCTTCCTCTCGTTCTTCCCCACCGTCGCCGTCATTCTTGACGTCGATGAAGATCACCTCGACTATTTCAGCGGGCTTGAAGCCATCAAAAAGTCCTTCCGCCGCTTTGCCGAGCTTGTTCCGGAGAAGGATGGCGTTGTAGTTGCCAATATTGACGACGAGAACACCGTCGACGCGCTCAAGGGCATAGACCGCCGCGTAATATGGTTCGGTCTCGGTGAAAAAGCGTTCGTTCGCGCCGAAAATATTGTCACAAAGGGCGTTGCGAGCGAGTTTGACGTTTATGTGGGCAGTGAAAAATACTGCCGCGTGACTGTCCGCGTTCCGGGTATTCACAACGTAAAGAACGCTCTTGCCGCCGCGGCGAGTGCCTGGGTGCTCGGAGTTCCCGGTGAGGCGGTCAGCGCGGGCCTCAGCGATTTCGGCGGCGCTGAGAGGCGCTTTCAGTACAAGGGCTCGTATAACGGCGCCTCAGTCTACGACGATTACGCGCACCACCCGCAGGAGCTTAAAGCCCTGCTTGACGCCGTTCTCCCCCTCAAGGAGAACCGCGTGCTCGTTGCTTTCCAGCCGCACACCTATTCGCGCACGAAGGCGCTTTTTGACGATTTTGTTGCGGAGCTCAGCCGCCCCGACAAGGTCTATCTTGCCGAGATCTATGCCGCGCGCGAGACTAACACCATCGGCATAAGCTCGAAGGACATAGCAGACAGGCTTCCGAACGCGGAGTATTACGCTTCCTTCGACTCCCTCAAGGAGGCGCTGAAGCGCGACGCCCGTCCCGGAGATATGATTCTCACCGTCGGCGCGGGTAATATCTACACCGTCGGTGAGGATATAGTTAAATAATATTATTGCCGGTCATTTTGACCGGCATTTTTTTATCATCGCAAGGATATTGACCGAAGCGAGCGCGATATTTACGGGGTCGCTCAATGCAGCCGCAAGGTCTACCGGCAGAAGCGAGAGCGGAGCAAGGAGAACCGAAAAGGCTAATATATAGGCTTTACTGTCTATTTTCAGATAATCCGCGCACTTTTCGCCGTAGCTTTGCCAGCTCAGCACCGAGGAGAACGCAAAGAGCAAAATCGATGCAGCAAGCACCTCGCGCGCCATCGGTATCGCCGCAGCGAGCGCCGCGAGAGGCGTGCTCTCGCCGGTTGTGAGCAGCATGAGCGCCGTCGCAGTGCTGACTACGAGCGTATCCGCCGCGACCTCGATCGTGCCGTCTATCGGCTTTCCCTCTCCGTCAGAGTGCGCGAGTGCGGCGGTGCCGAGCCCTGCTTCGTGGCTCATCATTCCCTTCGTCAGTCCGGCTATCGCGGCGCGCGGCGTCAGCGCCGATCGGAAGATTTCCGCAAGCGCAGGAAGGATGTTTTCTCTGTGAACGAATATAACATACCACGCCGCGGCAAGGTATATAATCGCCATCACCGGAGTTAAAAGTGCGAGAGCCCTGCCGCGCCGTCTGCTCATAACGAGCGCGAGAAACGGCACAGTAAGCGGAACGAGAAAGCCCGCGCCCATCGGCCGCAGTGCCTCGGTCATTGCCCCGACCTGCACCGCACCGCCGACTGTCATCGACGAGAACAAAATGAGCGCCGCAAATACCCTTGCCGCACGCTCGTCCATATAACCCATCGCGCCGCCGTACCGAACGCCGAGGCTCACCTCCGTGCCTTTTACCGCCATGCCGATTATGGCGCTCACCCACAGCCACAGCACAGCGCCCGGGCCGCCTGACGCGATGCAGATCGCCACGCCGAATATATTTCCCGTGCCGACTGAGCCGGCTATCGAGGTGCAGATATTAATAAACCTTTTCATATTAGAAAATATGCGGTTTTTGCTTGAATAATAACAATAAATATGGTAAAATAGGTTGTTAATCTCCCTATATATTGTGAAATGGTGATTTTTATGGCAAAGAACGACTACGGCAACGATTCGATAACGAGCTTAAAGGGCGCAGACCGCGTTCGCAAGCGCCCGGGCGTGATCTTCGGCTCGGACGGCCTTGAGGGCTGCGAGCACTCCGCCTTTGAGATACTCTCAAACTCCATAGACGAGGCGCGCGAGGGTCACGGCTCTGTTATTACGCTGACGAAATACTCCGACGGCTCCATCGAGGTCGAGGACCAGGGCCGAGGCTGTCCGGTTGCGTGGAACCCGAAGGAAAAGCGCTACAACTGGGAGCTCGTTTTCTGCGAGCTCTACGCCGGAGGCAAGTACAACAACGCAGAGGGCGGAGACTATGAATACTCCCTCGGTCTGAACGGTCTCGGCGCCTGCGCGACGCAGTACTCCTCGGAATATATGGACGTGACCATCTGGCGCGACGGCAAGAAATACTCTCTCCACTTCAAAAAGGGCAAAAATATCGGCGGACTCAGCGAGGAGCCGTTCTCCGGCCGCCGTACCGGCACTCTCACCCGCTGGAAGCCCGATAAGGAGGTCTTTACCGACACCGACATTCCGGCGGATTACTTCGCGGACATTCTTAAAAAGCAGGCTGTCGTGAACGCCGGAATCCGCTTCGTTTTCCGCAATCAGGTCGGCGGTAAATTTGAGACCACCGAGTATATCTACGAGAACGGCATAACCGATTATGTAGCCGAAATCGAGGGCGAGGGCGGTCTGACGCAGCCCTATTTCATTGAGGCCGAGCGCAAGGGCCGCGACCGCGAGGACAAGCCTGAATACAAGGTAAAGCTCTCCGCTGCCTTCTGCTTCTCAAACAAGGTAAACCGAATCGAGTATTACCACAACTCCTCATGGCTTGAGCACGGCGGCTCACCCGAAAAGGCGGCGCGCAGCGCCTTCGTCAGCGCCTTTGACGCTTATATCAAGAGCCAGAACAAATATCAGAAAAATGAATCCAAAATCGGCTTTCAGGACATTCAGGACTGCCTTATCCTCGTCACGAACTGCTTCTCAACGCAGACAAGCTATGAAAATCAGACGAAGAAGGCTATCACCAACAAGTTCATTCAGGACGCGATGACCGAGTTCTTCCGCTCGAAGCTCGAGGTCTACTTTATTGAGAACAAGGCGGAGGCGGACAGAGTTGCTGAGCAGGTGCTCGTCAACAAGCGCAGCCGCGAGCAGGCTGAAAAGGCGAGGCTCAACATCAAAAAGAAGCTCTCCGGCAGCATTGACATCGCCAACCGCGTGCAGAAGTTCGTCGACTGCCGCACGAAGGACGTTTCCCGCCGCGAGCTCTACATAGTCGAGGGCGATTCAGCTCTCGGAGCCGTCAAGCTCAGCCGCGACGCGGAGTATCAGGGCATCATGCCCGTGCGCGGCAAGATACTCAACTGCCTCAAGGCGGACTACGCGCGCATATTCAAGAGCGAAATTATAACCGACCTCATAAAGGTACTCGGCTGCGGCGTGGACGTCAAGCAGATAAAGAAAACCGATCTCAACGCCTTTGACATCGACAATCTGCGCTGGTCAAAGGTAGTGATCTGCACCGATGCCGACTACGACGGCTATCAGATCCGCACTCTCATTCTGACGATGATCTACCGCCTCACGCCGAAGCTCATCGATGAGGGCAGGGTCTTCATTGCAGAAACCCCGCTCTATGAGATAAACTGCGGCGAAAAGACGTGGTTTGCATACACCGACAAGGAAAAAAGCGATATCTGCGATGAGCTCGGGAGCAAAAAGTACACCGTTCAGCGCTCGAAGGGACTCGGTGAGAACGACCCCGAGATGATGTGGATGACCACGATGAATCCGGAGACGCGCAGGCTCATAAAGGTACTGCCCACCGACGCGGAGTACACGGCGCAGGTCTTTGACCTGCTTCTTGGCGATAATCTCCAGGGCAGAAAGGATCACATCGCAGAGGACGGCTACAAGTACATTGATATGACCGATCTCAGCTGAGGAGAACAATATGGCAAGGAAAAAACAGAACGAAGAAAAGCCCGTCAATCACAAGGATAATCCCAATGTAATGGGTCTCCAGGCGGCGGTGGTCGATCAGCCGATCACCGAAACGCTCGAAGTCAACTATATGCCCTACGCTATGAGCGTTATCGTCTCCCGCGCGATTCCGGAGATAGACGGCTTCAAGCCCGCGCACAGAAAGCTTCTGTACACTATGTACAAGATGGGGCTTCTCACCGGCGGCAGAACGAAGAGCGCGAACATCGTCGGTCAGACGATGCGCCTCAACCCCCACGGCGACGCCGCGATCTACGAAACGATGGTGCGCCTCTCTAAGGGCTACGCCGCGCTCCTCACCCCCTTTGTCGACTCAAAGGGCAACTTCGGCAAGGTCTACTCGCGCGACATGAGCTACGCCGCCTCGCGTTACACAGAGGCGAAGCTCAGCGGCATCTGCTCAGAGCTCTTCCGTGAGATAAACTCCGACACCGTGGACTTTGTGGACAACTACGACTCCACGATGAAGGAGCCGACTCTCCTTCCGACCACCTTTCCAAACGTGCTTGTCTCCGCGAACACGGGAATCGCCGTCGGCATGGCGTCGAACATCTGCTCGTTTAACCTCGAGGAGGTCTGCCGCACCGAAATAGCCTATCTCCAGAACCCGGAGTGCGACATCGCCGAAACTCTTCTCGCGCCGGACTTCTCCACCGGCGGCGAGGTCATCTACGACGCCGACGCGATCCGCGAGGTCTATGAGACCGGGCGCGGATCGATCAAGGTGCGCGCGAAGTGGCGATATGTCAAGGAAGAGAACCTCATCGAGATCTACGAGATTCCGTACACGACGACCTCCGAGGTCATAATCGACAAGATAGCCGACATGGTAAAGACCGGCAAGGCGCGCGAGATAAGCGATATGCGCGACGAAACCGACCTCTCGGGTCTTAAGCTCACCATCGACTTAAAGCGCGGCGTCGACCCGGACAAGCTCATGGCGAAGCTCTTCAAATCTACGACTCTTATGGACTCCTACCCCGCAAACTTCAATATTCTCATCGCGGGCTCACCCAGAGTTATGGGCATCCGTGAGATACTCGAGGAGTGGACGGCGTGGAGAATGGAGTGCATCCGCAGAAGAGTGTTCTGCGAGCTCGGTCAGAAAAAGGACAGACTGCACCTGTTAAAGGGTCTGAGCAAAATTCTTCTCGATATCGACAAGGCGATCAGGATAATCCGTGAGACCGAGGAGGACGCCCAGGTTATCCCGAATCTTATGATCGGCTTCGGCATTGACGAAATCCAGGCTGAATTCGTCGCTGAGATAAAGCTCAGAAACATCAACAAGGAGTATATCCTGAAGCGCCTCGAGGACATCGAAAAGCTCGAGAAAGAGATCGCGGATCTCGAGGATATTCTCGCCTCGAAGCGCAGAATTAAGGGCATCATAAAGTCCGACCTTGAAAACGTCATCAAGAAATACGGCGAGCCGCGCAAGACCGATATCGTCTACTCTGACGACACGGATTACGAGCCTGAGGACGAGCCCGTTGAGGACTACCCCGTTACCGTATTCTTCTCCCGCGAGGGCTATCTCAAAAAGATCACGCCGCAGTCGCTCCGCATGAGCGGCGAGCAGAAGTACAAAGAGGGCGACAGCCTCATGCTGAGCTATGAGACTCAGAACTCGGCGGAGCTGCTCGTCTTTACCGACAAGGCTCAGTGCTACAAGACTCGCCTTTCCGACCTGCCTGACGGCAAAGCCTCAGCACTCGGTCAATATCTGCCGACGGTGCTGAAAATGGATGACGGCGAGAACGCCATATTCGTCATGGAGCCGCGCGATTACACCGGCAACGTGCTCTACGTCTATGAAAATGGCAAGTGCGCGAAGGTTGAGCTGTCGGGCTTCGCGACGAAAACAAACCGCAAAAAGCTAACCGGAGCTTACTGCGATAAGTCGCCGCTTATCGCCATTGTGCCGCTCTATGAGGATAAGGAGCTTGCTCTCTACTCCTCAGACGGGCGCTGTATGCTCTTCCAGACGGCGCTGCTCATGCCCAAAACCTCGAAAAACACGCTCGGCGTGCAGGTAATGAGCCTCAAAAAGAACAGGGTCGTCACCTCCGTGCGCGACGTCGCAGAGAGCGGCATAAAAAACGTAAGCCGTTACAGAGTAAAGACCGTTCCCGCCGCCGGCGCCCTCCTCAAGGAGGATGACACCGGCAACGAACAGCTGACGCTTGAATGATTATGAAAAAATCTGTTATTGCCCTCGCGCTCTCTCTTGCCGCGCTTCTCTCCTCCTGCTCGGACATTCTGGAGGGTGAATACGTTTCCGTCACAAAGCACGCGACAGTCGACTCAGATGATCGAATTGAGCGCGCGGTGATTGCCTGCGCAGGCGCGGAGGATATGCGCTCCGCAATTGAAAATGCGATTATCTCCGGCGAGTCGATTCTCCGCCTCAGAATTACCGATTACGAGGGCGATATTGCCCGCGATCTCAGCGAGGTCTGCGTCAATATTCCGCGCGAAATGCCCGAGGCGGCGTACACCGTAAACTTCATAACTTACAATCTGAACCTCATCGTAAGCTACTACGAGGCGGATGTTACGATAACCTACAAGCGCTCAGCCGGAAACGTGAGAAACGTAAAAAGCTTTGAGAGCCGCGACGAGCTGCGCGGTGCGATAGCAGACGCCACGGCGCAGCACTCTCTCGGCTTCGCCTTCTGGTCGGACGGTGACGTGACCGCCGCCGATATTTCGTCTGCGATTGAGGAGAGCTACTATTCAGACTGCGCCGCGCCTTATATTCCCGAGGTGGAGGTGAGCTTTTACCCCGCTGAAAATACGCGCTGCATAGTCGATCTCAGCCTCAACTACCCCTACTCGTCAGATGAGACAGTCCAGCGAAACGGCGAAATAGCCTCTGCGCTTGCCGAGGTCGTCTCCGCCGTCGGTGAGAGCACCGGCAACAGCGCAATAACCGCCGCTGCGAGATATCTTCGCGACTCTATAAGCTATGAGGAAGATCGAGAGGAGACCGGCGATTACTCCCGCTGGTATAACGTCTACACCGCATACGGCGCCCTCGTTCAGAGGCGAGCCGTAGGCGAGGGCTTTGCCCTTGCGATGAAAAAGGTAATGAACGAGCTCGGCATCGAGTGCATGGTAGTGCGCGGAATGCGAAACAGCGCGCCGCACGCCTGGAATATCGTAAAGTGCGCTAACGGCAGCTGGTACCACGTCGATGTCAGTACCCTGCCGGATGGTGTGATATTCTTTACCGAGAAGGAGCTCGATTCAAGCTACCGCTACGACGCCGCGGCTTATCCCGAGTCGCTCGGCCCGAGCCTTCAGCCCGCACCGCCCGCGCCTGAGCCAGCTCCTATACCGGAGCCGCCCGCGCCGGCTGTCGAGGAGCCGTCAGAGCCGGATACCCCGCCCGTTGAAGAGACTCCCGCCGAGGAGGCGCCCGGAGAGGATACCCCGTCAGAAGATCCCATTGACGAGCCGGAGGAGCCCTCTCCGGAGCCCGCTCCGGCTGAGGAAAAAACGGAATAAAATAAACGGAAGCACTCTTATTTGAAGAGAGTGCTTCCGTTTGTATCTGTGCCGACAATGAGCGGGAGATTATTCACTTCAACGCGCCTTATCGCCTCGCAGCCGAGCTCAGGAAAGGCGATAACATCCATTTTCTCGATGCACTTTGCGATAAGCGCTCCCGCACCGCCGGTGGCGCAGAGGTAAAGCGCGCCGTTTCTGGCGATTGCCTCGTTTACCACGCCCGACCTCGGTCCCTTGCCTATTGTGGCAAAAACGCCTCGGTCATATAGCGCGGGCGAGAACTCATCCATGCGTGAGCTTGTAGTCGGCCCGCAGGCAAGAGTCGGCCGCTCACCGCGCCCCGGAGTCGGCCCGGCGTAGTAGATTATAGCGCCCTCCAGCGCAAAAGGCAGAGCCTCTCCCCTCTCGAGCAGATTCATAAGCCGAATGTGCGCCTGATCGCGCGCGGTATAGATCGTTCCCGTAAAGTAAACGCGGTCGCCCGGCTTTAAGAGCGGCGCCTTTTCTTTAAGCTCGGAGTAATCCATCAATCCTGCCTTTCGGTGCTCTCACGAAGCCGCTGGAGCCTCGATTCAAGCTCGTCGGCGATCTCTGTGGCTGTCTCGAAGTCTGATTCAATGCGCTTGCGGGAATTTGAGAGGTTCAGCTTCAGGTCCTCCTTCAGCTCGGAGGTGCGCCTCAGAAGCGCGTCTATTGCCGTCTGCGAAGCCTTTATGTCCTCGCTCTTGCGGTTGAAGGTGCGCTGTTTTTCGCGCTCGATATCCTCGAGCAGTCGGGCGTTTTCCTTTCTGAGGGCATGGATCGCCTCATCATGGCGCTCCTCAAGGCGCTTGATCTCGGAGTCGTGGCTCTCCATGAGCTCCTCGAGCTCCTTTTCGTGGTTTTTCTCAGCCTCATCAGCGGCGTCCTGAAGGCGCTTTATCTCCGCCTCGTACTCCGCCTTGTACTCTGCCATAAGCTCGTTAAGGCGCTCATTCTTATCCTTGAGCTCCTCGACCTCCTCCTCATAGGCGTCGCGCGCCTTTTCGGTGGAGTTGAGACGAGCCGCGGTGGTTTCGATGTAGCTTATTACGTCGCGCCTGTCGAAGCCGCCGAATATTTTGCCTCTGAAATTGCCCTTTTCTTCGCTCATTTCCCACTATCGCCTTTCTTTTTCGTATTATTTGGAGCTATTGTAGCACAAGCGGCATTTTTTTACAAGCTTCGCTTTACATTTCACGATTATTTTGCTATAATATCTTTCGCTGATTTCATATGCGTCCGTAGTTTAGTTGGATAAAATGCCGGCCTCCGACGCCGGAGACCGCGGGTTCGAGTCCCGCCGGGCGTGCCAGAATAGGAGATACCCGTCACGGTATCTCCTATTTTTCCTTGCTATATAAGGGACTCGAATTCATAATCGCAATATGCCGGCGGCATATTGCATTGACCGGTCCGCAGACTGGTCAAATCCTTAATCCGCAAAGCGGATGCTCGCGAGTCCCGCCGGGCGTGCCATAAAGAAAACCGTCGAGAAAATCGGCGGTTTTCCTTTGTAAA
>JAFSJE010000062.1 GCA_017439425.1 Oscillospiraceae bacterium
AATCAAAATCTTCAATTCGCGCTTGCCCTTTTCGCGTCATACTTCGTTATCCGGCTTGATAATACACAAAGTATTATCTGCACCGGACGCCTTGTATGACGCAAAAAATTCTGCGCGCTCGGTTAAAGCTTTTAATCAGGGATTAGTATAAAGGGCGACTCAGATGATGAGCCGCCCTATTGTTATATCGTTCTTTCAACGTAATCTGCGCCGCACAGGATATATTTCGTATCCGCGTTTTTCTCATCTATTGCGCGAAGTATGCCGGAAAGATGCCAGCCGGGGCTTTCAAGCGCGCCGCCTCTGAATACTACCGCGAGCTTCGTCACCTCAGTGTCGCCGCGCTGAGTCAGCCTTTCGGCAAGGTCAACGTCGGCTCTCCAGCGTGAAATAAGGCTCTCTTCCCTCGTTTCAGCGTAAAGATTACCGTTTTTCGAAATAAGCGCAATGGCAAACATCGCCTCGGGACGCTCCTCAAGCAGCTTATTTGCGCTCCCGATCAGTTTATCGTATATCTGCACGCTCATGCGCTCCCTTCCACAATGTATAACAAAAGCACGCAAGCATAGCCGCCATGATCGCAGTAGCGACTTCAGCCCATATAATGCCGAAGAAATTGTTTATCAGAACTACCGCACCGTCAAAGACAGCGTGGAGCGCGATGGCGAGGAAAAGGAAAGCGGGCTTTTTCTTCTTCGCACCGAAGAATACTACCACGCTGAGGGAGATGTGGACCGCGACCGCAAACAGCCGCTCGACTACCGCAATGAGAGCGTCGGAAAAACCGATCGACATATACATATCAATCGCCTCCCTGTACTCCTCGCCCGTCACGGTTGACGCAATAAATATGTTCAGCACAACGCTTGTGAGAACCATAAACGCTTCCATGCCGCCGTGACCCGCGCCGTATGATAGCGCCGTTCTGTCATTATCGAGGTCTTTTTTAAGAAGCGTACTGAACGCGATAAACCGCCCGACCTCCTCGAAAACGCCAGCCATAAGACCGCCGTAGACGGCGTAGAACCATATATTTTCAAGCGCCTTCGGGAAAAGCATACCCATCGCCGCGTTTATCGCGCTCTCTAAAACGAGGGCGAAGACGAAGAACGTGCCGCAGCCGACAAAGTACGGTTTCGGGCGCGCCTTCATTATAAAGTACGCCGCCGCAGGTATAATGAGCGCCGAAGCAAGATATATTACGATAACCGGAATATTCATTTCGATTTTACCTCGATTCTGCCGTTTTTACTCTCATAATTGCGAACTCTCTCGCGGATGAGGCGGTTTATCTCGCAGTTTGCACTTCTCGCCTCGCTGTCCGCGACGTAGTGCAGCTTTTTCAGAAGCTCCTCATCGATACGGACGGAAAAGTTTTTCATCTCTTTCTCCTGTTTACCGCGTCTGTCAGTATATACTCAATCTGCCCGTTGATACTGCGGAAATCCTCGTCCGCCCACTTCGCTATATCTGCCCAAAGGCCTGGAGATAGCCGCAGGACTATCTGCTTGCGCGCGCTCTCCTTATCCTTGAGCGCCTTTTCTCTTGTGCGAACCTCCTCCTCGAGCGCCTTTATTCGCTCTAAACGCTCGCGGAGTGCCTCTTCTCTGTCCATTTTAATAGATGCTGCCGGAGTTGACTACCGGCTGAGCGTCCTTGTTGCCGCAGAGTACAACGAGAAGATTCGATACCATCTGAGCCTTTCTCTCCTCGTCGAGAGCAACGATCTCGTCCTCGGAGAGTTTGTCGATCGCCATCTTGACCATTCCGACGGCGCCGTCGACTATCATCTGACGGGCGGCGATTATCGCGCTCGCCTGCTGGCGCTGGAGCATTACAGAGGCGATCTCAGGCGCGTAAGCAAGGTATGTAATGCGCGCCTCGATTATCTCAAGTCCGGCCTCCTTCACCTTCTCCTGAATCTCGTCGCGGATGCGCTGTGCTACTACCTCGCTCGAGCCGCGGAGCGAGCCCTCGTCCGCGATTCCGTCGCCGGTGGTGTCGACGTTGGGCGCGACGTCATAGGGATACACGCGCACGATGTTTCTGAGCGCGGAGTCGCACTGGAGGGAGAGATATTCCTTGTAGTTATCGACGTTGAACACCGCCTTCGCGGTATCGACAACGCGCCACATAACGGCGATTCCGATCTCGATAGGATTGCCGAGGCAGTCGTTGATCTTCTGGCGGTTATTGTTGAGGGTCATAATTTTGAGCGATATCTTGTTGTTGACAGACTGCACCTCGACGTTCGCGCCGGAGGCGTTCAGAACGATGCCCGCGCTCTTGCCGCCGTCCACGTCGCCGGACTGGTTGAGCTTAGTCTTGGCGGCAGGGTTTATGGAGGAGCAGAACGGGTTTACGAAGTAGAAGCCCTCGCCCTTGAGGGTGCCGATGTACTTGCCGAAGAGCGTCAGCACAAGCGCCTCCTGCGGCTTTAAGACCTTGAGTCCGCCGTAGACTATGCTGAGCGCGACGCAGGCGACGATGCCGACTATGAGCAGTATAACGCCGAGCACAAGATTTAAGCGGATTCCCATATCCTCGCCGATACCGATGTTGATTCCGCCGAGGATAATAAGCGCGACGGAAGCGAGCTGCGCGATGATCGTGATAAGAAGAACAGCCATGCCGTTTTTCTTGCCGGAGATGATTTTCTCTGTCATTTGTTTTACCTCCTGATATCTTTTTGATATCATCATGTTAGCATCTCCGGCACGTATTGTCAAGAAAAATCGGAGGGATTTTTCCCCTCCGATTCAATGCGTCGACAAAGTCTCCGCATCGAACATATTTTGCACTCTCAGAGTGCAAAATATGACGCCTGCGGGCGGATTATGCGACGTGAAGGGGCCTCTTGGCCGGCCCCTTCACAGAACCCCGCCACCTTTATCCAACGCTGTTCTTCTTTGTCTACAGTCTGAATCGGAGGGATTTTTCCCCTCCGATTCAAAACTATATTAAAGTTAATGCGCAAAGGCTGACTGCGGAATATATCGCCCACCAGCGGGTCGTTCTCTTGTCTGCAATCACGCTCACAAACGCGGCTATACATCCGGCAAACAGCACGCTCACAAGCCACGCGGACTGCAGCCTCAGCGGCGTGAAGCCGAAGCAGTCGATATACAGCCAGAGCTTCGAGGCGGCGATAATCGCGAAAGCCATGCTCTCGACAATAAGCAATATAGAGGCAATTCTCAGAGATAAGTTCTTCCTCGCATTTCCAGCCGAGGTTCTTAGCACAAGCCACAGCAGTGTGAAGTTTATCGCCATCACCTTGCATAGCTCGAAAAACCCCTGCCTTGCGTATTCGGATACGATGAAGCCCTCTGGCAGAGTGCGCGTAAACGCACCGAAGAGGTATTTTGACTGGAGCGCGAAGAAAAACGCGTAGACGGCGCAGAAGGCTAATGTAATGCTGAGCCACGCCGCAGCCGGAACCTTGCCGAGGCGCGCGAGAAAGCCGTCGAGGGCGCTGCGCTTCCGGTCGATTTCATCGCGCTTCTCCCTCGCCATACCGCACATAACGCCGAAGAGATACGCGCCGCATGGTATGCTGAAGAATATTCTGTACACCGTCAGCTCGTCGACGTCGAAGGAAAACCACTGCGTAACGCTCTCGACGATATTACCGAACTCATCGTCCGCCAGCGAGAGCATATTGACGGCTCCGACGAACAGCACGCCGCCGAACGCGACCGCCGCAAGTACCCAAAGGAGCTTTTCCCAATCCTTTTTCTCTTTTCCTATCTTTGAAAGCCCGTACCATATCGTGCGGATGCGCAGGAAGTAATGCTTGAATGGGTAGACCACCGCGCCGAAAAGTGCGTCCGCCGGCAGGAGTCTCCCGGTCTTGCCCTCAAAAAGCGCCTCTGAGCGGCTCAACGCGTACCATATCGCCTCACCGTGGAAGATAAAGAGCGGCAGAAATTCGTCCTCAAAGGCGTTATGTCTGTGAAAAACGCTCCCCGCCCAAAGCATAAGAAAGCAAGCGAGCCAGATATAGTCCTCCCATTTGCGCTTTTTCCCCCAGTTTGCAATCTCAACGCAAACGAGAAAACCGAGCGGAAATGCTATTTTTTCAAAAAGATTGCAGCCGAAAGCAAACTCAATCCATATATATGCGAGAACGTACGAGAGGCACGCCGCAATTATTTCAAGCGGTTTTGCGGTAAATTTGGGTGCAGTAATCACACCGGCGGGGTTTTCGCCCTCCGGAAGCTTCATTTCTTCCATATTCATTACTCCCTGTATTCGAGTATATCGCCGGGCTGGCAGTCAAGTTCCCTGCACAGCGCCATTAAGGTTGAAAATCTGATGGCCTTCGCCTTTCCGGTCTTGAGAATTGAGAGATTCGCCGGAGTTATGCCGATGCGCTCACTTAGCTCCGTGGACGAGATCTTGCGCTTTGCCATCATAACGTCGAGGTTGACTACAATTTCCATCGCGCCGCCTCAGATCGTCAGATCCAGCTCGGAGCGCATTTCGACCGCCTGCTGGAATACGTTTTTGACCACCCGCATCATTATCGCCACAAAACCGCTGGCGGCAAAAAGAATGAGAAACGGAAAGTAGAAAATACCGCACACGAAGCATATAACCGCCGCACCGACCATGCACCAGCTTATGTGAAAGCAGTGCATATAGTTTTCCTTTGTGAAAATCACGCCGCGCTTGATGTTCGACATAAATCTCCACAGCCGCCACAGAACTATCCACGCGAAAACGCTTATCCCGTAGCCCGAGATCATAAGAAGCGCGAAATACACCGCCCTTGTCTCCTCCGTCCATCGCGCGACCCAGTACATACCGACGTCGAGCGCAAGAAGGCAGATTGCAAATACTATCAGACACGCCTGAGTGAGAATTATGCTCTTATCCTTATTCCAATTCATGCCTCTCTCCCCTTTCACGGCGCTATGATAGCACAGGCGGAATTGATTGTCAAGAATTATTTATCGTTTTTCAATAAGTTTTTGCCGATAAAAAAGAGAGCGGTTATTGGTAACCGCTCAATTGTAAATCGCTGCAAACGCAAATGGGCGGGCGTGGAAGCCCGCCCCTACAATAAATCATACGCATAGCCGTAGGGGCGGTGAGCGTGCCCGCCCTACGTTGTCTA
Organism: Oscillospiraceae bacterium; assembly: GCA_017439425.1. GTDB lineage: Bacteria > Bacillota > Clostridia > Oscillospirales > Oscillospiraceae > RUG626. The sequence continues at coordinate 5,123 of JAFSJE010000062.1, forward strand.
AATTCTTTTTTGCCGTTTATTTGGCTTTCTTCTCCTTTAATTTTCTGAGTGCAGCTCCCGCAAGGTTTCCTATCAGCGCCAAAGCCGCCGGGATCGCCGCACCCCAGCCAAAGCCGAGATTGAGGCGAGGGGGTAATATCGTAATTCCAAATCCCACGGCTGCGGCGAGTTCCGCAAGCAATATATACGCCGGCGCGAAGCCGTTGTGCTTTCCGAGAACGAATCCTGCCCAGAAAACACCCGCCGGAATAATCAGCGCCGTTATTATCGACCCGACCCAGCCGGTGCGGTCAAGCGCATAGCCCGCATAGTTCACGATGAATGAGGTGAGCAGCACAAGCACCGCGTAAGGCAGCGCTTCGACTATTCCGAGCGGCGAGCGTTTTGGCTTAATGCCGAGCTTTTCGCGTATATCGCTTATCTCACCGAGCCAGGCTATCCACCGCGCAAGCCAGATCGTGAGATAGAACACCGCGAGCACCCCGATGAAGAAAAGGAGCGTATCCCATCTGCCGCGGTTCCAGCCGTTCACAAGGCATAGCGCGCTGAACGCGAGTGCCGTCAGCGCGTAGTGGATAACAGAGCGGACGACAAGCTCTTTTCCCGTGTCGGCAAAGGGCAAGGTAGCTATTCCAATGAGTGCGCCTATAGCAAAATATAGTATGTAGGAAATTACAAGAGACGGCGTTCCGCCCTCACCTGCATCTATGATAATGCTGTTAAGCATCTCTCCGAAGCGAGCCAGAATCAGCAGTCCAAGCGCGCCGCCGATGCCTCCGCGTATGAAGTGCTGTCTTAGCGAATATTTTTCCTCTGTCATACTCCAACCGCCTCCTTAAGCTTTTTTATGTACCTGCGCGAGGAGAAAACGAGCCGCCCGCCGGTAAGCGTTAAGCGCACCGTTCCGGTAAACGAGAGGTCGATTGCCGTTATGTGCCAGATGTTCACGATCTCAGAATTAGAGATGCGAACAAAATCGCTTTTGGGAAGCCGCTCTTCAAGCTCGTAAATGCGCTCGCGTACGGAGTAAACGCCCTTTTCAGTTTCGAGCGAAACGCCCTTGCCGTCGGTGTAAAAGCGCAGAATATCGGCAAGCGGTATTATCTCCACCTCGCCGCCGCGCCAGCCGCGGATCGGCTCGTCTGACGTGAGCGAGGCGATGAGCTTTGATACCTCCGGCGTAAGCTCGGACGCGCGGACGGTGATCTCCGGCTCGGTGAGCTCCGGGCTCTTTATAAACTCGACCTTCATTTTCTCCCTCCCCTCAGTTCTATTATACAATAAAGCTCAGAGTTGTAAATAATATCCGGACAGACGGTAAAACAGCGCCGACAGACGGCAAAAAAGGCGGGCAAAACGCCCGCCCTTATCATAAGTGAACAGGAAAACCTCGGATTTCAATCCGGGGATGAAAGTGAACACCATAGAATATGCCCTTTCCCACAAGCTAAAAGCTTGTGAATGTCCTTGAATATGATATAATGGAACTATCAAAAAGTAAGGGCTTTTGTCTATGAAATATCTCAACGTAGTACAAAACTATAAATACCGCCTCTATGATTCAAAGCGCAATAAGTTCATTGACGCCAAGCTTAAAATAGCAGCAGAGATTTGGAACCACTGTATTGCCTTGCTTCGTATGTATTACAGGATGACCGGAAAATATATCTCCCCAAACAGGATGAAGGTATATGT
>JAFSJE010000063.1 GCA_017439425.1 Oscillospiraceae bacterium
AGCCAGGATCAAACTCTCTGTAAATTGTATCTTAAAGCCTTTCGGCCTTAAAATCTAATCTACTAAGTTAAATACTTAGCTCTCAAAAGAATTAATTTTTGACTCTTCGTTCAAAGAGTCGCCCATTTTTCTGGTGCTTTTCTTTGTCTACATTGTTTAATTCGCAAGGTGCATTCCGCATTCAATCTCTTTCGTGCGGGTTCCTCTATCTTAGCACTTTCAAGTCCGTTTGTCAAGAACTTTTTTCGTTTCTTTCAAACTTTTTTCAAGCCGCTCTTTTCGAGGATCGCCTCTCTCGAAGCGCTTGGCTATATTACCACTCAGTTGCTCAAATGTCAAGAGGTTTTTTCAAAAATTTTCAAGTTTTTTCTAAAAAGTTCGCCCCTCACCGGGGCGAGCAGTTTTCACTTCAAAACGGGCTGCATCTGCTCTCCTTTGAGAGCCATTTCTATCGCTTTTTCTGCTTCTGTAAGATCCGCTACAACGCTCATAGGTTTATTGATCGTATCGTCCTGCCGCATCGGCACGAAGTATATATTCCGCCGCACCATCAGTTTTCCTATATTCTCTGCGCTTGCTCCGAGAGCGTCGTTGGTGCTTACAGCAATTACTACCGGCTTTCCGTTTCGCAGATGACTCTTTACCGCCATTGTCACCGCAGTATCGTTTACGCCGTTTGCAAGCTTTGCGAGAGTATTACCCGTGCACGGCGCGACCAGCATAGCATCCGTCATTTTCTTCGGGCCGATAGGCTCTGCTCCGGCTATCGACGATATCGGTTCTCTTCCCGTTATTCTTATTATTTCCTGCGTAAAATGCTCCCTCGTTCCGAAGCGCGTATCGGTCGCTGCCGCGGTCTCGCTCATTATCGGAACTATATCGTAAATGCCCGACAGCTCCTCCATTAGCTTCAGTGCCTTGCTGAAGGTGCAGAACGAGCCGGTAAGCGCAAAGCCCAGCTTCTTTTTACTCAAGGTTTCGCCCTCTCCCCTTTTCTGATGAAGGCGGCTATCGCCTCCGCAGCGGATCTGGGAGCGTATTTTGCCGGAAGTCCGGGAGCGGCCACAACGCGCATACCGCGCTTTTCGGCTTCCTCCTGATCGAAGCCTCCCGGCTTCGAGGCAAGCTCGATGAGCAGCGCGCCCTTTCTGAGATTATCGAGGTCGACAACCCTCTCCGGCACTGTATTAATTATAATTGTGCCGCCGATGTTCTCTATCGGCGCTGCATTCATTCCGAGAATTGCAAACATCGCTCTCTCGCGCTCGCTTCTGCACGCGACAGTAACAGACGCGCCAAGCGCATTCAGCTTTTCAGCCAGAAGCTTTGCGATCCGACCCGAGCCGACGACCGTCACACTTCTGCCGGAGATTGTTCTGTCGAGCTCGCGCATCAGAAGCCATACCGCACCCTCGGCAGTTATATCCGCGTTGCGAGTCAGATACTCCTCGTCAGATGCGTAGTTCACGATATTCGCTCCGTGCAGCTTTGCCGTTGGTGTCGGTACTATCATATCCGCCTCGTCTTCAGGCGCGCAGGTGAGCATCGTTTTCAGTATTTCAAAACGCTCGTCGGCACCCATTACATAGTATTTCATCTCATCGCCTCCAAAATCAGCTGCGAGATATACTATGCAGAAAAATAAGGGCTGTGCAGCCACAGCCCTTAGATTTATCCCAATTCTCTGTTCTTATCCCTCGCAGCGATTACAGCGTTCATCACGCTCGCGCGAAACGCGCCCTCCTCAAGAGTCCGCACTGCCTCAATAGTCGATCCGCCCGGTGAGCATACGGCGTCCTTCAATTCGCCCGGGTGCATTCCCGACGATAGCATAAGCGCCGCCGAACCCCTTAGCGTTGCAGCCGCAAGCTCGTAAGCAGTCTTGCGGGGTATTCCGCAGGTAACTGCTCCGTCAGCAAGCGCCTCCATAAACATAAAGCAGTACGCGGGGCCGCATCCCGAAAGCGCGCTGCCCGCGTCGAAAAGGCGCTCCGGAAGCTCTACAAGATTTCCTGTGCCCTTGAACGCGCTGAGAAACTCGCTCTGCGCGGTATCGCTCACTCCGTCCGCCGTCCATAGCATAACGCCCTCGCCGATGGCGCAAGGTGTATTCGGCATTACGCGGATAAAGGGGTAGTCTGCACCGAGAAGAGAGCGGAGCGTTTCGATAGTCAGTCCCGCCGCCATGCTGACGAGAGTAAAGGGCGCAGTTCTCGCACTCAGAACCGGTGCGATTTCTCCCAGCACGCCCGCCATCATCTGAGGCTTGACGCCGAGGATTATATAATCCGCTCGCTCGGCAATCTCTATGTTCGAGTAAACCTTTGCGCCTATTCTGTCGGCAAGCGCTCTAGCCTTCTCAGGCGTTCTATTCGAGATAAGAATATTCTCGCCGCCGACAATCCCTGCCGCCGCAGTCGAGAGCGCGGAGCCCATATTCCCCGCGCCGATGAAGCCGTAAATTGCCATTACCGCACCTGTCCCTTTCCCTCGATGAGATACTTCCAGCTTGTAAGCTCCTCAAGACCCATCGGGCCGCGGGCGTGAAGCTTCTGCGTCGATATTCCTATTTCCGCGCCGAAGCCGAACTCACCGCCGTCCGTGAAGCGGGTCGAAGCATTGTGATACACAGCCGCGGCGTCGATCTCGTTCATAAAGCGCGCCGCCTTTCCGGCATTTTCGGTGATTATCGCCTCAGAGTGTCCGGTTGTGTGCTCGGAGATGAATTCTATCGCCTCGTCGATGCCGCGCACCGTCTTGACGGCGAGGATGAGATCGCCGTACTCAGTATCCCAGTCCTCCTCGGTCGCCTCTTTCGCGCGCGTGCCGAGGATGTTGCATATTTTCGAGTCGCCGCGAAGCTCGAGATGAGCATCGTCCATCCAGCCCATCGCCTCGTTCAGAAATGCCTCAGCTATCGCCTTGTCGAGCACCAGGCACTCGGCGGCGTTGCAGACCGACGGGCGCGAGCACTTGGCGTTGCGGAGTATATCCGACGCCATACTGATGTCCGCCTCGCTCTCGACGTAAACGTGGCACACGCCCTCTCCGGTGCGTATGACCGGAACCGACGCTTCATTGACTACGCTTCTTATAAGTCCCCTGCCTCCGCGAGGAATCAGCACGTCAACATAGTCGTTAAGGTGCATGAGCGCCCGCGCCGATTCGCGGGAGGTGTCCTCTATAAGGGAAACTGCGTTCTCATCAACGCCGACGCCCGCGAGCGCCTCGCGCATGATTTTTACGGCGCAGATGTTCGAGCGTATCGCCTCCCTGCCGCCGCGCAGTATGCAGGCGTTGCCGGATTTGAGGCACAGCGCCGCCGCGTCGACCGTTACATTCGGACGCGCCTCGTAAATTATTGCGATCACGCCGAGCGGTACGCGGCGCTTTATGATAACGAGTCCGTTCGGGCGCGACCACTCTCTGATAGTCTCTCCCACCGGGTCGGGGAGCTCCGCCGCGGCGCGAACTCCGTCGGCTATTTTCTCGATTCGCTCTCTTGTGAGACGAAGTCTGTCTAAAAGCGACTCGCTCATGCCGCTCTTTTCAGCCTCCGCTAAATCCTCCGCGTTTGCGGCAAGCCAGGCTTCCGCTTTTTCCGTAAGCGCGTCTGCTATCGCGTAAAGCGCGCGGTTCTTCTCCTCAGTTGTGAGCAGCGCGACCGCCCGGGAAGCGCGTTTCGCGGCTTTTCCTGTTTCAATAAGCTCAGACATATTCTCAGCCTCCGAATCTTGTTCCGATGTTCTCTCCGGCGACGATGCCGTAGAGATCCTCGGGGCGTTTGCCGTTTGTAATGACCATCTCGCAGCCGGCGTCCATGCATATCTTCGCGGCATTCAGCTTCGTCGCCATGCCGCCCGTTCCGCGCCACGTTCCGGCGCCGCCCGCCATCGCCATGATCTCCGGCGTAAGAGCCGTTACTCTGTGGAGCAGCACCGCATTTTCGTCCGCCCTCGGATCAGCGCTGTAAAGTCCGTCGATATCGCTGAGCAGAACGAGCAGATCAGCCCCGATAAGCGCCGCGACGAGCGCGGACAGCGTATCGTTGTCGCCGAGGGTCTTGTGCGCTCCGGTCTCGATCTCAGCGGAGGAGACCGAATCGTTCTCGTTGACAACCGGCAGAACGCCCATCTCGAGCAGAGACGAGAACGTAGCGCGCAGGTGCTCCTCGCGCTCGCCCTCGTCTATATCGTCTCCGGTAAGCAGTATCTGCGCCACCGTGCCGTTGTACTCCGAAAAAAGCTTATCATATATGTGCATGATGCGGCACTGACCGACGGCGGCAGCCGCCTGCTTCATTCTCAGCTCCTTCGGCCGCTCAGTAAGTCCGAGGGCGCTCGTGCCGACCGCGATAGCGCCGGAGGAAACTAAAATCACCTCGTTACCCATACCCATAAGGTCGCTTATCGCGCGCAGGAGCTTGTCCATGCTCATTAAATCGAGTGAGCCGGAGGCGTGGGTCAGTGTGCTCGTGCCGACCTTTATTACTATTCTCATTCTTCTTCCGTCTCCTCTTCAGATTTCTGCCTGCGAGTTGTAAACCAGTTTACGCACAGTCCGATGAGGCTGAGCGCGCCGGACACGAGCAGCGTTATCTCCGGAAACACCGGGATCGGCGCAAGGATGAGCTCCACGTTGTCGATTATCACGACAGAGCATAAGAGAACTATCCCCGCAAAAATGAACTGCATGATTTTCAAGGGGCTTCCCAGCACCGTCAGTGATACCGCGCTCTGAAGCATCATAACGCCAAGAACGAGTGCGACGATGCCTGTATACGCGTAAAATGACCCCGCGACGAGGTCTATCCTGACAAGTCCGCATACTCCGAGCAGGAGCATCAGAACACCGACAGCGAAGCTGTAATCGTTCATTCTTCGATAAGCTCCGGTGAAAAAGAAAATAAACAGCGCCGCAGCTCCCGCAAAAAGCAGCGCAACGCAGAACACAACGCTGAGCGTCGTGACGTTTATCTCACTCGATAGAAGCAGCAGGGCTCCGAGAATGATGCACACAATGCTGAGAGCTACCTGAATCCCGAGTCCCGAAATACGTTTTTTCTTTTCCATATTCTCTATCTCCCTCGGATAATATTAAAACGCGAGCCCAACGCATGGGTCGCGTTTCGTCCTCTGATGGTTTTCATGCCGGAACAGCGCTCAAGCGCTGTTACGGCGGTGGTGCGGGTAGCCGGACTCGAACCGGCACGGGTCGCCCCGAGAGATTTTAAGTCTCTTGTGTCTACCTATTTCACCATACCCGCTTATTTTTTGCCGAGAGGACGCTTATTGCCCTTCTCGTCAACGACATATGTATTGTCGAGCTGGCCTGTAAGGCTCGCCTTGACCGCCTCGATGTACTCGCGGCGAAGCTCGGCGCGCTCAGCGAGCTCCTCCTCTGTGAGGACTCTTTCACGGGATATGCGCGTAAGCTCCGAAATTCTGTCTATTCTCTTTTGCTCCATGTCGCACCCCCGTGAAAGTATTTTAATTATTTAGTCACTTGTTGTCAAGCTTTTTATATCGCATTATTATATCCGCGACGTGCGCCCTCGTCGCATCGTCCTGCGGCTTGACGCCGCCCTCGCCGATAGAGATCATCTTATTTTCCATCGCCCATTTCATCGCACTCTGCGCCCAGGAGGAAACTCCCGTGATATCGTCGCCGCTGACCTCCGGAGATCCGGAGAGTCTGTGGAGAAGCGCACATAGCTGTTCGTAGGTTATATTTCGGTCCGGCTCGAAAAGATTATCTCCGACGCCCTTAATATAGCCCTTGTCAGCCGCCCACGCGACCTCCTTTGCGTACCAGGCATAGTCCAATACGTCTGTGAAGTCGTTTTTGCCGCCGAGGGCAGGCTTTCCGGCTATTCTGTGCAGAACCACCGCCATCATAGCGCGGGTCATGCTGTCGTTTACGCCGAAGGAGCCGTCCGGGTAGCCGTTGAAAAGTCCGCGCCGCGAGACGTAATCCACCGCCTCCGCCATCCACGAGCCCTCCGGCACGTCGGTATATTTCACCGCCGGAAGAAGCTCCTCTTCGGGCTCCTTCACGGCGTCATTATTCTCCTCGGGCTTCTCCGGCTCGTCGACATGTTCCTTGAAATAGATAGTCTGTATACTGTGACTTGCCTTGCCGTCCTCGATGAGATTGTAGCTGATGATTACCGATTTATCGCCCTTCATCGAGCTCTTCGCCGCGATAACGGCAACGGTCTTGTCGGCCGAGAGCGTTGTCATGACGTCCTTGGAGTTTGCTACAACGCTGTCAAGCGCTGCGCCGCTCGTGATAAAGTAGATGCTTCTGGACGAGGCGTCGTATTCAAAGGTATAGCGCCCGTCGTTTCCCACCACTATGTAGCTCTCCGGAGTCTTGTCCGGGGTGCTGTAAAAGCCCTCCTTCGGGTAGACGAGGTTAACGTCGATCGCGTATTTAACGCCGTCCTTCTCCGCATAGATTTTACCGGAGATGCCCGGCTTTCTGTCGGAGATGCGCAGCCTGTACTGATCGACAACGCCGTCCTCAAATTTATCGATAACTCCGATGGCGGAGTCACAGGTGACCGTGTAGCTGAGATCGATATTCGGCCCGTTCTCGGGATGAAGAACGAGCAGATCGTTGGTTTTCGGCTGAACGTTCATAACCTTCTCGTTTCCGAAATAGAGCTGCCGAACCTCATCGTCAGCGACCGCAAACGGCGCAGAGAGTGCGCAAAGAAGCGCAAAGCAAAGCATAAATGCCGTTATTTTTCTCATTCCGATCCCTCCTCTCTTAAATAGTAACACAATGGTTACAAAAATTCAAGAGAGCCTTTTGAAAACTCTTGAGTAAGTTTGCGGCTTATTTTCCATTAGCTTCCGCAATTCCGCGTTCAGCTCTTCGGCTTTGTCGCGGTTTTTCATAAGGCGCGTGTTCACAAGCACGTTGAGCGCAGCCGAATCAAGCGCAGCCGAGGCGATCGAGGCGCAGCAGCCGGCGTCGGAGACCATAAGCGCGCTGCCGTGCTGCTCCAGAATATCGGCAAGCTCCATAATTCTGCGCGAGAGGCGCGCTATCTCCATAGGAACAGCGGCAGCGTCAAGAAGGCACTTCTCGAGCATCTCATCGCGCCCCGGCTCATCCTTCGATATGGCGTAAGCGCGGCTGAGCGGCTCAAACGCCTCCGCGTCAGCCTTTATAAGAAGCAGCGTGCGCGAGCGCAGAACGGCGCACTCGCTGATAATCGCGCGCATTTCGTCATCGTACTCGGCGTATTTCTTCTTGCCGAGTGTGAAATTCGCGGTCATCGAGCCGAGAGCCGCAGCCAGCGCGGCACAGAGAGCTGACGCGCCTCCCCCGCCCGGAGTCGGAGTTTTGGAAGCAAGCTCAAAAGTAAAGACATCGAGAGTTCTTTCCATAATCATCACCTAAAAATAATGCTGCAAGCGAATGCTTGCAGCAAATCATTTGGAGGTGGCACCCGGATTTGAACCGGGGAATCAGGGTTTTGCAGACCCTTGCCTTACCACTTGGCTATGCCACCTCGTCGTCATGGAGGCGCTTCATTCCGTTTCGGCGCTGAAAGGGCGCGCGCCAAAACTGCACTCCGCGGCTCCACTCCTCCTCTTAAAATCAAATGCACGCATTTGATTTTATAGAACAAGGTATATTAAATATTTTGCCGCCGATATTTTGTTATCGGCGGCAAATGGAGCGGCTTACGAGGCTCGAACTCGCTACCTCCACCTTGGCAAGGTGGCGCTCTACCAGATGAGCTAAAGCCGCAGATGGTGCCTCAGGCCAGAATCGAACTGGCGACACACGGATTTTCAGTCCGTTGCTCTACCTACTGAGCTACCGAGGCAAATGGCGACCGAGAAGGGGCTCGAACCCTCGACCTCCAGCGTGACAGGCTGGCGTTCTAACCAACTGAACTACTCGGCCATTATGGTGGGAGCTACAGGGCTCGAACCTGTGACCTCCTGCTTGTAAGGCAGGCGCTCTAACCAGCTGAGCTAAGCTCCCGTATTGTCGCTCTATCGCGGCGACGAATAGGATTATACAGTATTGACCCCCATTTTGTCAATACTTATTTTCAATTTTTTGGGGAGGGATTTTATCTCCCTCCCCGAATATTTCAGTTCTTGCTCTTTATATACTCGTCGATGCTCTTCGCTGCGGTCTTGCCTGCGCCCATCGCGAGAATAACGGTAGCAGCGCCGGTAGCGGCGTCGCCTCCGCAGAAGATGCCCTCGCGGGAGGTGGATGCGTCCTCCTTGGTGGAGATGCAGCCGTGGCTGTTGGTGTCAAGTCCTTCTGTGGTGGAGCGGATGAGCGGGTTGGGGCTCGTGCCGATGGAGATAATAACAGAGTCGGCCTCGATGTCGAACTCGCTGCCGGGGATAGCAACAGGACGGCGGCGGCCTCTCTCATCCGGCTCGCCGAGCTCCATGCGGATGCAGGTAACGCTCTTTACCTTGCCCTTCTCGTCGCCGTTGATGCGGACGGGGTTGGTGAGCAGGTCAAAGATGATGCCCTCCTCCTTGGCATGGTGGACCTCCTCCTTACGGGCGGGAAGCTCCTCCTCGCTGCGGCGATAAACGATGTGCGTCTCAGCGCCCATTCGCTTCGCGCTTCTCGCGGCGTCCATAGCGACGTTGCCGCCGCCGACGATGACAGCCTTCTTGGCGTGGAAGATCGGGGTCGGGTTATTCGGAAGATATGCCTTCATGAGGTTGATTCTGGTGAGGTACTCGTTAGCGGAGAATACGCCGACAAGGCTCTCGCCGGGGATGTGCATGAACATCGGAAGTCCTGCGCCGGAGCCGATGAATACAGCCTCGAAGCCCTCTTCCTCGAGAAGCTCGTCGATGGTGATGGTCTTGCCGATAACCATATTGAGCTCGATCTTAACGCCCATCTTCTCGAGATTTGCAACTTCCTTCTTAACGATGCTCTTCGGGAGACGGAACTCGGGGATACCGTAGCTCAGAACGCCGCCGGCAACGTGGAACGCCTCAAAGATGGTAACGTCATAGCCCTTCTTTGCAAGCTCGCCGGCGCAGGTAAGGCCGGAGGGGCCGGAGCCGATAACGGCGACCTTGTGTCCGTTGGGAGCGGCAACGTCAGTATTTGCGACGTCGTGGGCAATAGCCCAGTCCGCAACATAGCGCTCAAGACGGCCGATGCCGACAGGCTCGCCCTTCTTGCCGCGGATGCAGCGGCCCTCGCACTGGCTCTCCTGCGGGCATACGCGGCCGCAGACGGCAGGAAGTGCGTTAGCGGTGGAAATTGTACGGTAAGCGCCCTCGATGTCGCCCTCCTGCACCTTCTGAATGAAGGCGGGGATGGGAACGGAAACGGGGCAGCCCTCCATGCAGAAGGGCTTCTTGCAGTTGAGGCAGCGGGTCGCCTCCTCGCGGGCCTCCTCATCGGTGTAGCCGAGGTTGACCTCAAGGAAGTTTGCGTTGCGGACATTCGGCTCCTGCTCTCTGATGGGAGTCTTGGTAAGTGACATATTAGGCATTCTGCATTCCCTCCAGTCTGCAATTATGATCGCGGCGGCGCTGCTGCTCGAACTCAGAATAGGTGCGGGCGCGGGCCATGGTCTCGTCGAAGTCTACGAGATGACCGTCGAAATCCGGGCCGTCAACACAGGCAAACTTAGTCTCGCCGCCGACGGTAACGCGGCAGCAGCCGCACATTCCGGTGCCGTCGATCATAATGGGGTTCATGGAAACTATGGTCTTGATGCCGTATTCCTTCGTGAGCTTCGCGACGAACTTCATCATGATAAGCGGACCGACAGCGAATACGCAGTCATACTGAACGCCGGAGTCGATGAGCTCCTTGAGCTGCGCGGTGACCATACCGTTGAAGCCGTAGGAGCCGTCGTCGGTGCAGATATAGAGATTGTTGGAGGCTGCCTTCATATCATCCTCAAGGATGACGATGTTCTTGGAGCGGAAGCCTCCGATGAGGTCAACGTCCACGCCCTTGTCGTGGAGGCTCTTAGCAACCGGCAGTGCGATGGCGCAGCCGAGGCCGCCGCCGATAACGGCAACCTTCTTGCCCTCTATCTCTGTGGGTACGCCGAGGGGGCCGACAAAGTCCTGAAGGCAGTCGCCCTCGTTCATATCGCCGAGGGTAAGGGTACCGTCGCCGACCTTCTGGACAACGACGCTGACGTTATCTCCCTCCGCCTTGGAGATGGTAAGCGGGATTCTCTCGCCTCTCTCATCGGTGCGGAGGATAATGAACTGACCGGGCTTCGCCTTTTTTGCTACAAAAGGCGCGTAAACCGTGACGCGGACAACGTCCGGAGTCAGGTCCTCTTTTTTGACGATCTCGTACTTTTTGGGCATTGTTCATTCACCTTCATTTTCGTTATTTTTTTGCCAAAGCATCATAAAGATATGACCGAAAAGCCCCTGATGAGGCGTTTCGGTCATAGCGGTATCTTAATAATAACGCTTGTTCTTATTCTTGCGAGCAGCCTCGGACTTCTTGCGGCGCTTTACGCTGGGGCTCTGGTAAAATTCCTTCTTGCGGAGGTCAGCGAGGACGCCAGCCTTTGCGCAGTTTCTCTTAAAACGCTTAAGAGCACTGTCAAGAGACTCGTTCTCCTTAACGATTACTTCGCTCATTCTCTAATTCCCTCCCTCCGACTGTGAACCTCGTTCTTTAATCTCGAACAAAGATTATTATACCTTCTCCTTGTCGAAATGTCAACAAAAACTTACGCTTTCGGCTTCAAAATAAGATTGACGAGCTTGTTCTTGACTACGATAGTCTTGACGATATCGCTCGTCTCGAGCGCCTTCTGAATTTTATCGACGCTCTTTACGATTCCGAGCACCACGTCGTCCTCGGCGTCGACCGGGATAACGCAGGTGGCGCGCAGCTTGCCGTTGACCTGGATCGCTATCTCCTTCTCGGCGTCGACAAGCTTCTTCTCATCGTACTGCGGCCACGGCTGCTTGCTGACCTCTCCCTCGAAGCCCTGCATCTCCCAAAGCTCCTCGGCGATATGCGGAGCAAACGGGCTCAGAAGCGTTATAAGCGCCTTGACGTCGCCGCGAGAGAGCTTCTTGCCGGCAAAATCGTTCACCATAGCCATCATCGCAGCGATGGCGGTGTTGAACTTCATCTCGTCGATGTCCTCGGTGACCTTCTTGATTGTGCGGTTGACGAGCGCCTCGAACTCCTTGGAGTAGGTCTCCGGCCCGTCAATGCGGTTTTCGCAGATGTTCCAGACCTTGTCAAGGAAGCGCTTGCAGCCCTTTACAGCTTCGTCAGACCACGTCGCGGTCTTCTCAAAGTCGCCAATGAACATTATATAGAGGCGCATCGTATCGGCGCCGTAAGCCTTTACAACGTCGTCCGGATTGACTACGTTCCCGAGGGATTTACTCATCTTGACAGAGGGTCTGAGCGCCTCGGAGCCGTACTTGTCGATGAGCGCCTGCTTCTCCTCCTCGGTCTCGGCATAGCCGACGTAGTGCGGGTTTCTGCCGAGGATCATGCCGTGGCTCGTGCGCTTCTTGTACGGCTCGCGGTTCGGCACAACGCCGATATCATAGAGGAACTGATTCCAGAAGCGGCTGTAAAGAAGGTGGAGTGTGGTGTGCTCCATGCCGCCGTTGTACCAGTCGACCTGTCCCCAGTAGTCGAGCGCCTCCTTGGAAGCGAGGGCCTCGCGGTTTTTGGGATCCATATATCTGAGGAAGTACCAGCTCGATCCCGCCCATTGAGGCATGGTATCGGTCTCGCGCTTGGCGTCGCCGCCGCACTTCGGACATTTGCAGTTGACCCAATCCGTTATCTTGGAAATGGGGCTCTCGCCGTCATCGGTAGGCTCGTAGCTCTCAACCTCGGGCAGTCTGAGCGGGAGCTCGCTCTCGTCCATCGGAACAAGACCGCACTTCGGGCAGTTTACGATGGGGATAGGCTCGCCCCAATAGCGCTGGCGCGCGAATACCCAGTCGCGGAGCTTGTAGTTGACCTTTTCCTTGCCGATGCCCTTCTCAGCGAGGAACTTGACTATCTCCTTCTTCGCCTCTTCAACGGTAAGTCCGTCAAGGAAGCCGGAATTGACCATTACGCCGGTCTCGCAGTCGGTAAACGCCGCCTCTTCGACGTTGCCGCCCTTGACGACCTCGATAATCGGAAGGCCGAACTTCTTTGCAAAGGCCCAGTCACGATCATCATGTCCGGGAACAGCCATGATTGCGCCGGTACCGTAGGTCGCGAGAACGTAATCAGAGATGAAGATCGGAATCTCTCTGCCGTTTACGGGATTGATGGCGCGAACGCCCTTCAGCTCAACACCGGTCTTATCCTTGTTCAGCTCGGTACGCTCGAAGTCGGACTTTCTTGCGGCGGCCTCCTGATACGCCTTTACGTCCTCAAGGTTCGTGAGCTTTGACGCCCACTTTTTGAGTATCTCGTGCTCCGGCGAAATGACCATATAGGTCGCGCCGAAGAGAGTGTCGGGTCTTGTGGTGAAAATGCGTAGCGAGTCGCCCGCGGTGGTCTCGAAATCGACCTCAGCGCCGGTGGAGCGGCCGATCCAGTTAATCTGCTGAGCCTTTACTCTGTCGATAAAGTCGACGTCGTCGAGTCCGTCGATGAGGCTCTGCGCGTAGGCAGTGATCTTAAGCATCCACTGGCTCTTCTCCTTGCGGACTACCGGGCTGCCGCAGCGCTCGCACACGCCGTCAACGACCTCCTCGTTTGCAAGCACGCACTTGCAGGAGGTACACCAGTTGACGGGCATATATGTCTTATAAGCAAGGCCGCGCTTGAACATCTGGAGGAATATCCACTGAGTCCACTTGTAGTATTCAGGGTCGGTGGTGTCGATAACTCTGTCCCAGTCGAAGCTGTAACCGAGCATGTGGAGCTGGCGGGTGAAGTTTTCGATATTCTTCTTCGTTACGACTGCGGGATGTACGTGGTTCTTGATGGCGAAGTTCTCAGTGGGCAGTCCGAACGCGTCGTAGCCCATCGGGAAGAGGACGTTATAGCCCTGCATTCTCTTTTTGCGCGCAACAACGTCCATCGCGGTGTAGGGGCGAGGATGACCGACATGAAGTCCGGCGCCAGAGGGGTACGGGAACTCGATGAGCACATAGTACTTCGGCTTGTCGCCGCCTGTCTCGGCCTTGAAGGTCTTTTCCTCAGCCCATTTTTTCTGCCATTTTTTCTCAATGCGTTCAAAATCGTATTTCATGCGGTATTACTCCTTTATGAGTGCGGATATATCGGTAACGGCAGCGTCCTGCCAGAGATGCTCGAGGTTATAGAACTTTCTTCCCTCTTCTGTGAAGATGTGGACTACAACGCAGCCAAAGTCCACGAGGATCCACGTTCCGCCGCTGTAACCCTCGGTGCGGAGAGCAGGCTCGCCCTCCTGCTTGAGCTGGAACTCCACCTCGTCGGAGAGAGATTTTGCGTGGGTCGTTCCGGTGGCTGTGCAGATAACGAAGTAGTCGGCAAGCACCGTTACGTCGCGGGTCATCAGCACCTTGATATCGCCCGCCTTCTTCTCATCAAGGACGGCGACGATCTTTTCCATTACTTCTTTCGGTGTAAGCATTATTCATTCGCTCCTTCTCCCCCGGCCTCTGCGGGCTCGGGTGTAGTATTTTCAACGGGCTGCGGTTCACTTTGGGTCTCCGGCTCTGACGGAGTCTCGGCAGGTGTTTCGGTCGGGGTCTCCGATGGTGTCTCAGCCGGTGTTTCAGAGGGTGCTTCGGTCGGGGTTTCCGTCGGGGTCTCGGTTTGCGTTTCAGCCGGGGTCTCGGTCGGTGTTTCGGTTGGATTCTCTGTCGGTGTTTCTGTCGGAGTATCGGTCGGTGTTTCGGTCGGATTCTCTGTTGGTGTTTCTGTCGGAGTCTCGGTCGGGGTATCAGTTGTTGACGGAGTCTCCGTCTTTGTTGTGGAGCTTGATGAGCTTGAAGAACTTGAAGAGCTTGAAGAGCTCGAGGTCGTCTTTTTACCGCCGGTACCCCAGCTCTGGTCGCCCTTCTTGACGCCGCTTGTTACATAGAGCTTGCCGTTGACCTTCGTCAGAATGTCAAGGTCAGATTCCTTTATATCCTCGTCGTAAGGATTCATGCTCTCGTTTATCATCGTGAGCCATTCGTCTACGTAGATTGTCGGATAGCTGATGGGGCCGCCGTTGACATAGACATAGTCGTCACCCTTGACAGGTATCGTCATAAAGTGGACGTTCTCGGAGTCCATCTTGAAGAACTCCTTGGCAAACCATATGAGATTGCCCTCGTTGAGGTCGGTCTCAACGTCGTTGAGGAAGATGTCCACGATGGTAGTAAGCGGGATCTTGTCGACGTTAGAAAGTATCTGCTTTACCATAGCCTTAAGGAACTCCTGCTGCATGGCTATGCGGCCGATATCGGCGTCGGCGTAGCCAGCGCGGAAGCGAAGGAGCTCAAGTGCCTTCTTGCCGTCAAAGTGCTGCAAACCCTTCGAGATGTGGATGTGCAGATCCTGATACGGGTCGTCGTAGTTCATATTTCTCGGGCAGTTGAAATCAACTCCGCCGATGCCGTTGATGAGCTTGATAAACGCCTTCATATCGACGTGTACCGCAAAGTCGATATCGTAGCCGGTCAGATCCTTCAATCCGTTCTTTACGTTGTTGAGCTTATTCTCCTTATCGGGGCCGAAGGAATATATTGTGTTCGCCTTTTTCAGATTCCACGGCACGTTCACGAGCGTATCGCGCGGGATGGACACTACGTTCAGAGTGTAATTTTCAACGTCAAAGGTGCCGGTCATGATGACGTCGGTGTTGCCGTTTCCGTCATCAGAGGCGACGAGGGCGAAGGTGTATTTCGTAACCTCTTCCTCGGGCGGAGTATCCGGATTCTCGGACGGCTGCGCGGGAGTATCGGTCTCCTGCGGAGTTTTGGTCGGGTCGTCTGTCGGCGCTATGACGGGCGTTGTATCCGTTGCCGGAGTATTGTTCTTCGCAGGCCGCACGACCTCCGGCGGCTTTACGCGCAGCGTCCAGTAGGCGTAGCCCGCTATTGCGAGCGCTGCGGCGACAACGAGAACGATTATGAGCGCTCTGACGAGCACGTTTCCCTTTTTCTTCGCCGCATGTGAGCCGCCGGACTGATGGCCGGCATGTTTGGAATGTGAATTGGAACCGAATAGCTTCATTGTTTTCTACCCTTTTTAAGAAATTCAAGCGCCTTGACAGAGTTCGGGTGGACAGACTGTCCCCTCTCACGGCAGTGGTCGATTGTCCGCTCCAGCGCCATTATGACGGCACCGTCAAGATCGCGCGCCGCCTCCCTGCGTATCTCGTCGACGCCCGGAAAATCGCGCGTCGGCTCGATCATATCGGCAAGATATATGATTTTTTCGAGCTTTGTCATATTTTCCTTGCCGGTCGTGTGCCATTTTATTGCCTCGCTGACTTCAGCGGGTACTATGAACTCATACCTCGCGATAAGCGCTCCGGCCTTGGAGTGGAGGAGCGATTCGCTCTCTCGCTCGTACTCGTCCGGTGTGTAGCCGTACTTCTCGCAGACCTCGAGCTGCTCAGAAAGACTCATTTTCTTCGCGCAGTCGTGGAACATCGCGGCAAGGCGCGCAGAGTACTCGTCCTCGCCGTAGACTCTTGCCATCGCCGCACTGAGCGCCTCGACGCCCTCCACGTGCTTAACTCTCTTCTCCTTCAGAAGAGAGTGCGCCTTTACGCGCAAAAAGTCAAGATACTCCTTCTCCTCCGCGTTCATCTTTTCTTTACAAGCGCGATGCGCTTCTCCTCAGGGATATCCTTGTTCTCGCGGTAGAGGACGAATTTCGAGCCGATTGTCTGAACCGGCTCCGCCTTGCATCTCTCGCTGAGCTCCGCCACCGCCTCGCGCGGTGTGTACTCGCTGTTTTCGAGCACCTTGCCCTTTATGAGCTCATGAGCGCGCAGGGAATTTTCAGTCTCCTGCACCACGTTGTCTGTTATTCCGTTTTTTCCTACAAATATTACGGCGTCGAGCTTAGAGGCAAGGCCCTTAAGCTGCGCTCTCTGTGCGCTTGTCAGCAAATTTCATTCTCCTTTAACGTTTTAAGAAGCGCTCTCACGGCTCTTCCTCTGTGGCTTATTGCGTTCTTCTCATCCTCTGAAAGCTCCGCCATGTGTCGCCCGTCGCCCTCGACGAGGAACATCGGGTCGTAGCCGAAGCCGCCCTCTCCAGCCTGATCGCGGGCTATCGTGCCCTCGGTGGTGCCGAAGGCTGTGTACTCGCGCCCGTCCGGGAAAACGAGCACGACTGAGCACGCGTATCTCGCCGTTCTGACGGGATAATCTTCCAGAAGCGTTATGATCCTCTGACACTTTTCGGGATAGGAAAGTTCCCCGAGAAAGCGCGAGGAGTAGATTCCCGGCAATCCAGCGAGCGCGTCGATGCAGATCCCGCTGTCATCGGAGAGCGACGGCAGCCCCGTAGCCCTCATGCAGGCGGTCGCCTTTATGCGGGCGTTCTCCTCGAAGGTGAGGCCGTTTTCCTCAGCCTCGAAGTCTGCTCCCGCCTCGCGCTGGCTTATGAGCTCAATGCCGGTGCCGGCGAGTATCTCGCGCATTTCCTTGAGCTTGTGCGCGTTATTGGAGGCAAGCACGATTTTCATCCCAGCAGCGCCTCCACAAAGTCCTTGGAGTTGAACGGAATGAGGTCGTCCTGCCCCTCGCCCACGCCGACAAACTTCACGGGAACGCCGAGTTTATCGTTTATTGCAAAGACGATGCCGCCCTTTGCGGTACCGTCAAGCTTAGTGAGGACGATTCCGGTCATCGGAACGCTCTTCTGGAACTCCTCCGCCTGATTGAGTCCGTTCTGACCCGTTGTCGCGTCGAGCACAAGAAGCGTCTCGCGCGCGGCGTCCGGCAGCTCGCGGTCGATTACGCGGGAGATTTTGGATAGCTCGTTCATAAGGTTCGACTTATTGTGAAGCCTTCCTGCGGTGTCGACGATTATAACGTCGCAGCCGCGCGCCTTCGCCGCGCTGATTGCGTCGAAAACAACGGCGGCGGGGTCTGAGCCCTCCTCATGGCGCACGATGTCCGCGCCTGCGCGCTGAGCCCAGATGGTAAGCTGCTCCGCCGCGGCAGCACGGAAGGTATCGCCGGCGGCGAGCATGACCTTATGCCCCTCACGGACGAGGTTTGTCGCGATTTTGCCGATGGTCGTCGTCTTGCCGACGCCGTTTACGCCGACGACGAGGATAACCGCCGGGTTCGTGGAGAGATCGAGCTCCGCGCCGGATGGGAGCATTTTGCTCATGACCTCAACCATGCTCTTTCTGACGCCCTCTTCGCCTCTCGCGCCGTTGCGGTCAACCGCGTCCCTGAGGTCGTCGACGGCGCGCATAGCGCTCTCCGCACCGACGTCCGCCATAATCAGCGCCTCTTCGATATCGTCAAAGAACTCCTCGTTTTCACCCGTGAAGCCCGCGATAGTCGAATTGAACATCGCGGACATGGACTCCTTCGTCTTTTGAAGTCCCTGCTTTATTTTATCAAAAAATCCCATTATCTCAGTCCTTTGTCAAAGTCTTTTCCGCTTCCTCAATGTCCATCTTGAGCACCTTTGAAACGCCCTGCTCCTGCATCGTAACTCCGAAGAGAACGTCCGCCTCCTCCATGGTGCCGCGGCGGTGTGTAATAACGAGAAACTGCGTCTTTCCCGTAAGCGTTCGCATATAGTCAGCGGTCGCGACCACGCGCGCCTCATCGAGCGCCGCCTCGATCTCGTCCATTATAACGAACGGTGTCGGGCGAACCTTCAGAATCGCGTAATAGAGCGCGATGGCGACGAACGCCTTTTCTCCGCCGGAGAGGAGAGTGATCGTTTTGAGCGTTTTGCCCGGCGGCTGAACCTTTATCTCAATGCCGCAGTCGAGAATGCTGTTCGGATCCTCAAGCTCCAGCGCCGCCTTGCCGCCGCCGAAGAGGTCGAGGAAGGTTTTCTGAAAGCTCTCGTTTATTTTATCAAATTCCACGCGGAATATGTTTTCCATCTCGCCGGTGATATCGCTGATTATGCCGAGAAGCTCAGTTCTCGATTTCTCGATATCGTCGCGCTGCTCGGTGAGGTAGGTGTAGCGCGTGTTCACGCGCTCGAATTCCTCAATAGCGCCGAGGTTCGGAGTTCCGAGCGAGGACATACTGCGGCGGATTTCGCCGGTGCGTCGCTTCGCGGTCTGATAGCTCTCGAGCTCCTTTCGCTCGCTCTGCGCTGTTGTGCGCGTGAGCTCGTAGCTGTCCCAGAGCTTGTCTACGAGCGTCTTTTCCTCCATCTCAGCCGCCTGACGGCGCTGCTCGACCCTGCTCGCCTCGCGCTCGAGGTCGAGGAGCCTGCGGTTTTTCTCCTGCGCGAGCTTATCGCCGCGAACTCTCTCAGCTTCGACGTTCATGCGCTCATTGTTTATTCCGTCAAGCTTTTCCTTAAGGCTCTGCACCGACGCTCTGCGCGCAGCTATCTCAGTCTCGCACTGCTCTATCGCCTTTTCAAGCTCCTTTGAGCGCTCCACAAGGCTGTCGCGGGTTTCGCGCTGCTTCTCGCTGCCCTCCTGCATACCGCTTCTGAGCTCTCTGAGCTGGGCAGCCGCCTCAGTCTGCGTGATCGCCTCCGCCTCGAGGGAGGCAAGCGCGGCTCTGATTTCCGCATCCTCGTCCATAAGGGCGCGGCGCGCGTCGGATAGCTCTTCCCTGCCCGCGGTGCTCGATTCGAGCTCGGCTCTCGCTTTCTCGGAGAGCTTTTCAAGGCCGGCAATCTCTGCCTTAAGCGCGTCCGCGCTCGCTCTGAGATCGGTCGACCTCGTCTTTGAGCCGTCGCGCTCAGATTTCAAAGCCTCTATGTGCTCCTCGATGCTCTCGATGAGCAGCCGATAGTGCCCGGTCTCGCCGTTAAGGCGCGTTAGGATATCCTCCGCCTCGCGCAGCTCGTCGTTTGACACCGAAAGCTCGTATTCTCCGGCGCTAACCTCGCGCTTCAGGGTTTCAAGCTCAGCTCTCAGCGCCTCGAGCTTTTCTCTCATGCCCATCTCCTTTTCGGAGAGGGACTTCAGCTCGTTCGCTCTCGAGAGTATGCCCGTATTCTTCGATATGCTGCCGCCGGTCATGCTTCCTCCGGCGTTCAGCACCTGCCCGTCGAGCGTTACTATGCGGAAGCGGTGACCGTACTTTCCGGCTATCCGCACCGCCGAATCCATGTCCTCGACTATGGCCGTTCTGCCGAGAATGCTGAGGTAGATATCGCTGTACTGTCTGTCAAAGCTCACAAGGTCGTAGGCGACGCCCTCGAAGCCCTCCTCGCTCTCAAGCCCGCGCTCGTTTAAACTCGAGCCGCGGATAACGCTCATCGGGAGGAGCGTGACTCTTCCGGCGTCGAGGCGCTTCAGGAGGTTTATCGCCGCCTTGCCGTCGTTTTCGGTGCCGACGATTATATTCTGCATAGCGCCGCCCATCGCGGTCTCGATGGCGATGGAATAGCGGCTCTCGGTCTTTATGAGCTCGCCCGCGGGGCCGTGTATCCCGCGCAGCGTGCCTCTTCCCTTCTCACGCATTACGGTTTTGACGGCGCGGGAGTAGCCCTCGTAGTCCTTTTCCATATCGCTCAGAAGCTGAATGCGGCTTGTGAGGGCGTTGTGGTCCATCGTGAGGGTGGTGAAGCTGTCGCGGGTCTTTTCGAGCTTTTCCTGCTTGCCCTTCATGCGGAGCTTATAGCCGTTTACGATGTTTCTTATGCCGTTTGCCTTCTCCTCCGCGTCCGAAAGCGCCTTTCTGTGCGCGGCAAAGTCGCCCTTCGCCTTCTCGAGGCGCTCAGTTTCGCTGTTAATTTCGGTGAGAAGTCCGCTCTCTCTGTCCTCGACCTCCTGCATACTCGCGGCGACCGAGCCGAGGCGCGTGCGCTTTTCGCTGAGTTCTGCGGCGGCGATATCGACCTTTTCCGTAAGCGCGGCGATGGCGCGCTGGTTTTCCGACTCGTTTTCAGTGAGCTTATCGCTCCTGCGCCTGTTCTCCGCCGCCCTTTCGCTGAGCGCTGCCTTCTCTTTCCCGATGGCGGAGAGTCTTTCCTCCCTCTCCGCGATCTGAGCGTCGATGCCGGAAGCCTGACCCGCCTGTGCCTTGAGCTCCTCGTCGATGCGCTTAATATTCTCATTTGTGTGGCTGAGGTCGGTTTTGAGAACTGCCTCGCGGCTCTCGGACTCGTTGACCGAACTCTCGGCGGCACTGATGCGGGCGCGCATATTCTCCGCCTCGATGTCTTTATCGTGCATCTTTGCGGCATATTCGTCGCCCGCGGCGTAGAGAGCCTCAAGCTCCGATTTCGCCTTTTCGAGAACGCCGTTTGCCTGAAGCGCCTCCTGCTCAAGCTTTCTGTGCTTGTCAGCAAGCTCGTCGAGCTCGTGCATCCAGAGGCTTATTTCAAGCCCTCTCAGCTCATCGCGCAGGACAAGGTATTTCTTCGCGACCTCGCTCTGCTTTCTGAGCGGCTCGACCTGCATTTCAAGCTCGCTGATCTTATCGTTTACCCGGGTGAGATCCTCCTCCGCGCGCTGAAGCTTGCGCTCCGACTCCTCTTTTCTGTGGCGGAAGCGGCTGATCCCCGCCGCCTCCTCAACGATCTCACGGCGGTCTGTGCTCTTGGCTGAGAGGATCGAATCTATCTTGCCCTGGCCGATTATCGAATACCCGTCGCGCCCGAGGCCGGTGTCCATAAAAAGCTCGTTCACGTCGCGCAGACGGACT
The DNA here is from genome assembly GCA_017439425.1 of Oscillospiraceae bacterium. Classification (GTDB taxonomy): domain Bacteria; phylum Bacillota; class Clostridia; order Oscillospirales; family Oscillospiraceae; genus RUG626. Next base: position 20,765 of record JAFSJE010000063.1, read on the forward strand.
GCCTTGCGGTTTATGTAGTACTCGCTCTCGCCGGAGCGGTAGTATCGGCGGGTGACCTCCACCTCGTCGGACTCAATGCTTAGCCCGCCGTCGGAGTTGTCGAGCGTCAGCGTAACCTCGGCGTAGCCGAGCTGACTTCGGCGCACCGTGCCGCCGAAGATGACGTCCTCCATCTTGCCGCCGCGCAGGGCCTTGGAGCTCATCTCGCCCATGACCCACTGAAGCGCGTCAGCTATGTTCGATTTTCCTGAGCCGTTCGGCCCGACGATTGCCGTTATCGGTTTTTCAAAGGTGAGCCGCGTTCTCTCCGGAAAGGATTTGAAGCCTGCAAGCTCAAGCGCTTTAAGGTACAATGGTCTTCACTCCAGAAATACACATAGTTTAACTTGTATATTTTACTACAAAGTATTGCATTATTCAAGCATTTTCCTAACTAAAAACCTCCCCGATAACCGGGGAGGTTTGGTGATTATTTAAGAATAACCTTAAAGAAGTTCTTTTTGCCGCGCTTTAAGAGCACTCCTGCGCGCAGTTCGTCCTCGGAGAAGGTCTTGTCCGGGTCTGTGACCTTCACGTCGTTTGCTGTCACGCCGCCCTGCTGGATATTGCGCCTTGCGTCGCCGCGGGAGGAGCAAAGTCCGGTCTTGACGAGAAGCGAGATGACGTCCGAGCCGTCCTCGGCCGTGACCTCAACGGTCGGTGCGGAGTCGGCAGAACCGGCGCCGAAGAGAGCGCGGGCGGACTCCTGAGCTTTCGTTGCCTCCTCCTCGCCGTGCACCATCTTCGTAAGCTCGAAGGCGAGGATCTCCTTTGCGCGGTTGAGCTCGCTGCCCTCCCACGTCTTCATCGCCTCGATCTCCTCAACGGGGAGGAAGGTGAGCATCATAAGGCACTTAATAACGTCGGCGTCGTCGACGTTGCGCCAGTACTGATAGAAATCGTAGGGCGAGGTCTTGTTCGGATCGAGCCAGACTGCGTTGCCTGCGGTCTTGCCCATCTTCTTGCCCTGGGAGTCGGTGAGGAGCGTAATGGTCATCGCGTGAGCGTCCTTGCCGAGCTTTTTGCGGATAAGCTCCGTGCCGCCCAGCATATTCGACCACTGATCGTCGCCGCCGAACTCCATGTTGCAGTCGTAGTGCTGGAAGAGATAGTAGAAATCGTAGGACTGCATGATCATGTAGTTGAACTCAAAGAAGGTGAGACCCTTCTCCATTCTCTGCTTGTAGCACTCAGCGCGGAGCATATTGTTAACAGAGAAGCAGGCGCCGACCTCACGCAGAAGCTCGATGTAGTTCAAATCGAGAAGCCAGTCTGCGTTGTTGACCATAATAGCCTTGTCGGGGCCGAACTCGATGAACTTCTCCATCTGTCTGCGGAAGCACTCGGCGTTGTGGTCGATGTCGGCTCTTGTGAGCATCTTGCGCATATCGGTTCTTCCGGAGGGGTCTCCGATGAGCGTCGTGCCGCCGCCGATGAGGGCGATTGGCTGGTTGCCCGCCATCTGAAGGCGCTTCATAAGCGTGAGCGCCATAAAGTGACCGGCGGTAAGAGAGTCCGCGGTGCAGTCAAAGCCGATATAGAATCTCGCCTTGCCGGCGTTTATCATCTTTTTTATTTCTTCTTCGTTAGTTACCTGGGCGATAAGTCCTCTTCTTACGAGTTCCTCGTAAATTTCCATCAATCTCTTCCTTTCGGATTTTTATAAGCTTATGGGATTATAGCAAAGATATAATTATTTGTCAAACTGTGTATTTTTGAACTTCTTCGCGGCCGAAAGCTGCTCCTTTGCCGCCATGAGCGTGGTTTCCGTTACGTTGTCGCCGCCGGTGAGACGCGCGAGCTCTGCGGCTCTGCCGCCCTCGTCAAGTCGCTCGACCTTTGTGTAGGTGCGGCCCTCGGCGATCTCTTTTTTGATCGAAAAGTGCGTATCCGCCATCGCCGCAAGCTGCGGAAGATGGGTAACGCAGATAACCTGGTGGCGCGCGCCGACTGAGGCGAGCTTTTCCGCAACCCTCTGTGCTGCGATGCCGGAAACACCGGTGTCTATCTCGTCGAACACCATGCTGTCGGTCGGGTCGCGCTCGCTGAGCACGCTCTTCATCGCGAGCATAACGCGGCTTAATTCGCCGCCGGAGGCAACCTTCGCGATCCTGCCGAAGTTCTCGCCCGCGTTCGCGCTCATAATAAAGCGCACGTCGTCCTGCCCGTGGCTCGTCAGCTCGCCGCCCTCGCCGAGCGAAACTGCAAACCTCGCGCCCTTCATGCTGAGAGCAGACAGCTCCGCCTCAATTCTCGCGGAAAGCCTCTCGCCTGCGCTCTTTCGCGCCTTTGTTAACTCGTCCGCTGCGGTTTTCGCTGATTTTTCGAGCTTTTTGAGCTTCTCTGTAAGCTCCTCGCGCCGCTCATCGGCATATTCGATGCTCCTGCGCTCCTCGCGGGCGCTTTCAAGGAACGCGATCGCGCTCTCCTCGTCGCCGCCGTACTTTCTCAGCACGCGCTTTAATGTATCAAGCCGCTCGTCGAGCTCATCGAGCTCCTCCGGCTCAAACTCCAGCTCCTCTGCGCTCTCGCGCACCTCGAGCGCTACGTCCTCGCACATAAATCGCAGGTCGCGCACCCTTGACGCCACGTCCGCGAAGCTCTCCGAGAGCTTCGCAGCCCGCTCGATGGAGTCGAGCGCCGCCTCAATGAGGCTCAGCGCGCCGTCGCTTCTCTCGGAACCGAGGAGGGCGGATTTAGCGTCGGAGAGAGAGTTTGAAAGCTTGCCCGCGTTTTTGAGAAGCGTTCTTCTCGCGTTTTTCTCATCGAACTCCCCAATCTTTATGTCCGCGCGCTCAAGCTCCGCTATCTGATAGCCCAGCATATCAACCTTGCGCGCCTTTTCCGCCTCGTCAAGCGTGAGCGAATCCAGCTCTTTTTTGACTGATATGTACGCGTTCCATGCGTTTTTGTAAGCTTCGAGCGTCTTATCGTAGCCGCCGAAGGAATCGAGATAGTCGCGGTGGCTGCGCTCATCCGTGAGGCGCTGGCCGTCGCCCTGACCGTGGATGTCGATGAGGCGCAGTCCGAGCGCGCGCACCTGCGCCGCCGCGACCGGCTCGCCGTTAACGCGGCAGGTCGAGCGCCCGTCCTCGGTGATTTTCCTTGTTAGGATGAGCTCGCCGTCCTCGGGCTCGATGTCGTTTTCACGGCACCAGTCCCCGCACCCGTCGGCGGTAAAGACCGCAGTGACCTTCGCGCTCTTCGCGCCGGAGCGCACTATCTGCGCGCTTGTCCTCCATCCGAGAGCCGCCTCGAGGGAATCTATGACTATGCTCTTTCCGGCTCCCGTCTCACCCGTCAGCACGTTGAAGCCAGCGCCGAACTCTATCTCAGCCTGCTCGATTACGGCGATATTTTCTATTGTCAGTGAACGAAGCATTCTCTATGCTCCTTACATATATTTTCCTATCAGATCGCACAGCTCCCCGGCGCTCTTTACGTCCATCATCGCAATGAACGCCGTATCGTCGCCCGCGAGCGAGCCCGCAAGCTTTTCGATATCCATTCTGTCTATTGCGCTGCACGCCGCGGACGCAAGCCCGGGCAGGGTCTTGATGACCACGATATTCTGCGCGCAGGTGTAGCTTGTAACGCACTCGTGGAATATCTTTCTGAGGCGCTCAGAGTGGTTTTCCACGTCCTCGGAGGGCGGCATATAGCGGTATGTGCCGTGGGTCGTGAGCTCCTTCACTAGTCTGAGCTCCTTTATATCGCGCGAAACCGTCGCCTGCGTTGCGTGAACGCCGACGGAATTCAGCTCTTCGATGAGCTGATTCTGCGTTTCAACCTCTTTTTCTGCGATTATTTCAAGGATTTTCTTCTGTCTGAGGTTTTTCATAGCTTGTCTCCCAGCTTTTCGCTCACTCTCTCGTAAAAGCTTCTCTCGGTGAGCTTAATAAACTCCGCGACCTTCTCAGAGCGCGTTACAACGATCCTGTCGCGCGGCTCGAGCGGAACCGGCTTTGCGCCGTCCGTCGAAACGTAAGCGCTCTTGCGCCCGAAGTCCTCCACCTCGACTGTGACGGTGCGGTTCGGACTGAGCACGAATCCCTTTGCAAAGAGCGTGTGCGGACAGATCGGAGTCAGAATAATATTCTCTGTGTCCGGCTCAAGTATCGGGCCGCCGGCCGATAGATTGTAGGCAGTCGAGCCCGTCGGCGTTGATACGATTATTCCGTCGCCGGAGAAGGAGGTTATCTTTCTCTCGTCGCCGTAGGCGCTTATAGGCAGCGTTCTGCCCATGCTTCCGACGACCACGTCATTGAGGGCAAAATCCTTATATATTACGCTTCCCTTTCTTATAAGCTCAACGTCTATCATCATGCGTTTTTCTGTGCGCACAGAGCCGGAAATGAGCCTTCTCAGCATATCGATATCGCGCATCTCAAGCTCCGCGATAAAGCCCTTGTGTCCGAGGTTTACGCCGAGCACCGGCACGCCGTAGGCACAGGCGTTGCGCGCGGCGTGGAGTATCGTTCCGTCGCCGCCGAAGGTTATCGCAAAGTCTGCCCAGCGGAGCCTTTCCCCGGTCATATCGTCAATGGTGCAGACATCGACCTCTCCGCCGGCATTTATGAGCATATCTCGTACTGAATTTGTCACGCGGCAGCCTCTGTCGCGCTTCGGATTCGGGCAGAGCAGTATTTTACTCAAGTTTTACAGCCTCCCGTGCGCTTCGTCCACGACCGCCATGACGTCGATCTCCTCGCTCTTCATGCCGTCGAGCACGAGCTTTGCTAAAAATTCAATATTTCCCTCCGGTCCCTTTATAGGCGACCAGGTTACGCCCTTGACGGAAAATCCGCTCTTTTCGGCGTTTTCGATGAATTTCTCAATTACCTCGGCGTGGGTCTCTTTCTCTCGCACGACGCCCTTCTTGCCGACCTTGTCTTTTCCAGCCTCAAACTGCGGCTTTATGAGGGAATAGACAATGCCGCCGGGCGTGAGGACAGTAGAAAGCGCAGGAAAAATCAGCGCGGTAGATATAAAGCTCACGTCTATCGTGCCGACCTCCGGCCTATCCGGGAACATATCCGGCGTTATGTAGCGGACGTTCGTGCGCTCCATAACCGTCACGCGCTCGTCCTGCCTCAGGCTCCACGCAAGCTGACCGTAGCCTACGTCGACAGAGTAAACGTGCCTTGCACCGTTCCGGAGCATCACGTCCGTAAAGCCTCCCGTGGAGGCGCCGCAGTCGATGCATACCTTGCCGCGAACGTCGCCGGCGAAATATTCAAGCGCGCGCTCGAGCTTCAGTCCGCCGCGGGAAACGTATTTCAGCTCGCCGCCGCGCACCTCTATCGAGGCATTCTCGTCATAGCTCACACCGGGCTTATCCGCCTTCTGCCCGTTTATATAAACCTCGCCCGCCATGATGACGGCCTTCGCCCTCTCGCGGGAGGTGAAGTAGCCGCCGTCCACAAGCATCTGGTCAAGTCGTTTCTTTGGCATTTTCGACCTCTTTTTTCTTCCGTTCCTTGATTCTGTCAGGGATATTCTCCTCTATCTCCCGCGCTACGCTCTCCGCGTCGAGCCCGTATTCCTCACGCAGGCGCTGTACCTTGCCGTGAGGCACGAAGCTGTCGCCGAGGTTGCGGAGAACGAGTCTTCTCGGGCTCTGCCCCGCCTTTACGAGCATCGAGGCGATCTCCTCGCCGACGCAGCCGCCGGATACGCACTCCTCAAGGACGTATAGCCGTCCGGTTTTCGATACCGAGGCGATTATCGCATCCTCGTCAAGCGGCTTTATGCTTCCGAGCTTCAAAACGTCGCAGTAAATTGATTTCTCTGCGAGCATATCCGCCGCCTTTACTGCGTCGTTTATGTTTATTCCGTAGGTAATTATAGTGAAATCCTCGCCTGTGCGAAGAAGCTTTGATTTATCAACTCCGCGCTCCCTGTACTCGCCCTCGCCGCCCTTCGGATAGCGCACCGCGACGGGGCCGGTGATATCATAGAGCGCAAACGAGAGCATATCCCTCAGCTCCGCGTAGGACGCAGGGCAGAGCACCGTCATTTTCGGAACGGAACGCAGATAATTCACGTCGAAAACGCCGTGGTGCGTTTCGCCGTCCTCGCCCACAAGCCCCGCCTTGTCAACCGCGAGCACGACGTGCTCAGAGAGTATGCCGATGTCGTGAATAAGCTGATCGTATGAGCGCTGGAGGAAGGTCGAATACACCGCGAGCACCGGCTTCATTCCGCCGGCAGCGAGCCCCGCCGCCATACCCGCGGCGTGCTCCTCTGCAATTCCCACGTCAAAAAAGCGGTTCGGGTACGTTCTGCCGAAGCCGGACAGTCCCGTTCCGGGTGCCATAGCAGCAGTAATCGCGCAGATATCCTTATCATCCTCGGCAAGGGAGGTCAGATACTCGCCGAAGCGTGTGGCAAAGGACTCCTCAGGAGACGGAGTAAGCCCTGTTTCCTTGTCGAACGCGCCGACGCCGTGAAATGCCTCGGGATTTTTCTCCGCAGGCGCGTAGCCCTTGCCCTTCGTCGTTATCGCGTGGATTATGACCGGCCCCCTGAGGTCGCGGGCGACCTCGAGTGCGCGGATGACCTCACCCAGGTCATGTCCGTCTACCGGGCCGAGATATGAAAAGCCCCAGTCCTCGAACATTCCGCAGTTGAAAACACCGCGCTTTATGTTCTCCTTGAGCTTATGCGTAAATCTGTATACCCATTTGCCGCCCGGAACGGCGCTTGTCACCTTGCGGTAGATGGTTTTGAAGGTACGATAACCTCGCCTCAGGCGAAGACGCGTCAGGTACTTTGCCATTCCTCCGACGTTTTTCGCTATGCTCATGCCGTTGTCGTTGAGGATTACGATGAGCGGCTCGCGGCTCGCACCCGCGTCGCACAGCGCCTCATAAGCCATGCCGCCGGTGAGCGCACCGTCGCCAAGCAGGGCGATAACGGAGTAATCCTCCCCCGCTATCGTGCGCGCCCGCGCCATGCCGAGCGCCTCCGAAACCGCCGCCGAGGCGTGACCGCCGATGAAGGCGTCGTGTTCCGACTCCGAGGGCTTCGGAAAGCCCGCGATTCCGCCGAAGGAGCGGAGAGTGTCGAATTTATCGCGCCTGCCGGTGAGCGCCTTGTGGATATAGCTCTGGTGACCGACGTCGAAAACGAGCCTGTCGCGGCTCGTATCGAAAACTCTGTGTATGGCGACGGTTATCTCCGCCACGCCGAGGGAGCTTGAAAGATGCCCGCCCGTTTTGCTGACGGCGTCGACAGTAAAAGCTCTCACCTCGTCAACAAGAGTTCTGAGTTCATCCTCTGTGAGATACTTAACATCTCTCGGGCTTTGAATTGAATCTAATATCGACAAATAAATACATCCTTATTTTTTCTTTTTACCTCCGCCGGTGAAAAAGGCGGAGACCTTTCCCGCAAGGAGAACTATCTCCGTATTGCGGTTTATGGCGAGGCTCTTTCCGAGCGCCTTGCCGCCGATGGTAAGCCCGGCGACGATGCCGGTCACTATAATCTGTGTAATTACGGCTGAGAGCGAAAAGTCCCGTGTGAAATTCGCGGCGAGCACCGCTGCGGTCGCACCCGAGACGATGCCTGAGATATCGCCGACGACGTCGTTGCATATTGAGCTTACTCTCTCAGAGGCGCGCACGAGCTTAATCGCCTCGCTCGCGCCGTACTCCTTATGGCTCGCCATGGAGTGAAACGGAGCCTCGCGCGCCGCTGTCACCGCGACGCCGAGCATATCGAACACGATACCGATGGCAATGAAGCTCAGAAGCAGCAGCGAGGCGACAATATAGCCCGCGCCGTCAAGTATCTCGCTTGAAACGAGCGAGAATACCATACTTGTTGCTACAGCGATGAGGGTTATCGAAATTACCCAGCGCCAGTTTGTTTTACGCATTTTAAGCTACCTTTTTATTATATGTACGGCGGCATATCGCGGAGTAAACCTTACGGCATAGGTCGGGTCGGATTTCCCGCGGCGCCGCCTCCCGTTGCCGGTGGAGGAGGTTTCCCCTTGGGGCGCCGCACGCGCCGTTGCCCTGCGCGTTACCCGATTGCCACTGAGTCCGTACTGCAATCCCCCGCAATACCTATTATCGACAGCCTAGATGTTTTCCATAACGGAGCGAACCGTCTCTTTAGCCTCTTTTGCAGAAAATATTTCATAGAGATATCGACCCTGCGATCCCGGCCGGGGACCGCTTGCCGCTTAAGCTCTCCAATCCGCTCTTTCCCACTCAAGGCAGGCTACTCTGCACACAGCACTGAGAAAAAAGAATTCTGTCAAAACGCACCGCAATACAGGTTCAACCCCGGTCCGTAATGAGATCGCATACCGCAAATGGGAGTACGCCTCACCACAGAGTCGGGTCTCCACACCGGCCGGGTCGAATTCCCGATGCCATTCGGGGACGCCCGTCCGATGCAGGCTAAGACGATCAAAGTTCGCATAGACCTCCCTCCAGCATCCACCCGGAACTGGCATTCCAAGCAAACACAAGAGGCTTCATAGATGTGCCCTTCAAAGGATTTTTAGGCCCTTCCTGGGAGACAGGGCTCCGACTAGGATACTGCACCGCCGTAATTTTTTATTATACATAATATTTATTCATTTTTCAAGCCCAAATATGAATAAACGCGGAAGAATCAAAAAGACTCTTCCGCGCAAAATGAACATTTACTCTCTCTCACCCATCGTGTCCGCGAGCTTGAGTAGGAAGGCGTATGGCCCGATCCAGTGGGCGCTGAAAAGCGCAGATATCGCGCGCTCGGTGTACTCGCCGACGAGCTTCTTCGACTGGTCTACGCCGACAAGGTCGACGATAGTGATCTGTCCCTCCTTCTTCGCGCTCTTTCCTGCGTCGATTATATCGTCGCGGATGGAATAAGCGTGGCCGAGGTTAGTAGCGTAGTCGCGCGCAACCTCGAAGTAGAAGGGGTCAACCTCTCTTCTGCCCTGCGATGCGTAAACGCCGATCTCGCCCGCGGCTCTGAGGATGGCGCAGGTCTTTTTGTCGCCGATATCCTTCAGCTCGCGGTTTGTTGTAGTGGTCTTGGGGCGGGTATCGAGATACTGCCCCTTGCAGAGCTCTCTCTCCCCCGCTGCCTGCGCGAGAGTTCTCGCCGCCGCAAGAGCCGCGCCCTTGCCCTCGTCCGGGAACATCTCACCCGCGGTGAGGATCGTGCGGAATGCCGCCGCCTGCAGAGCGTCGCCCGCGATAAGCGCCGTATCAGCGCCGAATTTCATGTGATTTGTCGGAATGCCGTTCCGTATCTCGTCGTTGTCCATTATCGGAAGATCGTCGTGAATGCGGGAGTAGACGTGGAGCATCTCGACCGCGCAGGCGAAGTCTATCGCCTCGTCGGGCGCACCGCCCGCAGCCTCGCAGAATTTAAGAGTGAGTATCGGGCGCAGACGTGTGCCGCCGGACATTAGGGAGTATTTCATCGCCTCCTCAATGCCGCCGCCGTTAAAATACGTTCCGAGTCTGCCCTCGATCAGTCTGCGCATCTCCGCGTATTCTTCTCTGAAGCTCATGTCTCGTCCTCCTCGATGAATTTCGATTCTACCGGCTCGCCGTCCGGCCCCTTGCGGAGCTTCACGACTCTCTGCTCCGCCTCCTCGAGCATTTTTGAGGCGCCCTTTATAAGCGCGGTGCCCTCCTCAAACAGCCCGAGCGCGTCGTCGAGGCTCTTGTCGCCCTTTTCAAGCGCGCGCACGATCTCCTCAATGCGCTGCATGGAGTCCTCAAAGCTGAGTTTTTCAGTTCTTTTCATACCTTACCTCACAATCGCCTCTATGGTATCCTTTTTGAGGCTTATTGTTATTTCATCGCCGGGCTTTACGTCCTTTGCGGACTTTATTACCTTGCCTTCGGCGGTTTTTGCTATCGAATAGCCGCGCCCGAGCACCTTCAGCGGGCTCAGCGCGTCGAGCTTTGAGGCGGAAGCGGCAAATCTCTCCCTCGCGCGTGAAATGCTCATTCCCACAGCAGATGTGAGCCGCGCTTCGAGGTGCGTGAGGTTCTGCTTTCTGTCCTCAACGTAGTTCTTCGGATCCTGCATAACGCGCTTTTCCTTGAGCGCGTCGAGCCTCTGACGGCTGCGCTTCAGCCCGCTCATAACGGCATTAAAGCTTCTCGCTTCCGCTGAGTCGAGGTATTCAAGCAGCTCAGAATAGTCAGGCGCGCAAAGCTCTGCGCCGTTAGACGGCGTAGCGGCTCTCAGATCAGCCACAAAGTCGGATATCGTGACGTCCGGCTCGTGACCGACGGCGCTTATTATCGGGATCTCACTCTCGTAGATCGCGCGCGCCACGCGCTCATCGTTGAACGCCCACAGATCCTCGATAGAGCCGCCTCCGCGGCCGACTATGAGAACGTCTGCAATATTATGGCGGTTAGCATAGCGTATCGCGCCGACGATCTCCGGCGGCGCCTCCACGCCCTGCACTCTTACGGGCAGCAGGAGTATCTTGCCTATCGGCCAACGCTTTCTGAGCACGCGGATTATATCGTGTACAGCCGCGCCGGCGGAGCTTGTGACGACTCCGATCCGCATCGGAAAGCGCGGGATCGGCTTTTTGTGGCTCTCGTCGAAAAGTCCCTCGTTATAGAGCTTCTCCTTGAGCTGCTCAAAGGCGATGGTGAGGTCGCCAACTCCGTCCGGTGTCATGCTCGAGACGTAGAGCTGATACGCGCCGTCGCGCGGATAGACTTGCACTCTGCCGAAGGCTATGACCTTCATGCCGTTCTCCGGCCGGAAGCGCAGAGAGCCTGCCGCAAAGCGGAACATTACGCATTTCAGCGCGCTCTCAGAGTCCTTTATCGTAAAATAGTGATGCCCCGAGGGGTAGAGCTTGTAGTTTGAAATTTCGCCGCGGACGTAGACATTCTGAACGAAAAGGTCTGCGTCAATGAGCTCCTTGAGGTGAGCGTTCAGCTGGCTGACTGAGAGAATCTGTCTTTCATCCATCGGCGTTTACCGCGCGCCATGTGAGAATGGCGGTTCCCATGGCGTTGTCAGTCGAATACTGCGGCTCTGCAAATATACCGCCCTGCACGGTTTTGCGCAGCAGCGAGTTCGAGGCAACGCCGCCGGAGTAAAGAACCGGCAGGTCGCCGAATTTTGCCATAGCGTTCTTCGTCGCGCCCTCGACTGCGGCGATCATGCTCCGCAGGGTAAAATACGCGACGTTCTCGGCGCTTTCGCCGGAGTCGATCATCTTGTGCATCTTCTGCTCAACGCCGGAGAGTGAAAAGCTCATGCCGGCGACCTTGGGCTTGTACATATCCATGACGGAAGCCGACTTAGAGAGCGCGTCAAGCGCCTTGCCCGCCGGGAACTGAAGTCCGAGCGCCTGACCCGCGCGGTCAATGAGCTGACCCGCTGAGACGTCCTGCGTGCCGCCGATTATCTCGCACTTTACGGCAACGCCCATCGGGCGGACGTAGAGAAGCTCCGTCGTTCCGCCGGAGAGGTGCCATGCAAGGTGCTCTCGCTCCAGCAGGTCGAGTCTGCCCGCGCTCCACGAGGCGGCGGCGATATGCCCCTGCTGGTGCGAAAAGCCGAAGTACGGCACGCCGAGAAGGGTCGCAAGGCTCTTCGCCGCCGCAACGCCCGCGAGGAAGCACGGCATATAGCTGTCCTCAGTCTCGCGCGGCTTTTCGGAGGCGCCGACGGCGATAATATCGGTCTTTCCGAGCTTTTCGACGATTTCAGGGAGCCTTTTGACGTGGCTGAAAAGCGCCTCAGACTGTCTGAGTCCCAGCTCGCCGGGCTTGACGTCGAGAAGTCTGCCGGAGTTTACTCCTCCCGCTCCGTCAAAGCGGGCGCAGGAGGTGGTGTAGTTTGATGTGTCGAAGCCGACTGAAAAGCTCATCAGCGCTTCACTTCCTCACGCACAAACGAGCCGAGGATGCCGTTCACAAAGGCTACGGTATCCTGCTCGTCGTATTTTTTTGCAAGCTCTATTGCGGAGTTTACACTCGCGCCCACCGGCACGTCCGGCATATAGAGCGTCTCGAACATACAGACCTTCATAACGGCGAGGGCTGTTCTCGAGATTCTCTCGAACTTCCAGCCCTTCGCGTACTTCATAACATACTCGTCAAGCTCCATATTGTGCTCATCCACACCGCGGATAACGCGCTCTATGTACGCGCGGGAGTTATCGTCGGGGAACTGCTTAAAGAGCTCGTCCTCCTCAGAGAGGGACTCGAAATACTCCCTGTCAAAGAAGTGCTCAAGTATCTCGTCGGCGCCGGTGGTGCTGCCGGAAATCTCGAAGGCAAGGCGAACTGCCAGCTCTCTCGCTTCCTGTCTTGTCATATTTATGACCATTCCTTTCATAAATGCCAAAGGCACAAAATGACCATAAAAGGAATGGTCATAAAATGCCATGTTTTTCCACCCCGCTATGCGGCGGGAAAAACGGCTTTGATTTCAATAAAGGTTGAGCTTACCTTTTACCTCAATATATAAGTATTGCCTGCTTATTTTTAAAATAAGCAGGCTTAATGGCGAGATTATTTAAGGTCGATGCCCACAACGTGGACGTTGACCTCGCTCACCTTGACGCCCGTAACAGTTTCCACGTTGGAAACCACGTTTTTCTGAACGTCAGAGGCGGTTTTATGGACGGAAACGCCCATCTTTGCAAGAATATAGACCTCAATGCCGACGGAATCGTCCTCAGCAAAGGAAAGTCTGATGCCCTTGGAAACGTTTTTCTTGCCGAAAATATCAGTGCTCTCCCAGGCAAGAGCTGCCACGCCCTCGGTCTCGGTGACTGCGCGGGCGGCGACGACGCTGATAACGTCAACGGATACGTTTACGTTTCCCTTGTCGGTGGTGATAGTGATGTATTCCTTGTTTTCACCCATGGTATTCACTCTCCAAAGTGCAATATTGCTTAATATGGGAATTATATCACACCTTGCGGGAAAAATAAAGAGTTTTTTTACTTAACTTCCGATACTCTCAGCTCAGCGGCTGAATATCCGGTTTCCGACAACACCGTGTCGGTTATTTTTGCCACTGCAACACCCGTGAGACCGCCCTCGCAGGCAACCGAAACCGTGACATGGTCGTCTGTCATGCAAACTACGCAGTCCTGAAAGCCCTTTGAGATTATCTGGCTCTCAAGCTCGCCCTCCTTCGCCGTGCGGTCAGCAAGCAAGGTAAGCTTCATTGCGGCCTCAGTGAGCGCCTCCTGGGCTATTCCGTCTGTCGAGGCTATTACCTCGAGCGCGCCGGCTGCCTCGGCTCTCGCGGTCTCGCGGGCAAGGCGTATTGCGCTGAACTCCTCTCTCTGGCTCTTTGTCAGGCTCGATACCGGCTCCGGCTCAGCCTCCGGCTCCTCTGTGACAGTATAGTAGAGCTCGCTGCCCTCGGGGATGACCTCATCCTCCGTCACCGTCGGTGCAGAAGCTTCCCTGACATTCTGGTCGTAGCGCCAGTTGAGATACACCGCCGTTCCCACGAAAACCAGCACCGTAAAGAATACAAGTCCTCTTTTTACCGCTTTCATAGTTCTCCACCCTTCATATTGATTACGCTTATCCTGTCAAGCTTCAGGCCCGTGAGCCTCGAAACAGCTTCCGTCACCGTAAGCCTCACGCTCGCGCTCGAAGCGCCGTCGCAGACCACCGCGCAGCCGTAAAGCACGCCGTCGCGCTCGCCGAGCATTACCTTTACCCTGCCGACCCCCTCACAGGACGAGAGAATCGCCTCTATCCTCGCCTCCTCGCTCCTCCCGGTCTGAGCAGGCTCGGTTTTTGCACTCTTCGCCGCCGTCGGAAGGAGCATTAGCGCGATCCCGACCGCAAGCACAAGCAGCACAGCCTTGTTTTTCTTCAGAAATTCCGTCAGTTTATCCATTCCTGCCGCTCCTTCGGTATCATCAGCTCCCCCGCGATATACTCGCCGATTCTCACTCTGTCGGCGCTCTTTACCTCGCCCTCGAGCCGGACGGAATAGGGATACCAGTAGCCCTCGTCCGACCACCGGGCGGTCACGCCGGCAGACAGTTCGAGCCCGAGGGCTCTCGCTCTTTCCAAAATATATTCACCCAGCCGCTTTTCTATGATAAATCTTGTCTCGCTCCGCGCCTCCTCCATGCTTATTGCAGGCACAGTGCTCTCCGGAAGCGACGGTGCAATAAACGGTATCGCCTCTCTGAGTGATAAGAGCGCCGAAATGAGCGCGAGCGCGCAGGCGAGGCGCGTGACCTTTCTGTACGGTCCATCCGGTGTGAGCCGTACTGCCGCCGCCGCGATCATCGCAGTTCCGACGAGCCTCATTATCCACTCCCGCATCACGTCACCGTCCCCATGAAGCCCGCAACGCATATAAAGAGCGCAAGCGCGCTCACCGCCGCAGTCGCCGCGGCGTAACCGATTGCCGTTCCGATATCCGAGATGAGCCGCGTTATCTCCGGCCCTGCGACTATCTGTGCAAGCGAGGAGGCGAGCTTGTAGCCGAGGTAGTTTGCCGCAGCCGTCACTAACGGCGTGTATGCGAGTGCAAGGATGACGAGTATGCCGAAAACTCCCGTGGTGTTTTTCAATACGGCAAAGCTCCCCGCCACCGCCTCGGAGGCGTCCGAGATCGTGCGTCCTACCACCGGAACGAGGGTTGAGAGCGCAGTACGCGCCGCCTTTACGGCCGCTTCATCAGCCGCTCCGGAAACGATCTTCGTAAAGCCTATCGCGGCCGTAAACGCCGTGGAAAGCCCGATAATAAGCCACCTTGCAGTGCGCGAAAGCATTTCAAAAACTCCCCTCAGCGCTCCGTCGAACGCCGCGGAAGCCGTCGCCACCGCTACAAGGACGGAAATGAGCGGGATTATAAATCTCTCCGCCGCCGCGAGAACGACGTTTATGCAGAGCGTCGCCGCAGCAAGATTTGCAGAGGCCGATGCCGGAGCGCCGGATGCCGCCGCCGCAGAGGCGACAGTCGGCAAAAGCGCTGAAGAATACGCGCGTATGTCAGCACAAAGCTCGGCAAGCGAGCCGATTATCCCGCCAACGCCTGAGCCCGCAGCAGCCGTTATTCCGAGCACTCCCGCTATCTTTGCCGCTCCCGCGCCGCTCCTTCCGAGGCTCACGGTATCCCCGAGCGAGGCAAGCACCGCGCAGATAAGCACCGCCGATGCGTTTTTCATCGCCCTCGCAATCGGCTCAGTCAGTCCGTCAAGCATACGCTGACCGATGCTTCTGAGCACGCTTTCCGGGTCGAGCACATCGCCCGCTTCAATATCGCCGATTATCGGCTTTGCCGCATCCGGAATTTCCTCGGCCGAGGCGCAGGGAGCAAGGAAAAAGCACAGGATTATCAGCACAATTATTCTCTTCACAGCCCGCTCCTTATCGCATCGAGGCACATTCGCAGAAGCGGAAGCGCTGACCACAGTCCCGCCGCAACGCCCAAAAGCTCCACGCTCGACGCCGCCGCGCCCATGCCGCTGTCGCGCAGTATGTCCGCGCCGAAGCGCGCGAGAATTCCGATTGCCACGCATTTCAGCACCGCCGTGATTACCCCCGTCTGCAAATTTGCGTCCTCCGCGAGCATAAACAGCTCGTCCGTAAGCTCTCTGAGCGGCTCAAGCGCCGTCCACATCGCGAATAGCGCCGCAGAAACGGCGATCAGGAGCGCAAAGACCGGATTATCGCGCCGTATCGTGACCGCCAGCGCCGCCGCAATGAGGCTCACGGCGATGGCTCTCACCGCCGCCATTATAGTCCGAAGAGGCTTTTAATAAGGTCGAAAAGCCCCGATATCTCGCGCACGATCACCATCAGCACCACGATAAGCCCCGCTATCGTCGTCATAAGCGCCTGCTCATCGCGCCCGGAGCGGCTCAAGAGAATATTCAGCACCGCCACGAGTATGCCGACGGCGGCTATTTTGAAAATGAGGTCAACCTCCATGTAATGCCTCTTTCGTTCAGATAAGTAAAATTACCGCCAGCGCACCGGCAGTCGCAGACAGCGCCAGCGCAAGGCGCGTATCCCGCTCCTTTTTATTCCTCAGTACGCTGAGCTTAGTCTCAGCCTCGTAAATAGCGCGGTCAAAGGCGGCGGCCTTTGCCTCCTCGTCTATACTGCTGAGGTAATTGCCGAGTTCACCGAGCGCAGGAGCTTCGGCCCAAGCCCTCCATCGCTCGGAAAACGGCGCCTCAGTGTTTTCAAGCTCGATTCCGCACTCTCCGAGCGCCTCATTGATCGGAAGCCTTGCGCTCATTACGAGGCTTCTGAGCCTTGTGAGCCGATAGAGCTCGCTCTCCGCTTTCCTCACGCTCTCGCCCATCTCGCGCACCGCCGCAATTCCGAGGAGTATCGACGACGCCATTATCGCAAAAGCGCCGATAAGCTTCAAACTATCGCCGCCTCCGTGTATTTCCTGCCATTGCCTATGATTATCGCCCGCTCAAAAATCCGCTCATTGAAAAGCGCGCGGTATAAGGGCTTCTCACCGAGCTCCTCAAGGCTGTCGGCATGGACTGTCGCGTATACCTTCACTCCGCAGTGCGCCGCCGCGCTGACTGCGGACACGTCCTCCGGCGCGGTTATCTCGTCGAGGGCTATGACCTGCGGATTCATGCTCCGTATGAGCATCATTGCAGCCCGCGCCTTCGGAACGCCGTCGATTATGTCGGTTCTGCGCCCGAGGTCCATCGTCGGCGTCCCCTCCCAGAAGCAGGCGAGCTCCCCGCGCTCGTCGCATACGGATACGCGGTATTTTTCGCCCGTGAGCCGTATAAGGTCGCGCAGAAGTGTGGTCTTTCCTCCGCCGGGCGGGCTGAGGATCAGCGTTGAGAGCGGCTTTTCCCGTAAAAGCGGCTCGGCGCAGCCGCGTATCTCGCGTGAAATGCGGATATCGAGCCCTGTGAGCCTCATCAGTCCTCCCTCTCCATACTGCCCCGCAAGTCCGACGCGATAGCCGCCCTTCGCAGTGACAAATCCCTCCGAGATCCGCTCGCGCGAGGCGTAGGCGCTCGCGCCGGTGCAGAGCTCAAAGGCGTAGTCGAGGTCGCGCCGCGTGATCTTGTCGCCGCCGCGGTCGCGCTCGCCGTCGGGAAAGGTAAAGGAAAGGCTCTCGCCTATTCTTAGGCGTATCTCCTCGCACTCCTCCCTCTCCTGCCTGCCGAGCTCCCGCGCCCTCTCGCGCATGGCGTAGGGTAAAAGCATCACCGCTCTGTCAAACCTCTCGACCTTAACGCTTCCTTCCATCTTGTCCACTCCTCTCGCCTAATACTATGACGGCAGGCAAAAAAATATGACCCCGCTTGGGGGTCATAAATTATTACATTCACATTCTTCTCTTATCGTTCTCGTGCTTCAGATAGAGCTTGTCCGCGATCATCGCGATGAACTCCGAATTTGTCGGCTTTCCCTTCAGTCCTGAAACAGTATAGCCGAAGTAGCGCTGCAGAACGTCGACATCGCCTCTGTCCCAGGCTACCTCAATGGCGTGGCGTATCGCACGCTCAACGCGGCTCGGAAGGGTGCTGAATCTGCGCGCGACCTCGGGATACAGCTCCTTTGTGACGGCGTTTATAAGGCGCATATCCTTTACGGTCAGCACTATCGACTCTCTGAGGTACTGATAGCCCTTTATGTGCGCCGGAATGCCGATTTCGTGGATTATCTCGGTGACCTCGCCGATGAGCCGAAGGTCACGGCTGTACTCCTCGTCGATGGCGCGAAGCCTCGAGAGCGCCTGGGAGAGCCTGTCACTTATTTCACTCTCGTCAAAGTCTGCGGTAAAAAGCTTCACTCCGAGCGCCTTCGCCCTCTCCGGCTGGCAGTTAACAAGAATGATCTCCGGCCTTTCGCGTATCGGGAGGCTCTCCCGCCAATCCGTCAGCTCCTGCGCGTCCTTCCCGAGCGAGACGGCGTCAGCGAGGATTATATCAGCCCGCTTCTCAGCCGCCTCACGCGCAGCGCCCTTCTCACAAGAGCCTGATAAAGCCGTAAGCTCGCGGTTTTCACCCGCGATTTCGCAGGCTCGCGCAGTCTCCTCCTCGCTTCCCATTATTACAAGTACGGTTTGTGTATTTTCCATGTCAAATTCCTCCAAAATGTATTTCCCACGCCCTTGCAAGCAGATATAAATTACCACATATTGGAAATTATTGCAAGCATAAATTTGGTAATTTATGGAATTTTTTTACAATGCCCGAGACTTAACCAATTTGTGCCTCGCTTCGCGGTTTTTCCCTCAGATATACGGCGCGCGGCGGGATATAATAAGCATTCGGAAAGGAGTGAAAATATGAAAAAAACGATAAAAATCGCCGTGGCAGCCCTCGTTCTGAGCCTCTTAAGCGTTCCCGCGCTCGCGTGGGATATGCCGACTGAGCTGGTTCCCGTCGGCGAGGTGCGCGGTATAACGGTCGGCACCGGACTTGTGATAACCGACCTCGGTGAGAAGAACGGACACTCTCCGGCGCGTGAGGCTGGTCTTCTGCCCGGCGACAAGCTGATCTCTCTCGGCGGAAAGAGGCTTGAGAGCGCAGGCGACCTCGTAGGCGCGGTCGCGGAATCCGACGGAGCCCTTATCGCCGTCTGCGAGCGCGGCGGAGAGGAGTTTACAGCCACGATCGAGCCTTACCGAACAGGCGGTGAGTGCTATATCGGCGTGTGGATTCGCGACGGTATCTCCGGCATAGGGACGGTCACCTTCTACGACCCCGCCTCCGGCGTTTTCGGCGCGCTCGGGCATCCCGTCTCAGACGAGAGCATCGGAGACCGCGGCGAGATGCGCGACTGCGAGCTCACCGGTGTTCTGCGCGGAAAACCCGGCGAGCCGGGAGAGCTTACGGGCGAGGTCGGCGAGAGCGTTCTCGGCTCGATAACCGTCAATTCCGCCGTCGGCATCTTCGGTACTATGGACTTAACCGGCTTTGAGGGAGCAATACCCGTCTCTCACTCGGCGCATACCGGTCAGGCAGAGATCATAGCCTCCCCCGACGGAGCCAGACACCGCTATACTATCGAGATCACGCGGGTCTATCCGGAAGCTGAAGGAGCAAAAAGCATGATGGTGCGCGTGACCGATCCGGAGCTTATCGCCATGACCGGCGGCATCGTTCAGGGTCTCAGCGGCAGTCCGATAGTGCAGGACGGAAAGCTCGTCGGAGCGGTGACGCACGTTCTCATTTCCGACCCGACCCGCGGGTACGCGGTTTCTATCGGGCGTATGCTCGAGGAATGCGCCGAGCGCGGCATCTACGAGCCGGCAGCATAAAAATGTGCCGCAGCTTTTTTGCTGCGGCACTGTTTGTACATATTATTCGGTTTCCAGCACCTTATAAAGGAGTCTGTAAAGTTCCTTAGCCTCTTCAGGCTCAAGGGCGACGCAATCTGACATTCTCTCGGGAATCAGGACAGCCCTTTTTTTGAGCTCCTCACCGGCTTCGGTGATGGTCACGTTCAGGTTGCGCTCATCCTCCTCACTGCGGCGGCGGGTAAGATAACCCTTCTGCTCAAGCTTTTTCAGAAGCGGCGTGAGCGTTCCGCTGTCGAGATACAGACTGCTGCCGAGCTCCTTGACGGTTACGGATTTTTTCTCCCACAGCACCATCATGGTGATGTACTGGGTGTAGGTCAGATCGATCTCGTCAAGAAACGGCTTATAGCGCTTGATGATTTCCCTGGAGCAGGCATAGAGCGGGAAGCAGATCTGGTTTTTAAGTTTAAGGCTGTCATAATTAGGCATACGGTCACCCTCTTATAAATATTTATGGAAGCGCTGATTAAATCGGCAAGAGCGAAGAGCGAGGTATTTTTTGTCGCAATGACGGCAAAAAATTGAAGGAATACTTTGTGTATTTCAAGATTTTTTGACTAAATTGCGGCGGAAAAGAGCCGCTATGCGCCGAAGCC
>JAFSJE010000064.1 GCA_017439425.1 Oscillospiraceae bacterium
ATCAGCGATAGACGAGAGCTCGCAGGAGCAGTTATCCCGGCTTCAATCGGAGATAGAGGAGTTCGCAAAACAGGCTGGGAATATGAACGAGAGCTTTTCGAGAAGCACAAATTCGCTGGTATTGAAGTCAGAGAATTCAATCTCAGCGGCGCAGCATTTAGCGGAGGAGGAAATCTCCGGCATCGGCAAATCAGTGCTCCGATGGGCGGTGGGAAGCTCAATAGTATCGCTCATGCTGCACTTAGTGTTCTTCGTCTGGCAGATGATTTCAGCAGGTTCACTTCCGATAGGCCGGTGAGCCTTGCGCCGATGCACATTGACCGCAAGCGCTGGCGTGAGCTTCTGCGCAAGCGCCTCGCTACGGGTCACAAGATAGACGACCACGAAGACTACGGAATGAAGATGTATTGATAATCCTTACCGATTGCCATCGTGCACAAAGTTACGAACGGTATTTCATTGGGTTTGGATATAGCTATTCACAAGAAAAACATATATGTTTGTGTTCAAAAAGGAGGAACATCACAATGAAAGATAAATTAACAACCACTACAAAGCTCAACGGCGTTACCTATGTAACGGTCAGCCACTACTCAGGCGAAAAGGACATATTGGATATTCTCGGAAATCTTATCAGCGCCGAGGCTGAGGTAAAGCCTGCTGAGGAAAATGTCACTGAGCTTATCTCTCAGAAGAAAGGAGCCTGAGATATGATTTCGACAGCGATCTATTGCCGTCTCAGTCAGGACGACGGCAGCGTTGGGGAGTCCGGCAGTATTCAGACTCAGCGCACACTGCTCACTCAATACTGCAGCGAGCACGACTTCCCTATCCACGATTACTACTGCGACGACGGCTGGAGCGGCACAAACTTCGAGCGTCCGGAGTTCAAGCGAATGATGTCGGACATCGAGGGCGGCAAAATCAACCTCGTAATAGTAAAAGACCTCTCCCGCTTCGGAAGAGAGTACGCGCAGATGGGTATATACATCGAGCACTACTTCGAGGAAAAGTCAGTGCGCTTTATCTCGGTCGCCGAGAACATTGATACAGCCAAAGGAACGGACGGTCTCGTTCTCCCCTTCACAAATGTAATCAACTCCTTCTACGCAAGGCAGGTATCAGCAAAGACAAAGGCGGCGTTTGCGGCGAGAGCGAAGGACGGAATGTTCATCGGATCCCGCGCTCCTTACGGCTACATAAAAGACCCGCAGGACAAGCACCACCTTATCGTTGACCCCGAAGCCGCCAAAGTGGTGCGGGATATTTTCAGAATGTTCGCTCAGGGTATCGGTTACGGCAAGATCACGAAAATACTCCGTGAACGCGGCGTTCTCAATCCACAGGCGTATTTCAACGAGAACAATCCCGGTTACTACAAAGACAGCGATTACTGGCGCAGAGATTTCGACTGGCACGCAACGAGCGTTCGAACGATACTCAATAACCCCGTCTACCTCGGAAAAACAGTGTTCGGCAAGACGAAAACCAAAGGCAATTTTGACAAAACCCGTTTGCACACCAGCGAGGACGAGCAGATCATAGTCGAGGGTACGCACGAGGCTATCATCGCTCAGGATGAGTGGGATGTCGTACATCAGATGATGCAGACAAAGCGCCGTGAAAACCTCAGCGGCGAGGTGCAGTACTTTGCCGGACTTGTCCGGTGCGCCGACTGCGGCTCTGCGCTGAACGTCAGCTACGATTACAATCGCAAGCGCTACAACGGCTTCTCCTGCTGGGTGTACAAGAACTACGGCAAGAACCGCTGCACCTCCCACGCAATCGGCTGGGTAACGCTGAACACCCTTGTGCTGAACGATATTCGCCGCAACGCGGCTATGGCAGCGCACTTTGAAAAGCTATATGCAGATATGCTGAGAAGGGCAAAATCCGAGAGCGCTCAGAACGAGTCTGCAAGGCTCAGGCGTGAGCTGACTAAAGCAGAGAAAAGAATAACTGACCTCAGCAAAATCCTCAACAAGCTCTATGAGGACTATGCTCTTGAGCGAATCACTGCCGAGCGCCACAAGTCGATGTCCGAGGTCTACTCCTCTGAATTATCTGAGCTCACAGAGCGCTGTAAGCAAATCAGCTCCGAGCTCAGTAAGTCGGACGAGATTGAGGAAAATATCTCAAGCTTTCTGCCGATTATCCGCAAATACACCGACCTTCACGAGCTGAACGCCAGAATACTCAATGAGCTTATCGAGAAAATCGTAGTCCACGAAAAAGAAAAAGCTGAGGACGGCACAGTCACTCAGCAGGTGGATATTTACTACAAATTCATAGGTCTGACAATATCTGAAAAGGCGGATATAAATATGCTCGGGTAAAGAAAAAGCCACCCTCTCGGGTGACTTTTTCTGCGGTAATCGGTTAAAACTCCTATTTCTAAAAATCACTGGCTGAATATCGAATTGTCACAACAATCACGCTTTTGGAAACCTCATCAACACGGTAGATAATCGTATAGTTCTTGACGAACAACTGACGATAGCCTTGATTCGCATAGATTCCGCGCTTCCGCTCAGGACATCGATAAGGCATTGACTCGAGGGAGACGATTCCTTCCTCCAGCGCTTCGATCATCTGAATCGCCGTACCCGGCTCAAAAAGAGTACCGGCAATATACGCATAAATACCATCTAAATCCCGCCGAGCCCTCGCCGTCAGCTTGACCTGATAGTTATCCAAGGTATTTTCTCCTTAACGCCCGAAGCTCCTCGCGGGCATCATAGAGCTTCCCGCTTTCTAAAAACTCCGCCTCTGCTTCGGCGATGGCAGCGTCTGTCGCCGCGGTTTCCAATAGCTCGTCATAGGTTTCCATACTCATGACTACCATATCGCCATAACCGTTCTTAGTGATAAAAATCGGCTCGCGTTTCGCGTGGCACAGGTTTGAAAGCTCCGTTGTATTCCGCATGTCGGTGATAGGTCTGATTTGCGGCATAATATGCACCTTCCCTTCTGTTCATTATTATAGCAGAATTATGTACAGAATACAACGCATTTTTTTGAAAAAGAAAATCGACAAATTTCTTGTCGAAATTTGTCGATTTCTGGAGCTGGATGCCAGATTTGAACTGGCGACCTACGCATTACGAGTGCGTCGCTCTACCGACTGAGCTAATCCAGCGACTTGACAATCCTGCCGGTGAAAAAATCCTTATGAACAACCAGCGACCTGCTGATTACGAATCAGCTGCTCTACCGACTGAGCTACACCAGCATTTTCGGAAGCCCTAATATATTATCATAGGGCTTCCGGTTTGTCAATATTTTTTAGCCAAGTCTTGCGCCGGCGGGGATGGAATCATCGAGCATGAGAAGATTGAGCTTCTCCTCGCCGTTCTCAATCTTAACAGCGGAGATGAGCATACCGCAGCTCTCCTGACCCATCATCTTCCTCGGCGGGAGGTTGAGGATCGCAACGACGGTCTTGCCCACAAGCTCCTCGGGCTTATAGAACTTAGCGATTCCGGAGAGTATCTGGCGCGGCTTTCCGGAGCCGTCGTCGAGGGTGAACTTCAGGAGCTTCTCGCTCTTTTTGACGTTCTCACAGGTCAGCACCTTGCACACGCGCATATCGCATTTAGAGAAATCGTCGATGGTGACGTCGGGCAGCACGGGGTCGGACTCGACCTTCGGCGCGTATTTCTCGGCGTAGAAAGCCTCAACCTCGGCGGTTTTCTTCGGAATATCAAGGCGCTGGAAGAGTATCTCGGCCTCTCCGACGGCGTGACCGTCCTCGATGACGCCGAACTCGGAGAGAGCTTCCCAGTCGGAGGCATCAAGACGGAGCTGGCGCTCTATCTTCTCGGCGGTGCCGGGCAGGAAGGGCTTGAGAAGTCCTCCGGCAATACGGATAGTCTCGCAGAGGTTGTACAGAACAGCCTCAAGGCGCTCGCGGTGGGCTTCATCGCGCCCGAGGACCCACGGCTGAGTTTCGTCAACGTACTTGTTGGCGCGGCGCAGGAGCGCGAATATCTCGTCTATCGCGTCCGCGACGTGCAGAGACTCCATCCTGCTTTGAACTCTCTCAGCGGTGCTTTTTGCGAGGGCGATGAGGTCAGCGTCGAACTCACCCTCGGGCGCGCGCTTTCTGAGCGTGCCGCCGAGGTACTTGTGCGTCATGGAAACGGTGCGGTTTACGAGGTTTCCGAGGATATTCGCAAGATCGGAGTTGATGCGCTCCATCATAAGGTCGTGCGTGAGCGTTCCGTCCGAGGCGAAGGGTATCTCGTGCAGGACATAATAGCGGACGGCGTCAACGCCGTAGAGCTCAACGAGGTCGTCGGCATACAGAACGTTGCCGAGGGATTTCGACATCTTGCCGGAGCCGGTGAGAAGCCACGGATGGCCGAAAACCTGCTTCGGAAGCGGCTCGCCGAGAGCCATGAGGAACGCCGGCCAGTAGAGCGTATGGAAGCGGACGATGTCCTTGCCGATGAGGTGAACGTCGGCAGGCCAGTATTTCTTGTAGAAGTCGCTGTCCTCGCCCTCCGGCTCGTAGCCGGGGAAGGTTATATAGTTGGAGAGCGCGTCGAGCCAGACGTAGACGACGTGCTTCGGGTCGGAGGACACGGGAATGCCCCAGTTGAAGCTCGTGCGGGAGACGCAGAGATCCTGAAGTCCGGGCCTTAAGAAGTTATTTACCATCTCGTTCTTGCGCGCCTCGGGCTGGATGAACTCGGGGTGCTCCTCGATGTACTTCATGATCAGCTCGGTGTACTTGGAGAGACGGAAGAAATACGCCTCCTCCTCCGCCCACTTGACCTCTCTGCCGCAGTCGGGGCACTTGCCGTCCACAAGCTGGCTCTCTGTCCAGAAGCTCTCGCAGGGGGTGCAGTACCAGCCCTCGTACTTGGACTTGTAGATGTCGCCGGTCTTGAGGAATTTCTCGAAGATCTCCTGTATTTTCTTCTCGTGCATCGGGTCTGTCGTGCGGACAAAGCGGTCGTAGGAGGTGTTCATAACGTCCCAGATGCGCTTTATCTCGGCGCTTGTGGAATCGACGTACTGCTGCGGGGTAACGCCCGCCTTTTCCGCCTTTTCCTGGATCTTCTGACCGTGCTCATCGGTGCCGGTCTGGAAATAGACGTCGTAGCCCTCGAGCCTCTTGAAGCGGCAGATAGCGTCGGCAAGGACGATCTCATAGGTATTGCCGATGTGCGGCTTGCCGGAGGCGTAGGCTATCGCGGTGGAGAGATAATATTTTCCTTTACTCATTTTTTCCTCCTCAGCCCTGAATGAAGGGCAGGACAAGATTTAAGACTATCATAATAAAGCACACTGCGTAAAACAGTATCGCGCCGGGATTGAGGTACGCCGTTCTGAACACCGTATCCCTCGGCATCTCCTCGGGCATACGGTTGAAGTGGAGCTTCTTCCATCTCGTGATGATAAGCACGAGTCCGACGACGGAGCCTGTGAGGATGAAGCCGGTATAGGCAAAGTAGCCGAGCATGGCGGGCGCAATCTCCATAAGCGCCTCCTCGGAGAGATTTGCGACGGCGCCGGGGTCGCTGAGAAGCTCGAGGTCGAGGCCGGAGAGGAGCGCGGGCGCGATTACGGAGCCCATGAAGTTTATTATCACGTGCAGGATAATCGACCAGCGGAGCTTGCGGGTGCGGACGTAGACGTAGGCAAAGAGACAGCCGAGGCCGAAGGCGTAGAAGAACTGGAAGAAGTTCATATGGAAGAAGCCGAACGCCACGCCGGAGAAGATTATCGCCGCCGGCTCGCCGTAGCGGATGGTGTGGTCGACGATGAGCCTGCGGAACATGAGCTCCTCGAATACCGGAGCCGCTACCGCGACGACAAGCACCTTCATTATTGAATTGTCAAAGGCAAGCTTTTCGAGCGGGTTGACCGCGGTGCCGCCGGAGATTATCGACGAGAAGATGTTGCCGATGATGTTGCCGACGTACATGATGGGCAGGCAGATGAAAAAGAACATCACGAATCTGCCGAAGGTCATCTTCTCCTCTTCGGTCTTACAGACCTCCGCGCCGCGCATGACGAGCAGTCCGCACGGCACGCCGATGACGTATATCGGGGCGAAGTTTACTATCCATCTGAGCCAGCCGAGCTCACCGAGCGCGGGGTTGACCGCGACGAGCGCGGCATAGACGCCGCCTATCACTAACTGCGTGACGATGGTTACAAGAGTGAATACAAAGAGCGCAAGCCCCACGCGGGAGTAGCTTTTCTTTGCAGGCGTGCTGTCATAGAGCTGAGTTTCCAAGTGATACAGTCCTTTCAAAAAACGTTCGCATGACATTATAACACCGCGAAAGAAAAGTTGCAAGTTTTTCCCGAATATGCTACACTGTTTTATGGTGAGAAGGATGGAAATTGAACCTATCGCGTATATTCGCAACGATTTTAAGGAGAAATTCGGCATTCCGCGGCAGAGCGGGCTTGCCGACAGGGTCGAGAGCCGCGTCGAGTTTACCGGAAAATACCGCAATCCCGACGCACTGCGCGGCGTGGAGGGCTTTTCGCGGCTGTGGCTCATCTGGGGCTTCTCGGAGGCGAAATTTTCAGAGTGGTCGCCGACGGTGCGCCCGCCGAGGCTCGGCGGCAACGAGCGCATGGGCGTATTCGCTACCCGCTCGCCGTACCGTCCGAACTCCCTCGCGCTGAGTTCTGTTAAGCTTCTCAGGGTCGAGGGCGGCGACCTCATCGTCGCCGGAGCGGACATTCTCGACGGCACGCCGGTCTACGACGTAAAGCCCTATCTGCCCTACGCCGACGCGTTCCCCGACGAGAGGGCGGGCTGGACTGACGGCGCGCAGGAGCTTAGCTTAAACGTCGAGATACCGGACTCTCTTATGGAAAAAATCGCACCCGATAAGCGCGAGGCGCTCATTTCGGTGCTGAAAAACGACCCGCGCCCGACCTATCAGCGCGACAGCGAGCGCGTCTACGGACTGCATTTTGGTGATTACAACATTAAATTTTCAGTAACAGACAATAAACTGACAGTAAAAAATATTGAGGAGGCACAAAAATGACAAAACAGGAGCTTGCAAAGTACATAGACCACACCATTCTCAAGGCGGACGCCACGGACGCGGCGCTCAAAAAGCTCTGCGCCGAGGCGAGGGAGTACGGCTTTGCCTCAGTCTGCGTAAACCCCGTGCGCGTGCGCGAGGCGAAGGCGCTTCTGGAGGGCAGTGGAGTCGCGGTCTGCACCGTCGTGGGCTTCCCTCTCGGTCAGAACACCGTCAAGGTCAAGGGCTTTGAGGCGCTCGAGGCCATCGAGAACGGCGCGAGCGAGGTCGACTACGTTCTGAACGTCGCAAAGGTCAAGGACGGCGACTGGGAGTATATACGCCGCGAGATGGCGGCGCTCACAGCCATCTGCCACTCCTACGACGCGCACGTCAAGGTCATATTTGAAAACTGCTATCTCACGAAGGACGAGATAAAAAGGTGCGCCGAGATTGCTAAAGAAGTAAAACCGGACTTCATCAAGACCAGCACCGGCTTCGGCACCGGCGGCGCGACGGTAGAGGACGTGAAGCTCATGAAGGACACGGTCGGCGAGTTTGTCAAGGTCAAGGCGGCGGGCGGCATACGCGACCTTGCGACCGCTCTTGCGATGATTGAGGCGGGCGCCGAGCGCCTCGGCTGTTCCGCGGGCGTGAAATTGGTCAGCGAGGTGTGAATTTCCCTTCCATACCTTGACAAAGTGAGATACGCTGTGGTATAATCTCAACAAGTTTGATACAGAAATGCGCAGAGGGCGGTCTTGACTGTCCTCTGCGCTCTGTTTTCGGACGAATACTAATGTATGGAGGGATAATTATAGACGAATCGAAGGTACACGGCTACTTAGCCACAGACGTTTTGACAATGATGCTCCCGCCGCTGAGTCCCCTGGCGGAGAATCTCATCGTGCCGGGGGTCACGCTCCTCGCGGCGCCGCCGAAGTACGGCAAGAGCTGGCTTATGCTCCAGCTCTCGCTGGCGGTGGCGAACGGGCGCGACTTCCTCGGCGAGAAAACGCAGGAGGCGCGGGTCTTTTACTTTGCGCTGGAGGACAGCGTGCGCCGCTTGCAGGACAGACTGCTCGCCGTCGGCGCGACGAAGGCAGACCTTGAAAACCTCGTGCTGTTCACCGCGATGCCGAGGCTCGACGACGGGCTCGGCAAGATGATAGCCGACACCTGCAAAAACCACGCGGACGCGCGGCTCTTCATCATCGACACGCTCCAGAAGGTCAAGGGCGCGAACGGAAACCGCAACGTCTACGAGGCGGACTACGAGGCGATGGGCGAGCTGAAGCGCATAGCGGACGCGTACAACGTCGCAATAGTGCTCGTCCACCACCTGCGCAAGCAGATAGACGACACCGACCCGTTCAACCGCATATCCGGCTCGACGGGACTGACCGGAGCGGCGGACACGATGATAGTCCTGGAGCGCAAGAAGCGCTCGTCGGACGTGACGGTAATGCACATCACCGGGCGCGACATCGAGTCTGACGACATCGAGATGAGGTTCGATAAGGAGTCGCACGTCTGGAAGCGGGTCTCGGCGAATGTCGGGACTGACCCGGTGAGGGAGGCGTACGAGAGGTCGGGAATGCGCGAAACGCTTGCGTTTTTAATGGAGGCGGAGCACGGAAGGTATGAATGCACAGCCTCGGTGATATACGACGCGGTGCGGGCGATAGCGAAGAAGGACCCGTCCTCCAGCCCGCGGGCGCTCGTGACCGACCTGCGCGCCTGGGCGAAGTATATGCTGAGCCTGGACGGGGTAGTGTATGAGCAGTTTGTAAGGCAGAAGGGTCATACAGTACACAGATTTACGAAAACACCTGAAACACCTGAAACACCTGAAAGACCTTAATCTTATTATATATATATATTATTATGTAATGTGTTTCGGGAGTTTAAGGAGTTTAAGGAGATTAAGGTGTTTTTACACTCTTATAAACAGTGTAGGGGCGGGTCTCCGTGCCCGCCCTTTTAAAGCCTCCCTTTTGTAAAGGGAGGTGGCGCGTTAGCGCCGGAGGGTTAGAGGGGCGGTTTACCTCCGAACCCTCAGTCGCCCTCGAGGGCGACAGCTCCCTTTCGCAAAGGGAGCCTTTAAAGACCCGCACCACAACCGCCCTTTTAAAGCCTCCCTTTTGTAAAGGGAGGTGGCGCGCCAGCGCCGGAGGGTTAGAGGGGCGGTCTGCATCCGAACCCTCAGTCGCCCTCGAGGGCGACAGCTCCCTTTCACAAAGGGAGCCTTTAAAGACCCGCCCCTACTCTTATTCTCTTATTCTCCCGCTACGGAGCTTTTCCATCACCTCGCGGAGGGTCGGAAGTATCGCCAGCGCGATGAGAAAGTTCCAGAAGCCGTGCATGAGGTCGTACGGTATGCCCGATATGAACCACGCAAACGCGGTCCTGAAGCCGGAGATGAATACGTACGGCACCTCGTAGAAAAACCCGAACAGCAGTCCGTAGGCGCCGCTTATCGCCGCCCAGACTACTCTCCCGCGCTCGCGGCGAAAGACCATCGTAATCGCAACGAGGAGCGCCCACATATAGGTGTAGCCCCAGAACCACGTTCCGAAGCCCCATATGAGCCCCTCCGCGAGGACGAAAACGTACACGGAAAAGAGCATTTTCCAGCCGAAAACGAGCGTTCCCGCGATGGTGATGAGGCTCACTATCTCAAAGTTCGGGATAGCGGCAAGCGCGACCTGCCCGCCTATCATCAGCGCCGCGAGTATGCCGAGCCACGCGATGTCGCGTACCTTGAGCCGCGGCTCAGAAGTCATAGCCAACCATAAGCGTCAGCTCATAGTGCTCGCCGTCGGCTATCATCGTGGTATCGGCTCCGGTGGGCGTCATCTCGCCGTCCTTCGTAATAGACCACCACTCCTGCTTCGCGTCGTCGGCAGTCCTGCCGTCGACTCCGGTGATGAAGAGACCCCACTCTGATTCACTGCCCTCGATGAGGTTCTTCTCCCTGAGCGCGTCGGCAAGAGTCTCGGCGCCGGTGGTGATTTTGACCTCCCTGTCGACCTCATCGTACTTAATCTCTACGGTGATGGTCTTTCCGCCCGCGGCGGGCGCGGGTCTTGTGACGAGGTACACTGTGAGAAGCGCCGCCACGATGACGACGATTGCCACGATTGCAATGATTGTCTTTTTGTTCATTTTTACATTTCCCTTTCTGACGCGGGGGCTCGAACCCCGTATATTTTCTTCATCCTTGGGGGATTAAACGCCGAAGGTTAATATACACTAATCCTCCGGTTTTTTCAAGTATAAATGTATAAACCGCCTCCCATTTGGGAATTATACGGCTGTAAATCCAATCAGGAGGCTTGAAATGAAGGAAACCGAGAACCTTTCACAGCGCTTTGTGAATTTTATCGGCGGCAAGGGCTTTTACATAGTCCTTTTCGCCTGCCTCACCGTGATAGGTGCTTCCGCCGGAGTGATATTCTTCTCCGGCGAGGGCGGGGAGGACTATGTTCAGAGTGCGGACTGGCCCGCGGGAGCTGTGATTCCCGACGCGCCTGTCACAGCCGAGCCGGAGCCGGAGGATACTCCGGTAATGAATCCCATCGAGGTGCCGGAGGAGCCGGAACCGCTTCCCGAGCCCGTAAAGCCCGTAAAGCCGACCCCCGTCGAGAAGCCGGAGCCGGTCACCGAGGCGCCGAAGGAGACTACGCATAAGGCGGAGGAAAAGACCCCCGAGCCGCTCGTCTTTATAAGACCCGTGAGCGGCAGTATCGCGGTCGAATACTCCCCCGACGCGCTCATCTACAACCGCACCATGGGCGACTGGAGAGTTCACAACGGCATTGATATCGAGGCCGACATCGGCACGAAGGTGCTCGCCTGCGCGAACGGCACCGTCACGGACGTCTCTGCCGACGACCTCTACGGCACTGTGGTGACCATCGACCACGGAGAGGGGCTTGTGAGCCTCTACGCCAATCTCGCCGCCACGCCGACGGTAAAGCCCGGCGACGCAGTGACGGTCTCGAGCGTGATAGGCTCTGTCGGCAACACCGCGCTGTGCGAGACGGGCGAGGTACAGCACCTGCACTTTGCCATGCTCAAGGACGGCAAGCCCGTCGACCCGATGGATTATCTGCCGGGATAACTTGTAGGGGCGGGTCTTTAAAGGCTCCCTTTGCGAAAGGGAGCTGTCGCCCTCGAGGGCGACTGAGGGTTCGGATGCAGACCGCCCCTCTAACCCTCCGGCGCTGGCGCGCCACCTCCCTTTACAAAAGGGAGGCTTTAAAAGGGCGGGCGCGGTGCTTTAAAGGCTCCCTTTGCGAAAGGGAGCTGTCGCCCTCGAGGGCGACTGAGGGTTCGGAGGTAAAACGACCCTCTAACCCTCCGGCGCTGGCGCGCCACCTCCCTTTACAAAAGGGAGGCTTTAAAAGGGCGGGTACTCACTCAAGTGTGCAGTACCCGCCCTCTCCCCTTATTTTATCCTCTCCCTGACCTCGCCGAGGCTCATGCCGGTCGCCTCCGCGATTCTCCGTACGTCCTCAAGCTCCGGCTTCTCTCGCCCTCCGGCGCGCTTGAAGCGCACTCTACCGAGCGGAGTTTCCCGCTCCTCCACGGTGCGGTCAAGGCGGTACGCCCTCGTTTTCGTCTCGCGCACGCCGAGGGTCGACGAGTGCTTGAAGAACACAGAGGCGAGCTCCTCCGCCTTTTCCGGCGCGCAGACCGCTCTTATGAGCGTTCCGGGGCGGCCCTTTTTCATCGTGACCGCCACGGTGCAGACGTCGAAGGCGCCCTTCTCACGGAGCTTTTCGGTAAGATACGCTATGTCCTCGCCCGTCATATCGTCGACGTTCGCCGTAAGCTCGGATACGTACTCCGCCTCCTCGCCGAGGATGGCAAGCTCCCCGCCCGCGCTCCAGAAGCCGAGAGGGCGCATTTCCGGAAGGAAGCCGCCGACCGCTATTCTGTCGGCGCCGCAGTCGCCTACTTCGGCAAGCAGCTTGGCGTCGCTTTTACTTAGCCAGAGAGTTTTCAAAATACATCAGTCCTCTATGATTTTTGCTTTTCTGAGCGCCAGCACGATGGGCGGGATGATGGCGATGTGCAGTATGATGCCCGGCCAGGCATTGATGAACGCTCCCGCGAGGAAGGCATCTATCCCCCAGCCCTTGCCGGTGGCAGTCATGATGGAGAGCATCGCGACGCCCCACACAACTCTGCCGATGAGCATAGCGCAGACGAGCGCGGCGTACACGCCCCACGCCTTTTTCGGGAAGAGCTTATAGAGCAGTCCCGCGGCGCAGCCGTAGGCGGCAAGCTCGAACGCCATCGCAGTGGCGGTCGGGAATAGCGGCGGCATACTGAACGTAAGCGAGCGGAGAATCGGGCTTATCGCGCCGACGGCAAGTCCCCACACCGGGCCGCAGATGAAGCCGCAGAGCAGAACTGGGATGTGCATCGGGCTGAGCATACTGCCGATTTGCGGTATCTGACCCGTGAGGAGCGGCAGAACGAGCGCCAGCGCCACGCAGAGCGCCGAATAGACGAGCTTTTTGAGAGTTTTATTCATTGTTTTGTCCTTTCAGCGAGCGCGCGGACGTGATTCACAGCGTCCTGAACTATCTCAGCGGAGCTTCTGAGCGTTCCGGCAACGTAGGTATCGCAGAGGTTCATCGGCACAAGCACGCGCTGTGCCGCGCTCTCGCCCACGTATTGCGCCATTTTCGGGGTTATCTCGCCCATGAGCGCGTCGGCGATGACGATGCCGATGGGCCCCATGATGATATCCGCCGTGCGGCAGGCGACCTTGACGGCGTTCTCGCCGGTGGCTGCCTTCTCCGCGCCCGCCTTGAGCATACGCTCGGTGGCGGTGGTATTCGTGCCGACGGCGACTATCTCGGCGCCGGGTACCGCGGTGCTGATTGACTCCGTGAGCTTTGCTCCGAGCTTGCCGCCCTGACCGTCGATTATTACGATTTTCATACCCTTTCCCTCCCGAAAAGCGCAAAAAAAGTACCGGCATTCCCTTGTAGGAACGCTGATACCATCGAGTATCACACTTTTGCGCGCAGTAAATAAGATAGGCTTCAGCCCTCGGCGCTGACTTCGTATCAGCCTTTTCATTATAGATTACGCCGCGGGAAAAGTCAAGATTGCAATTAGCCGGGCGATGTAGTACAATGTCGGAAAGGAGTTGATACCAATGAAAATTGCACTCGGCTGCGACCACGGAGGATTTGAGCTTATGCAGCTCGTCAAGGCGCATCTCACTGAGCGCGGCATTGAATTTGAGGACTTCGGCACGTACTCCGCCGCCTCCTGCCACTATCCCGAGTTCGGCTATAAGGCGGCGAAGGCAGTCGCGGGGGGCCTATGCGACCGCGGAATAGTTATCTGCACCACCGGCATCGGCATTTCCATCACCGCAAACAAGGTTCGCGGCATACGCTGCGCCCTCTGCTCCGACCCGTGGAGCGCTGAGATGACCCGCCGCCACAACGACGCGAATATGCTCGCTCTCGGCGCCTCAGTCATCGGCAAGGGCGTTGCGCTGAAGATAGTCGACACCTTCCTCGACACCGCCTTTGAGGGCGGCAGGCATCAGACGAGAGTCGATATGATACACGAGTGTGAGCGCAATGGCTAAGGACAGGCGCATCTACCGCACCGGAGTACGCTGGAAAACCGCTTTGCTGGTGCTTCTCATCGTCGCCGCGCTTATCGTGACCGTCGCGCTCGGCCTGTTCTTCGGCTTCAGGAAGTACATAGTCTACACCTCCGACGGCGTGCGCCTTGAGGTGCCGTGGCTCACGGACGAGGAGATAAGTGAAACAACCGAAACATACGAAAAGAGCTGAGAGGTTTTTTCCTCTCAGCTGTCTTTTTATTCCCACTTTTCCCAAATCTCAGGGCAGTACCCGACTGTCGCCTGCTTCCCGTTTCGCACGACGGGCGCGGCGATCAGCGACTGATCCTCGAGAAGGTGCTGTATCTTATCCTCCTCATAGGCGAGGTAGCGGATATTCTCAACGCCCTTCGCCTTCTCGTCGATGAGCGCGTCAAGCCCGACGGCGCGGCGCACGGAGTCGAATTCTCCGCGGCTCATGCCGTACTTTATGATGTCGACGGACTGGAATTTTATCCTGCGCTCCTTGAACCAGCGCTCAGCCTTCTTCGTATCGAAGGACTTGCTTTTTCCGAAAATCTGTATGTTCATATATCCATTATTACCGGCAAGACCATCGGACTGCGCTTCGTTTTCTTGTAGAGGTAGTCGGATACGCGGCTCTTTATCATCGCCTTGATGGTCGAGTAGTCCATCATGCGCTTGTGGCTCGCGTCGGCGCAGACCTGCGCTGTGACCTGCTTTAAGTCCTTTATGATGTCCTCGTTTTCCTTGACGTAGACAAAGCCCCTCGTGATAATATCCGGGCCCGAGACGAGCGAGCCGTCCTCGCTCGAGAGCGACACCACGCAGACGACCATTCCGTCCTGCGCGAGGTGCTTTCTGTCGCGCAGAACCACGCTGCCGACGTCGCCCACGCCCGTGCCGTCAACAAACACCTTGCCGGACGGCACAGTATTAGTCAGCTTTATGGAGCGGCCGGAGATTTCAACGACCTTGCCGATATCGCTGATTACGACGTTCTGCGGCTTCACGCCCATCTGCTTTGCGAGCTCCGCGTGGAGCTTGAGGTGGCGGTATTCTCCGTGGACGGGAACGAAGAATTTGGGCTTGATGAGCGCCAGCATGAGCTTCAGCTCCTCCCGGCAGGCGTGGCCGGAGGCGTGCAGAAGCTTGCTCTTTTCGTAAACCACCGTCGCGCCCTTGCGGAAAAGCTCGTCTATTACGCGGCTGATGGAGTTCTCGTTGCCCGGTATCGCCGAGGCGGAAATGATTATCTTGTCGCCCGCGGTGATCTCTACCTGACGGTGCTCGGAGAACGCCATTCTGTGCAGAGCGGACATCGTCTCGCCCTGACTTCCGGTGGTGATGATGACGAGCTTATCCTTCGGAAGTCCCTTTATCTGATTTATGTCGATCACAGTTCCCTGCGGCACGTCCATATATCCGAGCTCTGTCGCAACGCGCAGGACGTTTTCCATGCTTCTGCCGGTGACGGCGACCTTTCTGCCGTACTTCTTCGCGCAGTTTATGACCTGCTGGAGGCGGTGGACGTTGGAGGCGAAGGTGGTGACGATTATCCTTCCCTGCCAGCCCTCGAACTCGCGCTCGAAGTTTGCCGCGACAACGCTCTCAGAGAGCGAATAGCCGGGGTTTTCTACGTTTGTGGAGTCGGAAACGAGCGCCAGAACGCCCTTTTTGCCGAGCTCTCCGAAGCGCGCAAGGTCGATCATGCCGCCGTCGATGGGCGTTGTGTCGATCTTATAGTCGCCGGTGTGAATGGCTATGCCGGCTCCGGTGCGTATCGCAAGCGCGACGGAATCTGGAATGGAGTGGTTGACGTGGATGAACTCCACCTTGAAGCCCGAGCCGATCTTGACCGTCTCGCCCGCCTTGACCTCGACGAGCTTGACTCTCGAGGCGCTTCCGTGCTCTGTGAGCTTGATGTTCACGAGCGCGGCGGTGAGCGGAGTGCAGTACACGGGGCAATTAAGCTCATCCATAACGTAGGGCATCGCGCCGATGTGGTCCTCGTGGCCGTGGGTGATGACTATGCCCTTTACCCTCTGCTTGTTGCGGATGAGGTAGGTGATGTCGGGAATAACGGCGTCAATTCCGTACATATCATCGTCCGGAAAACCAATTCCGCAGTCGACGACTATCATCTCCTCGCCGTACTCGTAGACGTACATATTCTTGCCGATCTCGTTAAGACCGCCAAGAGCGATAATTTTCAGTTTTTCTGCCAAGTTAATATAACATCCTTTCAATTATGTAAACATTTGATGACAAAAAAAGGCATAGGAGTGGCTTGCTCGTCAAAAACGGTTTTCAGCCCCGTCACGCTGAAAAGCAGTCTTTCCACACGAACCCCCTGATTATTCTTTTTGTCTGTATCTTGAAGCTATAAAGCTGTCAAATCCAATCAATCAGGCGCTTATGCACCCACACGAAGCTGAGTATAGCACAATAAATTGTGATTGTCAAATCTTTCGCTCGACAAAAAGACTGCCGCATTTTTGCAGCAGTCTGATTATTCCTTATTCCTTTACCGCCCTCGTTGCCCAGAAGGTCGGCACACCGTGCTCATGCAGAAAGCCCGCGCCGTTTGTGTCGTCGTAAATATCGAGAAGCCGGAAGCCCGCTCTGAGCTGACCGCCGATCTGCTCCGCGATCGAGTGCGAGAACTGCACGCCGCAGTCATTCCTTTCAAGGCTCTCCATCTGCCCGGGGTTTACAAGCGGGTCGAAGGGCAGGAAGTTTACAACGCGCGATTCGTCCTCGTCAAAGAGGTAGTTTACTCCGTTATCAAGTCCCGAGAGCAGCGCGCCTCCGGTTTTCAGCACTCTCGCGCACTCACGCCATATCGCCTCCACATCGCGCACATAGCAGTTGGACACCGGATGGAATATGAGGTCGAAAAACCCGTCCGAAAACGGCAGAGGCTTCGTCATATCGGCGCGAATGGCGCGGATCCGGTAGCCCTCGCGCCGCGCGACGCGCTTTTCAGACTCGATCTGCCTCTCAGAGAAGTCGAGCACCCAGCATTCTGCGCCCAGTGCCGCGAACACCGGCATCTGCTGCGCTCCTCCCGAGGCAAGTCCGAGGATACGCCTGCCCCTGAGGTCGGGAAACCACTCGCGCGGCACCGGCCTTGTCGGCGTCAGCAGTACGCTCCAGTCGCCGTTTTTTGCTCTGAGAAAGTCCTCGTGCGAAATGGGTCTGCCCCACTCCCAGTCCTCGTCTACCCAGCGGTCTATGGTCTCGGAGTTTATATCGTTGTAATCGCCGCTCCGGCGCTTTTCCGGGAAAAGCCGGTAGCTGTTTATGGGAAGCATCTCGTCCCTGAAGTCGGAATACTTCTCCTCCCACGTTCCGACAAGCTCGAAGCCGCACTTTTCGATAACGCGGTTTGAGCCGATATTCTCATCCGCCGCCTCGATAACGATGGTGCCATAGCCGTCCTTTTTAAGCTCTGCAATAACCGCCCTGCAAGCCTCGGTCATATAGCCGTTTGACCAGAATGCGTGTCCGAGGCAGTAGCCTATCACGGGATTACCGTGGTGATAGCCCACCACATCTATCATTCCCATAAGAACACCGGTTTCTCGGTTTTCAATGCCCCAGCGGTATGTGCGCGGGTCTGAATACTCATTAAGCCAGCGCGAGAGCACCGCCCTCGTCTCGGAAACGTCGGTGTGAGGA
The DNA here is from genome assembly GCA_017439425.1 of Oscillospiraceae bacterium. GTDB lineage: Bacteria > Bacillota > Clostridia > Oscillospirales > Oscillospiraceae > RUG626. The sequence continues at coordinate 17,311 of JAFSJE010000064.1, forward strand.
TTCCACGTGAGGTATCTCGTCACCTCGGGGTCCCGCGCCCAGTTATTGAAGATCGCGTCCTCGTCGCCCTCGCGCAGATGGCGGAGAATCAGCCTTTCTGTTTCGATTTCGCGCATAGGTAGTCCTCTCTCCAAAGTATCATCTCGCAGGTTTTTATCTCCTGCCCCTGAAATTCAAAGGTGTGGCGCATCCAGTGCTTCATGCCGCACTTTTCCTGAAGTCTCCGCGAGCCCTCGTTGAACTCAAAGTACCCCGCGTTCACAAAGTCCAGCCCCATGCGTCCGAGGTAGAGGTCAATCGCCGCCTCGAGCACTCCGGTCATTATTCCCCGCCGCTGATACTCCCCGCCGAGTAGAAACGATAAGGAAACGCCGCGCTTTCCCTCAAACTGCTCATCTCCGATAAGAAACGGGTAGTAGCCGATCGAGAAATTTCCGGCAACCCGCCCGTCCGGCTTATACTCCACGGCGAAGGTAACGGGAACGGGCTGAGAGAGTATCCGGTCGAAATTCTCGCTGATCTCCCGCTCGCTTTCAAAGTACATTCCGCAGAGGCGCTGTACCTCGCTCTGTGAGGCGTAGGCGATATAGTCCGCTCTGTCGCTCTCGCGGAAGGGTCGGAGCAGCGCTTTCTCCGTTTCTATCGGGTCGGTGATCATCCGATCCGATATTTCTTTAAGCAGCGCCTTTTCTCTGTCTGTATATTCCATTTTATCTCCCCAAAAGCCTCATAATTGCGTGTCTGCCGACCTTCATCGCGCCCTTCGGACAGAATTCCTGACAGCAGAAGCAGTGTATGCACGCCGCGCGGTCGATTTTCGGCTTGCCGTTTACCATCCTGATTGCCTTGGCGGGGCAGATATTCGCGCACTTTCCGCACCCCACGCACTCAGCCCTCTCGAGCTTCGGAAAAGGCGTCATCACGCGCTTTGCGACCGCGTCCGCGGCCTTGCCCAGCGCGCCGTCGCCGAGAATGAGAAAAGCTACGCTCTCCTGCGCCGGAGAGGCGACGAAATCGGTCATCCTCAGCTCGTCGATTGAGCCGTAAATGCTGAGCTTATCGACGGAATCCGGCACAAGGCCGCGCTCCATCGCCATTTTCAGCGTCGGCACCCTCGCGGGGCCGAGTCCGAGAATTTCAGACGCGGCAAGGTCGAGGGCGTGACCGCTTCGCGCCGCCATTATGCAGCCTATTTTCCTCGGCGTACCCTGCGTGGGGCCGTTGCCCTCCATACCGACGACCGCGTCCGTTATGCACAGTGCGGGAGCAGAGTATTCGTAGAGGTCTACGAGCAGGTTTGCGAAGTCCTCCGCCTTCGGATAGCGGTAGTGGTACTCCGGCTTTATCGTACCCGGAATCGAGCCGAAAAAGTTTTTGACGGCGTTCGTCATCGCCATCATTCCGTGGCTTTTCAGCTTGGAGAGGTCAATTATCGCGTCGGCGTTTTTGAGATACGCCGTGTATTGGAAGGTCTTTGCGACCTTCGCCTCCGGATAATGCGCCTCTGTCTGCGAAAAATCGTCGTTGAGCTTCGCGCCGAGCGCCTCCGCCTCTCTGAGTCCGCACTCGTCGTAGACGCGGTTGAGGTACGGCGCGGTGTAAAGTCCACCGGGACTGTCGCCGAGAACAACCTCGGCGCCGCGCTCTCTGAGCATTTTAACAACGGCGCACACAACGCTCGGATGCACCGTCGCCGCCCTGTCCGGCTTCATCGCAGAGACAAGATTGAGCTTCACCGCAACGCGCATACCGCTCTTTACAAAGCCGAGGCCGCCGGCATTCTCCACCGCCTCGCGCACCGCGCTCTCAACGGGCGCGTAATCATAATCATCGCATTTTACTATCGCAACGTCATACATCAATATAACCTCTCCAGCCTCTTACGGAATAGTAGGAATCGGCTCCGTTGTGAAAAACGAACACCGTATTATATCTGCGCTCGCAGAAGAGCGCGCCGCCGAGCGAGCGTATCCCGGCCGGGGTGGCGATCCAGCTCGAGGTTTTGAGGTCGACCGGCTCAACGGACTGCAATGCGCGGTACATATCCTCCGGCATAAGCTTAACGCCCATTTCCTGCGCCTGCTTTTCGGCGCTTCCGGCGGGCGGATTCTTCGCGCGCTTCCGGAGCGCCTCCTCATCGTAGCAGAGGCTTCTTCGGGCGGCGGGAGTTTCCCTTGAGAAATCGCAATAGACTATTCCGCCGTTCCACTCGAGCGCGTCCGGCTCTCCGCCGGTCTCCTCCATGCGGCAGAGTGCGCTGAGCGTCCCGGGTGTGAGCCGCGCTTCCACGTCCTCCCAGCTCAGGCTCGGATGGCGGTCCATATTCTCTGAAAAACGCTTTTTTAGTGTCACGAGCATGGCTGTACCTCCGCTATTTTGAGTATTTTTCACATGACCACCGTGCGATCTCGGTAATAAGCTCCTCCGGCAGCGCGGCGCGCAGAATTTCGCGCAGTTCTCTGAGCTTTGGCTGCACCGCCTCATTCTGTACGGCAATATATTCGTCGACCGTGTTAGTATCACTCCACGGATTTTATCTCTTCCTGTAAATTCTGCTTTAAGGAGTAGGTGTCGAACGCCGCCTCCTTCGGTAGATCTATCTCGATGTTTGTGATCTTGTCGACAAGCGCGGCTCCCTCGCGCAGAGAAACGTCGAAAACGTGGCCGCCCTTGGTTCTGTCCTCGGAGAGGAAATGCAGGTGCCAGCCGGGCATATTTATGCCGTCCATATAGTCCGGAAAATACACCCCTACGAGCGATCCGCGGATATTCTCAAAGATAAACGCCTTCTGGTTTTTTCCGAGTATGTCCTTAAGCGAAACGTGGTGCGATCTGTAAGGCGCCTCGCTTCTCGCGTCGACCTTGTCAAAAACGCCCTCGATCCTCACAACGTGCATACTGTTGAGCCCAAAGCGCTCCTCGATCTTGCGCGTAAGCTCCTCTCTTATCGCATTGAGGCTCGTCATCGCGCCGAGTGAAAAGCGCTGCTCTCCGGTGAGCCTTGCCACCGCCGCGAACGGAACGCCCGTATCCGGCGCGACCTCGGTCACGGCGCCGTCCTCGTCGGCTCTGTAACAATGCCCGTCGAGGACGATCATCTCGCCGTTGACATCCTCAAACGTGCCGAGCCCGGTATTTCCCTCGCGCAGCAGCTCACCGGCGGTGACCACCGCGCGGCTGTAACCAAGCGCAAGCGCCTGGAGCGTCGAAATCTGATACATCTTGTTCTTCATGTTGATCTCCTCCCGTTTTATAGTTCCTTCACCCGCGGTATTTGGTCTTACCGGAGGTCAGATAATACGCTTCCTTCTCCTTATACATTCTCTCATCCGATTCCTCTATCATCTGACTGACCGTCTTTGCGCCGTCGGAGGCGTAGCTGTAACCGACAGAGCAGTGGTACTTCGTCTTTGCAGGTTATTCTCTATGCGCTCAATAAGCCGCCGGACTTCGCTCTCCGGGCACTTCCGGCAGATTATCATAAATTCATCGCCGCCGAGCCTGTACGCGAGCTGCCTTGCCTTTGTCGCCCGCAAAAAGCATTGGGAAACGGTTTTCAGCGCCTCGTCGCCCGCCGTATGACCCTGCTTGTCGTTTATCTCCTTGAGGCCGTTCATGTCTATGGACACCATGGCGTTTACGTCATTTTTGCCCTCGGCGATCGCGGATTCAAAGGCCTGGCGGTTCATAAGCCCGGTCATGGTATCCTTTTTCGTAAGCTGGAGTATCGAGAAGTCGTAATAGACGAACAGCGCTATTGCGATATTCGTGCAGAAAAGCCGCGAATAGTCTTTTCCGATAAAAAACGGAAGAACAAGTCCGGAGATGAACGTAAAGACGAGAAAAACCGTCGGAATTATCTCATCCGCCTGCTTGTTTCCCTCCTTAAGAAGGATATACACGAGCAAAACGCAGTACAGTCCGACCGCGACGTACGGCATATAGCCGAGCGGCCCTCGCGCCAGCGTTCCGTCATCTCTCAGTGAGAAAACGATCCCGTTGAATATCGAGACAATATTGAAGCCGGTGAAAACGAGGGCGGGAATAAACAGGAAGAGGCTCCCTCTTTCAGCGAGAATATAGAGCGTCATCGCTATTATAAACGGCGTCGCGCTGTATCTGATCGCCATAAATATCACTCTGAGATCAACGAGTATTCCGAGATCGCTGAGATAAAACTCCGCAAAAACGATGATCGCAAGGGCAAATACGGCAGAGATAAGCACCAGCATCCTGTTTCTCGTTCTTTTATCGAGGAAAATGTTGGTCTTTACCAAAACCGCAAAAGCCGTAAGTATAAGCATAAGCTCCCAGTTCTGCAATATAAATTCTTTTACCATTCTTTCTCGCCTCTGTATTTCTCTTTGGTGTCTGTGATTTGGCGGCGCCTCGCCGCGCGTCTCCGCGATTGAGGACGATCGCCCGAAGTGCCTGGCTCTGTCATGCAGGAATGTCATCCGATACTGTCCACCGCATCCCGTACAAAACGATCAAGCCTGCTGTTACAAACATGATTATTGAATAGGCAATCATCTTTTTCACCTCCCAATCCCGAGTTGTCATTTTAATTAATACTTTTCAGTTACTCCGCATTCTTCGGTTCATACGACACAGAGATAAAATCTTTCTTTTGGTGGTACAAGCAGCATACAGTTTCAATTAACTGCTGATTGAGAAACAGATCGACATGCAGGCTTTTTCAGCCATTAATAATGTCAGGGAAATTACCTTTCAAAAAATGTCTATACTCTGGATGGTCAATAGCCTTCTCATATTCTTCCCTTATGATTTTTGTATTCCATTCCTTCATCTTTGGGGACATTTCCTCAAATCTCATTATCGTAATGAGTCCATCTCTTTCTGCCTGTAAAATAGCTTCCAAAGCATCTGGAACAAATTCCACATAATTGATTTCGACTGGACTGCTGCTTGTAGCTGCATCGGGAATTTGAACATCAAAATCACTTTCGATTACATTATTAGCGTAGTAGATATATCCCGAAACACCTTTATATGTTTTTTCCAGGGCGTTGGGATAATACTCTTCAAGACGCTGTAATCCGTTCTTATCAAATCCGTATGCACCCCACTTTTCCCATCTTCCATCATATTCGAAGCCCGTTTCTTTACAATACTTCTCTATAGCATTACTTAAGTAGACAAGAACATTTTCTCTTTTCTTCGAAAAGTAGATTAAGGGAACCCCATGATTTGAAATCCTCGGCTCAAGTTGCTTTATAGTTCCTATCGCTGATGCATGATAATACATTTATTAACCCTCAAAAACTTCGAATTACCATTCTTATTTCAGTCCGATTTATATCTTTCCTTTGACAGCAATACCACCGTCTCCGCCCCGATCAGTCTGTTGCCGACGCCATGATAACGGCGAAGCGGTCGAGTGTCTTGTCGTAAACCGTCAGGCACAGCGTGCCCCACCACTCGCGGCCGTCGTCGAAATACTCCGACCAGTCGGTCGTCCATTCGCAGACCTCCAGTGCATCGGTTCCCTTCGGGAAGAGCGCTTCGTTCACACGATCGAAATCGCTGTCCGTGTAGCGATTTGTATGCGGCGGTTTCAAAAAGGCCTTGCGATAGTTCAGGTTTCCGCCTTTTCGAATCGGCGAGAACAGTTCCCCGGCGGCAACGCTTTTTCCCACGGCCCGATTGGGATCACCGTCCCATCCTTCACAAAGCTTCACGAAAGCGGTCTCCAGCGCCGTGCGGTGCGATTCATAACCGCAATACCGTCCGCAAGGAACGATGCAGTAGTCGACGGCCAGATCCGGGTATTCTGCGACCAGCGCATAGAACGGATCATCCGCCGGCCGCCCTTCGGAATCCGTACCGGCCGTGTCTCTCGGATCGATCTCCGCCGCGAACCGTTCTTCATCGCCCTCCGGCTTTTCTTCAGACGCATTTTCCGCAAGCGTGTCGCGGACGATCGTGTCGACGAGCGCCTCTCGGCTTTGGTAGCCGTAGGGAATGGCAATGATGGTGTACCACTTGCCGGGATAGTCCCAGTGCTCCCGAAAGTAGTCCTCTACCGGATGGCGGTCGATGACTTCTTTGACGGATGGGCGCGTTATGCGGACGATCGCCAGCGCCTCGCGGTGTATTCCCTCGCGGAACTCCGCCGCATACTCCAAATCCTGTTCGCTGTACTGCGCCATAGCCCGATCCTCTCTTTCTGTTCAGTCCTCGACCCGGATGACCGAGCCGGGACGCGGCTCCTCGATGTGATCGTCGCCGTCATGCTCTTTTGAATCGCTGATCTCTAAAAAGCAAAGGGTCTTTCGGTCATAGTCCCAATGCGGCACGTCGTACCAGTAATTCATCAGGCGGACATGCTCCTGTACTTTCTTTTCCCAACGATCCGCCGGAAAACCGTATTTTGCTATGCGTAAGAAACACTCGAAGCCGTAGAGTCGCGCGTCTTCGATCGCGTTGTAGTCGTAATGCTTTCGCTCGGTATAAATCCAGTGGCCGTTCTCGGCGCGGTCCCGGTAATAGCGCCAGGTCTTCCGTGCAGGCGGGTCGGGCTCCTTGATGAAACGACATACCTGCTCAAGCTGCCAGTATTTCAGATCCTCTTCGTCTTTCGCCCGGTAAACGACTACGTCATCTCCGCCGCGCTCGCCCTCCTGCATCACCGTCAGGCCATCCAGATAATCGCTGTGGAAGAAGTCAATCGGCTGGTCCGCCAGTTCCTCCGGCAGATGTGCTCTGATCCATTCTTCATCCAACCTCATTTTTGATTCACCCCCGCAAATCCCGATTTTTCAGTTTGTTTCCTTCTTCACATATCCCGGTATCGGTCAGGGTCGAGACAGTAGGATGAATATCGGCACACCGGAATGATTGCTCAAAGGTTTTTTACATATTCATACACTTTTTCAGACCATTCCCAGATGTCTTTGCAGTCGTTTGGAATGAAGTGTGTCTTCGATTTCAGCTGTTCCGGGATATGCACTTCCAAGGTCTGTCGATAATCGGACGGCACAATAATAGCCGATACCCAATCTTTCAGCACAACCTCATTTTTTACTTTTATCGGCAGAACGCCTTCAAAGGTTGCTCCGGGATGCCGGATCAAATCTTTATAGCGAAAGAAAAAACGAATGCCGGGTGTAAAACCTACACTTAAATCATTCTCATCCGGAAAACGTCCCAGCTTTCTCTCCATCACAAGACGGTCTCCCGCTTGACAGTTGCCCCAGGCGAACATAATGTAATCAAAATAATCCTCCGGATCGTTTGCGGCGTTTCTTGCCTCCTTTTCCAACGCCGCTGCACTGAAACTTCTTGCCAGAACGGGTGAAAGCAAGCTACCGCTGCCCAATATTTTGATTGCGTTTTCCAAAGAAGTAGTGTGACACACATAATCTGTCAAACAACCCTTGTATTTCGGGCACGCAGTACATTCTTCGATTTTTTCGGGCGGAGAAATGCGTTTACCTTTTTCATAGATAGGTCTGTAACGGTCTATTTTATCGACGATTTCTTTTTCAGCTTTGATCTCACAAGTTCTCCCGTTCATTTTTTCATATTTGATGAAGTCCAGTATCGTCTGAATTTCCCAGGATGAAATAAACGGATAACGAGACAGTTTTTTATAAAGCACGCCGTCCCAGCATTCCGTGATTTCAAAGTTGCCGATTTTAATAATCATATTTTCTCATCACCGTTCTGTTATGTATTCTTCTTTGCCGTTGTGATGGATGCGATAAGAAGCTTCCTGATTTTACTGCATTGTGCATACATATCCGCATATTCTTCATCAGTGATAATTCCGGCATCATGGAATATATCAAGCCAATACTCTGTTTCATAACATTCTTTCAAGGCGATTTGAAACTTGTTGATGAAATCCGCCTTGCTTGACGCGTAATTTGCCTCATGTATGTTGGCGCCGATACTTGTGCCGCTGCGAAGCAGTTGATTTATGATGGCCGTTGCCTTTTTGCGTTCCCGCAGCTTTTCACAAAGATTTATAATGACAACTGCAAATGACTTTGAGAGTATTACAAGTTGGTTGTCTGCCATAGCTTTGCTCCTTTGGAATGAATTGACGCTGGACGTCATGATTTGGCTTCGCCATGATTTGCGCTTCGCGCATGAATAGAATTGCGCTCTATGCCCCGCAGGGCAATTCATGTGCCGAAAGCACAATTCATGCCGTCAGGCAATTCACGCGCCGCAAGGCGCAATTCATTGTCGAGACAGCAAACATGCTGTTTCGACATGCGCGGTTCTCGGGAACATATCCACCGGCGTGGCTTTTTCAGTCTTGTAGCCGAGGGAGGCGAAGCATTTAAGGTCGCGCGCGAGAGTCGCGGGGTCGCAGGAGACGTAGACAACTCTCTCCGGCGCCATTTTTGAGATTATACCCGGCACCTCGGGGCTCAGTCCCTTTCGCGGCGGGTCTACGCAGACAACGTCGGGTCTGAGACCGCTTCTCAATAGCTCGTCGGCGCACTTTTCGGCGTCGGCGCAGATAAACTCGGCGTTCGTAATACCGTTAGATACAGCGTTTTTCCTGGCGTTTTCGATCGCCGCCTCAACTATCTCGCACCCGATGGCGCGCTTTGCCTTTTTTGCAAGGCAGAGCGTAATAGTTCCCGTGCCGCAGTAGAGATCGAGCACCGTCTCGCTTCCGGTGAGCGCGGCGTACTCGAGCGCCTTTCCGTACAGCCTCTCCGCCTGATCGCGGTTCACCTGATAAAACGCCCCCGCCGACAGGTCGAAGCTGAGGTCGCAGAGCGTATCGCTTATGCTCTCGCGCCCCCAAAGGCGCTCATAGTCGAAGGACAGCACAGTATCTCCGGCTCTGTCATTCACATTCCGCATTATGCTGACGGTCTCGGGCGCGGCTGAACGTATGTATTCAATCAGCTTGTCCGCGCTTTTAAGGCTTCCCTTTCCGGTAACGATGACCGCCTGCCCCTCACGGGACTTGAAGCCGCATCGCGCCATAATGCGGCGCACGCCGGTGCCGGTCATTTCGCTGAAAGCAGGCACGCTGAAATCCCGCATATATTTTCTCACCGCTCCCGCTACTCTGCGGGCATAGTCGGACTCTATTCTGCACTCCGGCGCCGGTACGAGATCGTGAGTGCGCGCTCTGTAAAATCCGGTAACGCCGCCCTCACCGACTGTGAAAATCGTCTTGTTGCGGTAGCCGTCGACGCTCCCGGCGCCGATTATATCGTCCGCCTCTATGTCGCCGCCGCCGATGCGGGTTAGGCAGTTCTGCACCTTCTGCCGCTTGAAGCGCAGTTCCTCGCGGTAGCTCATGTGGCGCACGGCGCAGCCACCGCACTTTCCGTAGACCGGGCAGTCCGGCTCTGTTCTCTCCGGCGAGGCGGTCAGAAGGCGCTCGATTTTGCCGTAGACGGCGGTATTTGATACCTTGAGAATGCGAATTTCGGCGCTCTCGCCCTCGATAAGCTGCGGCACGAAAACCGCTCTGCCGTCAATCCGGCAAACTCCCGCTCCCTCGGAGGTATAGCCCACGCAGGCGGCGGTAAAAATGTCATTTTTCTGCATAAGAACCTCTTAAAAAAGGGCGGGTGTAGAACCCGCCCTATAAAATTACATTGCAGCGACTATAACGCTGCCGTTATCTACACTTACACGGACGATTGTGGGCTTCAGTTCGTACTTTGCGATGAGCTCTGCCGCGATTCTGTCCTCGATGTCCTTCTGAATGGTGCGGCGGAGATTTCTCGCACCGTACTCGGCAGAATAGCTCTTCTTAACGAGATAATCAACTGTCGCCTCGTCCCAGCCGAGGTCGATATTGCGCTCGGCAAGGGAATCTCTGAGCTCGGTGAGCATAAGAGCCGCGATGGCGCGGAAGTTCTCCTCGCTGAGGCGGTTGAACGCCACGATCTCATCGACGCGGTTTATAAACTCAGGTCTGAGGAAGTCGCGCAGAGCCTTCATCGCCCTGTCGCGGTCGAGCTCCTGAGAGCTTGCGCCGAAGCCGACCGTTCCCGCGCCCTTGCGCTCAGAGCCGGCGTTCGTCGTCATTATGATGACGGCATTTTCAAAGTTTACAGTCCTGCCGTGAGCGTCGGTGATGCGTCCGTCGTCAAGTATCTGGAGAAGTATGTTCATAACGTCCGGGTGCGCCTTCTCGATCTCGTCAAACAGCACCACGGAATACGGTCTGCGGCGTATCTTCTCAGTAAGCTGACCCGCCTCGTCATAGCCTACATATCCCGGAGGCGAGCCGACAAGGCGCGATACCGCGTGCTTTTCCATGTACTCGGACATATCTATGCGGATAAGGCTCTCGGGCGTGTGGAAAAGATCCTCCGCGAGCCTCTTTACAAGCTCGGTCTTGCCGACGCCGGTCGAGCCGACGAAGATGAACGAAACGGGCTTGTGCTTCGGCGAAATGCCGATGCGGTTGCGCTTTATCGCGGCGCTGACCGCGTCGATCGCCTCGTCCTGACCGACTATGTGGCGCCTTAATCTGTCACCGAGGCCGGAGAGCATCTCATACTCGTCCGCGGTGATGCCGGAGGCGGGTATCTTTGTCCAAAGCTCGATTATGCGCGCGAGGTTGTCAAGCTCCAGCGAGGGCTGACCCTTCGCCTTCAGAACGTCTATCTCGCTCTGCGCCTGCATTTCGCGGCTGCGGAGCTGAGCGAGGCGCTCGTAGTCCTCATTTCCGGCTGTCTTATCGCCGGACAGCAGCATTTCGCGCTCGAGGCGGATATCGTTCACCTCTTTCTCAAGCTCTGAGATCCGGGCGTAGTCCTTGTTTTTGAGGTTCACGTCCGAGCACGCCTCGTCGATGAGGTCAATCGCCTTGTCGGGCAGGAAGCGGTCGGTGATGTAGCGCTCTGAGAGCACTACGGCCTTTTTGCACATCTCCTCGGAGATGGTCACGCCGTGGAACTTCTCATAGTAGGGCGCTATGCCCCTGATTATCTCAATGCTGTCCTCAATGGACGGCTCTGCGACCGTAACGGGCTGGAAGCGGCGCTCCAGCGCAGAGTCCTTTTCAATGTGCTTCCGGTACTCGGCAAACGTCGTCGCGCCGATGACCTGTATCTCGCCGCGGGAGAGCGCGGGCTTCAGGATATTCGCGGCGTTCATGCTGCCCTCTGCGTCGCCCGCTCCGACAAGGGTGTGTACCTCGTCGATTACGAGAATGATGTTGCCGATTTTCTTTATCTCCTCGATGAGCCCCTTCATCCGGCTCTCAAACTGACCGCGGAACTGCGTTCCGGCGACAAGGCTCGTCAGGTCGAGAAGGTAGACCTCCTTATCCTTAAGCTTATAAGGCACCTCGCCGCGCACGATCTTCTGCGCGAGACCCTCCGCGATGGCGGTTTTGCCGACTCCCGGCTCGCCGATAAGGCAGGGGTTGTTCTTCTGGCGGCGGTTGAGGATCTGAATAACGCGCTCCATCTCCTCATCTCTGCCGACCATGCGGTCAAGCTTTCCCTCGCGGGCGCGCTTTGTGAGCGATATGCAGTAGCTCGAGAGGAACTTCGTCCCGTCGCGGCGGGCGTCCTTGCCCCTCTCCTCTCCGCGCGGGCGCGACGGCTCGGCGGATGGCGCGCTGTTTTCATTGTTCATAAGGCGGTTGAGGAAAGGGAACGTCGCCGTTCTGCCGTCCTCGGAATCGTCGTCGGTGCCGTCAGGGAGCTCCTCAGCTCCGCCGAACGCCTGCATCATCTCCTGATTCATCTCGTCGAGATTCTCGTCGGTGATGCCCATTTTCTTCATTATGTCGTCCACAGGCTTGATCCCCAGCTCGCGGGCGCACTTTATGCAAAGTCCCTCGTTGGTGGAAACGCCGTTTTCAATTTTCGTGATGAATATTACCGCTACGTTCTTTTTGCAGCGGGCGCAAAGTGTAGGCTGCATTGTTTACTCCTTACATCAAAGGTTCAAGATACTTGCCAGAGCATTGGACTCCACAAGGCTTCTCAGCATAAAGCTGTCGTTAATGATATCGTCGCCGATTATCATACCCATATACCGGCACATCAGCGTGATGACGAGCACGATGGCGACGCCCTTTACCGCTCCGAGCACACCGCCGAGGATGTGGTTGATGTTCTCAAGCCCCGGCAGTCCGAACACAAGGTCGAGCATATTTCCGATTGCCGAGGTTATTATCATTATAAGCGCAAAGCCGATCACAAATGCCGCGATAAAGCAGAGGCGCTCTGAGAGAAATTTTGAGATCGTGTCGCTCATGCTCGCGCTCACTGTGCTCTCCTGCTTTGCCACCTTATCCGCAAGGTCGCCGGCGATCTCCTCTGAGAGTCCGAGCTCGCGGAGGATTGAATTTGTGACCTTCTGAACGTTCGACTCCTCTCCCGCCTTCAGCGCCTCCTTCGGCTTATCCGACTCGGAGGCGGGATCGTAGTTCAATATTTTCGCCTGCGCCGAGTCGATAAGTCCCGACACAAACGGCTCCGCGATGCCCGTAAACTCCGCAGAGTAGGTCGTTGCGATCAGGTTCGCGCCGTATATCGCGACTACGATGGCGACGATTCCCACAAGGCTCGTGATAAGTCCGGTGCGGAAGCCGCGATAGGCGCAGAAAATGATGATCCCGATGAGGACGAGGTCGATTATAAGCCCGATTTTCAAGAGTTATTCCCCCTTCCGGGTCGCAGAAACGACCCTCGCGCTGTAATCTCCGCAGATAATGGCGGTGTTTTCATCGCGCAGACAAAGTCTGTCGCACACGCCGTTATACTCCGCGCTGTAGCTTCGCTCAAAGCGCACGTTGTAAAAATCCAGTCTTCCCGCTGCGGCAACTGCGACCGTTCTGCCGCTTATCGCCCAGCCCTCGAGGTCGGAGATCGTAAGCGAGCCGGCCTGCGTGCCGTCAGCGTCCACGAGAACGAGCTCCCTCGCGCCACCGACAGCGTAATCGCTCAGCACCAGCAGCGTAAAGCTCTCGCCTATCGTGTAGCCGTCAAGGTGCTTTCCCGCGAAATCATACTCCCCGCGCTTACCGTAATTGCGGCCGAGAAGCACGAGCTTATCCTGCGTAACGACGGTTACGCCGGAGGCGTTGAAGCCTGCGTCAAGTATAACTCCGGTCGAGGTGAACGAGCCCTGCTCCGCCTCATCGTCGATGCGGTAGAATCTGAGGGACGAGCCGCTTTTTCCGATGGAGAGCGTCATAAGGTCGGTTTTGCCGCGCATTTTGCCGCTGACTATATAGTTTGCGCCGGAATACCATTTATACAGCGCTCTGCCGGACGGATTGTAGACCGTGACGGAGCCGCCGTAGCCGGCTTCATCGGTCGCCACAGCGAGGTAACCGTCGGAGTTCACAAAGGCGCTGACGATGGCGCCCTCTGTCTCCGCGCGCCAGCTCTCGCCGCGCTCGGTAAACGATATAAGGCTCCTGCCGCCCTCGTCGTACGCCACGGCGCAGCCTCCCGAGACCGACAGCACCGGCTCGTCGAAAACGATGAAGCTCAGATACGTTTCCTCGCCCTTCTCGTTATAGGCGTGCACCTCGGTTCCGGTGAGCACCGCGAAGCCCTTTCCGAGCGCGCTCTTGCTGATTTTAGAGGTGTTCTCGTAGAGATATTCACTTGTATTCTCGCCTCTCATCGAGCCGATGAGCCCGAAATCGAAGCCGGAACGGAAAAGTGCGAAGGCGGCGACGCCGATTATCGCCAGAATCGCCAGGACAGCCGCAATTATCGGAACTATCCCGATTTTTTTCTTCTTTTTTTCCTCCACCTGTCTTCACCTCAGCTATTGTATCACATTAAAAACGAAAAATTTTAGATAATCTGTAAATTCTTGAGCTTTTCGCCCATCTCTCCCGGGTACCATATCCGCGTGAGATACAGTCCCTGCGGCGGCACTGTCGGGCCGGTGAGCCTTCTGTCGCGCGCTTCCAGCAGGCGCGGTATCTCCTCCGGGTCGATTTTTCCCTCGGAGCAGTAGAGAACCGTTCCCATTATCGCGCGCACCATGTTATAGAGAAAGCCGTTCGCGCACACGCGCATATTGACCGTATTTCCCTCTTCAAAGATCTCGCACCAGTGGATAGTCCGCACCGTGGTCTTTGTCTCGGTGCCGACGCTTCTCACGGCGGCAAAGTCGTGCTCTCCGACGAATGCCTCGGCCGCGCGCTTCACTCTGTCGATATCAAGCCGCATCGGATAGAAGTACGCGCGGTTTCTGAGAAACGGGTCGCGCACGCGGCTCGGGTATATCCTGTAGGTGTACTCCTTTTTCTCGCAGGAGAGGATGGCGTTGAAGTCCTCCGGCGCGTCGTAGGCCTCGAAAACCGAAATATCGTCGGGCAGGAGGCTGTTGATTGCGTAGGGCAGTCTTTCCGCGGGGATCGTCGCGTTCGTTTTGAAGCTTGCGCAGTAGTTCATCGCGTGAACTCCGGCGTCCGTTCTTCCGCAGCCCGTGAGCTTCACCGGCTCCTTAAGGAGCTTCCGGAGCTTTTCCTCCATCGTGCCCTCGACGGTGCGGTCAAAGGGCTGTATCTGCCAGCCGTGGTACTCGGTGCCGTCGTATTTGAGCCTCATGGCGATGTTTCTCATGAGTCGATACCCCCGATGCCGACGGCGCCGACGTTTCTGAGGACGATCACAGCGGCAAGCGCCAGCGCCATTATCGCAATGGCGGCGTAGTCGATGCCCTTGAACCTCAGATCGTGCAGCTTCGTTCTGCCCTCGCCGCCGTGGTAGCAGCGCGCCTCCATCGCCACCGCGAGCTCGTCGGCTCTGCGGAACGAGGAAATGAACAGCGGAACGAGGATCGGCAGCAGCGCCTTCGCCTTGTCGATTATGCCGCCGGTGTCGAATTCCGCGCCTCGCGCCTTCTGCGCGCTCATTATCTTCTGAGTTTCCTCGATGAGCGTCGGAATAAAGCGCAGGGCAATGGACATCATCATCGCAAGCTCGTGCACCGGTGCGCCGAGCTTTTTGAGCGGCGAGAGCAGGCTCTCAAGGCCGTCCGTGAGCATGATCGGGCTTGTTGTGTAGGTCAGCATGAAGCTCGACATAACGAGCAGAATGAGCCGCGCCGCCATAAAGAGCGCGGTTCTGAGACCTTCGCGCGTGAGGGTGAATATCCATACGCTGAAAATCGGCTCGCCCGGAGTGTAAAACGCGTTCAGCACAACCGTGAGAATAATGATGAACAGTATCGGGCGGACGGATTTAAGAAGAGTTGAAAATTTTATTTTTGCAATAGCTACCTCAGCGATGAGAATCGCCGCCATTATGCCGTAGGTAACATAGCTCGTCGAAACGAACAGCGCGATAATATAGAGGATAACGACGAGTATTTTCGTTCTCGGGTCAAGGCGGTGTATAAGCGTATCGCCCGGGAAGTACTGACCGAGGGTTATGTCACGAAGCATTCTCGTCGCCTCCCTTCAGCCTCAGCACCGAGCGCATGAGGTAGTCGACGGTGTAATACGTTCCGCCGAGAGGAAGTCCGCGGTTTATGAGCTCGCGGGCGATTTTCGTCGCCGCCGGAACGGTGAGCCCGATGCGCTCTAACTCCTTTTCCCTCGCAAAAACCTCGCTGGGCAGTCCGTCCATGACCTTTTCGCCGTGGGAGAGGACTATCATCCTCGTTGCGAACATCGCGGCGTCCTCCATAGAGTGGGTGACGATTATGAGCGCGGCGCCGGTCTCGTCGCGGTAGGCGAGCAGATTGCGCATAATCTCATCTCTGCCGGCGGGGTCAAGACCCGCCATCGGCTCGTCGAGGATAAGCACCTCGGGCATCATCGCAATAACGCCCGCGATGGCGATTCTGCGCTTCTGACCGCCGGACAGCTCGAACGGGCTCGCCTCAAAAAGCTCCTCGCCTATGCCGACAAATCTCGCGGCATCGCGCACGCGGGAGTCTATCTCCTCGTCAGAGAGCTTCTGATTCTTCGGCCCGAAGGCGATGTCCCTGTAGACCGTCTCCTCAAAAAGCTGATACTCCGGGTACTGGAAAACGAGTCCGACGCGGCTTCTCGCGCGCTTTAAGGAGTCCTTTGACGAGTTTATATCCTCGCCTGAGAGCAGTATTTTCCCGCTTGAGGGCTTAATAAGGCCGTTTAAGTGCTGGATAAGCGTACTCTTGCCGCTTCCGGTGTGGCCGAGAAGCGCTATGACCTCGCCGCGGCGCACGTCAAAGGAGATATCCTTTACAGCCGTGAGCTCAAACGGCGTGTTTTTCGAGTAGGTAAAGGTCAGATTCTGAACGCTCAGCACCGGCTCGCCGGAGGGCGTTTCCTTCTCCGGCTCCTTATGGCTCACCGGAACGGGGTCGGTTATCGCCGCGGCGACAGCCTCCGCGCACTCCGGGATGGTGATGGCGTCCTTTCTTATATTGAAGCCGGATTTGTCGAGCCCGTTTATGAGCTTTACCGTGTCCGGAACCGTCAGTCCGAGGCTTCTCAGCTCCTCGGGATAGGAGAAAATATCGCGCGGAGTTCCGGCAAGAACGCACCTGCCCTTGTCCATAACAATTATTCTGTCTGCGCTCACAGCCTCGTCCATGTGGTGGGTTATGAGCACTACCGTAACGCCGTCGGCTCTGAGGCGGCGGATAATATCCATAACGTCGGCTCTGCCGCGCGGGTCGAGCATGGCGGTCGCCTCATCAAAAACCACGCACTCCGGGCGCATGGCGAGCACGCCGGCTATGGCGATGCGCTGTTTCTGACCGCCGGAGAGCAGGTGCGGCGCGTGGGTGCGGAATTCGTACATTCCGACGGTTCTGAGCGCCTCGTCCACCCTCTCGCGTATCTCCTTCTGAGGTATGCCGAGATTTTCCGGCGCAAAGGCGACGTCCTCCTCGACGACGTTGGAAACTATCTGGTTATCGGGATTCTGGAACACCATGCCGAGCCGGCGGCGGATCTCAAGCGTCAGCGCCTCGTTCTTCGTATCCATGCCGAAGGCGTAGACAGCGCCTCCGCGCGGGAGATTGAGCGCGTTGAAATGGCGCGCAAGGGTGCTCTTTCCGGAGCCGTTATGCCCGAGAATACAGGTAAAGCGTCCCTTTTCGATACCGATATTGACTTCCTCGAGCACCTTTTTCGGCTCCTCGCCCTCCTCCGGCGTGTACCAGAAGGTCAGGTCTTCGGTTTTTATCGCGTAATCTGTCATTTATATCCTCAAATCAAAATGTCATTCTGCAGGCCGCTCCGCAGGGCAGGCAAAGCCCGGTCGTCGTGACCGGAAGGCCCAGCTCGTCGCTCTGTGCCCTGCCGCCGAAGCGCGGCTTGTAGACGCTCTCGGCAACGTAGGTTATCGTGCTCGGGCTGAGACCGGTGGTGTAGGAGTTTATGATAATAAAAAGCGGATCGTCGCTGAGTACCCCCGCCGTGAGCTTCACGAAATCGTAGAGGTCGTCCTCAAGCTTCCAGACCTCGCCGCCGGGGCCGCGTCCGTAAGAGGGCGGATCCATAATGATGGCGTCGTATCTGTGTCCGCGGCGTATCTCGCGCTCGACGAATTTCGCGCAGTCGTCGACTATCCAGCGAACGCTCTTGTCCGCGACTCCGCTCGACGCGGCGTTCTCCTTCGCCCACTGCACCATGCCCTTCGCGGCGTCGACGTGGCAAACGCTCGCTCCTGCGGAAAGGCACGCGGTGGTCGCGGCTCCGGTATAAGCGAAGAGGTTGAGAACGCTTACAGGTCTCTGCGCCGTTCTGATAGTTTCCCGCGCAAAGTCCCAGTTTGCCGCCTGCTCGGGGAAGATTCCGGTGTGCTTGAAGTTCATCGGCTTTACGTTGAAGGTAAGGTCGCGGTAGCCTATCTGCCAGGAGCCTGGAACGCTCTTTTTATCCCAGGCGCCGCCTCCCGTGGATGAGCGTGAATAGCGCGCGTCGGCTCTCTTCCAGCCCGGGTGCGACTTCGGCGTATCCCAGATGACCTGCGGATCCGGGCGCACGAGTATCATATCGCCCCAGCGCTCAAGCCGCTCGCCCTTCGAGGCGTCAAGAAGCTCATAGTCCTGCCATTTGTCCGAAACCCACATTTATCTGTCCTGCTTTCATATTTAATCAATGTATCATACCATATAAAATCGGCAAAGTCAATTTTCGCTCTTGCAAAATGAGAAAAATCTGATATAATAATCGCATACACGATTATTATATTTGATTCAGGTCCTTTTTCTCGCCGCTCACGCGGCAACCGAAAAAGATGACATATTATACCATAACCGCTACGCAGTTATGATATAATAACTGCGATGCAAATAAAAACGCGGATATAGTTCATCGGTAGAACATCAGCTTCCCAAGCTGAGGAGGTGGGTTCGATTCCCATTATCCGCTCCAAAAATGCAAAATCGCCGCACCCCTTGGAACGCAAAGGGTACGGCAATTTTTCTTTATTTTATAAGAGTTTTGAGTTGTTTTACTTTATCTTTATTATGGACGAAAAAGCTCAGTCAAAGAGAAATTTTTGCTCTTGTGGATATTATTTTGCTAACAAAAATGCTAACAGGTGTGCCCAATTTGGACACATCATTTTTTATGCCGTCAGCGCCGCTATTGTTTTCAGCCCTGCGATGCCGTCAACCTCAAGGCCATTGTCGCGCTGAAATGCCTTGACCGCGTTCTCGGTATTCGTCCCGAACACTCCGTCGATGGCGCCGCAATCGTACCCTTTGCTGTTAAGCTCCCACTGGAGCCACTTGTTGCCGGCTATGTTAAGTCTGAGCTTCTTAAGCATCACGCTCGGTGTTGGATACGGATTAAACTTTGCATCGGCCTTGAAGTATATAGCTAACACGCTGTCGACTGCTCTATTCTCCGTTGGAGTGCCGATTACGCTTCCCTGCAGCAGCGCTCTTGCTGAACCGCCGCCGTCCAGGTTCATTGCGTAGGTGCAGCCAAGCCCCAGCATGACCGAAGCCATCTGAGAAAAATTCATTCCCGGCTTGCCGACGTGGACATAGAAAATTGTCTCGTCGTTATAGCCTATTATCGAGCGCACAGCCTTGTAATTCAGCTCTGTTGCATAGCTCCACTCTGTCAGTTTCTTTCCGCCCTTCACGAGCATAGGATAAGCGGAAAGGAAATCCTTCCAGCCACCATCCGTAAATCTGCCGTAGACAAGCCTCGTGAGATCACCGGACAAAACTCCAAACCCTTCGTTATAGCGTGTATCGTTGACTCTTACAACGCCCTCGTCGACCTGGCCGAAGCAAGGTGTACCGTCGGTCATCGAGAAGAATCCGGCGTTACATATAAAGCCCGGCTTGTCCGTCTGGCGGTCGTAGAAATTCTTAAGAGTTTCCCTCGGCTGCTTGGCTGGCGTGAAGTCTATCTTCCGGATCTCGCTTATGGGTATCTCCAAGACAGTCACATAACTATAATCCGGATGAGTGTAGTACCTCACTCTCTTCTGACTCACGGCTTTATCCTCACTTTCCATAATTTTGGCAATGCCGGCATAGTCCGGGCAGATAAAGCCTCTTATGTACTTCCCGTCGCGCTCCATAAAGCGGAAGCCTATCGCCCCGCCACTCATATTGCCCTCGGCGACGGTGAAGCCCTCCTCGCTCGAGGCTACCACCATACCTACGTGATCGGGAGCGCCCACGTTGTCGCCCTTGCCGCTGTCTTGCCAATCATAGAGGCAGAGATCGGCTATCTTCGGCGTGCAGCCGTCGTTCTCGACCCACCAGCCTTTTGCCTTAGCCTGCTTTATAAGCTCGGCGCAGGAGCACTCTATGACCGTCTTATTGCCTATGCCGCACTTGATAGCTGCCGCCGAAACAGTCGTAGCGCAGTATGCGTCTGTGGGCTTGACGGCGTAGCCTCGAGGCAGCGGAGTGTGAGAGTTGTAAAGGTTAAGGATTTCAAGATGCTCGCTCCCGCCCTTTTTGCCGCCGCACCACGCGACCATAGTCTTGACGAGGCGATAGCGGAGTATGCTCTCAGTCATCGCCGTCGCCCTCCGTTTCCTCCGGTATAGCCTCCTCGGCCTTCTTTTCTGTGGTGTTTTTCAAATGCTTGAGGAGCTTGCCGAGAAACGGCACCTCGGGACCGCCTATCTCCGCGACGTTTTCGAGAATCGAAATGCTCTCGTTGAATATTAGCCAGATCGTAACGAGCAGTCCGAAGCAGTAAACGCCGGTTAAATCAAAGCCGACCTGCCCGGCGGCGTACTGGATAATGAGGTCGATAATGATAGCCACGACTACCACAAGGGCATAGCACAGCTTTTTGACGATCCCTATAATGCCGACCCTCGATGACATCGTATTATGTACCCACGCCTCGATAACGCCGCTTATGTAGTCAAGCAGCATAAGCACCGCCAGCATAATGACCGGCACAGCAAGCGCCTTGAAGTACGCGAGAACGAGCGCTACAAACGCCGTTCCGGTGATTGAAATTGCTTTTTCACTCATTTTCTTATCCTTCCTTTCGTACGTATTATTCGGCATCTGCTTCGGGTTCGGGCTCAGGCTCAGGCTCAGGTTCAGGCTCCGGCTTATACTGCTGATCAATAGCTTCCTGTATTTCTGCAAGGTCATCTTCTGTAAGAACGCCTTTTTCGAGCCAACCAGCCGCATTGAGAATAATCTGATAGTCTGCCATCTTGCCTATTGCCGCTAAGAGTCCCTTTTTTATAAAAGTTCTAAGTGAAAACATAATTAAACCTCCTAAATATTTCCGCCAAGTGAAAGTATTGCGTTATTGAGCTTGTTTAGTGCAAGTCCAATATCCTGCCGATATGTCACAGTCACATCGCCGGTGTCTGCCCAGATATTGTTCTGACCGAGAAGTGTAGTTACTTCAGTGGGTGTGAGTTGGTAGGTGATGGGGGTGGCGAGTTCGTAGACAAGTTGAACGCCGTTCATAGCGGATTTGAATGATGTGGCATCGGCGTAAGATGCAGTAGGATAAACAGAAAGGGTTGCCTGCGTATCTATAGCAATACAGTCTTTTATTACGCCTGCGAAACCAGCATTGGCCGAAGCTAAAAGAAACTCACTACACAACGCATTCGCAATCGGTATGATGCCGTCTACTGCTTCTTTTGCAGATGACCGCACATCATAGCTATAATATCGTGTAGCATTGTACGGTGTAGTTTGCTTTCCCCAACTCAGCGTCCCCAAATCCACCATCGCCCTATCCACCGTCAGCACACCATTTGTCACATCGAGCGTGCCACCGTAGACGGTCTGCCCGAAGGGGATGGTGTGATGCGAGTAAGCGTCACCGTTCACAGCAGACACGCACGTTTCGGTATAGCTGTCATCGAAAGGATAGTAGTCATTCGGGAACAGCTCACGGAAATACGCCACACCTGCACCAGTTGTAGTCTGTTCGAGGTTGTAAATGTAGTCAGCGACGGTAGAACCAAGCATCTGCGTGAGGTCGAAAGCGTTAAAGTTCTGTGCCTCAAACCATTCGTTTGCAAGTGTAGTCCCGTTTTGTATAACACTAAGCGCAAAACCAGTCGAAACGGGCGCCGTTATTTTGCCGCAAACTTCGAATTTGCTCCACGCAGTCCCCCTAAATGACTTTGTAGTGAATTGTCCGCCGGGGTTTCTAAAAAAAAGGGAAAAGTTCTCGGATGACTGCCTACACATAACGCTGAGAAAATATACGTGACCGTCGGACAATGGAACAGTACCCTGCCGAATGTCATTATTCCATGCCGCCCCTCTAAGCGTTGCTCTTGCAACACCGTCAGTCACTGTTAGTGTGGCTTCCCTGCCTGTCCAGTACTGCGTTCCATCGCTAAAGTTGCCGTTCCGAATCAGCTGATTCCACGCCACCGTGCCGCCATACTTCGGGTCGTTCCAAACCTCTGCCCCCGTCCAACCGCTGATAGAACGCACATTGTCGGGTGACGGGTCGCCACTTCCCGCCTGCACCGGCTCAATATCAACCTCAAGGCTCTTTACCGGAACATCGTCCGCGCCGTCATCGAAGCTTGCTATTATGCCGCTTGCCGTTGCTGTTGGAAGAACTTTTACTATACCGTTGAAAACGCCATCACTTGTAACAGGGTTTGTACTACCACTTGTCGGCTCAGAGTCAAATGTTAAAGTGTCCTGTTTGCCTTGTAATGCGCTATACACTCCACCACTTGTCACGGGATTTGTAGAACCCTGTGTTGGTTCGGCATCAGTTGTAGGTGTTGTGTATGTTTTGACCGCCGACATTTTGACTTTTTTTGCCGTATTGTCTTTTGACATAACAAGTAAATCATCATCAGATGGCGTTGCGCTATCAAGCTCGGTTATTTCCTTGTAGGATATGTTATCTGCCATCAATTACACCTCTTATAAAATAGAATTAAGACTATCTTTTAGCCCATTTATAAACGCAGCCGTTATACTGCGACCTGTACTGCTCGCTGTGGGAACTGAAATTGGAGGATCAAATAAATCAATTATGCTTCTTGCTTTTTCTATCGTGGAGTACAGCATTGGATCGCCTGCCGTAACCATCATAGCATCCATATCTCTTTGTTCAACAACCATGCCGAGATAATCGCCAAAAGCACCAATACGCTCAGCAAAACCGTTCCACTCCGAAGCTGTTAAATATTCAGCTTCGTAATCGTTTGTGCCAACTCGATGCACTGGAACCGCCTCGTTTTGCAAGACAGTACTCTCCCAGCTCCAATTATTGGGTCGCGATGGTGGCGTGGTAGATGGAGTAGAGTCTACAAAAACCTTGAACTTTTTCTCGTATGTTGCCCCGCCACTTACTAATATTACTTTTAAAACATAATATCTTCCGAGCCCTGAATATACAGTTATAGTTCCAGTAAACGACCCACTGCTCGAACTAATTGTTTTTGTTGCTTTTAGTTGCCACTCGCCATTTCCGAAAACATAGATATCGCAATTTTCGCCCTTATGGTCCGGAGCCGTTCCCCAAAATCCAATCTCATTTTGATTCCCCGTCTGCCAGCAGTCGAGGTTAGTGATACCCGCCATAGCATTACCCCCATACAGCGACAACAGTTGAGGGGCTTCCACCCTCGCTTATGTCCGTGCGAACGCCGTTAATATATCGGTAAATCTTTTTCGAGCTGAAATCTACAAATATTCCTGTGTTGCCGTTTCCAGAAACTGAAGCAGGCTCATTTTGACTGCCCTTAGCTTGGGAGCTGCCTACCCAAATACCATTGGCAAACTTTTCCACAAGGCCCGCATTAGCCCCGGTAGATGTGTCTCCAGCTCCGAGCTGAAGAAACGGAGTATCAAGGCTACCACCCGTCTCAAGTCCAAGCCAAATCTTTAACAGTGCATTAGCATTAAAAACTTGCAGTCCGTTAGAGGTCATAAGTGCATACTCATCATCGCTACTTCCGGCAAATATCTTTGAGCCGTAAAGATTCATTGCGATCACCCATTCGTTTGTAACAAGAGTGTCATACTGTGCACTTGAAGTATAGGCACGCACCCAGTCAGGCACGCTTGCAGGGTCTCCCTGATAGCCACGAGGTCCGCGCTTGCCCTGTATCATTACCGGGCTTTTCCACGTTGCCCCCAAATCGTATGAGTAAATTGCCCAAACTTCGGTTGTATCGTTATCCCACGCGGTATTCCAATTCTCACTCCATCCGCTTGGTATGGTAGCTGCCTTGTCGGTAGCATAACGAACCTTTACGAGCTGTGATGCTCCCTGAAGTTGCAACATGCCGTCGCGCACAATGAGCTTTCCGTTAAAAATGTATTCTCCGGTTGTGGGGTCAAAATATATAGCTTGCGACCCGTCGTTCTTAACAAATTCAAGAGCATTGGCGTTGAACTTTGCATAAGCCCCCGTTGGCTCGCCCGCGCTGTTGTAAAGTTGAACGAGAACGCCGTTTTTTCGGTCAATTGTCGTTCCGAAGTAGTTCTGACCAAGTTTCACCGTGCGCTTAAGCTGGCGCTGGAGCTCAGGCTCGTAATCCTCTTCGGACTCATCATAAGCAGGAGCACCAATATCCGGCTGATGGGTACCGTCAAGGCTTATATCATATTCGAATATCTGGTAATCAACGCCATCAATTCTGACTATATCGCCGATTTCAGCTGACGGTGGAATATCGGCATAGGTTGCAGAATAAGCATGAAGGCTGTAGCCGACAATTGCAGAGTAAATGGTGTTAGCCATTGCCTGCGTCGCCCAGGGACAGTCACATTCGAGTACAATGCCGGTATCATCACCGGCCTCAAAGTAGTCCTGATCAGAAGACCAAACTCGCACACCTGTATATGCATCCATTATTCCAAGATCAGCAAAGCTGTCGACATTTTTCTGAACACGGATCGGATAGGTACCAGTGAAGAGTTCAATGATTGTGGTATCGACAGCAAGGGCGTTATTTGCGTCGGCAGCAAGTAAGGTTTGCGGGTAACTTGGCTCAGTAAATGGCACAAGCCGCAGCTCGTTTTTATCTGTGATAGTCCAGTTACCGCAGTTTGCGGCGGCGATGTAACCGAGAATCTCACGCATCGTATAATCATTCGGGTACGGTACCGGATAACCTAAAAGCACTGTGCGGCTATCTACCGTAACGCCGATGATCTGCGCGATCTCAGCAACGACCGCATTTTCGTTCTGCGGCCAGGTTCTAAAAGCGGTGTAAGCGATATAGGGCTTGTTCGTCTTGCCGATTGCGTCCTTTGCCGTAAATTCCAGCTCAGAGCCCGCCCTATAACCCTTGCGGGAATTGATGTAAAATTCACCGCGCTGAATCCACTCTGAAGCTTCGCCGTTGTCGGGATCTACAACACGGTTATAGACCTTGACCGTTGCGTGCTTCGGAATATCACTCTTCAGAATGACCGAGCTTGAAAACGTACCCTGCACAACGCTACCGACCGACGGTTCATCATTTGCAAACATCCTCCGGCTCAGCGCCGAAGGATAGATTGCATCGTTAAAATATTCAACGCCGTTTATTTCGAACTTGACGTCAGTGAGCTTGCCGGGTGTTTCCCAGAGCTCTCTGAATTTTTGAGAAACTTCCTGCATCTTACACCTCCACAAGTGTAACCGGCTGAATCGTTGAGTAGGTAACGCCGTGAAGTCTGCCGTGAATCTTGGAGCGAACCTGCGTGCCGTAAAACTGTTTTGTGACAACGCCTTCCTCCTGATCGAGATAGGTAATCATCAGATAGGTTTTGTGAAGAGCTAACGCAAGCGCTCTTGATCTGGCGAAGGGCGCCCTGATTGGTGTTACGACAAGACCGCGCTTATCCGCGAGGATGGCTCGTCTCATTTTTACGTCGAGAGTATGACGTCCGGCATCTTCTGCCTCGATGTCGTTGCGCTCCCATTCGAAGCCGTCATAGGCGACCATGCCGGTGAAGTCAACGCCGTCTATGATAAACGTGGGCGGGTAAGGATTGTTAGCCATTATCCCACCCCCGATATTGCGGCTTCACGCCGGTTAATGTCTCGTGTCATTCTGCCGAGCTCCCGATCATTCCACTTGATCGGCGTCGGTGCCCTGAGGTACTGAATGATTGTGCGGAGCATTGCTATAAGCTGAGCATTATTACCATTGCCGTTTATGCGGCGGGCAAGCGCGTCAAGCCATTTTGCGTCTTGGGATAAGGGAATTACCCTCTCCGGACCGGCTTCGCCGATAAGGCCCACTGTAGGCCGTGTGATGGCACCGCCCGTGGCAAACTTACCGGAACCGATATGAGTAGTGATGCTTACAGGCTGCAGCTTCGGAATGTTTACGCCGTAAGACTTTCCGGAGAGATCACCGAGAACGCTCCACTTCGGAAGCGTTATCTTCAGCTTGCTGTTAACTCCCTCAATGAGCTTGTTTATGCCACCGATTATGCCGTTAACGGTGTCCTCAAAGCCCTTTGCGATCGGGTTGAAGACGTGATTGTCGAGCCAAGAGGCGGCATCGCCCAGGCCTTTTTTAATAGCACTGCCAATATTCATTATTGTCGATGGGAATAGCGCAAGCTGGCTAAGCGTCATGGCAAGTCTTGGATTATTTTCAGCAACAAGTGCCGCAAGCCCCCACAAACCATCTGTAAGTATTTTTACTCTTTCTTTAACTTTTCCGAGAACATCATCAAACGAACCCGTTCCACGGCTGAGCTTATCGATTTCGTCCTTTGTCTCCTCTGAATTTATACCAAGGCGCTTCAGCAGCTCATTTAGCGCTCGGATTGTATACGAAGTGGTGTTCAGAATAGAAACAAATCTTCCTCCCGTCCATTTTGAGAGTGGCTCCAGAAACTTATTCCAAAACCATTCTCCATAGGGCTTAAATTCCTTTGTGGCCGTATGCAATAGTTCCATTGAAGCTGCAAGCGTATCTATGCTCGCCGGCGCGAGCTCTCCAAGTGTCCATCCGGCAAGAGGAACAAGAACGTTTTCAAGGCCCCATTCAACATTTTCCCATAAATCCGGAGAGAGTTTTTCGAGTGCCGTTTTAAGTCTCTCGATTGAACCATCGAGTTTTGAAAGATCGAACTTATTTACCTTTTCCTTAACTCTCTCAAGAAACTCTTCAAGCCTCTTAAGACTTTCCGGCGTCTCAAACTGCGTTGTGCCCAAATTGGGCACATTCGTGGTTATCGAGGCGCCTCCGCCTGCAGAACCTCCTCCGCCGCTGCCACCGGATGAAGCTCCGGAGAGCTTCTGCAGAGTATCGAAGCCGGCCGTGCCGAGCCTTTTGGCCGCGCCGCCAGCCTCGTTGAGCGAATCAGTAAGATCATCTACCCCGCTCGTCGCGGCACCGGTGTAGGTGACCGCATTGCCGGCAGCAGCTGCGGTACCGCCGAATACATTGACAAAGGACTGCGCGACCATATTTGCAAGGTTGGCCATCCCGGCAAGAACATTATTAACAGTGTTCAGTGCCGGCAGAAAAAGCACCTCGATGTTCGTAACCGCGGCGCCGAAGCTCGCCTGAATATCATCCAGGCGATTTTTTACCTGCTGCAGGCGTCCTGCGCGAGTCTGCGCAAGAGCCTCGTTCATACCGCCTACAGAGGCAGATACAACGTCGGCAAGAACGGCAACTCGTTCCTCTTCATTGCCGTACTTGAGCACCTTCGCCTGAGCTTCGGTAAAACTGTAGCCGTATCGTGAGAGGGCACCGGTCTGTCCGTTCATGACCTTGCCAAGCATTGTAGCGATGCCGACGGCGTTTTCTGCCGTGGCATTGTAGCCATACTGCTGCGCCGTCATGTCGTTCATGACCGGAATGAGCTTTTTGAGCGTACCGGTCATAGAAACATAGGTGGCCAGTTCCTGGGCTCCTGCCGCCTGTATATCGGCACTGATAACACCACGATTCTGCAAAGAGTCCGTCAGTTCCTTGACGGATGCGATTTCCTCAGCTCTCGCGCCCATCGAATGGCTCATGACGTGCTCAAGCTTCGCGTTCGCCTCAGCCTGCGACTCATAAGCCTCTTTGCACTTATTTGCCGCAGCAACGACAGCGGTGACGGAAACGGCTGCCATCGCAGCCTTGCCTAGGCTCTTGAGCCGGCTGAACACCTTGTTTGATGACAAATTGAAAGACGCAACCGCCTTTTCGCCCTGCTTCGTGCCTTTTATAAAGCCGGAAAAGTCCGCACCGACGCGGACTATATCATTTCTTACTACGCTCACTAAAACACCTCCTCTCCGCCAAATTGACGGTTGAGCGCGCAAATGTAGCTGAAGAACTCATCATCGTCAACCTCTTTTTCCTCATCCGCGAATACATCCTCGTACTCAACGAGTTCTTTGCTCCATATCTGCTGGCGGATGAGCACAGATAGGTTATAAATATGGCGGTTTTTATTTTCCCTCTCGGTTTTGAGCTTTTCAGCTTGAGCCTTAGCATAGATCTGAAGCTGTGCTGGAGTCATGCGTTCCCATTCCGAGAGAGCTATGCCAAGATCGGCGGCGAGAGAGAGGCTTACTTGCCAGTCCCAGCCGCCTTCTTGGGGTTTTCTGCGTCTTCGGCCGCATTGTCGCTATCGGTCTCCTCATCGATGCCGAATGCCTTGGTGACTGCATCTGCAGCAATATTGATGATATCGCTAAGCTTCATGCGTCCATAGGTGAACTCTGTTTCAATGAGCTTATCGAGATCGTCGCGGCTCATTGTGGGATTCTCGGCGTTAAGACAGAGGAAGATAATGTCTGTTGCAAGGTCATAACGACCAAGTGCAGCAGGAATCTGATTGACAGGCATCTCATGAATGGACGAGAAGCGCTTGATAGCAACGTGCGTGAACTTCACTTCATAGGGCTTGTCGAGATTGATAATAACGGTGTCGTTGTGTTTATCAGCCATTGCCGTTGCCTCCGGTCTGTGCAGTTGTGCTTGTCTCGCCGGTGTATACGTCGATGAGCTGAGCGATGTAAGTCTCTACCTCTGAAGTGGCGCAGATATACGGTTTTCCGCTGACCTTAAACGTTGCGTCGAAGGTGATCGCGTCGTTCATGTCAAAGCCGGTAGCAAAGCGTGTCGGAGCGCCGGCGAACACCCAGCTCTTTCCGATCTTCGTGGGGAAGTCGATATGACACGGCAGGACGTATCCTGCCTCGATTGCCGTCATAATAGAGGACTGTCCCTCACTGGCATTGTCATAAAGGCCGGATACGGTGACCTCGCCACCGTCGATGAAGCCAGGATCAAATGACTTGTAGCCGTCCTCGTTGTCCCAGGTAGTCTTGTCGATGGTTTCGGCGCTGATATCCACGCCGTTGACGGTGCGGACACCGCCGATTTTCTTTGCGTTTGCAAAGAGCTTAGAGCCCAGAGTTCTGGATTTCATTCTTATACCTCCTGATAATCAATGTGCAGGTCGTAAACACGACTGCAGAATGTAGTTTCCCGTGCACGGTCATCCGGCGCGGTTTGTTTGACTGTAACGTTTTCAACGTAAATGTCCTCAGTCTGAGTTTCTCTCAAGCTGAGTAGCAGTCCGCGGATAATTTTGGAGAGATTAACAAGCTCCGGTACCGACCGTGCGACAACGTAAATAGAAAAGTCTTCAGACATAAGCCCGGTACCGTCGTCAAGATCGTCTACCTCGTCAGACTTCTCTGTGACGTAAAGAACATAGGGCGGTCGCTCGTCCTTGATGCTTGTGAGAGAAAACACCTTATTGCTGACGTTGGAGCAGCGCTCCATCTGGTTTTTAATTATCTCTTCGACGGTCATTTCGCCAGCTCCTTTTCGATTTCGTTCATCGCCGTATCGATAACGGTTTTTCTTGCCCCCAGATAACCTTCTTCGGCGCCGTTAGCCATAAAATGATAGCCCGGTACCCAACCCTTATCGCGAGTAATAAATCCGGCATCAACGCTCTTCGGGTAATAAGCATGACCGTTCTTTGTGTTCTTGCTTCCGGCTTCTCCAGGGTTCTTGACGGGCTTCTGAAAGATATCATTCTTTTTGGGATCGAACATAAGGTCATAGACCTTCTTGCCTTTTTTTCGAGAACGCTCGGCCTTCCGGATGATACCCTTGCGCAGCTCGCCGGTCTCGCCTATTGGGATCTTCGGGCGAATATGTCTGCGAACAATCGTTGTGCCCTTGCCGGCAGCCTTTGAGACTATCTTTTGAGCTTTCTTTCCGGTCCGCTCAAGTGCTGATGACAGCGCTTTTAAATCATTCGAGCTATAATGAGCAATCATCTCACCAGCTCCTTCGTCATGATAAGGAAGCTCTCGTGACGTTCTTCCCAGTCAATAACGGAAATGATTTTGAAGAACCTCTCGCCGTGGCGGATGCGCATTGAAGGCTTAAGACCGGCGAAGTAACGGCACCGAATCTTGTGCGTAACTTCACTCTGGCTCTGGTGCGCCTCATAGAACTCGCGCCCGCTGGCAGGATCGATTGCCGCATAGCACGAATGAAAAAGCGACCACTCGGTATCAGCGTAATCCATTGCGCCGCCGAACTCGTCTGTATTCCCCGTGAAGCGCTCAAAAGCGACCCTATGGCGCAGTTTCCCGGCGTCTATCAAGTTACAACACCTCCTAAAGAAAAAGGGCAAGAAGCGCGAAATATCGCGTCTCTTGCCCTAATGGCTCACGGCCCTATTTGTTCGCAATATTACAGAGCTTCAGCTGATTGATGATTGGTCTGAGGCCAATAGGCAGCTCAGCCTCGTTACCCACGGAATCGCGATGATCGAACCAGTGCAGCGTAAGACTTTTAACGCAGAGATTGTATAGCTCGTTTTCTTCCAGAGATGCCGGAGATGCTATGCCGGCATTATCGAGATATGTCATAGCTGCTTGAATAAGTGGAATGACATTTTCATCCGGTTCATCCTCGGCGTGCATATAGCTTCTTGTGCTGTCTAAAAACTCACGCGTGATTGTCATCAGGCTTCACCGTATCAACCGGCTGCCTTCGGGATCTTCGCAACGACGAAGCCGTCCTTTGCTACGACGTTGCCACCGACAAGAGCATCACCGAGGATGGTGTGCAGGCGCTCGACGCTCTTAACGTGCTCATCGATGCGGATGGTGTAATTTCCGAAGAGTCCGAGAAGATAGTTCTGCGGGTCTCCGTAGATGGCGCAGAGCTTGTCGGCGCCGGTGGATGCCGCCTGATCGGTACCATCGACAGCAGTGAGCGAAGGATCGAGGAGATAAGGAATGATCATGCCGCCGTCGGCAATAGTGCCGCGGTTCGCCTGACCTGCGAGAGGTGCGATGTCGAAGATGCGGCGCTTCTCATTTGTGCCGCGGAGAGAACCCCACGCCTTAAGGTCGGTTTTGTTGCAGAAGAGCATTGCGTTGCCGCCGACCTCGTAATCGTTCCCGTATGCAAAGAACATCTGAGTGAGAAGGTTCTCATCGATCTTACCTTTGGAAGAAGCGACCGTCGCATTGATGGTCTTTACAAGACTTGTACCATCCTTATCGGCGCCGTTGAGCATACCGTACATGACTCTTGTCTCCTCACTGTCGCCGAGAAGAATAAGCGCTGCGATTTTATTGAGAAGAGCGCGCATTGCAGCTCTCTGCACCTTTGCCATGTACGCAACCGGAGAGAGGTTTGCGATGTTGCGATCAAGGTAGCTTGTAATGCTGACCTCATAAGGTCTGATCTGAGCGTAGCCGAAGGTTGGCTCGCTCTTTGCGCGGGATGTGCCGGCGACAGCCTCGGGCTTGCCGACGGCAACAGTGGGATCGCTGATGAGATACGGCTCATCCCAGGAGCCGAGTCCGGACATATCCTCGCAGCGTACAAGGCTCGGAAGGACGCTTGCGCCGAGATTATCGTTTACGTTAGCTGAGGTTCCGGTCGGCTGTACGATGCTGCCGGAAACAAGCGTACCGTCGCCGGCGGCGTTTCTGAGCCCGCGCAGCGTTTCAACCGCGGAGAAGGTAACAGCGCCGCCGTTTCTGAGAGTATTTGCACGCTCTTCGGCGGCATCTCTGACCTCGCCGGCAGAAGGTACTGCGCCGAGAGCCTGGCGAGCCTGCTCGCTGATAAGATTCTGAACGCGCTCGATCTCGGTATTGAGATTATGTACACGTTCCATCGCACGGTCATAGGCCGCTGTGTCATTTGCGTTGAGCGCGGTCTCCGCTTCCTGGAGTGCCGCGTTGCGCTGGTTTGTG
This sequence comes from Oscillospiraceae bacterium, assembly GCA_017439425.1. GTDB lineage: Bacteria > Bacillota > Clostridia > Oscillospirales > Oscillospiraceae > RUG626. The sequence continues at coordinate 48,869 of JAFSJE010000064.1, forward strand.
AGATCGATCAGTTTACGTTTCATGTGTGATCCTCCTTAGAATCTGTTTTTTTCGATTTCCAGACGGGCCTTGCGGCTCCATACAGGATTATTTGAGACCGGCTCTGCGCCGGTTTTCTCACTTATTACGGGATGTCCTTCTGCGGGCTCTGCGCCGTTCTTGACGGCCTCCTCATAACGTTTAAGGAGAGAAGTGAGATCAGCATTCCCAGCGGAGTTCGCTATTGCGCGGATACCTCCCCCGACAGCGTTTCTTATGTTTTTGGGGAGATTGATAAGATCATTGTTGTCATCGCCCATAATCGCATCAGCAAGGCCGAGGGCGATGGTCTCCTGCGGATAAAGCCAGCTTTCAGCTTCCATGAGCGAACTAAGGCGCTCGCGTGTAGCTTTACCTCCGCTTCTGAGCTCATAGGCGTTGAGAATAGATTCTTTAAGGCTCGTAAGGATGCGGACGCTCTGTTCATGAGCGTGGACATCGCCCTCAGTTGATGCGCTGGGGAGATGGATCATCACCTGCGCAACCGGAGAAAGCACGATTTTCTTACAGCCTACCATAATTGTCGAAGCAGCTGATGCCGCAAGACTCTGGACCTCTGCAACCGTTTTACAACTTGCTTTCTGCAGTAAGCTATATATTTCAAAGCCCGCGAAAACGCTTCCGCCGCAGGAATTGATTTCCACTACGAGTTCCTCTCCATCAGGATTGTCCTCTATCGCTTTTCGCATCATCTTTGGGCAGAAGGCGGGAATTCCATACCAGTCGAAAAGCCACAGCCATTCATCAGCACAGATCTCGCCGTTCACACTAACTCTCATTTACTTTCACCTCTGTTTCGATTTTCGCTTAACTGTTTCCAGTCGCTGAGCGGCACATAGTTAAGACTTGCAAGCCGTTCATCTCCACCCTCAACGTCTGGGAGATCCTCGAGCGCTCTGATATCGTTTACGCTGAAAACACCGTTATCGCGCATGTTCTTATACCACGCGCCGCGGCTTGTTGTGTCACCCTTCAGCTCAGCCATCATATTTATCTTCAGCTGCAGGCCGGTTCTGAGTTCTGAATCCGTGAGGAGCTTATATGTCTGTTCCTCCTCGTACTGCGTCACCGTGGGGTGCAGCGTGCTGACGACGTACTCGATGGCGTTCTGTTCGTTTGAGCTGTAGCTCTGCTTGCCCTCCTGCAGCTTGTAGAGTGGCACGCCGAAGAACCGCGCTATATCTCTGACGGACATTTCCTTATTCTCAATAAACTGAGCGTCGCGGTTTGAGGCTGCGCTCATGGGCGTGTATTTAAGACCGAGATCGAGGATTGCAATACGGTGACCGTTTTTCGGTCCGGCGTGAACGCGTTCCCATTCACGCCGCAGAAGCTCTTTCTTTGTGATGGCGGTACCGTTACTGTCACGCAGCACGGCTCCGCTTGAGTCTTTTGCGTAACCGCCTATATCTGCGGCGGTTTCAAGGACTCCGCTCGGCTGTCCTCCGTTTTCATAGTAGGTGCGGTCGTATTCCTGCGCGGCCTTCGCCGCTCCTACGACCTCAGCGGCTCTTCGGAGGACTGAGATACCGCTAAGGCCGTCTCTCGTCGCGCCCTTGTAATGGCATACGTCCTGATTGTCAAGAATCATAGGCTCGCCGCTAAGCGGGTGCAACACCGTATACCACACGCGCCCGAATCTGTCGCGCCACGGCGTAACAAGATTGCCGGGAATCGGCACAAGCTCGACCACCTTGCCGGAGCGAGGATCCCGGAGGATCCAATCGTAACCGTTGCCGGTTTCAAGGCGGCTTGTTTCGATTATCTTCTTCCGGATAAACGGCGTCATCGCTTCGTTCGGTCGATTATTAAGCAGCTGAAGAAGGTAATGAGCAACCCGCTCCCTAGTGTCAGTCATCATCGCGTAATTTGGCAACTTCGCAATAGAATTACTGAGAATCTCTATGCAGGCGTCAACAGCTGAGAGCTTCCGTGCTGTCTCCGGATCTGCGACGCCTCCAAGCTGGAACGAACCGCCGAGCGCGTTGAGAGAGGACACAGAGACTTCGTTTCTTAAGCCTCTGCTTAAGCTGAAAGCCGAACGAATATTACTTGTCAGGCTCACCGCCGTCACCTCCTCCGAAGATGCTCACAGCCGTCAGAAGAACGCCGCCTGTTATAAAACCGGCTGCAACGTGTAAGATGGCTGCGCCAGTCGTTATCAGAATGATACCGACGATAAGTGCAGCGTCCGGCGATGTGAGTGTTTTGATTATCTTTTTCATATTCGCCTCCTACATGGAATAATCGCCTCCGTCAAGTCTGTCACCCAGCGAAGGATTGTTTCTACGGATCAGCGCTCGTGCAAGAGCATTCATAACAGCTGCGACCGGGTCTATACGCTGTGTATCGTCCTTGTGCCGCTTAGACAGCTTAATATCACCGTAGTTGTTCTGTATTTCAACGGCATTTGCAAGACACCAGATCAGCAGCGGATTGAACTCGATTACAATTTTGTCCTGCATGAGCATCTCTCGGAAAGTCTTGACCGCAAGATTCTGTCCGGCGCAGGTTTGCGAGATCTCAACGCAGAAATCATCGCGCCCGCGTTCCTCGCACATCTTGATTGCAAGGTCTGTAGCATTGTGACCGTCATAATCGACCTCGACCATCTGCCAGCTGTGCGCCCGCTCGTTATCGCAGATCCAGTTTTCAATGTAGCTGTTATCCGTGACGTCGCCGGGCGTGAGCGTACACCAGCCACTTTTCGCCCAGCTTTTATATGGCACTCGGTCTGTCTTTTCGTGCTGATCTGCGCGATTCTCCGGCATGAAGCCTCTTGCCTTGATTGCAATACGGCCATCAGAGAGAAGAAACACTGCGCCGGCGCCGGAAAGGTCGATGCGTTTTCCGAGGTCGAAGCCGCACCATACTTCAAGGTTGTCCGTGAGCTTGGCAAATTCCTCGGCGCCGACCTGTGCAGCCTTCGCCTTTTTCATGCAGATTTCATCGAGATAGCGGTTTACGCTGCCGGTCTGCCAGCGGCACATGCGGCGCGTAAGGAAGTTGCGTATCTTGTCGGGGTCATTAGAACCGTAAGCCGATTTGTGTTCGGCTCGGATCTCTTTCAAAAGATATTTTGAGTAATCGTTCGGATACCTCAAGCAGGGGTTTGCTTTGCACCAGCATTTTTCGTCATGAGGATTATCGTCCTCATCAATTTCGCGGATCATGACGAAATAGCTATCGTCTTCAACCTCACTGTCGAGGATCCTCCGAGCGTAAGTTTCTTCGGTGTAACAGGGTTTGTTCTCTGCATCGTCGCCAGCGGTCGTAATGACATCCAGAAGAGGCTGAACACGCTTACCGAAGGAGCTGAGTCCGAGATCGTAAATAGCGGAGTTCGGATGAGCGTGATACTCATCGACTACAAAATAGCTGGGCGCTCCGGAGTCCTTATTCTTGGTGTCCTTGGACAGCGCTCGCATAAAGCCGCCGCGGGTTTTATGAACAACCGGATTGGAGCGCGGAATAATAAGGCGTTTGGCAATGTTCTCTGAGCGTTCAGCAATCTTTTTCGCGTCGCCGAACACTCGCATAGCCTGACCGCGGTCAACGGCAGCACATTCAACCTCCGGCTCCTGCTCAAACACCGCCTCGTCCGAATGATACGGTGGATAAACGGCGTCAGCGCACATGTGATAGAGAGCTTGACCGGATTTTTCAGTGCTCTTGAAGTTACCGCGCGCTCGCTTGTTATAAGTGCGGCTGAAGCGCCGGGCGCCGGAGTCCTTTTCTACCCATCCATAAGTGCAGCCAAGGTCAAAAATTTGCCAGGGCTGGAGAGTGATAGGCTTGCCTGCCTCAACGCCTCGCGCTTGGATGCACTGTCCGAACCAGCGGATTATGCGGTCTGCGCGGGTAGTATCGAATACATAAGGGAAATCCTTTTTGCCCTGGCGTTTGAGATCCCGGAGATGGCGTTCGCAGGCTTTTATCTCATACTCGCAGCATTGGTCGCGGAGTTTGCCATAAACTACCTGCTTCGCATAAACCGAAACTGGATGATGCAGACCGGAAGGATTACGAGCCAAAAAACTCACCTTCTTTCCATTGGTTCTTTTCCGTCCTTAGATAGACCTTACATAGTTCTTTTAAGAATTTGTCCTTGTTGAACTTTTTCTTTTTTAATGCTAAAATTGACTCAAAAAAGGAGTTGGCAAATAATGTCGCTTATAATGTCATTTTGCACTTCTCACGGAATAGTAATGGGTGCTGATAGATGTATTACAACGAACTTAGCAAGTGGCGAAAGTTTTATTAGTACAATGCATGAAAGAAAGCTTTTTATGACCTCGAATGGATTTGGAATTGCTTACGCTGGATCATCAACATTTAAAGACCGTCCGGCATCTTATTGGATAGAGCGCTTTATACCTAAACTTTCTGTTCGAAGCCGTAGCGTATCTGATTTAGTTTATCGCTTGTGTTTAGCTTTTCATCGTCTTGATCCTGATAAAAGCATTATCATCATTGGATCTGGATATAAAGACGGAAATCCTCAGGTGTTCTCGTGCAACTCCAGCAAATTGAAAAGCTGTGACCACTTAAACGGAAAAAATGATTGCATTGCATTTGCTGGCGAAGTAAATCTTGCCAGATGCATAATTGATGCAGTTCCAATCGCAAGGAACACATATACTACATTGGATGCTGTTGACTTTATTAAACATGTTATCCTTACAACTTCTAACATTCAGAAATTCGGACAGATTCCTATTACTGTCAGCCCAGAATGTGACTTATTGTATATAGGCGAGAAGATTTCAAAATGGATAGAACCACCAGAATTTTTAGTTTAAATACACATTACTCCGCTTGGAATTTTTTTGGATTCTAACTTCTTGACATCCTTTTCCTCATCAGCTTTCTCTAGATGAGTTGGTTCCTGCAGGAACCGTATGAGATCAACTAATTCACTTGAATTGCATTGAATTGTTATCATTTTGGGCTCCTTTTTCTTTATTTTCGAACTATCTATACTTTAATAATTACAGGCCATATTTAGCTCCTTCTGTCCCGGGCTATGCAGCGCAGGATGTACCTCGCTGCACGCTTCAAGGTGTAGTACGGCGGGAGGTTTACGAGCTCACGGCTGAATGCCTGGCTGCGGTCAAAGCCGTAATACCTCGTATAGACGAGAAAAGCCTCGCCGAACTCAATCTCCTCATCGGAATAACTTTTAGGAATTGTCTTGCGGATCTCCGGAGGGTAAAGCTGAGGATCCGCCGGGCGATATCCTTTTTTGAGGGCGCATTTTATAATTGCATTCATAGCTAATCTCCAAACAAGTCATCGTTTTCATCCGGCGCAGCCGCAGCGGCTTTCTTCTGTGCGAGCCGGATCCTGCCGGACGGTGTCATACCGAGCTTTTCAGCATACTGCAGAATGAGAGCTTCCATCTTCGATAGCTTCGTCATAACGCCGTCGAGCTTCTCGATAACCTCAAGATTTTCCTCAGCGCTATCCTTCGCCTTGGACAGCTTTCTCATCAGCTGATTGCAGACACTATCGAGCTGGTCGCGCCGGGCGAGAAGATTGCAGTAAAGGCCGAATGTCTCAGAGTCCAGGTCATCAAGGAGCTTCGTTCCGCTATCTTCAAGCCGCTGAAGAATGCGCTTCCAGTAGGTTTTCGCCTTAGGGCTCATATCCGGAGGCATAATCAATACCACCTCTGCACGCCTCGGAATGAATTCCTCCTCGGCTGCGGTTCGCACTTCGCGTTCTTCCTGGCTAAGATGCTTCGTCATGTTCTCTACTGGCTTCGGGCTCTTCGGCATTGCTGCACCTCCATTCACTTGTGCCCGAATTGGGCACTTTCTGAAATTTCTGATTGGGGAATTTTTCTCACAAACGAGAGGACACGGGGTATCCGGTAGCCCCATCCGAAACTTTTTGCCTCCGGGGGGAGGGTTTTGCCCCTTCGGGGCCGTGCGCACACGTGCTCGTGACCTGCGTCGCACACACTCGCGCATGCCTAAGCACACACGTAGTTATCCTTTGGCTTCACGCTGATCAGCAAGGCGCTCGCGCATCGTCTTCTGGTCGTGGTGATATTTGCACAAACTCTGATAATTGCTGGTGTCGACAAACAAACTCCAGTCGCCGCGGAACGGCCGGATATGGTCGACAACCTCAGCCTTCGTCCGCACGCCTGCCTGCGCGCACACGCGACAAAAAGGCTCCCGAAGCAGGTGCTCCGGCCTGAGCTTGTTCTTCCAGATTGGCAGGTTATACCAGCCGTGATAATCGCTGCTTACGCGGCGCTGGTGCGTCGGCTTGTGCTTATCACACCAGCCGTCCCGCGTAAGTGCCGGACATCCAGGATGCCGGCAGGGCCTCAGCGGCTTCGTCGCCATGGGCTATCACCTCCATAGGGCAAAACAAAAAAAGGCCACAGTCTACGCAATCTGCGTAATGACCGTGGCCTTATTGGCTCTCGTCTCGAATGACATCGATTTTAATTTCTCTTTTGCAAGCTCGACAGTAGGCAACGATGTTATGACCTTCCGTCTTCGGCGTGATCCGCATGAGCCGTTTGTTCTTGCGGCACGCCGGGCAGGCGAGCCAGTCGCCTTCTACGGGTAACATTTTACCACACGACATTATTCTTTGCAATACAAAACAGTCCTTTCTCCTAAGAATAATATATTTTTCAAGTCAGAAAAATCATAAAAAGGTTACTTTCGACGTCGGCGGCGCCGTGCTCTTATTCGCACACGCGGATCAATGTTGCGAGCGTAATACTTAATATATCTGAAGGATCCATATACTGTTGTCTCCGAAGCCTCCTCCAGCATCATTGCTCCGCTCGGTACCTGCAGCGGAGTATCATCGTCGACCACAAAGGTTTCAACTTCCGGCTTTACTGCTGTACGCGTGTAGCTCCAGCCTCTGGCACCGAGACGTTCCGGCTTTTCCTTGGTCATGTACCGGGCGAGCGTTTCATAGTTCTTCTCTTTGTCAACTCGTAAAGGCTTAATGTCAACCTCGCCCTGCCCCCAGATTCTAACAATGTCAGCGTAATCATCAGATCCGGCGGCGTTAATTACAAGGTGATGGTGAAGTCGCCCTATTCCGTGGAGCTCCTCTGTACACCAGAACATAACGAGCTTTTTGCCTTTTTGCTTCCAACAGCTCGAGAGATCTGAGCGAAAACGCTTCAGTCTGCCCTCGGCTATCTTCCTTGTTGCCGGAAGGTGCTCATCATCGTATGTAACACCGCACACATGGTCGCCGGGTATGAAATTCGCTGCGAGCATAAGTTCAAGCTTCTGCCAAGAGTATTTCCGATTCATTCGCTGTTGCGCTTCCGATGAGAGCTTTTTCTTTTCAGCCCTTACCTTCGGGCGCTCGCCGCCATAGATGGCGGGATAAATCGTCTCAAGGATCAGCCCTCCGGCAACTATAATCTTTTTTCTTTTTGGCATACGGTCATTACCTCCGGTTGTGATAATGACCGTAGCCCTATCGGCGTGCGTCGGTAACTATTATTTCTTGTAATATTGTTAAAAAGATGTTACTATAGAGCAAATCAAGGAGGGTCGAACATGAATGCTGAATTAAAAGAGTTCTTAATGTCTGCTTATGCTGAATGCAACGAAAACATACGAGATCATCCAAAGCATCGCGATCAAATAATAATGTTCTACGGAGCTGTCTGCGCTTTTTACTTTTCCCAGTTAGCCAATGCAAGCAATACTATGTTCAATATATTAAATATAAGCATGATTGTGCTTGGCTTATTCTGTTCATTTGTAGTTATCCAGCATAGATCATGGACTTTGCAATATAACAAGTCCGCTGAAATGATAGGAAAAATATTAGCATCAAGCGATAAGTTTAGGTCAGTTGATGACGTTATGAAATTCATAAATGATAACATTAACAAGAAGCCCAAAAAAATGAAGCCTTTCTTCTTTAGAATGGGAAACGCTATAATTCTTGGTTTCTTTATAATAACTCTCGCCCCATTTGCTGTAATTTTTGACAATATATGCAATGCTATCAAACTCAATATTTGTGCGTTATATCTTTGTATTGCCGGAGCAACTCTTTATTTTGCTGGCATTACAATCTTTTGTTATTTATATATAAGAAAGATAGAAGATTTTAATTTTACTCCTTGGATAATTAATTTGTTGGATATAGAAAAAACAGATAATTGTTAAAACGATAATAAACTGGCAGGAGCTATCCTCTCTAAGGAGAATAATTCATTATAGTTTCTCACACCGCTCGAACTCTATGACCCACACCCAGGGATTGGCTGCCCAGCCGTAACGGTCGAGGTCGATAGGCTTGATGGTGCTGTCCCAAAGTTCGACAAAATGTTCTCTCGCCGTCCATTCGCCTGGATCGTCCTCGATTCCGAATGGTCCTCCACCAACCGGCTGACTACCCTTTTCGCATCCTTCTGATACGGCTCCGGCTTCGTCAATCTCCTGCAACCGCTCCACGCGTACGTCGGTAACTCTGAGAAATATTCTCGCCGCCTCTTTCGGCATGTGGATTGAGGGACGCCATTTCATGCCATCATGATAGGTTCCATCGTCATTCAGCCAGCGATCAAACGGGTCGCCGTCTGCCGCATAGTAATATTGGTACGGTTCAACCACTTGATCGTTGCTGTCAAGTGGTCCTCCGTATTGCCACGTCTCTCGCACATAGAGAATGTCGCCGGGCTGATAGGGTGGGCGGCAGAGTTTTTCAATGAGCGCCTTTTCCTGAACTTCAGGATGAACAATGTGATACTGACTTTCAAGCACCTTTAAATGTGCCGGCTTCACCAATCGCCGAGTCTCGGTCTTTCGCCCTTCAAGGAGGGCTCTCACCATTTCGGTGTTAAAAAGTATCGGTTTCGTTTCTAAAAGCATCGACTGCCTCCCGCGCCCCACTCATGTTTTCCTACACGGCATTTTATACAGTAGTATTTGCCATCATCGTGTTTGCGAAGTGTTACGTTGCCTTTACCGCACGCTGAACACACGATCCGCTTGCCACGCCGCTTTCTATGTGGCGTACCGAACGGAGCGACGATGCCAACATCATATCGGTTAATCATCAGTTATTCTCTCCTCTGCAAGTTTTATCTCATATCCGCACCGCAACTCGGGCAGAAATTCACATCGTAATCATTCGCAAAGAAAATGCTTTGAATATATGTTCCGCACTCAGTACAACGCTGAAATTCAGTTCCTTTAATCCAAGCGGTTATCCATGTGCCTCTTTTATGCTCCACTACATCGGCAGCTGGGATGGTCTTTAGTTCGTTTACAACGCCAGTAAGAGTAAAAGACATAGGTACGGGCTCATGCCCTATATATTCTTCCGATCGCTTACGGAAAAATTCTTGCGCCGCCTCACGAGATATGTAATCATTCGGCATTTGTAACACCTCCGCGGATGAAATTTAGCATTATTGCATCGCGTTTCTGTTTGCACCTATTGTTACTGCAGTTATAGATGGGTGTAATGCTTCTAGGGAACTCACCATCAAATACTACGCCGGAACGGCGTTTACTTGGATCTGTGCAGGTATTACAGTCGGGGAGAGTCAACTCAGACAATTCAATTATTTCTGCTGACGATCTCTCCATCGGTAGTCCTCCCCAAAGTTGGATTCTGCGGTTTCGTCAGCTCGTTAATCAGCACCGCGGCGTCACGCATGAGCTTGCTTTCGCAAAAAGGTCTGTCTTTATATGTACAGCCCTTGCAGGATTTCCCATAGTCCGAGCAGCGTTTTAGATTCTCGGCTATTATCTTCGGCTCCCTACTCATCGCAAGTCTCCACGGTTAGCAGATCACTGATTGCCGTCGGTTCATCATCGTCGGCACTGATAAACGCGAAAGCACCCTCGACAAGAGTAGGCTCTAACTCGTCGTCGGGCTTCGGGCTCCAGTAAACACCGTCATAATCCGGCTTGCTTACGAAAGCAAAGAGCTTATCGTCTTTGTCTCTTGCCATGTAAGAAAAGCCCTGCGCCTGCAGCTCCGACGCTTCAAACAGCTCTTCATCCGAGAGAATGAACTGAATCGGATCCTCGCCGGCGGGCGGGTTAATAAGCAGCCCGGCTGAGGTAAGAATGTCGACCGCATCATCGAATGAAATATTTGCGAACAGATCATATTCCTCGCCTCTGAGCCTAACTAATATTTGGTCGCCGCATTTCTGAATCACTTTAATCATGTCAGCGCGGATAATGTTGTCTCCGAATTTTATCATTGTGGTCTCCTTCCTGTGCCCGAGTTGGGCACGTTGCCGTTTTCAAGCTCAAGCCGGAGCTGCTCCGGCTCGATCACTTCGATATTCGTAACCTTTGTATCGCCGTACTTTTCAAGATCTATTGCGATAGCTTCTTTAACTCCTATGGCTTGCCCCGGAGGACAAGCCACTATGACTGTGATTTTAAGCATTCTCTTTGTCCTCCGGTAGAGCATGCCAGCCGAGGCACTCGGCGTCGATCTTTGCGCCTTTCTTGAACGCCCACCATTTGCACAAGGAGTTCCAGACCGCAACCTGATAAAGAATCACGCCGGAGCAGTCGAACTTGCAGTAATATGTACCTTTCTTCGGCGGCTCACCGGTGCGGAATGTTGGCTCGTCGGTTGTTGAAGTTTGGGCATTATCTTCCGTAAGGCCAAGCAGATAATCTGTTGAAACCTTAAGCAACTTTGCCGTCTCTATAAGCGGCGAAGCGTTTCCGGAAAAAGAGAATCGCGGAGTTGGATCATAAGGGCGAATTGCTATTGGTTTATCACCAGAGGCATAACGTCTCAAGTCTTTCACTGAATGCTGCTCGTAACCATAGCAGGTAGCAGTTTTTATCATAGCATCATCTTTAAGTCCGGCATTATCTGCAAGGCTAACAAGGAAAGCGGCATTTCTGCTGCTCTGTTCCTGCGCCGATTCAATTTTTTTAGCTGCTTTTTTCGCTTCAGCTTCTGCGCGTTTTTCCTCTTTCGCTTTATCGTCAGCTTTTTTCGCCAAAGACTTAGAACATCTGTAGCTACAAGAATGGTTACATTTTAAGCAGCAGCCGCCATGGCAATAATCCCAAGAATTAGTCGCAGAGGCTGCGACTTTTATTCTCTTTTCTTTATGCTTACATTCAGTGCCATCCGGGCATTCGCAGGTAGGCTCATAGTATTTTTCATAATTATGCAGGATATTTTCGGCGGAACCACCTAATATCGACTTTTTCGGCTGAAGCTTCTGCAGGTCCTCCTGGACGTTCTTTGGAAGCCGCGCTATCGTATACGCTGCCTGCTCCGTGAGTTCGCCTTTATCGTAGCGGTCCCACATATCCGGGATAAGGTCATCTTTTATCACCTTAAGCCTTGCGAGCTTGGACTTTGAGATATTGCACGCCTCGGCGACATGATCGCGCATTCGCCCGGGGAACTCAACGCCCTCCTCCTTCAGCTGATATAGGAGCTCCGTCACGCGCTCGACCTGCTTTGCCTTATCAGCTGAGGACATCTCGCGCGTTGCGCTATTCGCGTATATAAGGCGCAGCTCCTGCATAGCCGGAGAAGAATTGCCATCCTCCACGATTGCCGGTACCGAGCGCCATTTATCATCGGACTCGCAGAGCTTCCTGAGTGCAGCTGTGCGGCGGTGACCGCTGACGATTATGTATTCATCGCCGTCCGGTCTGACTCGAATAGGGTCCATAAGACCGACGAGTTCAATATTCTCTATAAGAGCGTCAAGCGCGCTGAGCTCGTAGAAGTTTTTATCGTCGCTCTTAATACGGTCGATGTCGATATACTCGATCTGTTCCTTGCCGGTGTCCAGATTAGGCACAGCTCCGAGAGCGGCCGCAAGGTTAAAGCCGGATTTCTTTTCAGCCATTATTCGCACCTCCCACAAGCTCCTTTACAAAAGTGCGATAGTCAACTCCTGCGGCGCTGCGAGGAGAAAATGTATTAAGCGCTTCCTGGGCGAACGTCATCTCGTCAACCTTATTTGAGCGCCGGATCGGACTGAAAACGTGCAGTCTGTTTTTCTTCAGTACTTCGACCGCTTCTGTGAGCGACTTGGAATTGTAGTACATCGTTGGCAGGCAGCCCATAATCTTGATTTTCGGATTGATGGCTCGCATATTCTTGATCTGACGGAAGAGGTTCACCATTCCGCGAAGGGAGAAGGCATCGAGCTTTATAGGGATAATGACCTCATCGGCAGCAACTAGCGCAGCAGCCGAAGCAGCGTTGAATGCCGGCGGGCAGTCGATAAGGCAGTAGTCGTAATCGTCCTGAACCTCACTCAGGCAGTCTTTCAGAACTTTAACATTGACCTCGCCGCTCTCCGCCTTTGTGAGGTCAAGATCCATGAGCGTTTCACTCGCCGGGATAATAGTAAGGCTCATCTCAGGACCCACCAGGTAAAGCGCTTTTTGTGCAGACCAGGTATAGCCTCTCAAAATATCTGCAAGAGTATCACCGGTGTAAGGTTTCCCGTCAGAAAAGAACTCGGTAAGATTGCACTGGCTGTCGGCGTCTATCAGCAGTACCCGCTGCTTATAGTCCTCAGCCAAGATAGCGGCAGCGTTTATGACCGTTGTGGTCTTTGCTACGCCGCCCTTCAGGTTTAGTATTGCGATTGTTCTCATGATTTTTCCACCTTTCGGTTATTTAGTTTTCAAAGTTAAAAGGGCAAATCGCCATCGTCATCCTTAAGTTCTTCGATGGCCATCTGATCGCGCTCAGCCTCGGCGCGTTCTTTTTTTGCCTTAGCAAGCGAGCGTGTTACGTTCCGATACGATTCTCCGGTATTATTAGACTCAGTAAAGGTCTGAGTTGCGCCGTCAAAGTCGAGAGTAAGAAGTAGCTTTTCGCCCTCCTTGTTTTTGCCGACCTTAAGAATACGCCGGCTCTTGTTGTCGTTCGGCTCCTCCGGGTAAAGCAGAAAGATGATATCCGCATCCTGCTCGATCTGTCCTGACTCGCGCAGATCTTCAATCGTTGGCGGTCTCGGTTTACCATTTACCTTTTCTGCACGGCTCAGCTGCGCAAGGGCGATAACGGCTATTCCCGTGGACTGAGCCATGGTGTGGAGATCTTGGGAAATGTTTGTGACCTTCTCGTAGCGATTGCCCCTTGATTCGTCCTTCACGAGCTGCAGATAATCGACCATTACGATGTCGTATTTATTGCTGATGGCGATTGCCTGAATTTCCCGCACTGTCATTCCGGAGGACGGAATGAAATCAATTTTCAGTGTCGATAGTTCGGCGCATGCCTTGGAAAGACCTGCATAGTCCGCTTCGCTGAAGTCGTGCTGCTTTATCTTTGGCATCGGGATGCGACCAAGGTGGGAGAGGATTCTGTCTTCGAGCTTGCCGGGCAACGTTTCGAGGGAGAAGTATCCGACACGGTATCGCTGCGATAATACAGCGGCGAACTGCAGCGAGAGAGCCGTTTTGCCTGCGCTCGGATACCCGCCTATGATAATCATATCGCCGAGCTCGGCATAAATTCGGTTTAACATTCCCTTCAACCCCCAGTCGAGGTATTCGGGCTTGTCCTTAGATGTCAAACGTGCGTAGGCATCGACTGCGGCCTGCACCGAGCTAATAACAGCCGTGCTCTTCGGCGGCAGCATCGTCTTGTTTAGCCGGTCGATGATTTTCTGCGCATCCTCAACGCTGACCGCGCCGGCAAGCGCAAGACCGTCGCTCTGGACGGAAGCAAGTCTGGCGTTCTCAATAAGAGCGTCAACGTAACTATCGAGGAGCGTCTCACCTGGCATAAGATCGATTACGCCCTTCATCCACTCTCTGGTGCAGTTTAACCGCGCCTTGACTGTAAGAACGTCTATAGGAGCTTTCTCAAAATCCATAGCGCAGAGAGTTTTGAAAGCATTGCTGCACAGCTCGTTGCTGAATACATCCGCACTGAGTTTTACGGCGACCTGGCTGATTCTGTGGGGATAATTTATCAGGCCGCCGATAACGCCGTATTCAAACTCGGCTCGGGTTTCCTTTGACAGCATCAGATCACCTCCAGATCGGGCGCCCAGCCACCGGAGCTGTCTCCGGCAATCACGGGTCCTTTATCCTCGTCTTCCCAACGGTGACCATTGAGCCACGTTGCAAGGTGGGGAATGCCTATTCCCTCCTGCCACGATTTGCTCCGCATCTGTCGCTGTAATGCCTTTGCCATTCGATCTATCGTGCTGTCGTCCGGCCGAAGCCTGTCCCACGCCCGAATTGCAGCCTGCTTGTTTTCTCCACGCGGATAAAACCGCCAAAGTCCGGCGAAGCGCTCCGGCTTCCAGTCCGGTGCTGCCTTATACTGCCGTTTACGTCCCCCTTGGGGGACTATAGGGGGTATATTATTTATTTCTTGTTTATTTATTTCGTCCGAATTTTTCGGACACGGTTTTTTCGGACACGGTGAAGAGCTTTCCGTGTCCGAATTTTTCGGACACGGTGCATTATCAGGCATCGCCTGTATTATGTACTTAGAGTGAGCGAAGCGACCGTCCTCGCGGCTCTGATCCTCGCGGGTAACGTAGCCGGCGTCCTCAAGTTCCTTGATCATCTTCGTCATGGTGTCTTTATTGACCCCGGCGATCTTCGCCATTCCGCGGACTGAAAAATCCCAGTCCGGAGGCGTGGAGAGCATAAGGATGAGCACCGCTCTGACCGGCAGCCGAAGCCGCGAATCCTGAATGATGCTGTTGAACACAAGCGTATAGGGCGGTAGCCTCTGAACTTGTATTTCTTGATCCATAGGCTATTCCCCCTTGCAAAAAGTAAATCGTCGTGTTATAATATCTCTGTTCTCGTGATAACCCTCCCGGTTATTACACTGCACTCGACGGTGTACCCGCACCGTTGGGTGCTTTTTTATTGCCTTTTTCATATCGTGCTCTCCCTTGTGACCTCAAGACCGGCGAGACTGACAACTCGCAGCCATTGATCAAGCGTAAGTCCGGCGCCCTGACCCTTCATGATTTTATGGAGGCTCCCGTGACTGACACCGACCTGCTTCGCCATAGACTCATATGTAAGATTGTTTACACCCTTGTATGCATGTAGCCCCTTGATAATTTCTTCCTGGCGGCGCTTCACGGAATATTCTCGTTTCTGTTCCTCGGTGTATCCTTTTATTCTCGGCATACTATTTTCACTCCTTCTCAGCAAAACGCATCTCGTAATAAGCTTTGATTAATTTTTCGGAAGCGCTCATGATCTGCTCAAAAACGTGCTCTTCATCCTTGTCGATCTTGCCGTCCGCTATCATTCGAAGCAGCTTGCGGTCAAACTTATCATCGACGAGGTCGAGAATGCAGGAAATGTAATCCGCAGAAGCTTCCGCTACCGGGCGGCCGGGAGTAAACGCAGGAACAACAGCCTCAATGCTGTTATTCGGCAGCTCGCGCAGATATACGCTTGTGAGCCACGGTGCCTGCAGGATGTCGCTGAGGATCCCCAGCGCGTCGATCGGGCAGTTACGAGCTCCGCTCTCCCATGCTCTTATGGTATCGTCGGAGTAGCCGGCGCGTTCCGCAAGGGCTTCTTGGGTAAAACCGGCACTGTTTCGCGCCCTTTGAATTGCATTTGGTGTTTTATTGTACATGGTTATCGCCTCCGAAATCGGATAAAATACTACTGAGATGGTGTTGCGATTGATTCGGGATATAAGTCGCTTGGATTAATCCCTACAGCAGAGCAAATAGCTACCATCTCATCAGCTTGCAATTTTCTTTTCCCAAGAAATGAGCGAGAGATGGAATTCACCGGAATACCAGTCTTTTCCGAAATAAAGGTATAAGTCACGCCCTTACCGTCTACAAGCTGTTTCAACTTTTCTGCAATTTGCATCTTCTCACCTCCTTGCTTCTTCAAAACTCAGAACTTTATTCTAAAATACACTTCATTTTGTAGAATGTCAAGACTCTTTTGCAAAATTTTTCTTTATTTTGAAGAAAATTTTATTGACAACAGATAATCAAGGCACTATATTAAATTTTAGAGGTGGTCTTATGAGCAAAAAACAAATCGCACTTTTTTTGAAAAACCGGCGAAGGGAACTCAATATCACGGTCAAAGAGGTGATTGATTACCTTAAGAACTATGGCATTAATATCTCCGAAAAGACTCTTTATGGCTGGGAAAGCGGACACAGTCAGCCTGACTCAGATACATTTATCATCTTATGTAAAATTTATGGAGTAGAATCATTTTCTGAAATACCTCAAGAGCAAGCTGTTGAGCAAATATCTAAGACAACTTTAGAGGATAAATTGCTCAATTATTTTAGATTAATGAATGATGAGGGAAAAGAGAGAATGTTGGATTATGCCGAAGATCTTGTTTCCTCCGGCAGATACAAAAAAACTTATCAATCTGAGCTGGCTAAGGAAGAAGCTTGATGTTTGGTTTAGAGAATAGAGGTATATAATGATTGTTCTTGTTGTTATGCTTTTAATAACTGCTATAGTTTTTCTTGTCCTTTGGCTGCAAGAAAAGAAAAAGCGCACTACAGCCGAGAATCGATATAACACCGATATGTCGGCTGCAGCAGAAAGAATTCGTGAGCTTGTAAAGTATCAACAAATAATTGACATAGAAGCCGAATGCGCAAATATACGGAAACAGGCGGATGAATATGTCGATACCGTTAAGAGAAGCGCTCAGATGGATATGGACTATGCCCGAAATAAACTAGATGAGGCTAGCAAGGAAGCACAGAGAATTGTAACTGAGGCCGAAGAAAAAGCCCGTGATATCGCTGGGGAAGCTTACGATATAAAGCAAAAATCCGAATATTATCAAAAAGCTGCTATTGCAATTAAGAATGTTATTGATGGCTATGGAGATGAATGGTTAAAGCCTACATATTCTGTTCTTGATGAGCTTGCCGATGATTTTGGATTTGCCGAGGCTGGGCAAGAGCTTAAGAAGGCTCGAGCAAAAAGTGCATCTATGGTTTCTTCCGGAGAAGCTGCGAGCTGTGACTATGTGGAACGTGTAAGGAAATCTACAGCGATTCATTTTGTTGTTGATGCCTTTAATGGAAAGGTCGATTCTATTCTTTCTAAAACAAAGAAGGATAACTACGGAAAGCTTGAGCAACAAATAAAAGATGCATATAGTTTGGTTAATCTCAACGGCGAGGCCTTTCGTAATGCTCGTATAAACCAGAATTACCTTGAGGCTCGACTTGAAGAACTGAAATGGGCTGTTGTTTGCAATGAGCTTAAGGCTCAGCAGCAAGAAGAACAGCGGCAACTCCGTGAGCAGATGCGAGAAGAAGAAAAGGCTCGCCGTGAATACGAACGGGCACAAAAAGAAGCCGCTAAAGAGGAAGCAATGCTTCAAAAGGCTATGGAAAAGGTACGCTCTGAAATGGAACAAGCTTCAGCCGAACAGAGAGAACAGTTTGAAGCTGAGCTCGCAGATCTCCAGCAGAAACTAACCGAAGCTGAGGAAAAGAATCAAAGAGCACTGTCAATGGCTCAGCAAACAAAGCACGGAAACGTATATGTAATATCAAATATTGGCGCCTTCGGTGAAAATGTATATAAAATTGGAATGACACGCCGACTTGAACCGCTCGATCGTATTCGTGAACTTAGCGATGCTTCAGTTCCATTCCCATTTGATGTTCACGCTATAATAGAGAGTGATGATGCTCCATCCCTTGAGACTTCGTTGCATAAGGCGTTTGCCCTAATGCAAATGAACAAAGTTAATCCACGAAAAGAGTTTTTCAAAGTTAATCTTTCAGATATAAAGCAGATGGTAGAAAAAATGGGATTAACCGCAAATTGGACGATTGAAGCAGCAGCTGCAGAGTATCGTGAAACAATAGCAATTGAGGAAGCCATGAAAACAGATCCCGATGCCAAGCGCCGCTGGGCGGAGTACAATGCTGCTTTGACTGATTCTACGCAGCCTGAAGAAATAGCATGATGTGCCCAAATCGGGCACAAAATAAAAGCCTCGCCATCCGGCAGAGGACGGCGAGAGCATTACGGATATATGTTCTTTATAAATAAAGCCGCCCGGGATCACATCGGGCGGCAAATTGGCTAACCTATATTGAGTGCTTCTTTCAATGCGCCCTGCAGAACTGCAGAGACATTTATGCCGGCCTTCTCGGCTTCAAAATCAAGCCAGGACGGCAATGACACATTTCTTCTGACTGTCTTGTTGTCGTTCTTGCGTCTGTACTCCTTGAAGTCCACATCAACAAGAGTTATAAGCTGATCAGGGGTTCCAAAACGTTCCGCAATTGTCTTTACATCTGATGGCGCCGGGATAACTTCTTTATCATCTTCCATATCAATTCCGCACAAACCTATCGCGTCTCGCGCCATTTCCATGGCGTCTGCAATGTCCACACCTTGGGTGTTAATATCAAAATCCGGTACATAGACAATGATATGATTATCACCCTTAGTAAGAACTATCGGATACGCTCCTTTCATATTGTTGTTTCTCCTTTCCTTTCTTACGCTCCATTTTTAGTTTTCTTTCCTTTTTTTGCTTTCTTGGTAATAAAGATAGAAGGGCGAAAACCAAGCCTCACAGGACTACCAAGCGAAGAGGCCAGGGACTCATTTGAGTCCCCGCCGCTTGATAATTGCCTTCGCGAGCTGCTCGTCAGTTTCCTTGTGATGTACCACACACTCACGTTCATTTCCTCGAACGTATATGTCATGATCACCACCATGGCGTTTAAACTTAAAGCCGTTTCTTTCAAGCATCTCGACAAGGTCGCGAGTCTTCAATAGCTTCGCTCCTTTCTTTTTTATTCTATGCGTATTATACACAATAATTACACACATGTCAAGAAAAAATACACATTTTTTGTGTATTGTTTGAGGTAAGCTAAATGTATATTCCAGAGCCAAGAAAACTCGCTAACGGCGAATACTTCATTCAGCTGCGCCTGAATGGCGTCAGCATTCCAGTGAGCGCACCGACCAAGACGGAGTGTAAAGCCAAGGCGGCACTTATTAAGTCTGAATATAAGAGTGGTAAACGACGTATATCAAAGAGTGATCTCACTCTTAAACAAGTAGTTGATGCCTATATTGAGAGCCGTCGAAAGACTCGCTCACCTGCGACGGTGCGCGGATATGTTATGGCAATGAAGCACGGCTTCGAAGAATATATGAAGCTCCCTGCTGCATCTATCGACCTGCAGAAGATGATTGATGATGAGACTGAGAAAGATGTATCATCAAAGACAATTTTGAACGCCTGGGGCATTGTCCGCCCAGCATTAAAGGCCGCAAAAATTGAGATACCCGATAATCTCTCCTTGCCTACCGTCATAAAGAACGAGCACAGTTTCTTGGAATATGAGCAGATACAGCCTTTTATGAAAGCTATCGAAGGCAAGGACTTTGAGATCAGTGCTCTTCTCGGCCTGCACTCTCTGCGCCGGTCAGAGATCTACGGTCTCGGCTGGGACAAGATAAATCTCGAGAAGGAAACAATCTCCGTCCATCGTGCGCTTGTTCTCGATGAAAACGGAGATTATGTTGTAAAAGACTATGGTAAAACCGACACGTCGCGCAGAGTTATTCCGATAATGATACCGCGTCTCACAGAGCTCTTGAAGGCGGCAAAGGCAGAAGGGCAGCCTGTTGTAACTCAGGCATTGAACAGCCTTTATGTGATGGTAAATCGCAGCTGCCGTAATGCTGGTCTTCCGGAGATAGGAGCTCATGGCTTGCGTCATACTTTCGCTTCACTTTGCTTCCATTTAGATGTTCCAGCGAAGATCTGCGCTCAGCTCGGAGGCTGGCACGACACCAGAACAGTCGAGCGAATATACACTCACATCAGCGCCGGAGATCGCGATGAGTATGTAAAAAGCATTACCGATTTTTACAATAATGCTAACAATAATGCTAACAACGAGAAATAACTATAGTAAAATCAAGCGCTTTAGCATTTCTTAGGTGGGTTCGATTCCCATTATCCGCTCCAATAATACAGCCCTCGGCGGTTGCCGGGGGCTGTATTATTGGAGTTTTTTCCGCTTCGCTCAAATCCTTCGGGAGGGAATAACCAATCCCCTCTGCTATAATAAATTCAGCAGGATACGATGTGCCTTTTGCCCCCGCCTTTTCAGGCGGCGACACTGGCTGAAGCATCGTACCCTGCTGCTTTTTATGCAAGATTTACTTCAGGCTTACGGGCTTTGCGGGCTCGTTTTCCTTTCTTGCGCTCTTTCTGCCCTCGGGCTTGATCTCGCCGGCTGCAAGCAGCGAGCGCTTCGTGAGCGTCGGGCCGACAAGCTCATAGACAAGCACGCTGAAAAGCACGACGTTTCTGACCATTGCGCCGTCGGAGAGGTTCGCCGCAGTCAGCGCCATGCCGAGGGCGACTCCCGCCTGCGGCAGAAGCGTTATGCCGAGGTGCTTTTTGATGTTGTCGCTCGTGTGCTCTAACTGGCAGCTCAGATATGCGCCGCTGATCTTTCCGGTGGAGCGGAAGATTATGTAAACAACGCCGACTATCAGCACCATCGGATTTGAGAGGATGCCGAGGTCAAGCTCCGCGCCGGAGAGCACGAAAAAGAGGATATTGAGCGGTCCCGTCCAGTTCTCGACCCTCGACATAAGCTCCTCAGAGGTGTCGCAGATGTTGCAGAATACGGTTCCGGTCATCATGGCGACGAGAAGAAGCGAGAAGCCGACCTTGACTCCCCCGACCTCAAATTCGAGCATACTCACGCCGACGATGAGCATAACGGCGGCGATGGAGATGGACATACGCTTTGATCTCGAGTGGAAGAACTGCTCGATGAAGTTGAGGAGCACGCCGCCGAGAGCGCCGACGACGATGGAGAGGACGATCTCGATAAGCGGCTCGAGGACAACGCTCGTAATGCTGAGCGTACCGACCTCCAGAGCCTTTGCAATTCCGAAGGAGAGCGAGAAGAGCATAAGACCAACGGCGTCGTCGAGGGCGACGACCATAAGAAGGAGCTTCGTGAGCGGTCCCTCCGCCTTGTACTGGCGGACTACCATCAGCGTTGCCGCGGGCGCTGTGGCGGCGGCGATAGCGCCGAGGGTGATCGCGCTCGAAATCGAGAGCACGTCCGGCATGATGAAATGAAGTGCGACGAGTGCGATATCGACGACGATCGTTGTAATGACAGCCTGGAGAATGCCGACTGTGATCGCAGCCTTGCCCATGCTCTTGAGCTCAGCGAGGCGGAACTCATTGCCGATGGTGAACGCGATAAAGCCGAGGGCGACCTGGTTGACTATTTCGTAGGCCTTGACCTTTTCAAGCGTTGCAAAGCCGATATACGGCAGCTTTATGAGGCCAAGTGCGAACGGGCCGAGGAGAAGTCCGGCGATGAGGTACGCGGTGACAGCCGGAAGATTGAGCTTTTTCGCAAGACGGCTCATGAGAAGTCCCGCGATAAGCGCAACGGAGAGCGAAATCAGTGTTTCCTGCATTTTAATTACTTCCTTTTTTATTTTCAAAGCGTATCATATCACAAATAATAATAAAAGAAAGTGTAAAACCGGCAAAAATTATGCTTATTTGCGCTTTTTTTCAGTGCAAGTTTGCGCCGGCGCACTTGTTTGTTCGCGGAAAATATGTTAGACTTCTTATAGATATTGCAAAAAAGGAGGCTCAGTAATGCGAAAAGCGCTTTTATTAAAGCTCCATGAAGCGCTTACCAGCGTACTCCCCGTAACGCTCATCGTGCTTGTAATCTACTTCACGCCCCTCGTCGACCTGACGGCGACGGAGCTTGCGGTATTCCTGATTTCCGCGGTAATGCTGATAATCGGGATCGGGCTCTTTAACCTCGGCGCAGACCTTGCGATGACGCCTATGGGCGAGCACGTCGGCGAGGGCCTTACAAAATCCCGAAAGCTCGCCGTTCTGCTCGGCGTGAGCTTCGTGATGGGGCTGCTCATAACCGTCGCGGAGCCGGATCTCAGCGTGCTCGCAAGTCAGGTCAGCGCAGTTATCCCCGGCACGCTGCTCATTGTGACCGTCGGAGTCGGCGTGGGTCTTTTTCTGCTGCTCGCAGTCATTAAAATCGTATTCAAAAAGGATCTTTCGAGCCTGCTGCTCTTCTTCTATATGCTGCTCTTTGCGATCGCGGCGCTGCTCCTTGAGGTCGGGAAGGGCAACTTTCTGCCCCTCGCCTTCGACTCCGGCGGCGTCACAACAGGGCCGATAACAGTTCCGTTCATCATGGCGCTCGGCGTCGGAATCGCGCTCACCATCGGCGGCAGGGACGCGAACGAGAACAGCTTCGGTCTTATAGCGCTCTGCTCAGTCGGGCCGGTGCTCGCCGTGCTCGTGCTCTCTATCCTCGCCTCCGGCGACCTCAGCTATACTCTGCCGGACTACTCGATGGATTCGCATCTCGGGCTGTCGCTTCTTACGACAGTCCTCGATACGACAGTCGAGGTGGCGAGAAGCCTCGCTCTCATTCTCGCTTTTTTCTTCGCTCTCCAGATTTTTATTCTCAAGCTCCCGCGCGAGAGGCTTATTCAGATACTTATCGGCGCGCTTTTCACCTTCGTCGGGCTTGTGATCTTCCTCTCCGCCGTAACTGTCGGCTTTATGCCGGTCGGCTTCCGCCTCGGCGTTCAGATGGCGCAGAACGAGACTGCGGTCTGCATCTTCGGCTTTATTCTCGGCGCCGTCGTAGTCCTTGCCGAGCCGGCTGTCCACGTTCTGAATATGCAGGTCGAGGAGGTCACGGCGGGCGCTGTGACAAAGCTTCAGATGATGATTGCGCTCTCCATCGGCGTCGGCGTTTCGATCCTGCTCAGCGTGATCCGCATAATCTTCGGCTTCTCGCTTCTGTACTACCTCATTCCCGGCTATCTTCTCTCGCTCGGTCTGAGCTTTTTCGTTCCGAAGATGTATACCGCCATCGCGTTTGACTCCGGCGGAGTCGCCTCCGGCCCGCTCACCTCGAGCTTCATTCTCCCGCTCTGCATCGGCGCCTGCGTTGCGCTGAGGGGCGAGAGCGAGGTGCTCAGCCAGGCGTTCGGCGTGGTTTCGATGGTCGCGATGACGCCGCTCATCACCATCCAGTCGCTCGGCTTCAAGGGCGTTGTGCAGGCCGAGATCCGCCGCGAGCGCGCCATGCGCCGCATACTCTCGGCTGACGACGCGCAGATAATATACTTTGAATAAGGAGGCTCCGGAATGGCTGAAGAAAAGAAAAACATAGCTCCCGTCAAGCTGGAGCTGCTCATAATAATCGTTGAAAACGGCAAGGGCACCTTCTACGGAGACCTTGTACAGAGCCTCGGCTGCAACTTTCAGTTTGCCTGCCACGCAAAGGGAACGGCAGACAGCGCTATGCTGCGCAGGCTCGGTCTTTCGGACTACGACCAGACCGCGGTTTTCTGCGTTGTGCAGGCCGATAAGCTCGACGAGATAACCGAAGCGCTCGAATCGCGCTTCCGCACCATACGCGGCGGCAAGGGCATCGCCTTTGCGGTGCCGTTTTCAAGCCTCATCGGCAAGACAGTGTACGGCTTCTTAGCCGGCGACGAGAGAGTTACGGAGGGTCAGAATGGATAACGCACACGAGCTGATTTTCACGATAATAAACGCGGGCTTTTCGCAGACCGTGATGGACGCGGCGAGAGCGGCGGGCGCAACAGGCGGCACGCTCTTCAAGGCGCGCGGCACCGCCAATTCCGACGCCGAGGAGTTCTACGGCATCAGAGTAAACCCCGACAAGGAGGTCGTTATGATACTCTCGGAGAAGTCAAAGACCGCCGCGATACTGACGAATATCTACCAGGCGGCGGGGCTCAACACCGCAGGTCAGGGCATAGCGTTCACTCTCCCCGTCGACCGCACGGTGGGCTTAACTCCGAGAAAACCGGAAGAGAAATAAAAATCGCGCTGCAAAATGACACACATTGTCATTTGCAGCGCTTTTCTTATTTAAATCTCAGGCAGCGCATAGCGTTCAGTATGCACAGAACGAGCACGCCGACGTCAGCGAAAACAGCCTCCCACATCGTCGCCGCGCCAAACAGTCCGAGCGCGAGCACCACCGCCTTGACAGCGAGGGCAAAGACGATATTTTCGGTCACGATCCGGTTGGTTTTGCGGCTTATCTCCAACGCCTTCGCGAGCTTTTCAAGCTTATCGTCTATAAGCACGACGTCGCTCGCCTCGATTGCCGCGTCTGAGCCCATCGCGCCCATCGCAACGCCTATGTCGGCGCGCGCCAGCACCGGCGCGTCGTTTATACCGTCTCCGCAGAACAAAACCTTGCCGACGGAGCCGTATTTTCCGATGATTTCCTCGATTTTTGAAACCTTATCCTGCGGTAAGAGCTCCGCGTGGTACTCGTCTATGCCGACCTTCGCGGCAATCTCCTCAGCCGCGCTTTTGTGGTCGCCGGTGAGCATTATCGTCTTAACACCGCCGCGCCCCAGCGCTTCGAGCGCATCGCGCGCGCCCGGCTTCAGGCTGTCGCTTATCACTATCGAGCCGAGGTACTCGCCGTCCTTTGCGATATGCACCCCGGTGCCGCCGGTCTTCTGTACGTCGATTCCGGATTCGCGCAGGAGCTTCTCATTTCCGCAGAGCACTCTCGCGCCGTCAATGACGGCGGTGACTCCCCTGCCCGCCTCGTTTTTCCACTCTGTAACCCTCTCGCGGTCGATTTTTCCGCCGAAAGCATCTCTTATGCTCTCTGCGATCGGGTGCGAGGAGTCGAGCTCGGCGTATGCCGCAAGCTCCAACAACTCGCGCTCACTTATTCCGACCGGCTTCACACTCTGCACCGCGAACTCGCCCTTTGTGAGCGTTCCGGTCTTGTCGAACACCGCCGCCGAGGTCTTTGCGAGCGCCTCAAGGTAGTTTGAGCCCTTGATAAGTATTCCGTTTTTGCTCGCTCCGCCGATGCCTCCGAAGAAGCTGAGCGGCACGCTCAGCACGAGCGCGCAGGGGCAGCTTATTACAAGAAACGTCAGCGCCTGATGTATCCATTTCGTCCACTGTCCGTCAAAGAGGCTCGGTACTATCGCAAGAAGAACAGCTCCGATCACCACAACGGGCGTGTAGAATTTCGCAAATCTTGTGATGAAATCCTCGCTTTTCGCCTTATTATCGGCGGAATTTTCAACTAATTCGAGGATTTTCGCGACCGTGCTCTCCCCCGCCTCTTTCGTCGTTCTCACACGCACCGTGGCTGTGAGGTTCACGCAGCCTGAGATTATCGCATCGCCCGCTTTTGCGCTTCTCGGCACAGCCTCGCCGGTCAGCGCAACGGTGTCAAGGCTCGTCTCGCCCTCGATGATCTCGCCGTCGATCGGCACTCTCTCACCGGGGCGGACTACGATGACCGAGCCGACCTCGACCTCGTCAGGATCGACCTCCTCGATCTCGCCCCCGCGCTCGAGATTCGCTGTGTCGGGGCGGATATCCATCAGCGCCGCTATGCTCTTGCGGCTCCTGCCGACGGCGACGTGCTCAAACAGCTCGCCGACCTCGTAGAAGATCATCACGAAGCACGCCTCGTTGTACTCGCCTATCGCAAAGGCGCCGATCGTCGCCACTGCCATGAGAAAATTCTCATCAAAAATCTGCCCGTGCGCGATGTTTACGGCGCTCTTTTTAAGCACCTCGAAGCCGACGATGAGGTACGGGACGAGATACAGCGCAAATTTCACCCATCCGTCAATCGGGATAAGGTTTACCGCGATGAGCAGCGCCGCCGATGCGATTATCCGCGCGAGGTCTTTTTTCTCCCTCTTTGTCATTTTGCGGTTATCTCGCAGTCCGGCTCGATCTTTTTCGCGGTCCTTATGACCTCCTTCATGATCTCAGTCTGATCGTCAGCGTCAGTTTCAAGGGTCAGCTTTCCGGTCATAAAGCTCACGGTGCATTTTTTGACTCCCTCGAGCTTATTTACCGCAGCCTCAACCTTTGAGGCGCAGTTTGCACAGTCGATGTCGATTTTGTATGCCTTTTTCATTGTCTTTTCCCCCTGTTATAATTCTTCGAGATGCTCTTTCGCCATGCCGATTATGGTGGCAACGTGGTCGTCGGCGAGAGAATATAGGATCGTTCTGCCGAGCCTGCGGTTTTTTATGAGCCGCGCGGATTTGATTATGCGGAGCTGATGGCTTATGGCGCTCTGCGTCATATCCAGCGCCGCCGCGATATCGCACACGCACATCTCCGACTCAAAGAGCGCGTAGAGAATCTTCATACGCGTCGTATCCCCGAAGATTTTAAATAGCTCGGCAAGGTCGAACAGCTCATCCTCCGGCGGCATACTGTCCCGCACGAAGCTGACTTTATCAAAATGCGTTTCCTGCGTATCACAGACCTCAATGCCGTGCTTGTCGATCATTCTCTCACCTCCGAATATATGAGCATTTGTTCATATATTCAATATATGCCTATCAAGAGCATTTGTCAAGGGGGAATATAAAAAACTTCCCCGCCGCTCAGTTGAGCGGCGGGGAACCAAAAAGCTTATTTCTTGATGAACTTGTTGTAGACGAAGATGCAGATGCAAGCGCCGACCACGGAGACAATGACGCTTCCGATGATATTCGTTGCGGTAAAGCCGATGATTCCGAATACCACACTTCCGACAACGCCGCCGATGAGGCCGATGATGACATTCATCAGAATGCTGCCCTCGCTGTTCATTATCTTTCCGGCGAGCCATCCTGCAATTCCGCTGGATATAAGGTCTAAGATGACGCCTAACATTCTTTTTCTCCTTTGTAAGAAGTCTCAGATCAATACATACCGCCCATATCGCCGCCGGCAGGTGCTGCGGGTGCGGCAGGCTCGGGGATGTCGGCAACGAGGGATTCTGTGGTGATGACAACGCTTGCAACAGAGGAAGCGTTCTCAAGAGCGGAGCGGCAGACCTTGGTCGGGTCGACAACGCCCATCTCGATCATGTTGCCGAACTGCTCGTTCGCGGCGTTGAAGCCGAAGTTGACGTCAGTGCTGGAGCGGACCTTATCGAGGATAACAGCGCCCTCAAGGCCTGCGTTCTCTGCGATCTGCTTGATAGGAGCCTCGAGAGCCTTCGCAACGAGCGCCACGCCGGTCTTTTCATCGCCGGAAACGGTATCGAGCAGAGCCTTGACAGCCTTGCCGGCCACAACGTAAGCGGTGCCGCCGCCGGCTACGATGCCCTCCTCAACAGCGGCGCGTGTCGCGTTGAGAGCATCCTCCATGCGGAGCTTCTTCTCCTTCATCTCGATCTCGGTGGCCGCGCCGACCTTGATAACGGCTACGCCGCCGGCGAGCTTTGCAAGGCGCTCCTGAAGCTTCTCCTTGTCATACTCAGAGGTGGAAACCTCGTACTCAGCCTTGATCTGCGCCACTCTCGCGGCGATGTCGGCGCTGTCGCCGGCGCCGTCGACGATGATGGTGTTCTCCTTGGTGCTCTTGACCTGACGGGCCTGGCCGAGCATATCGAGGGTGGTGTCCTTGAGCTCCATGCCGAGCTCGGAGGAAACTACCGTGCCGCCGGTGAGAGCGGCGATATCCTTGAGCATCTCCTTGCGTCTGTCGCCGAAGCCGGGAGCCTTGACGCACAGGCAGTTGAAGGTGCCGCGCAGCTTATTGAGAATGATGGTTGCAAGTGCCTCGCCGTCGACGTCCTCGGCGATGATGACGAGCTTCTTACCGGTCTGAACGATCTGCTCGAGAACGGGCAGAACCTCCTGAATGTTGGAGATCTTCTTATCGGTGATAAGAATGTACGGATCGTCATAGACGGCCTCCATCTTATCGGTATCTGTGACCATATAGGGGGTGATGTAGCCGCGGTCGAACTGCATACCCTCGACTACCTCGGAATACGTCTCGGCGGTCTTGGACTCCTCAACGGTGATAACGCCGTTCTGTCCGACCTTTTCCATAGCCTCAGCTATGAGCTGACCGATGTGCTCGTCGCCGGAGGAAACTGCGCCGACGCGGGCAATATCCTCTGTGCCCTTGACGGACTGGCTGTTATTCTTGAGAGCCTCGACAGCGGCGGCTACCGCCTTCTGGATGCCGCGGCGCATTACCATGGGATTCGCGCCTGCCGCGACGTTCTTAATGCCCTCGTGGATCATAGCCTGAGCGAGAACGGTTGCGGAGGTGGTGCCGTCGCCGGCTACGTCGTTAGTCTTGGAGGCGACCTCCTTGACGAGCTGAGCGCCCATGTTCTCAAACGGATCCTTGAGCTCGATCTCCTTTGCGATGGTGACTCCGTCATTTGTGATGAGCGGAGCGCCGAACTTCTTATCAAGAACTACGTTTCTGCCCTTGGGGCCGATGGTGAGCTTGACGGTGTTTGCAAGCTGATTAACACCATTTTCAAGATAACGGCGGGCTTCCTCGCCGTATGCGATCTGCTTTGCCATAATTACGTGCCTCCCTTATTACTCTACGATTGCGAGAATGTCGCTCTGACGTACAACAGTGAGCTCCTCGCCGTCAACCTTGACCTCGGTGCCGGTGTATTTGCCGGTAATAACGCGGTCGCCGACCTTGAGCTCCATCTTGATCTCGTTGCCGTCGACTATGCCGCCGGGGCCGACTGCTACGACCTCGTATACCTGCGGCTTCTCCTGCGCGCTTGAAGCGAGAAGAATTCCGGATTTCGTGACCTCCTCAGCGGCGGTGCGCTTTAATACGACTCTGTCCAGCAGGGGTTTCAGTGTCATTTTGATTGCCTCCTATATCAATGTCAATTTATTGCTTCTTTAGCACTCTCTCTTTCTGAGTGCTAACATAATGTACCACGAAAGTCAGAGAATGTCAAGGGAAGATTTGTTATTATTTTGTGAACTTATGGAAAAAGCGGGAAGCGAATGTGCTTCCCGCTAAATGCTCACTTTCCCGTATACGTTACGCCGGAGCCGTAGATGGTCATCCAGTCGTTCTTCATTGAAACCGGCACCCAGTCAAACTCCTCGCAGAGCTCCTTCATTTTCTGCGCCTTGGACTCGCTGCCGTTCTCGCGGAGCGTATCGTCGCAGCACAGCATAAACGCGAGCGATTTGTACTTGTTCGCGTAGGTGACGTACTCCGCCATGCTGCTGTCGCCGGTGGAGTTGCCGAAGGACAGGACAGGCTGCTGACCGATCTCCTGCATGATTACGGAGACCTTGTTCATTTTGAGGTTTTTTATGAGGAAGTCGCCGCCGAGGATAAGCTCGTCGCCATCCTTGAAAACGTAGTTAAGTCCCTCGGTATCGCCCTGATTTGAGGATACAATGGTCTCGTCCGAGCCGATTATCTGGCGGTTCGGGAGTCCGAGCGGTGAGTGGTCTGCAATTCCGCGGACGATGAGGCGGTCTGTGCCGCTCACGATATAGACCGTGAAGCCGTTAGCCTTGAGATAGTCAACGACCTGCAGCATCGGCTTGTACCAGCCCTCGCCGCGCTTCATCCCGGTGTAGCTCGGCATTGACTGCTTCTTGAATTCCTGAATATACGCGTTGAACTCCTCGACAGTCATGCCCGCAAACGCGGAGGCGACCGCCCTGCCGTGGTCGACCTCCAGGCCGGAGAAGGAGGCTCCGGTCTCGTTCTGGGTCTTGATCTTATTCGCTACCTCGCGCTCGAATTCGGACGCCTTGTCCTTGTAGTCCGGATCCTCGAGAACGCGGTATTTGAGAAGTGTGTAGTCAAAGTAGTTGGGGTCAGTTTCACAGAAGAGCGTTCCGTCGAGGTCGAAGACGGCAACGCGGTCGACCTCCGGAATGAAATCGGCGCTCGTTTCGTCGGTGATCGCTTCGATATACGCTTTCAGCGCCTTCGCCGCCTCGGCGGAATCAGTCCAGAGTGAGAGCGGATCGCCTGTTCTGAGCGCGGGGAGCATTCTCACGAGCAGAGCCGCTGCCTGCGCTCTCGTGAGCGAGGCGTTCGGCATGAGATTGCCCTCGCCGTCGCCGTTCATAAGTCCCGCGCCGCACGCCCACTGGATAGCGGGCGCGTAGCCCTGTGTGATGTCAAAGGCGTCGTTGTAGCTGAGGATATTGGTATTCTCGCCGATGGATACGTCGGCTCCGGCGCGCTTAGCGCAGTTCCACATGAGATACGCCGCCTCGTCGCGCTCAATGGCAGCGTCCGGCTCGAAGTCGCCGGAGGCGCGGTCGGTGATCTTCTCAGCCGCCGCCCAGCGCACAGCCTCAGAGTACCACTCCTCCTGAGAAACATCTTCATAGGGCATGATGTAATTCACTACCGGCTCGCCCGCAGCTCTCCAGAGAACAGTCACAAGCTGCGCGCGGGTGAGCGCTCCGTCCGGGGCAAAGCTTCTTCCGCCGACGCCGTTCATAAGTCCCTGCCCGGTGACATAGTTTACGTCCCAGGCGTACCACGCCTTGTCGGAAACGTCGGTATATCCGTCGCTTTCCGCCGCTGCCGCCGGAATGAGCATTGCGAGGCAGAGGATAACGCAGAGTATTCTTGCTGATTTTTTCATTTTCCGTGCTCCTTTTTGATTTTATGTATTTTATAGAATAGCACCTATTGCGAAAAAATGCAAACGTGTGGTACAATAGTTCTGATATTTTTTCGGAGGTTGGATAATGGCTTTTTCCGGCAAGCTTGATCTTCATATGCACTCCACAGTCTCGGACGGCTCCGACACCCCGGCAGAGATTTTAGCCAACGTCAAAAGCGCGGGCATTGAGCTTTTCGCTCTCTCTGACCACGACGCCGTAAAAGGCTGTCTTATGCTGCGCGATATTCTCACAGAGGGCGACCCCGGCTTTATCTGCGGCGCAGAGTTTTCCTGCAGGGACTCTCTCGGGAAATATCACATCCTCGGCTACGGCTACGATCCGGACGGCGAGGAGATACACAAGCTTGTGGACTACGGCCACAGTCTCAGAATGCGCAAGGTCACCGACAGGCTCGATTTCCTCAGGAGTGAGTTCGGCTTTGACTTTCCCGAGGATGAGATAGCCGCGCTTCTCGCGCTCGACAACCCCGGGAAGCCGCACATCGGCAATCTTATGGCGAAGCTCGGCTACGCTGAGTCGAAGGACGTCGCCATACGCGATTACATCAACAAGCTCCACGTCAGGGATCTGTACGTGAAGCCCGAGGAGGCCATCGAGGGCATACTGAGAGCCGGCGGAATACCGGTGCTCGCGCACCCGTTTTTCGGAAGCGGCGGCGAGCTTATCCTCGGCGACGATATGGACGCGCGCCTTCGCCGGCTCACGGGCTTCGGTCTTAAGGGCATAGAGGCGTTTTACTCCGGCTTTTCTCCGCGGCTCATTGGCGCCGCGCTCGCCCTTGCGGAAAAATACTCGCTCTACGTCACCGCAGGCAGCGATTACCACGGCACGAACAAGCTCGTTCACCTCGGCGACAACAATCTCACCTACGACGATCCGTTCCCTGCCGGTATGGAGCGCTTTCTCCGGGACGTGAGCTATATAAGGAAACGCTGACTAAATGCGGCTTCCTTAAATCCCGTCTCTTGACTTTGATCATCATTCTTATTATAATTTTACAGGAAATAATAATTGGAGGCTTTGCCATGTACGAACATCTCAAGCAGGCATTTCAGGATACCTTTTCCCGCCCCTATGAGCATATTTTCTCCGCTCCCGGCCGCACGGAGCTGGGCGGCAACCACACCGATCACCAGCGCGGCAGGGTTCTTGCCGCCGCCGTCGATCTCCGTACCGACGCCGCAGTTGCCCTGAACGGCGAAAACTGCATCCGCGTTCTGAGCGAGGGCTATCCCCTCTGTGAGGTCTCGCTCGACGATCTCTTTGCCGATACCGCCGAATTCGGCACGACGAAGGCTCTTATCCGCGGCGTTGCGGCGGCATTTCAGCAGCGCGGCTGCATTCTCCGCGGCTTCGACGCTTACTGCGTGTCGAACGTCCTGCCCGGCTCAGGTCTCTCCTCCTCCGCGGCCTTTGAGGTGCTGATCGGCACCATTATAAACCATCTCTTTTTCAAAAACACACTCTCCGCCGTCGAGATCGCGCAGATCGGTCAGTACGCCGAGAACGTCTACTTCGGCAAGCCCTGCGGGCTTATGGATCAGACCGCGTCCTCCGTCGGCGCGATCATCGGCATAGACTTTCTTGACCCCGCAAAGCCCGTTGTCGAGCGTATCGACTTTGACTTTGCCTCCTGCGGCTACGCGCTGTGCATAATCGACTCCGGCGCCGACCACGCCGCCCTCACGCACGAGTATGCCGCTATCCCCGACGAGATGAAGGCTGTCGCCGCGTTCTTCGGAAAGGAAGTTCTGCGCGACGTTGACGAGAACGAGTTCTACGCCCGCATCAAGGAGGTTCGCGCCGCCGCCGGCGACAGGGCCGTTTTACGCGCTATGCACTTCTTTGACGATAACAGACGCGTACAAGAGCAGGTCGCGGCGCTGAAGAGCGGCGATTTCGAGCGCTTCCTCGCGCTTTCAAACGAGTCCGGCCGCTCGAGCTGGCTCTATCTCCAGAATGTAGTTCCCACCGGTGCGACAGCGCATCAGGATATGGCGCTCGCCCTCGCGCTCACGCAGAAGCTCCTCGGCGGAAAGGGCGCGGTAAGAGTCCACGGCGGCGGCTTTGCCGGAACTCTTCAGGCGTTCGTGCCGAAGGATATGCTCGTGTCCTTCAAGACCGCCATCGAGGCGACCCTCGGCGAGGGCGCCTGCCACGTTCTCTCCATCGACCCGAACGGCGGCGTGATGGTGGAGTAAGGCGTGATGGTGGAGTAAAAAGTGTAAAAAATAATGCGGGACTTCCGAAAAAAGTCCCGCATTTTTCTTTTTTAAAACTTTCCGGAGTGTCCGCTTGAGCCGCCGCCGGAGTGGAACGAGCCGCCTCCGCCGGAGGAGGATTCCCTCTCTATCCTGCGGCGCGACTGCGTGACGTGCGTGAAAATATCCTGCTGCCTTGTAAGGCGCATCGAATTCGGCACGATATAGTCCATAGCCTCATACTTTTTATGCACGTTTTTCATCTTGGACTGCCCGATTCCGACTACGATTCCCGGTATGCCGAGCGACGCGAGGGCGGTGATGATAATCTCGCCGAGTGAAAAGCCCTTTTCCCTCGTGCCGACGTACTCGCCGTTCTCGTTGTAGCCGTATTCTCCGATGTCGCCGTCAACGGGGGTGCCGGAGTTATACTGAGTTATGCAGTACTCGACGCCGCTCAGATACGCGTCGAAGCCGGCGTACCAGTTGTCGTTTCTGAAATAGCCGAGAAAATCGTCCTCGATTACGAGCTGACCGTAACTTGTAAGTATCTCCTGACCTTTTCCAAATGAACGATTGTCAAAGTCGCGCTCATCCATACTCATAAGGAGCATAAAGCCGTCGGCTCTCTCGTAAGAGCCGGGAACGCCGAGGGAGTTATTGTCCCATATCGAATTTGCAACGTCCCAGATACCGCCGGAGCCGTAATCGCTGTAATCGTCAACGATGACGATATACGCGGGGATGCCATACTCAGCATATAGCTTCTCAGCCTTCTCCTCGAGAAGCTGCCACTCGTTATAGGTGAGAATATCGGCCTCGTCAAGTATATAGACCATCATGCCGTCGGTGCTGTCGGCAAGCGCGGGAATGGCGAGAGCGGCGAGCATAAGAAGCGCAAGCGCGAGCGCAAATAATCTTTTCTTCATCTTCCCGCCCCCTTATCTCAGAAACAGAAACGTCAGGAGCGCCGCGATGGGCACGCCGATTGCCGCGAAGAGCCCCCAGAGCTTTGCCATGCTGGTGGGCAGGTCGCCCGCCATCTTGCCGGTCTGACCGTTCATGGCAAAGAGGTAGTTCTTATCCTTGTACTTCGTCGTCAGCATCCACACAGGCATGAGCGCGTAGCTTACGCTGCCGCGGCGGATATTGAGATTCTTGCCGATCTCCATAACGCTCTCATAGCCGATGACCGTATTGCGAAGCGCGCTCTCGACGGTGTTTTCACAGCGCGTTTCCGCTCTCTCGCGGCTCGCCTCCTCGCTGACGTCGTATTTATCCGCGAGAAAGCCCGGGAGATACGCCATCGAAAAGTCCTTCATATCGCTGTAATCAAACGGCTCGATGGAGTCCATATGATCGTCCGGCATCTTGGAGGACGCGTCCACCGGCACGTTTTTGAATTCAAGCGAGCCGGAGCGGCGGATATTATAGTGCTCGGTGGTGGTCACCTCATAGTCGCCCTCGCGGTGCGTATGACTGCGGGTCGCAAGGTATGCGACATCGCCCTCGGCTACGCCGTTATAGAGCCAGAACGGAACGTAAACGCCCTTTATATCCTCGATGTGGTTCTGCGCGGAGAACTCCTTCGGCAAAAACCAGCGGCCCTTATAGTGCTCCTTGAGCTGGGCGACAGCCGCCTCCTTCGTGAAGCGGAAGGGGATGACGTAATCCGGCTTCAGCGCGCCGGAGAGCTGACCGGGCACAACGGTGGGGTTATTGCAGTAAGGACAGCTCGTCGCGGCGGTGGTATCGTCGCAGATAAGCTCGGCAGAGCAGCTCGGGCAGTGGTAGACGCGGATGTGCTCCCCGTCCTCTCCCCACTCTTCGCCGCCTCCCGACCACTCACCGGTAAATTCGGTGCCCTGGAAGTTCTCGGCCGCCTGCTCCGTCTTATCCTTATTGAGCTCCTCTATGTACTCTACGGTGAAGCTCGACCCGCAGAAATCGCACTCAAGTCTGTCGGAGATGCCGCCGAAACGTAATGGTCCCGTGCAGTTCGGGCATTTATAGTTAGTTACCTCGGTTGCCACGGTATCACCTCGATATTTTGATTTTTACGCTTTTCAGGGTCTCTTGGTGCCGCAGTTCGGGCAGAACTTGCCGGTGTTCTTAGTTCCGCACTCAGGGCAGAACCAGAAGCTCTCCTCGGGCTTTTTCGCGCCGCACTCGGGGCAGAATTTGCCGGAAAGTCCGGTTTTGCCGCAGGTCGGGCAGGTCCAGCCGCCAGCGGCGGGAGCGGCCGCCTGAGGCGCCGGCTGCTGCGGCTGCTGAGAAGCCTGCTGATAGAGGCCGTTGACGTTTACTCCTCCGGCACCCATAGCCATATTCATGCCCATAAAGCCTACGGCGGCGCCGCCCGCGTTGTTTGCCGCGTCCTGCATGGCGTTCATCTGAGCGCCGGCAATGTTTGCCGCGGCAAGTCCCGGATCGCGGAAAGCGGCGTTTCTCTGAAGCTGCTTGAGCATCTTCTCGTCCTCTTCGTCAGCGTTTACGCTTGAAACGCCGAAGGAGACGATCTCGATGCCGCGAAGAGCGCGCCACTTCTGGCTGAGGACGTCGTTGAGGGCGTCGGCAAGCTCCATCGTGCGGCCGGGCAGCTCGGAATAGCGGATGCCCTGAGCGCTGATCTTGGCGAACGCGGGCTGAAGGGCTGTGAGAAGCTCGGTTTTGAGCTGACTGTCGATTCTGTCGCGGGTGAAATCTCCGCCGACGTTGCCGCAGACGTTGGTGTAGAAGAGGATCGGGTCGCAGATGTGGTAGCTGTACTCGCCGAAGCAGCGGATGGACACGTCGATATCGATGCCGGCGCGCTGATCCACTACGCGGAAGGGTACGGGAGACGGAGTTCCGTACTTATTGCCGATGAGCTCCTTGAGGTTGAAGAAATATACGCGCTGATCCTTGGGAGGCTCGCCGCCGAAGGTGAAGCGCTTGCCGATATTCTTGAAGGTTTCAACAATGGACGTGCCGAGATTGCCCGCAAAAAGCGAGGGCTCGGAGCTTGTGTCATAGACAAATTCACCCGGCTCGGCGCAGATATCTACGACCTTGCCCTGGTCAACAATGACCATGCACTGTCCGTCGGCAACGGCGATGACGGAGCCGTTGGAGATGATGTTGTCAGAGCCGTGGTTCACTCCGCGGGTGGTGCGCTTGACGCCCTTTGTGACGAGGACGTTCTCAGGAATCGCCTCGCAGTAGAAATATTCCTTCCACTGGTCTGACATTACGCCGTTAAAAGAGGTAAGTGCTGCAGAAATGAGTCCCATAGTGATTGCTCCTTTCAGAATACAGTATATATAAATTTTTTGCTTCTTTATTTATCGAGCGCTTCTTCCATCGTGTGCCACGCGAGCACGGCGCACTTGACTCTCGCCGGAGTGTGGGCTATGCCCTTTAATGCGGCGGCGTCCTCGAGAAGCTCAAGGCGCTCGTCGTCCTCGCCGATCTCGCCCTTTATCATGCCGAAAAAGACGTCGATTAGCTCCTTCGCCTCTGCGACGGTCTTGCCCTTCAGAATATCTATCATAAGCGCCGTCGAAGCCTGGCTTATGGCGCAGCCCGCACCCATAAAGCCGACATCCTCGATAACGCCGTCCTTCACCCTGAGCTGAAGCGTTATATCGTCGCCGCAGGAGGGATTCACGCCCTCCAAAGAGCAGGTGCAGTCGTCGACAGGGTGACGGTGCTCGTTGGAGCGGCTCTTTTCGGTTATTACCTGATTATACAGACTTCTAAGATCCATATCCCATAAACTCCCTTATTTTTCCGAGGCTGTCAAGGAACGCATCAACGTCCTCTTTAGTGTTGTAAATGCCGAACGATGCGCGCGAGCATCTGCCGATTCCGAGGCGGCGCATAAGCGGCTCGGCGCAGTGGTGACCCGCCCTGACGCACACGCCGTCGGCGTCGAGAATGCTCGCAACATCGTGCGGGTGAACATCCTCTACGTTGAAGGAAATAACGCCGTATCTCTCCGGCGCATTTCCGTAGATCTCGATATGCGGTATTTTTTTCATACCCGAAAGGCAGTAGTCAACTATCTCGCGCTCGTGCGCCTCGATATTCTCCCAGCCGAGAGAGTCGAGGTACTTGATCGCCGCCTCGAGTCCGACCTCACCCTCGACGTTTCGGGTGCCTGCCTCGAACTTTCGCGGCGTTTCAGCCCACGTCGCGCCGTCCTCGGTGACAATACCTATCATATCGCCGCCGGAGAGAAACGGCTCCATCGCGTCGAGAAGCGCCTTTTTGCCGTACAGCACGCCGATGCCCATCGGGCCGTAAAGCTTATGCCCGGAGAGCACAGCGAAATCACAGCCGATAGTGTGAAAATCGTGTCTGAAATGCGGAATCGACTGCGCGCAGTCGAGAAGCACCTTCGCGCCGACGGAGTGTGCGCGCTCTATGAGCGCCTTTTCGTCGATTTTTATGCCGAGGACATTCGACACCATCGCACAGCAGACGATTTTAGTCCTGCGCGAAATCTTGCGGCGCATCTCTTCCTCAGTCAAAACGCCGTTTTCATCGGGGTACATATATACGACCCTCGCGCCGGTGCGCTTCGCGACCCTCTGCCACGGCACCATATCCGAGTGGTGCTCCGCGACGTATACGCAGATATCGTCGCCGGCGTTGATGTTCGCCATTCCCCAGGTATAAGCGACGAGGTTCACGCTCTCGGTGGTATTCTGGGTGAAAACTATCTCCTCATCGTCGGCGCCGACGAACTGCGCTACCGTATGGCGCGCCGAATCGGTGCGCTCGGTCGCCCTTGCGCCGAGCTCGTAGACCCCGCGGTGCGGGTTTGCGTTGTCATTTTTGTAGTATTCGCAGATGGCGTCGATGACCTGATTCGGGCGCTGAGCCGTCGCCGCCGTGTCGAGGTAAACGAGCCTTTTACCCGCCTCCGGCACCTGCAGAATAGGAAAGTCCTTGCGGACATCAAGCATTTTGAAGTCTCCTCCGTACTGTTGTAAGCGCCTCTTCGCGGATGGTTTCATCCGGTATGCGGTCGATGGCGCGGGCAAAGCGCGCCTCCACCATAAGGCTTCGCGCCTGCGCCTCTGGTATGCCGCGGCTCATCAGATAGTAGAGCGCGGTCTCGTCAAGTCTGCCGTGGCTCGCGGCGTGCTGACCCTCGACCTCCTCCTCGTGGCAGAGGATGAGCGGAGCGGTGCGGTCGCGCACGTCGGGGCTCAGGAGTATAACGTCCTCAGATTCGTGGCCAACGCCGCGCTTGGCGCCCTCCTTAAAGTCGATGGTGCCGCGCAGTATTTTATCCGCCGAGCCGGAAAGCGCTCCCGCGGAGTGCATCTCGCAGAGCGTATCGCGGCCGTAGTGCTCGCTTAAATCGTTGAAGTCGAGGACTGCCTCTCCCTCGCCGAAGTAGCAGCCGGCGAAATCGTAGGCGCTGGAGTTTCCCTGCAAAACCGTCTTCGAGCCGCAGACAACTCTGTTTCCTCCGAGCTCGCAGCGCGTAAAGCGCACCTCGGCGCCCTCCTCGCAGCAGGAGGCAAAGGCGGAGTAGCGGATATTGTCACTCTCCGCAAAGCTCACCTCGACCACATTTACCCTCGCGCCCTTCTCGGCGTAAACGCGGGTCAGAGTTTCGGAGGAGCCGCGCAGAACATGCAGAATTGTCAGCTCCGCGCCCTCAACGGCGTAGATATTGCCGACAACTGCGGCGTCCTCTGTGTTAATCACGAGGGGATTGGCGTATTTATCCTCAACGGTGGCGTTAAAGGAAAACGCCGCGTTATTTTCGATTATCTCGTCAAAGCCCGTGGAGCTTTTGAGCTCCTCGCAGGCGATAGGCGCGTCGTCGCCGACCTCCAATCCCTCGGGGCAGGCGGTTATAACGCTCGCGCCAGCAGAGTCAAAGGTTTCGGGAATGCCCGCGCTCTCCTCGGCGCAGTTTACTCCGAGGCGGTTCCACG
Source organism: Oscillospiraceae bacterium (assembly GCA_017439425.1). Taxonomy (GTDB): domain Bacteria; phylum Bacillota; class Clostridia; order Oscillospirales; family Oscillospiraceae; genus RUG626. The sequence continues at coordinate 87,532 of JAFSJE010000064.1, forward strand.
TCGGTGAAGGGATAATATTGAACTTTTCCATCAGCCTATACTTCCCTTCATTTCAAGGTGGATGAGATTGTTCATCTCAACTGCGTATTCAAGCGGCAGCTCCTTTGCAATCGGCTCGGCAAAGCCGCCGACGATAAGGGCGCGCGCGTCCTCCTCCGAAATTCCGCGGCTCATAAGATAGAATACCGCTTCCTCGGAGATAGTTCCTATTTTTGCCTCGTGGCCGACGTCGCACTTGTCGGTACGGATATCCATAACGGGTATCGTATCACTGCGGCTTCTGGAGTCGAGCATAAGGCTCTCGCAGCTCACGCTGGACTTACTCCCCTCAGCCTCCTTCGTCACGACAACGCTCGAGCGGAAGTTGGAAACCCCGCCGTCGCGCGCGATGCTCTTTGTGGAGATGTGGCTCGAGGTGTTCTTCGCGGCGTGGACTACCTTTGCGCCGGTGTCGAGCTCCTGACCCGCTCCGGCGAAGGTTATGCCGGTGAACTCCATTCTCGCGCCCTCGCCGTTAAGGATGCTCATCGGGTAGAGATAGCTCGTATGGCTACCGAAGGAACCGGAGACCCACTCGATCGTGCCGCCCTTACTGACGATAGCGCGCTTCGTGTTGAGGTTATACATATTCTTCGACCAGTTCTCGATGGTCGAATATCTGACGCGGCTATTTTCTCCGACGAAAATCTCAACGCAGCCGGCGTGGAGGTTCGCGACGTTGTACTTCGGCGCGGAGCAGCCCTCGATAAAGTGCAGGTACGCATTCTTATCGACGATAATGAGCGTGTGCTCAAACTGACCTGCGCCGGGTCTGTTCAGGCGGAAGTAGCTCTGAAGCGGTATCTCAACGCTCACGCCCGCGGGAACGTACACAAACGATCCGCCCGACCAGACAGCGCCGTGAAGCGCCGCGAACTTGTGATCTGTCGGCGGAACCGCCTTCATGAAATACTCGCGTATCATATCGCCGTACTCGCTGTGGAGCGCAGACTCGAAGTCCGTATAGACTACACCCTGATCCTCTACCTCTTTTTTGACGTTGTGGTAGACGACCTCGGAATCGTACTGCGCGCCGACGCCCGCAAGTCCCGATCTCTCCGCCTGCGGAATGCCGAGGCGCTCAAAGGTGTTCTTAATGTCCTCCGGAACCTCGTTCCATGTCGCGCTCATGCCGGTGTTGGGGCGAACGTAGGTAACGATATTCCTCATATCAAGCCCGTCGATGGACGGACCCCAGTTGGGTATGGGAAGCCTCTCATAGATTTCGAGGCTCTTTAATCTGAACTCGCGCATCCACTCCGGGTCGTTTTTCTCCTCGGAGATGGTGCGGACGATATCGGGAGTAAGTCCGCTCGATACCTCAAAAGCGGAGTCCACCTTGTCCTTAAAGTCGTAGATGGAGCGGTTGACCTCCTCCACGACCGTCTTTTCCTTGCCGAAATCCGCCAAATCAGTTATCCTCCTTGACGGCATTGAAGCCGCCCTCGGTTATCTCGCCGATTAGCTCTGCGCCGCCGGTCTTTACGATTCTGCCGCCCTCGAGAACGTGCACCTTGTCGACCTTGAGGCCCTCAAGTATCTTCGCGTTGTGGGTGATGATGAGGAGGCTGTTGTGCTCGTTGTGCCAGGCGTTGATGCCCTCGGTCACGGTTCTGACCGCGTCGACGTCGAGGCCGGAATCGGTCTCGTCGAGGAGCGCGAGCGACGGCTTCAGCATAAGGAGCTGAAGTATCTCCGCCTTTTTCTTCTCGCCGCCGGAAAAGCCGACGTTGAGGTAGCGCTCGGCGTACTCAGGAGCCATGCCGAGCTTGTCCATCTCAGCCTTGAGCTCGCGCTTGAAGGCGAATACCTTGAGGGGCGTTCCGGTTATCGCCTGACGCGCGGTGCGGATGAAGTTCTCGAGGCTGATGCCCGGGATCTCCTCCGGAGTCTGGAAGGAGAGGAAAATGCCCCTGCGCGCTCTCGCGTCCGCCTTCTCCTCCGTGATATCCTCGCCCTTGAAAACGATTTTGCCGCCGTCTACCGAGTAGCGCGGGTCGCCCATTATCGCGGAAACGAGTGTCGATTTTCCCGTTCCGTTCGGGCCCATGAGGACGTGTACCTCGCCCTCGCCGATTTCAAGGCAAACGCCGTCAAGGATTTTCTTCTCCTCAACGGATACCTTGAGATCCTCTATCTTAAGAAGCTGTTCGCTCATTATAAAGTATCCTCCGTACATAATATGTCATCCTTAATTATACACCGAACAAGTAGGAAAATCAATAATAAAACTTGCCTAACCCGACTATCTTTGCTATAATCAAGCCGTTCCTACCTATCGAAGGGGGCAAAACCCATGAAAATCAAGGAAAATCTGTCTTCGAGCGCGCGCGAGCTGCGCGATCTGCGCGTTCTGACCACCTGCGCGGTCATGGCGGCGCTTGCCGTCGCGCTCGATTTCGTCGCCTCGATACAGATAGGCGACTATCTCAAAATCGGCTTCGCCGCCCTGCCCAATCAGATCGTTGACTGGCTCTTCGGCGGCGTGACCGGCGCGCTCTTCGGCGGCGTTATGGACATCGTGAAGTTCATAATAAAGCCCACCGGCGCGTTCTTCCCGGGCTACACGCTGTCCGCCATCGTCGCCGGCTTTATCTACGGCGTGAGCTATTACAAAAAAACGCCGAGCCTGTGGCGCATTCTCGCAACGAAGGCCGTCGTCACCCTCGTTGTCAACGCCGGAATGAACACTCTGTGGATCTCGATGATGACCGGAAAAGCGTTCACGATTCTGCTTGCAAGCCGGTTTGTGAAGGAAATAGTTGACCTGCCGGTGCAGGCGGCGCTCTTTTTCCTGCTCGTTCAGATCGTGGAGCGAAGCGGAGTCAAAAAATATACGCATACGCAGAAATAAAGGACGGGGTGACCCGTCCTTTTAGACTGTAGACAAAAAGAAAAAGCGTTGGATAAAGGTGGCGGGGTTTTGTGAAGGGGCCGGCCGAGAGGCCCCTTCACGTCGCATAGCCCGCCCGCAGGCGTCATATTTTGCGCTCTCAAAGCGCAAAATATGTTCGATGCGGAGACTTTGTCGACGCATTGAAAGGACGGGGTGACCCGTCCTTTTTTATTCCATTTTCTCAAAGCCGTCGGTCTTATATACCGCGCCGTCTGCGTCTATCCAAAGAGCCTCGGCGCCGCACTCCCTCGCAAGCGCTTCGCCGCTCTCTCTGTCCATTAAAAACAGCGCCGTGCTGAGCGCGTCAGCAAGTGCGGAGGAGGCACACGCAACGCTCACTCCGCGCCATTTTGCCGCCGGGTACAGTGTATCGGGGTCGATTATGTGGCAGTAGCGCACGCCGCCGACCTCGAAATAGCGCTGATAGTCGCCGCTTGTGACAACGCTGCCGTCTGTAACCGCGACCGCCGTCAGCACTCCGCCGTCGGGATTCTGTATGCCGAGCTTCCACGCCCCGCCGTCCGGCTTTGCGCCGACCGCCCGGATATTTCCGCCGACGTTTATGAGCGTGCCGGAGGGCGCGACCCTTGCCGCTCTCTCCACCGCCCAGCCCTTCGCAAGCGCGCCCGCGTCAATCGACGCTGCGCTGTCGTTGAGCCGCACCCGGCGGTTTTCCTCGTCGATCTCAAGCTTATCGAAGCCCGTATGCTTTTTTGCCTCTTTAAGCGCGCTTTCATCGGGGAGGACTTCGTTTTCCCGCGCTTCGTGCCAGATTTTCAGCACCGCGCCGAGCGTTATGTCAACCTCTCCGGCGGTCAGAAGTGCGACCTTGCGCCCCCACTTGAGAAACTCGATAATTTCTGCGTCGACCTCGACCCATTCTCCGGCGCGGGCGTTTACAGTGCAAAGGTTCACTATGCCGTCGTACTCGTTGTAGACGTCAAACAGTCTGTGCAGGCGCGTAAGCTCCGCGATAATGCCGCCGGTTTCGTCCATAAAGCTCTCCTGACTGTCGGCATAACCCTTTATAACCGTAACGGTGTCAAAAAGCGTATATTCCGAGCGTTCATAGCTCTTTTCGGAACTTCCGCAGGCGGTAAGCGTAAAGAGCATTATCACCGCAAGCGCGAATGAGAGCGTTTTTTTCATACTTTTATCCTCAGTAATCTTTGAACTGCAAAGCCGATCGCCACGCCGGTGAAAACTCCGGCGACAAGCATCACCGGCAGGTACGCGGCGACGCCCATAGAGCGCATCAGCACCGCCGCCGCAATTATCTGACCGATGTTATGCCCCGCCGCGCCGATAACGCTGACGCCGATCTCGCTGAGAGCGGATATTTTTTTCGCGCCGAGCATAACCGAGAAGGCAAGCGCCCCTCCCGCGAGGCTGAACGCGAGCGACGTCACGCTGCCGCCGAAAAAGGTTGACATAATACACCGCAGAATCAGAATCGCCAGCGCCGAAAGCGGGTCGAGCGCGTAGATCGCGTATAGCGTTACGACGTTTGCAAGCCCGAGCTTCACGCCGGGCAGCGGTATCACAAGCTCAAGCGGCAGAAACCGCTCAGCGTAGCTGAGTGCGAGCGCAAGCGCGAGCAAAATCGCGGAAAGCGCGAGCTTTTTCGTTCTCATCGGCTCACCCCGCGATCATATCAAGATCGGAGCCGATAAGCCGCACCTCTACCCTGTTCGGCAGGCAGAAAATCGTCTCACCGGCTCGGTTTTTGCGGCCCATTCGCATACAGTCGCCGCCGGGGCAGTCAGAATTCTCGACCCAGACCTCGCCGCCGCGTATGACGACTGTGCAGCGGTAGTCGCCGGAGACGGGAATTTCGGCGTTTTCGGAAATCGGCGCGGAGTAGATTTTCTCGCCCGAGGAGAATACCTCCACGGTCACGGAGGCGGCTTTCGGCGCAAAGAAAACGGTCGCGGCAAAGATGCCGAGCGCGAGCGCCAGCACAAGCGCAATAGCCGCAATATCGCCCTTTTTCACTCCTCCGCCACCTCTCTATAGTAATTTCCGCAGTATTTATACTAACCCCTGATCAAAATCTTCAATTGGCGCTTGCCCTTTTCGCGTCATACTTCGTTATCCGGCTTGATAATACACAAAGTATTATCTGCACCGGACGCCTTGTATGACGCAAAAAATTCTGCGCGCTCGGTTAAAGCTTTTAATCAGGGATTAGTATTAAACGAACAGGAAAAAGCTCTTTAATCCCATAATTAATAAATTCAAAAGAGGAGCTTTACGCTCCCCTTAAAGCTTAAAATCCTCCTCGCTGTACCGCGATTTGTCTATGGCAGCCGGGTGCGGCGGCTCGCGGCGCAGAGGGTCGTATTTGAAATGGCGGCACTGACCCGCGAGGCTCACGACGCCCTTTTTTATACACGCCGCCTCGGTATCGTTTATCTGCGAGGAATGTACGCAATACGAGCAGCTCGGCTCGATTTTTTTGTTAAAAAGCATCGTTTTTCACCGCCTTCAAGGCTATATTACCACGCGCCGAGCATATTTGCAAGCCAAATAATCGCGGCGGAGAGAACTCCGTGGAGAAGCTTTCCGGAGAAATACGTGCTCTTGCGCAGTCCGCTGTCCTCGATAAAGCTCAGCACCTGGCAGTGTACGCTGAGTCCCGCCCAGCCGAGCATGAACGCCGCAAGCGCAAGCCGCGACGAAAAGTCTGCGCCGATATCGCGAATTTTCCACACTCCGCTCGTAAGCTCGATGGCGCCGGTGATGAGGCTCTCGGCGCTCTCTCTTGTCAGTCCGAACACGCCGAGAAGGTCGGCCGCCGCGCCGACCGCCCCCGAGAGGAACAGCAGTCTTATGAACACCGCAAAAAACAGCACGAACGCCGAAATCGATAGGCACTGTCCGAGTCCGTCGCCCACAGAGCCGATGAACGCCCTGACCGCGCTCTCGCGGCTCTCGCTCACAGCGGGTACCGGCTCCGGCTTTTCGCCGCGCTTATAAAACCGGAAAAGGATGCCGATAATAAGGCTCGAGAGCGCGTGGACGAGGTAAAGCGCAAGCCCCGCGCCCTTCTCCGCAAAAATTCCCGTGCCGACAACTCCGAGTATGAACGCCGGGCCGGAATTATTCGCGTAGGCGAGCATACGCTCCGCCTCGGTTTTCGTGAGCCTGCCGGATTTATAGAGCGAGATGACCGTCTTTGCTCCGACGGGATAGCCGCCGACAAAGCCGAGCGCAAGCGCCGCCGCACCGGCGCCGGAGACGTTGAAGACCGGCCGCATCACAGGCGCGAGCACCCTTCCGAGCTTATCGGCAAAGCCGAGTCGCACCGTGAGGTTCGAGAGAACGAAAAACGGGAAAAGCGACGGAAGCATTACGGTGAGGCACAGCTCTACCCCGCTCTTTGCCGCCGCGATCAGCTCCGACGGGAACACCGCAAGCCCCGCAGTAATAAATAACAGTCCGCATATCTCGGCAAAGTCCACTGCCCTTGCTCTGAGCATTTTTATCACCTCTCCCGCAAGTATATGCCGCGCTCCCGCAACATAGAATTATTACGGGTGATAAGATGGACAGAGTATATTTTAAGCTCTCCTCGGCTCAGCCGGAGAGGACGGCAAACCTTCTCATTTCGCGCGGCGTGCCGGTCAGCGATTTGCGGATTCGCGACGCTTCGCTCTCCTTCTTTGTGCCGGTCGCCTGGCGCGAGAGGGTTCGCAGAACGCCGGGTGCGATAGTTGAAAGAGAGCGCGAGAAGGGCATTTTTAAAACCCTGCGCTCCACAAAATGGCGCTTTATGCTCTATATCGGGCTTATTGCCGCATTATCGGCGCTGGTTTTTATCTCGATGACGATATGGTCGATCGAAGTCCACGGTGCGGACAGCGTGCCGCCCGAGAGAATAATCGCCGACCTCAGGGATCTCGGAGTGCATATCTTCTCGCCGTTCTGGAAAATAGAAAACCGCAGACTGCAGAATGAGCTTCTTCTGCGCGAGCCAAGCCTCAGGTGGGTAACGCTGAACCTCAAGGGTACAAAGCTCTTTGTTCTTGTGCGCGAGGAGATACCCGCGCCGGAAATAATCGAGCCATCGCCGGAGCCGATACGCGCGCGCAGATTCGGAATAATAACCTCCGCCGTCGCCCTCGAGGGTAACTCCGCAGTCAAGCCCGGCGACACGGTTCTATCGGGCGATGAGCTGATAGTTCCGTCCGAGCGAGGCACGCTGGGCAAGGTCACAGCGCGCACCTTCTACGAAATCAGCGCCGAGATGCCGGTTTTATGTAAACTCAAGCTGCGTGAAAGCTCCGAAAAGACACTCACGAGCCTCATTATCGGAGAAAAGCGCATAAATTTTTACAATTCAAATAGACACAGCGCCGCAGAATATGATACAATAGAATGTACTATGCCGCTTCCGTTTCTGCCGCTCAGAATCGAGCGCGCGACTGTACGGGAGTATGAGACAGCCGACTTTGAGCCGGACGCAGAGAGCGCCGCAAATATTCTCAAGTCGCGCCTTGCCTATACACTCTGCCGGAATATGGTCGAGGGCAGCGTAGTGAGCGAAAGATTTACTGTCTCGCAGGAGGGCGGGCTCATAAGGGTCACGCTTTTTGCCGAGTGCAGAGAGAATATAGGAGAAAGCTATGACAGACGAAACGATAATCGTTGACAGAATGGAGCACGTTATAAGCGTTTTCGGCTCATTTGACGAAAATCTCCGGCTCATTGAGAGCGAGATGGGCGTCAGGATAACCGACCGCGAGAGCGAAATAAAAATCTCCGGCGACGATCCGGAGAGCGTGATGCGCGCGCGAAAGACCATTGAGGGGCTTATATCCCTCGCCGCGAAGGGCGAGAGCATAGACGCGCAGAGCGTGCGCTATATCATGGGGCTTGTGAAGAGCGGCGCGGAGGATAAGATCGACGACCTCGCGCGCGACGTAATTTGCGTGACCGCGAAGGGAAAGCCCGTAAAGCCCAAGACCTTCGGCCAGAAGAGATACGTTGAGGCGATAGCGAAGAACACCGTCACCCTCGGAATCGGCCCGGCCGGAACGGGCAAGACCTACCTCGCCGTCGCGGCGGCGGTGGCGGCGTTCCGCAAAAAAGAGGTCAATCGCATAATCCTCACCCGCCCTGCGGTCGAGGCCGGAGAGCGCCTCGGCTTTCTGCCCGGCGATCTGCAATCGAAGGTCGATCCGTACCTCAGACCGCTCTACGACGCGCTCTTTGAGATGCTCGGCGCGGAGACCTACACAAAGTACCTCGAGCGCGGGGATATCGAGGTCGCGCCGCTCGCTTATATGCGCGGCAGAACGCTCGATGACAGCTTTATTATCCTCGACGAGGCGCAGAACACCTCGCGCGAGCAGATGAAGATGTTTCTGACCCGCCTCGGCTTCGGCTCGAAGATAGTAATCACCGGCGACGAAACGCAGATAGACCTGCCCGCAGACAAGATAAGCGGACTCAGAGAGGCGGTAAGAGTGCTTGACGGAGTTGAGGATATCGCAATTTGCCGCCTCAGCGCCTCCGACGTTGTGCGCCACGTTCTCGTTCAGCGCATAGTCGAGGCTTACGATAAATACGAGAAGAAAAAGACAGAGAAAGCTGGAGATAGAAATGACCGTACAAGAAGCCGTAAATAAGCTCGATGAGCTTGAACTGAAGGAATTTGCCCTCGGTCACGCGATGGGCATACTGAGCTATGACGGCGCGACCGCCGCCCCGAAAAAGAGCTATATCCCGCGCGGCAAGACCATGGGCTGCCTCGCCGGCGAGGCGTACAAGCTAACAACAGACAAGAGCGCTGTCGCGATCCTCGATACCCTCCGCTCCCACGCGGACGAGCTTGACGATAATACCATCCGCCGTCTCGAGCTCAGAGAAAAGAATCTCAAGGAGATGCGCGCCGTTCCCATCGAGCAGTACGTCGAGTACACCGAGCTTATGAACGAGGCCGATTCAGCGTGGCATGAGGCGAAGGAAAAAAGCGATTACGCGATTTTTGAGCCGTATCTCCGCCGCGTCATCGACTTTACAAAGCTCTTTGCCGAGAAGGTCAACCCCGATATCGCGCCTTACGATTACTGCCTCGACAAGTATGAGGAGGGCCTCACAATGCAGAAGGCGGAGGCGTTTTTCTCCGCTCTGCGTGAGAGAATAGTGCCGCTCATCGCAAGGGTCGGCGCCGCAGAAGCGCCGGACGAGAGCGTGGCGAAGGTTCTTTTCCCCATCGAAAAGCAGCGCGCCCTCAGCGATATCCTTATGGACAAGCTGGGGCTCCCGCGCGACAGATGCGCCATCGGTGAAACCGAGCACCCGTTTACTACGAATTTCACGCCGGACGACGTGCGAATCACCACGCATTACCACGAAAAAGCCTTTCTCAGCTCGATGTACTCTGTAATCCACGAGGGCGGTCACGCGCTCTACGAGCTGGGTGTTGACCCGAAATTCAGCTTCACCTGCCTCTCCGGCGGCGTTACGATGGGCATTCACGAGTCGCAGTCGCGCTTTTTTGAGAACATCGTCGGAAGAAGCCGCGGCTTCATTGATAATCTCTACCCCGACCTTGTGCGGCTCTGCCCCGAGATCGGCAAATACTCAGCGCAGGACATCTACCGCGCCGCAAACAAGGCTCAGCCGAGCCTTATCCGCACTGAGGCGGACGAGGTGACCTACCCCCTGCACATCATGGTGCGCTATGAGATGGAAAAGAAGATGATTAACGGCGAGGTGAATACCGCCGAGCTGCCCGAGATGTGGAACGCCTACTATAAGGAATACCTCGGCGTGACGGTTCCGAACGACAGAGAGGGCATCTTGCAGGACAGCCACTGGTCCGGCGCCGGAATCGGCTACTTCCCCTCCTACGCTCTCGGTTCTGCCTACGGCGCGCAGTATCTCGCGAAGATGCGCGAGGAGATGGACTTTGACGCCGTTGTCGCCTCAGGCGACCTTGCGCCCATAAGAGCGTGGCTCGGTGAGAAAATCTGGCAGTACGGCTCGTCGAAGAGTCCGGAGTGGATACTCAAAAACGCTCTCGGCGCGCCCTTTGACCCCGGCTATTACCTCGACTACCTTGAAAACAAGATGAAGGACGTCTACGGAATATGACAGAGATAACGCGCACTAAAAGAAATCTCGGTTACCCCGAAACTGCCCGGCTCGTTAAACGCGCCGTCGAATGTGCTCTCAGAGCTGAGGGCGTGGAGTGCGACTATATTGTTGACGTCACGCTCACTGACGATGAGACGATACATGAAATAAACCTTGCCGAGAGAAACGTCGACAGACCGACGGACGTTCTGAGCTTTCCGATGAACGAGCTTACGCCGGGCGAATTTGACCCCGGAATATGCGAGCGTGAGCCGGAGACCGGCGCAGTTTTCCTCGGTGATATGGTGATAAGCATACCGCGCTGTGCCGAGCAGGGCGAGGAGTACGGTCACGGATACAGGCGCGAGGTGAGCTACCTTGCAGTTCACTCGACCCTGCACTTACTCGGCTACGACCACATGGAGAAAGAGGACAAGCGCCTTATGCGGTCGCGTGAGGACGCGATAATGGAAATATTGGGAATAGGAAGATAACGATATGATTAAGAAAACCGCAATGATAGCCCTTATAGGGCGGCCGAACGTCGGAAAAAGCACGCTCGTAAACGCTCTCGTCGGGCAGAAGATATCCATAGTAACGCCGAAGCCGCAGACGACGCGCTACCGCATTTTCGGCGTTGCCGAAAAGGATGAAACGCAGCTTGTTTTCATCGACACGCCGGGCTTTCACCGCGCGCGAAACAAGCTCGGAGAGTACATGGTCAAGGTCGTCGAGGACTCCGTCGCCGACGTTGACGCGGTGTGCCTGCTTGTCGAGCCGAAGGCGAATATCGGCAGGCAGGAGGAGCTTCTCATCGAGAAGATCAAGAAGCTCAATATCCCCGCCGTGCTCGTAATAAACAAGATAGACACGATCGAGAAGGCTGAGGCGCTGCCCGTCATTGCCGCCTACGCCGCAAAGCACGATTTCGAGGCGATTATACCCATCTCAGCAAAGCGCGAGGACGGGCTGGACATTCTCTTTGACGAGCTTGAGAAGTTCGCCGTCGAGTCCGACGCGCTGTTCCCCGAGGACGCCTTCACCGACCAGACCGAGCGCACCCTCGCGGCGGAGCTGATACGCGAGAAAATGCTCTTAAACCTCGACAGCGAGGTGCCGCACGGCGTGAACATCGAGATAACGAAGTTCAATGAGCGCGAGGACGGCGTTGTGGAGATCGAGGCGACTATCTACTGCGAGAAGCAGAGCCACAAGGGCATAATCATCGGCAAAAACGGCGAAATGCTGAAGAAAATCGGTCACGACGCGCGCGCTGAGATCGAAAAAATGCTCGAAGCAAAGGTGTTCCTTGAAACATGGGTCAAGGTCAAGGAGAACTGGCGCGACTCCGGCGCGAATCTTCGCACCTTCGGCTTCAGGGAAGAATAATGTACACCACCACAACCGGACTTGTTCTGCGCGACAGCGTGTACAAGGAGTCGAGCCGGATTCTTACGGTGCTGACGGATTCAATGGGCAAGATCACGGTAAACGCGCGCGGCGCCAAGCGCAAGGGCTCGAAGCTCATGGGCGCGACCCAGCATCTTGCCTACTCCGAGATGACGATTTTCACGGAAAAGGGCCGCCACACGCTGACAGAGGCGCGGCCCATCGAGCTTTTCGAGGGTCTGCGCGATGATCTTGCGCTCTACGCTCTCGGAACGTACTTCTCGGAGCTGCTTGAAACGTTCTCGAACGAGGATATTCCCGACCCGGAGATACTCAGCCTCGGGCTGAACTGCCTCTATGCGCTGAGCGCCGGAAAAACCGATCCCGCGCTCGTCAAGGCGGCGTTTGAGCTGCGGCTCATGTGCATATCCGGCTTTGAGCCGATGCTCGACGGGTGCGTGAAGTGCGGTAAGGAGCCGGAAGTTCCGGCGTTCAGCGTTCAGGGCGGCACGCTGATGTGTGCCTCCTGCCGCGTGGGAGATTATGAAGCGCGCCTGATCGGGCGCGGAACTCTCGCCGCGATGCGCCACATATCCTGTTCAGAGCCGAAAAAGCTTCTCAGCTTCTCCGTCGGCGAGAGCACGGCGCGCGAGCTTGGGAGCGTGTGCGAGAGCTTTCTCATCGCGCAGCTCGGGCAGGATTTCCGCTCTCTCGACTACTACAAGCAGGTGCGACAGATATGAAAAAGGCTTTTAATTATACTCTTTCGATGCTTTTCGGCGTAGCGCTCGGGCTTTCGATGGTGCTGACCTCGAACCTTGC
>JAFSJE010000065.1 GCA_017439425.1 Oscillospiraceae bacterium
AGCAATAAATTCCTTGACATCCATATTTATTTATGGCAAAATAGGGTGAATTGAATATACTTTGCACAATACAACTACATAATGTCTATTATGTTGTAAATTGATTTCACATCACGCAAAAGCCGCCTCCCTCATTTTGAGAGAAGCGGCTGCTTTTTTATCTTTATTTTTTGGCAACGCTGGAGCGGACGAGAGCGCGGTGGAGCTTCGCCATGGCGATCTTCTCCTCCTGCACGCTCTTCTTCTGCGCGAGGGCTTCCTCGGCGCGCTCCTTTGCGCGGAGCGCTCTTTCGCGGTCGATATCCTCCGCCCACTCGAAGGTGGTCGGGGCAAGCTTGACCTCATTATTGGCAACAGACAGAAGTCCGCCGATGCAGGCGGCTTTACGCACGCCGCTCTCAGTGAACACCTGCGCCTCGCCCATTCCGAGGGCGGTGACGTAAGCAATGTGATTTGCCATGATGCAGACGTCGCCGTCTATCGTGCGGACGACGAGCTTTTCGCATTCGCCGTCGAAGGATACGCCGTCAAGCGTGACGATCACGAGATGAAAGGTGTTCATCCCGCTCACGCTTTCTTCGCCTTTTCAACCGCCTCGTCGATTGTACCGACGAAGAGGAACGCGGACTCGGGCAGATCGTCGTGCTTGCCCTCAATAATCTCACGGAAGCCACGGATAGTCTCAGCGAGAGGAACATACTTGCCCTGCATTCCGGTGAACTGCTCGGCGACAGAGAATGGCTGAGAGAGGAAGCGCTGGATCTTTCTCGCGCGGGCAACAACGAGCTTATCCTCCTCGGAGAGCTCGTCCATACCCATGATGGCGATGATATCCTGAAGCTCCTTGTAGCGCTGGAGCATCTGCTGAACGGCGCGGGCAACCTCATAGTGCTCATTGCCGACGATTTCCGGATTCAGTATGCGGCTCGTCGAGCCGAGCGGATCGACCGCCGGATAGATACCGAGAGACGCGATGGAGCGGTCAAGAACCGTAGTCGCATCGAGGTGGGCAAATGTAGTTGCAGGTGCCGGGTCTGTAAGGTCGTCGGCAGGGACGTAAACCGCCTGAACGGAGGTGATGGAGCCCTTCTTTGTAGAGGTTATGCGCTCCTGAAGAGCGCCCATCTCAGTTGCCAAGGTCGGCTGATAGCCGACAGCGGAGGGCATACGTCCGAGAAGCGCGGAAACCTCGCTTCCCGCCTGAGTGAATCTGAATATGTTATCGATGAAGAGAAGAACGTCCTGGTGGCGCTCATCGCGGAAATACTCCGCCATAGTCAGTCCGGAGAGGCCAACGCGCATACGCGCTCCTGGCGGCTCGTTCATCTGACCGTAGACCAAAGCGGTCTTGGACAGAACTCCGGACTCCTTCATCTCGTTGTAGAGGTCGTTGCCCTCGCGGGTACGCTCGCCGACGCCGGTAAAGACGGAGAGTCCGCCGTGCTCGGTAGCGATATTGTGGATAAGCTCCATGATGAGAACGGTCTTTCCGACTCCGGCGCCGCCGAAGAGTCCGATTTTACCGCCCTTTGCGTAGGGGCAGATGAGGTCGACGACCTTGATTCCGGTCTCGAATATCTCGGTAGCGCCCTGCTGCTCATCATATGCCGGCGCCGGGCGATGGATCGGCCAGCGGGTCTTTGCTTCGGGCGCTGGCATATTATCCACGGGGTCTCCGAGGAGGTTGAACACTCTTCCGAGGCACTCCTCTCCCACCGGAACTGTGATGGGCGAGCCGGTGTCAACGGCGTCAATACCGCGCTTGAGGCCATCAGTGGAGCCCATCGCTATGCAGCGCGCGACGGAGTCGCCGATGTGCTGCATGACCTCGCAGGTGAGCTTTTTATCGCCGAACTCGATGGTCACGGCGTTCAAAAGATTGGGGAGCTTTCCATCCTCGAACTTAATGTCGAGAACCGGCCCCAGAATCTCGATTACTTTTCCTATATTTGCCATTTACTTACTCCTTATTCGCCGGCGCCGGCGACGATTTCGGTGATCTCCTGAGTGATGGCGCCCTGACGGGCGCGGTTATATTTGAGGCTCAGGTCCTCGATCATTTCCTCGGCGTTTTTCGTTGCGGAGTCCATCGCGTTGCGGCGCGCCGCCTGCTCTGACGCCTCGGAATCGCATATCGCTCCGTAGATTATGCCGCCGATGTACTCGGGGATAATGCGGTTGAACACCGTATTGCCGTCCGGCTCGTAGAGCGTGTCGGAGCTGTCGTCATCGACATTCTCAACCGGTGTGAGAGGCAGAATACGGCGCATTGACGGTGTTTGCGTGAGCATTGAGGCATAGTGCGTGTAGACGATGTACACCTCGTCGAATTCTCCCGCCAGGAAGCCGTCACAGACGAGCTTTGACATTGTAAAGCAATCGGATATTCCAACCTCAGCAGCAACCGGATAAGCATCTGTCATGAGCTCAAAGCCGTGGGCGCGCATATTCTCAAGCGCGCGCTTACCGATCGGCAGAACGGCGCTCGGCTTGCTTCTGAGCTGATCCTCCGCCATCATAAAGACGTTGTGGTTATAGCCTCCGGCGAGGCCTCTGTCGCCGCCGATGACGATGTAGAGGCTCTTTTTGATCGCGCGATCAATAAGATACGGCGAACTGAACTCGCTGTCGCGCGCGGCAATCTCCGCCGCCGTTTTGTAGATGAGGTCGAAGTAAGGTCTGGAGCGGCGCACGTTCTCCTCCGCCCTTCTGAGCTTCGAGGCGGCGACCATCTCCATAGCCTTGGTGATGTGCTTCGTAGATTCCATTGAGCGGATGCGAAGCTTTATGTCCTTCATGGATACTCCCGCCATGGCGATTTCTCCTTAATGAACCTTGATAAAACCCGCGGTATAGTCGGAGAGCGCCTCGCGCAGCTCCTTTTCCGTGGACTCGCTCATTACGCCCTCACTCTCAATATTTGAGAGAACTGCGGGGTGCTTGGAGTCGAGGAACTCATAGAGTCCCTGCTCGTACTCCTTGACGAGCGGTACGGCGACGTCCTTGAGATAGCCGTTGTTCGCTGCGAAGAAGATGCAGACCTGCTTGCCGACGGGAAGGGTCGCTCCGTTTTTCTGCTTGAGAACCTCGACGATCCTCTCGCCCTGACTGAGGCGGTCTTTCGTGTCCTTGTCAAGGTCTGAGCCGAACTGAGCGAAGGACTGGAGCTCGCGGTACTGTGAGTAGACAAGCTTCAGAGAGCCCGCGACCTTCTTCATCGCCTTGATCTGAGCATTGCCGCCTACTCGGGAAACCGAGATACCGGGGTTGACCGCGGGCATGATGCCGGCGTGGAAGAGCTCGGACTCAAGGAATATCTGACCGTCGGTGATGGATATTACGTTCGTCGGGATATAAGCGGAAACATCTCCCGCCTGAGTCTCGATTATCGGGAGCGCGGTAAGGCTTCCCCCTCCGTACTCCGGCGCAAGACGCGCTGCGCGTTCAAGAAGACGGGAATGGAGATAGAAAACATCGCCGGGGTACGCCTCGCGTCCGGGCGGACGGCGAATAAGCAGCGAGATTGCGCGGTACGCGACTGCGTGTTTTGAGAGATCGTCGTAGACGACGAGCACGTCCTTGCCCTGAGCCATGAAGTATTCACCCATGGCGCAGCCGGAGTATGGTGCTATATACTGCATAGGCGCAAGCTCGGAGGCGGTCGCGGAGACAACTATGGTGTAGTTCATAGCGCCGGCTGCCTCAAGTGTGGAAACTACCTGCGCAACGGTCGAGCGCTTCTGACCGATAGCGACGTAGATGCAGATAACGCCCTTGCCCTTCTGGTTGATGATGGTGTCGAGCGCGATCGTTGATTTACCGGTCTGGCGGTCGCCGATTATAAGCTCGCGCTGGCCGCGGCCGATGGGTATCATGGAGTCGATAGCCTTGATTCCGGTCTGAAGAGGCACGGAAACCGATTTGCGCTCGATGATGCCGGGCGCCGGGGATTCAATGGGACGGAAGCCCGCGTTTTCGATCTCTCCCTTGCCGTCGATCGGCGCGCCTAGGGCGTTCACAACTCTGCCGATGAACTTCTCGCCCACCGGAACGGAGACTACTCTACCCGTGCGCTTTACAGTATCGCCCTCGCGTATGCCGGAGTCAGAGCCGAGGATAACGATTGAAACGGAGTTCTCCTCGAGGTTCTGCGCCATGCCTAACTCGCCGTTCGAGAACTCGACAAGCTCGTTCATGAGGCAGTTAGTCAGCCCCGAGGCTCTCGCGATACCGTCACCCACAAGGATGACGGTACCGGTCTCGGATTCCTGGATCTTCGGCTCGTAGTATTTGATCTGAGATTTGATTATCTTAGTTATTTCTTCCGGTTTGAGTTCCATAAATTATGATCATTCCTTTAGCTCATAACAGAATTATTTGACTCTTATGACCTGCCCGATATAGATAAGTCTCGGATCCTTGATCGCCTCAGCGTTAAGGTCATAGAGAACGCCCCACTTCGTGCCGGTGCCATAGTATTTCTGAGAGATGCTCCAGAGGCAGTCACCGGCGACGACGGTGTAATACTCGGCGTCGGTCTTGGGCTCCTCGGGCTTAACCTCCTCGGGCTTGGGCTCTTCCTTCTCGGTGATCATAGTCAGATCGCCTCTCGGCTCAGAATACTTCTCAGCGGAGATAACGCCGTTAAGCTCCTCTGTGATGTAATTCATAACTGCCTCGTCAAGAGGAATACCGGTGTCAAACTGATCGGAAGCGCTCTTGAATACATAGTAAGTATCGCCGCCGACAGCGCAGAAGTTATTTGTAACGACAGCGTAGGTATCGTCCGGATTGAAGGCCTTGCCGTTCACGCTCTGAATCGAAACGCGCTGAATGGACTTCGGCCCGTAGTAGGTGGAATCGGGATAGGTCTCCTCCTTTGCGTCATACTCCTTCGTGGTGTCAAGAGTCCACTTCATGCCCGCGGTCTGCGGATAACCGCCTATCGGGAGCGAGAAGGTGGAGGCCTCCATAGCCTCAAGAAGCTCAGAGCCCTTGACGTAGATAACAGCAAGAGTGTTTCCGAACGGAAGAACTGAATTGACATCCTTCATGCTGACATCGCCGGGGTTGATGGCAGCGCGGATTCCGCCGCCGTTTGTTACTGCTACGACGTGGTCCTTGTCGACCTTGAGAGAGCCCTCTACCTTGAGAATGTTCCAGAGCATTGCATCGGTGATGAGGTTGCCGTTATTCGTTTCGCTGTCGCGGTTGCCCTGAGGAGCCTTTGAACCGTTGAGCGTTACCTCGCTCTTTGCAAACGGAGCGCCGTATGTGGCGTTGACCTCGTCGTTGATTTTGTCGCTGACAGCCTTGACCTTCTCGTCCTTCTCAAGTCCCTCCGTCTCAATAAGGAAGTTGGACTCGATCTTCTTCTCGGCGCTGTCGATAATGATAACGCCGATTGCCTGGAACTTCGTGCCGGTGGACTGGATGGGCTTGCCGTCCTCGGTGCCGGTCATAACTGTGTGGGAGTGACCGTCAATGATGAAGTCTATTCCATTTGTCTCGTTGTAGACGTCGACAGAGCGGTGACGGTCGGGAGCTGACTCGTCATAAAGTCCGAGGTGGAAGAGGCCGATTATAAGGTCGCTTCCCTCGGCCTTGAGCGCGTCTATCTCGCCCTGAGCGCAGTCGGCAAGCTCTGTCTTTCCGTTGGAATTTGACGCAAAGTGAAGCTTTGTTACATAACCGGGCATAACCTTTGTAAGGGTCTCGGGGGTCTCCATTCCGAAGAAGCCGATCTTAACGCCGGACTTCGCGGTATAGACATCGTGCGGGGTGAAGATCGGTGCGCCGTTATCGAAAACGTCGGCGCAGAGAACCTTGAAGCTTGCCTTGGAGAGATTCTCCTTAAGCGACTCATAGCCGTAGTCGAACTCATGGTTGCCTATCGTGCTGTAATTGTAGCCGACGGCGTTCATGAGCTCAACGGCGGTGGCGCCCTTGTAAATGCTGACGCGCGGATCGCCCTGCGAGAAGTCGCCGGCGTCAACGAGAATTACCTCGGCGCCCTTGGCTTCAAATGTGTCCCTTAGCGCGCTCACATAGGCATAGCCGTCAATCGCGCCGTGCACGTCGTTTGTGTGGAGAATTACTATTTTGCCGGTGAGATCTTCCGGTAACTCGTCGAGAGTCTTGATATCCGCTTTAACGTCATAGGCGAAAGCTGAAATACTGAGTGCGAGAGAGAGAATAAGTACGAGCACTGTGCTGAAAAATAACTTCGTTTTTTTCATTTTTCTCATCCTTTCTGCGTCAAAAGCATCATAACACCGTATTTTTGAGGATACTATCTATTTCGGCAAGCTTTGCGGCAACTGTGCCGTCGAAGAGCTTTCCGTCATAGCTGAGCTTTACTCCGCCAATCAGAGCAGGGTCGGTTTTTTCGGTAAGTACGACCTTTTTGCCGGTTTTCTTTGCGATAGCCGCGATCAATCCCGCTCTCTCGCTCTCGGAGAGAGCGACGGCGCTCACGCATTCGACCGGCAGTATGCCCTTATCCGCGTTGTAGCGCGCGGTGTAAGCGTCATACATGCCGGAGAGGTGATTGAGTGTTCCGTTATCTGTAAGGATTTTCAGAAAATTTAAGAGATAGACGTCGATTTTGCCGCCAAAGGCATCGTCGAGCGCCTTTTTGCGCTCTTCCTTCGTGAGCGCGGGGGTACTGAGAAGGCGCACATACTCCGGCTCCGCGTCGAAAATATCGCACACGGCGCGAAGCTCTGACTTTATTGCGTCCTCTCTCTTTTCTTCCGAGGCAAGCTCATAGAGGCTCTCGCCGTAAACTTTAGCGGTAGCCGTCATGACGCCTCACCCATCTTGTTGACGAAATCCTCGATAAGAGCGCGGTGCTTGCCCTCGTCGATCTCCTTCTCGCATACCTTCTCTGCGATTTCCAGCGATATGCCGGCGATGGAGGATTTTACCTCGTTCATCGCCTTCTTCTTCTCCTGAGCGATGTCTCTCTCAGCCTTATCCCTGATGGCGTCGGCGTCGCGTCGAGCCTCGGCAACGATCTCATCAGAGCGCTTTCCGGCGGTCACTACCGCCTCCTTGATGATATCGTCGCGCTCGGATTTAGCGGAGTCGAGGTGGCGCTGGTATTCAGCTTTGAGCTCCTGCGCGTCGCTCTTCGCCTTGTCCGCCTCAGCGTAAGCATCGTCGATCTCCTTCTGGCGATCGTCGATCATCTTCTTTACGGGCTTGAAGAGAAACTTTCCGAGAATCAGAAAGGTTATGATCATATTGAGGAGGGTAAAAAGCGCTGTCCACGGATTTACGCCGATTATGGCTTCAAAACCATCCATATTACTTTTTTTGCTCCTTTCCCTTTTATTTTCGGGGACACCCGAAATTACATTCCGGGGAACAGGAACATAAGAAGAAGTGCGACGACCAGAGAGTAAATACCGGTTGACTCAGTGATGGCGCAGCCGAGGATCATGTTGGTACGAAGGTTGCTCGCAGCCTCAGGCTGACGAGCCATACCCTCAAGAGCCTTGCCGACGGCGTTGCCCTCTCCGAGAGCCGGGCCGATAGCGCCGATGCCCATGCAGAGTCCCGCGCCGATGGCGCAAGCAGCTTTAATGATAGCAGTTTCCATTGTTTATTCCTCCAAATAAATTATTAACTTTGTTTATTCACCCTCCGGAGGCGGGCACGCCATTCCCACGTAGACCATAGTCAGAAGCGAGAAAACAAGCGCCTGCACAAAGCCGGAGAAGAGATCGAAGTAAATGCTGAGAACGCCCGGTATTCCGAGAGCCAGCACCGGGATCCCGGTGACGGTGCCGAGCACCTCAAGGGTGGACGCGAGTCCGAGAAGGGCTATGAGCGCGCCGAATATCTTTGCGGCGAGCTTCTTTTTAAGAAAGCCGAAGGCAAGGAGCGCAACGCCGATGGCGAACACAATGATGCTCACCACAAGTCCGTTCGAGCGAATAAGTCCGATTACGATGGCGGAAACGCTCGAGAGCGCCATATAGAGAAGACTCGTCAGAACGCCGCCGCCCATGATGTTTCCGAAGTGACGAAACGCCATGCTGACGGGCTGGGCAATGTCGGAGATGATGTTCATCGGGTTTATGTAGTTTTTGAGGAAGGCTCCGATGCCTGCGTTTTTAATGGTGCAGCCCCAGCAGAGAAAACTCGTCATGATAGCCCAGGTGAGCGTTGTCGAGAGGTCAGAGGTCGTGCTTCTCAGAAAGCCCGTCATGCCGATGAGCGTTCCGAGTATGCTCGAGAGGAACAGCGCGCCGATATACGGCGTCCAGTAGGAGTTGTGCTTTCCCATCGTGCTCTCGACGAGGTCGTAGAGCATTCCGACGCCCTTTTCCGTGAGCACCTGCATCCTCCCCGGGCGCTTTTTGAGGTTTCTGCCGAGCAGTACCCCCGCGACGCAGAGAATGACCGTCACGAGAAACGACGAGACGGCAGTCGCTGTTATGGGTATGCCTCCGAGTATCGGGATAGTGAAGTAAATTTTCGGGCCGTTGATCATTTACCGGCACCGTCCTTTCTGAAAAATCCTACAAGTCTGATTACGACCTGCATAATGATTAGCGGTAAAAGCGAGGCTACGCGGTCAAGCGTTGTAAAGCGCAGAACGAGAAAGTAGACCGCAAGCAGGGCAAAAAGTCTTATCGGCGTCGAAGCCTGGATCATTTTCTGGGCCTCAGCCGCATTGCCTGTCTCCTCTGCCCTGTCGGCAGCGTTTGACACGACCACCGTGAGCGCAAGGAAGTTTCCCGCCGCGGCTATAAAGCCGAAGAGCGCGCCGAGCAGTACGTCAAAAGAAAACCTGCCGAGCGCGGCGTAGACTCCGACCATCACCGCGCAGCACAGAAACAGCACTGCGGCGCACACGGCAAACTGCCGTATCGCATCTCTGTTATGAAGCATCGCTCACCTCATATATGTTCGTTGAATTGGGTCTTTTCCTCGTCCTTTTTCCCGCTCTTTGCCATTCTTCTGAGGTTTGTGACAAGCCCGCCGACGGCTCCGAGGAGTCCCAGCGCCGCGCCGGCGGCGATGACCCACGCGGGCAGCGAGAACGCATCCCTCAGCCACACCGCGCCGACGATAAACACCACGAGCGGCGAGGCAACGCTGAGACCGAGCTCCGTTATCCACACAAGGTCCTTGAGAAACGAGAAATCCTTCATTCGAAAGCCCCCAAATTATTTCAACTTAAAATATACCATTTTTCGGGAGTAAAGTCAACAATAGTTAAATGAATAACTTTGACCCTCAGCGGTAAAATATGCGGAAAGGAAGTGATCTGATGGCTGTGTCCTTTGTACGCACGCTCATAGTTTTCGTGCTGCTGCTCACCTCAACGCGCATAATGGGAAAGCGTCAGCTCGGCGAGGTCGAGCCCATCGAGCTTGTGACAGCGGTGCTCATATCCAACCTTGCAAGTCAGCCGCTGAGCGATATCGGTATTCCGCTCAGCTACGGAGTTGTGCCGGTGCTGACGCTTCTTGCGGTGCAGCTTCTCATAAGTCAGCTTACGGTGCGCTCAAAGCTCTTCTCGCGCCTCATCTCAGGCGAGCCGAGCATAATAATCCGCGACGGAGCGCTCGTCGAGATCGAGATGAAGAAAAACCGCATAAGCCGCGATGAGATACTCATATCCCTGCGCCGGAGCGGAGTCAAGGATCTGACCACCGTCAAGGAGGCGACCCTCGAGATCGACGGCACGCTCTCTGTCATTCCCTACAACCGCTACTCCCCCGTTACGCCGGATATGCTCGGATTGGAGGTCGAGGAGGATTAAGAAGGAGATTTTCGCACTCGCGCTCATCATCGCGCTCTCGGTGTTTTCAGTCTGGAACACGCACCACATCGCGTTGGTGACCGATTCGATAAGCGCAGAGCTGACGCTCTCCGCAGAGAGAGCCGAATCGGGCGACGTCGCCTCCGCCGAGGCGCACGCGCGCCGCGCTAAGGATATATGGGACAGTCACCGCGTCTATTTTGAGTCCGTTCTGCGGCATACGGAATTCGACACCGTCTGCGAGGATTTCTACAACGTCGAGGAAAAGCTCCTTGACGGCGACGAGGCGAAGGTCGCGCTCTATGCAAATCACGCGGTCGAGCATCTCAAAGCAGTCGCGGATATGGAAAAGGTGCGGATAGGAACGATATTTTGAGCGCAAAAAAGACCGCCGCATTTTGCAATGCAGCGATCTTTTTATTTGAGTATTGAATTACTTGAGGAAGCTGAGGCTCTTGATGATAGCAGGCTCCTTAGCCTTGCCTCCGCAGACCTGGAAGAAGCAGATGATGCTGATTACCTCGAGGACTACAAGAGCGATGGCAGCTACGATGGGAACGATTATGGTCCAGACAAGAATCGCAGTTGCAATTCCGAGAAGCATCTCCGTAACTGTAAGCTTGATTGCCTGACGGATGTGGAACTGAACGTAGGGGCTCTCCTTCGCACAGAGTGCGGCGATGATGATGCCGATAACGCTCATGATATACGGGAGCATCGCAAAAACCTTGTTGTCAGAGATATCCTTGGGATCGAATTCCGCAGTATGATCGGCTGGATCATAAGCGGGCTGGGGAGCATAGTACTGGGGCTGAGCCTGATACTGAGGCTGGGGCTGGTTCGGCTGCTGAGGCTGAGCGCCGTTCATGGGCGCGCCGCAGCTTACGCAGAAAGCAGCATTGTCTTCAAGCTGAGCGCCGCAATTGGGACATACTTTCATAGCAGTATACCTCCATTTAAAATTTGATACACCTTAATTTTACCCCTGCTTCGCCAAAAAGTCAACAGTTTCGGGCATATTTTATACGCAGCCCTGGGCCTTCATCGCCTCGGCGACCTTGAGGAAGCCCGCGATGTTCGCGCCGGCCATGTAGTTGCCCTCCATGCCGTAGTCCTTTGCGGCCTTGTCGCAGGCAGCGAAGATATTTTCCATGATGCCGTGGAGCTTCTCATCGACCTCGTCGAAGCTCCAGCTCATTCTGATGGAGTTCTGGCTCATCTCAAGTCCGCTCGTGGCTACGCCGCCGGCGTTCGCCGCCTTCGCGGGGCCGTAGAGCATCTTATTTGCGAAGTAAACCTCGATTGCCTCGGGTGTGGAGGGCATATTCGCGCCCTCGGCAACGGCGTAGCAGCCGTTTGCGGCAAGCGCCTTGGCGCTCTCTCCGTCGATCTCGTTCTGAGTGGCGCACGGAAGCGCGATATCGCAGGGAACAGTCCATATTCCCTTGCAGCCCTCGTGATACTCAGCCTTCGGATGGGTATCGACGTATTCCTTGATTCTGCCGCGCTTGACCTCCTTGAGAACGCGCATAGCCTCGAAATCGATGCCGTCCGGATCATAAACGTAGCCGTTGGAGTCAGACATCGCGACGACCTTCGCACCGAAGGACTGCGCCTTCTGGCAGGCGTAGAGGGCGACGTTGCCGCTGCCGGAAACAACGACCGTCTGCCCCTCGAAGCTCTTTCCGTTTGCGCGGAGCATGGCGTTTGTGAAATAGCAGAGACCGTAGCCTGTCGCCTGAGTACGGGCGAGCGATCCGCCGTAGGGTATTCCCTTTCCCGTGAGAACTCCGCTCCACTCGTCAGTGAGCTTCTTGTACATACCGAACATATAGCCTATCTCGCGGGCGCCGGTGCCGATATCGCCTGCGGGAACGTCGGTATCCTTGCCGATGTACTTATAGAGCTCGGCAACGAAGCTCTGGCAGAAGCGCATAATCTCGTTGTCGCTCTTTCCCTTCGGGTCAAAGTCGCTGCCGCCCTTGGCGCCGCCCATCGGGAGGGTCGTCAGGCTGTTTTTGAAAACCTGCTCGAAGCCGAGGAACTTGATGATTCCGCCGTAAACCGACGGATGCAGACGGATGCCGCCCTTGTAGGGGCCGATGGCGTTAGACCACTGCACGCGGAAGCCGCGGTTTACCTGCACCTTGCCGCTGTCGTCTACCC
This sequence comes from Oscillospiraceae bacterium, assembly GCA_017439425.1. Lineage (GTDB taxonomy): Bacteria > Bacillota > Clostridia > Oscillospirales > Oscillospiraceae > RUG626. Next base: position 11,948 of record JAFSJE010000065.1, read on the forward strand.
AGGGGACGCGGAAGTATATCATTCTGTCGGGCTCAGTGATGCGCTCGAGAATACCGGCGGCGACGAAGTCGGGGCGAGCGTCAATGACCGGCTCAAGGGTCTCAAAAACCTCGGTAACAGCCTGAATGAACTCCGGCTCGCCGGGGTTGCGCTTTTTTACGGACTCAAGGACGTCGAGCATGTACTGATTTTTCATTGATAGTACCCTCCTGTTTACAAATTCATGTTTAGCATTTTAATACCGCAAAGAGCGTATGTCAAGAAACTATGTAAATAAATTTCTTTCATATTTACGTCCTTTTTCTCGGTAATATACCGAAATGTGAATAATTCGCCTGAAGCAACTTGCGTATTCGAGGCTAAAAAGATTATTCTTCCTTATCCTTGATTTTTCCCGTCGCTTATTATATAATAGTTTGGTTATAGATGTTCCTTTCCCCAAAAATAATCTACTCGGAGAATAATCATGGACAGATTCGTCTTCAGCCCTGAGGAACTTGCGATTTACGAGGGCATGGAAATACCCTTCGCGATTTACGGATTTTATGACAGCCGCGTTGTAACGCTCGCGCTCAGCGCAGGCTTTCTGCGCCTTTTCGGCTACTCTGACCGCGCGCAGGCATACAGCGATATGGACAACGATATGTACAAGGACACCCATCCGGAGGACAGGGCGCGTATCGCAGGCGCTGCCTTCCGCTTTGCCACCGAGGACGAGGGCTACGATATCTCCTACCGCACCCGAGACAGCGAGAGCGGCGGCTATCGCATAGTTCACGCCATCGGAAAGCACATAACAAGGCCCGGCGGCGCGCGCCTCGCCTACGTCAGCTACACGGACGAGGGTCTTTACCGTGAGAGCGGCGAGGATACTCCCCTCGCCAGAGCGATAGGCGAGAGTATACGCGCTGAGCGCGAAAGAACGAACGCGACCTATGATAAGCTCACGGGGCTTCCCGTTATGAGTCACTTTTTCCGTCTTGCGCATTTCAGCAAGGCGAAGATTATAGCCAAAGGCTCACAGCCCGTTCTGCTCTTTCTCGATATGAACGGGATGAAATACTTCAACCAGAAATACTCCTTCTCCGAGGGCAACAAGCTTCTCCAGTCGCTCGGTGAGCTGCTCTCCAAATACTTCGGCACAGAAAATTCCTGCCACATGGGTGCCGACCACTTCGCTGCCATATGTGAAGAGAAGCATCTGCGCACTCTGCTCCCCCGATTTATCGACGATTGCGATATGATGAACGGCGGAGTCAATCTGCCGGTCAGAGTCGGCGTATATCCGAACAGTATGGAGGACGTTCCGCTTGAAGCGGCGTTTGACCGCGCGAAGATCGCGTGCGACACCATGAGAAAGAGCATATCCTCCGGATTTTTCATCTACGACGAGGCTCTCAAAAAGCGCGCCGAGACGCGGCAGTACGTTCTTGCGAATCTCGACAAAGCCATTGAGGAAAAGTGGATCCAGGTCTACTATCAACCCATCGTCCGCGCCGTTAACGGCAGGGTTTGCGATGAGGAGGCGCTCGCGCGCTGGATCGACCCCGTGCGCGGCTTCATGGCGCCCTGCGACTTTATTCCGCATCTTGAGGAGTCGGGTCAGATCTATAAGCTCGACCTCTATGTTCTCGACGAGGTGCTCGAGAAGCTCAACATCCAGAAAAAGAACGGGCTGTTTCTCGTTCCGCAGTCCATAAATCTCTCCCGCTCGGATTTTGACGCCTGCGATATGGTCGAGGAGATCTGCAAAAGGGTCGACTCCGCGGGAATTGAGCGCAAAATGATCACGATTGAGCTGACCGAGAGCACAGTCGGCAGCGACTTTGAGTTCATAAAGGCTCAGGTCGAGCGCTTCCGCGAGAGCGGCTTCCAGGTATGGATGGACGATTTCGGCAGCGGCTACTCCTCGCTCAATCTGCTCCAGACCCTGAAGGTCGATCTTCTTAAGTTCGATATGAGCTTCATGCAGAAGCTCGACGAGGGCACGAACGGCAAGATAATCCTCTCCGAGCTAATGCGTATGGCAACAGCCCTCGGCGTGGACACCGTCTGCGAGGGTGTCGAGACCATTGAGCAGGTGCATTTTCTGCAGGACATCGGCTGCTCGAAGCTCCAGGGCTATTACTACACGAAGCCCATACCCCTTGACAGCATTCTTGACCGCTACAATCGCGGCACGCAGATCGGCTTTGAAAACCCGGAGGAGTCCGCCTACTTCGAGACCATCGGAAAGGCGAATCTCTACGACCTCAAGGTCATCACCAGTGAGAACGGCGCGCTTCAGAACTTCTTTGACACGATACCGATGAGCATTATCGAGCTCGGCGGCGGCAGGGTCAACTTCATCCGCTCGAACCACACCTTCCGTCAGTTTATGCTGCGCTTCTACGGCTTTGACTTCGGCGACGGGATCGAATCGCTCACAGACCGCCCTGTCGGCTCCGGCTCGAGGTTTATGGACAACGTGCGCCAGTGCTGCGAGAGCGGCACCGCCATGTTCTTCGACGGCGAGCTGAGCGACGGCTCGGTATCGCACACCTTCGCAAGAAAGATATGCTCAAATCCCATCAGCGGCAAAACCGCGATCGCGCTCGCCGTTCTCTCGGTTTCCAAGCCTGACTCCGGCGCGACCTACGCGGAGATCGCCCGCGCGCTCGCTTCCGACTACTACAATATTTACTGCGTAGACCTCGACACCGAGCGCTTTATCGAGTATTCCTCCCCCGTCGGCGGCGAAGAAATCGCGCTTGAGAGGCACGGTGAGAACTTCTTTGATGAGTGCCTCAAGGCGTCCGCGAGGATCTACGAGGAGGACAGAGCGCATTTCTTCTCAGTTTTCAGCAAGGATAACATCATTCGCTCCCTCGATACGAACGGAGTGTTCTCCACCTCCTACCGCCTCACCGACCGCGGCGAGCCGATGCGCGTAAATATGAAGGTAACGCGTATGCAGCCCAACGGCAGACGTATCATTATGGGTATCAGCACCGACAATACCTGATCCGAGGAATTTCAATGTACTATTTTTCAATCGGGCTCATAGCCGCCCTCGTGCTTGTTATCGACAACCGCGACCTCATCTTTCGCTCAAGGCGCAAGGAGGTCAAAACGAAGTCCGAAAAGGCCTATATAACCTTTCTATACAGCGTTCTCTTTTACTGCATAGCGGACTCGCTCTGGGGCGTTTTCGACGTCCTCGGTCTCAGAACTGCGCTGTACATCGAGACGATAATCTATTTTATAACAATGGGCGGAGCCGTCTACTGCTGGACGGCCTACGTCATAACTTATCTCGACCGCGGAAGCCTCTTCGGCGGCGTTCTGAAAACCACCGGCATCGGCTTTTTCATCATCTTCATGGTCGTGCTTGTAATCAATTTCTTCAAGCCCGTCCACTTCTTTTTTGACGAGAGCGGCGCCTATCAGACCGGACTTGTGCGCGACGTTCTGCTCATAGTTCAGATTGCGATGTTCTTCGTGACGTTTATTTACTCTATCTATGAGATGCTTCGCTCGAATGCTACGATGCGCCGCAGACACATGGCGATCGGGCTCTTCGGTCTGATAATGGCAGTTCTGCTGACGTTCCAATACTTCGATCCCCTGCTCCCGCTCTACTCCGTCGGATATCTGCTCGGCACCTGTCTTATCCACTCCTTCGTCATCGACGATGAGAAGGAGGAGGCAAACCGCGAGCTCGCCGAATCTCTCGAGCGCGAAAGGCGTCAGCGCGATGAGCTTAAAAGCGCATGGAAGCTTGCCTACACCGATCCCCTCACCGGAGCGAAGAGCAAGCTAGCCTACATAGAGGCGGAGGAAAAGATGGATAACGATATCCGCTCCGGCAAGGCTCACGAGTTCTCCGTTGCGGTATTCGACCTGAATGATCTGAAGCTCATTAACGACACCTGCGGTCACGAGGTCGGAGATAAGTACATAATCGACGCCGCTCAGAGCATATTCAACGCCTTCAGATGCAGCGACGTATTCCGCATCGGCGGCGACGAGTTCGTCGCCATCATTGACGGCACGGATTTCGACGGCAGAGTCGAGGTGCTCGACGGCTTCAACAGCGTTATGGAGGAGCACGTTCACAAGGGTGGCGCAGTAGTGAGCGCCGGCATGAGCGACTTTGTTCCCTCCTCTGACCGCTTCTTCCGCGAGGCGTTTGAGCGCGCCGATCAGCGAATGTACGACCGCAAGCGCGCACTCAAGGCGATGAAAACTGCATAGTCAATTCAGCCGCCGGAATACAGATTTCGGCGGCTTTTTTATTGCACTGTGAATATAATTGTGATATATTTGTATATTATGGATAGAAGAGAGAGTTAAATGGACTTAATAAGGGAAAATAAAATAAGGCTCATATCGCTCTGCGCATTCGCGATCTTCTCGCTCTCCTGCGCCGCATGGAGCTTTTCGCAGGGCTCTGAGGGCTGGGGCCTCGCGGTTGCGACAGTGGGGATACTTCTCTCCCCGTTCGCGCTTGAAAAGCTCCTCGGAGTGCGCTTTTCACTCGGCTTTGTAATCTGGGGCTTTCTCTACGCCGTCGGCCCGATGCTCGGCCACACGCTGAAGCTCTACTATATGCTCTCGTGGTGGGACGGGCTTCTCCACTTCTTTGGCGGCATCGCCTTCGCCGTTGTCGGCTGGATACTCCCGCTCAGAATGGGCGTAAAATGCTCCCGCGCGTTCAACGCGCTCTTCGCCGTGGTCTTTTCGATGGCGATAGCCCTCGGCTGGGAGTTTATCGAGTACGCCGCCGACACCTTCTTCGGGCGCGATATGCAGTCCGACGCATTTATCAACAGCATAACGAGCTTTCTGCTCTCCCCCGACCTCGGCAAAATGGGCTCCATCGAGCACATCGACTCCGTTCTCATTAACGGCACCGTCGAGCTTCCCGGGCTTATCGACACCGGCATACGCGACACTATGAGCGATACGCTCGTCGAGACTCTCGGCGCAGTTATCGTCGCCGCAGGACTTTCGATTTTCGGGGAGCGCATCCTGTTTCGGGAGAATGACGATGGACAATAAGAAAAAACGTGCGATAGTGATAATCATCGGCTCTGTCGCCTTTCTCGTCGCGCTCTACTTTATGGCGCGGCCGATGATAGATATGGTCTCCGACCCGGACGCCATCAAGGCGTATATCGAGAGCACCGGAGCGTTGGGGCTTATTGCCTTCTCGCTCATGAATATGATGCAAGTGCTCATCGCCTTTATCCCCGGCGGGCCGTTCTCATTCGCGGCAGGATATATCTGGGGCGTGTGGCTCGGAACGCTCATCTGCATAGTTTCGACGAGCATTATGAGCGTTATAGTATTTCTCATTGTGAGAAGGTTCGGCAGAGCGTTTGTCGACCTCTTCATTCCCGAGTCCGAGAGTCAGAAATTCAGCAAGCTTCTGCGCTCGGACAGAGTGAGGCAGCTCCTCTTTATCATCTACCTTGTGCCGGCGTCACCGAAGGACCCCCTCGCCTATCTCGCGGGGCTCACGAATATCACAGTCCTCGACTGGATTGTTATTAACCTCATCGGGCGCTTTCCCGGCACGTTCATCACCGCCCTCGGCGCAAAGAGCATCGAGGAGGGCAATCTCGTCCTCGCTGGCGCAGTATTTGTTGCGGCAATAATACTCTACCTTTTAGGTCGGAGCTTTTACAATAAGAAAATCAAAAAGGAGGCCGAGGAATGAGAGAAAATGTAGTCATCCTCGATTTCGGAGGTCAGTACAACGAGCTCATCGCCCGCAGAGTGCGCGAGGCGGGAGTTTACTGCGAGGTGGTGCCGTACACCACCTCGCTTGAAAAAATCAAGGCTTACGCGCCCATCGGCATAATCTTTACCGGCGGGCCGAACAGCGTGTATCTTCCGGGCAGTCCGCAGGCTGACCCTGACCTTTTCCGGCTCGGAGTGCCGGTTCTCGGCATTTGCTACGGCTGTCAGCTCATCGCCCACTCCCTCGGCGGCAGAGTCACCGAGGCTCAGGATGACTCCGCGCGCGAGTACGGCAAGACGGTTACATATTTCGATACCACCTGCCCGCTCTTTAAGGGCATCCCCGAAAAGAGCGTTACCTGGATGAGCCACGGCGACTATATGGAGCGCGTGCCGGAGGGCTTCAAGCTCGTCTCGCATTCCGACGCCTGTCCGAACGTCGGAATTGCCGACGAGGCGCGCGGCTTTTACGGCGTGCAGTTCCACCCCGAGGTCAACCACACGGAGTTCGGAAAACAGATGCTCCGCAACTTCCTGTTTGAAATTTGCCGCGCAAAGGGCGACTGGCGCATGAGCGACTATAAAAACGAGGCCATCAGCGCCGTCCGCGAGAAGGTCGGCGGCGGAAAGGTTCTCCTTGCCCTCTCCGGCGGCGTCGACTCCAGCGTTGCGGCGGCTCTGCTCGCGGAGGCGGTAGGCGATCAGCTCACCTGCGTTTTCGTCGACCATGGCTTCATGCGCCTCAACGAGGGCGACGAGGTCGAGCAGGCGTTCAGTAAATGGAACCTCAATTTCGTGCGCGTTGACGCTGAGGAGCGCTTTCTCTCGAAGCTCAAGGGCGTAGAGGAGCCTGAGCGCAAGCGCAAGATCATCGGCGAGGAGTTTATCCGCGTATTCGAGGCGGAGGCAAAGAAGATCGGCAAGGTCGATTTCCTCGCTCAGGGCACTATATATCCCGACGTCATTGAGTCCGGCGCAGGCAACGCTGCTGTCATAAAGAGCCACCACAACGTCGGCGGCCTTCCCGATTACGTCGATTTCAAGGAGATAATCGAGCCCTTGAGAATGCTCTTCAAGGACGAGGTACGCCAGCTTGGGCGTGAATTGGGACTTCCCGAGTATCTCGTTTCGCGGCAGCCCTTCCCCGGTCCCGGGCTTGCGATAAGGGTCATCGGCGAGCTGACAAAAGAGAAGCTCGACACGCTCAGACGCGCCGATTTCATCTTCCGCGACGAGGTCGCGAAGGCGGACTGTGAGGCGAGCCAATATTTTGCCGTTCTGACAAACACCCGCTCCGTCGGCGTTATGGGCGACGGCAGAACTTATGACTACACTCTCGCGCTGCGCTGCGTGACCACCTCCGACTTCATGACCGCAGAGTGGACGCGCCTGCCCTACGACCTGCTCGACAGGGTCAGCACCCGCATCGTAAACGAGGTCGCGGGCGTTAACAGAATAGTCTACGATATTACCTCAAAGCCCCCCGCAACAATTGAGTGGGAATAATTGCAGAGCCGTCTGGAAGGCGCATAAACACTGGATTTTTTCGGTTTGACAGCGCCTCGTGACAACGTTTTGACAACACTTTAAGCATTACTCATAAAGTAAAGAGCTAACTGATTTTTGTTGGATCAGTTAGCTCTTTTTTTATACCGCTTTCTTTGTACAAGATTTGATGTGTGTCATTGTTGATATAGCATTGAATAGTTTCAGACAGTCTGTCCCATCATCGATTCTCTCAGTACGTCCATGTTCAATCCAATGTCGGTTCATTATTTCTGGTTCCTGCTGAGAAAAATCACTTTTTTCATAAAACTTTTTTGTAAATGCATACATTGAAAGCCAGCACAAGCTTTTTATGTTTTTCCCATCTGCTTGTTCCCGTTTGGCCTGTGCATCACAAACATGCATTACACGAACATCGCGGGGATCATTGTTAAATTCTGAAATCATCCCTTCTAGTACAGTTGTGAGGGCAGTTCTGCAGATAGTATACTTCCCTGCTTGATATGATTCAAAACACTCGTCAAATGTTTGCCGTTGGGCTCCTTCAGGTAACTCACTTCTTGATTTCCGATAAATGTATCGGAGTTCTCGCCCTTCATAGTACTTAACAAAGAATTGGTTAATTTGTTCATCACTACTAACGCAGCGCTTTAATTCATCAAATCTTCTGATGTCGATATTCAACGGTATAGTCCATCCGTTACAAGCCACGGCTTCAACAAGACTTTGATATTCACTTTGTAAAACCGCTAGGGGATCTGATAGTTCTTCACTCGGCTCACCTTCAAGTTTGTAGAACGGCAAATCATGATTATTACACAAAATATCGTGAGCTCTTTGTCTCATGAATTTTCTTCTAGCTGGTAATGGGAGCTTCTTTATCCTTTCCATCTCAACATCAGCTGCATGCTTACTGAATTCATCGAATATCCGACTTGCCTCAGCTTCAGAAATAGAAAAGTGGCTGGCAGTATCAGAGAGCGCAACGGGGTCATGTTTTGATGGATAATAGGCACCATCCTGCTCTTCTAGTTTTTTAAACACATTTACATAGTATTCAAATACTTCGCTTTCCTCAATTTTTGCCATGTTTTTCCCCCCTATCAAATCTAATAAACAGTTGTCAGCAGTTCATCTTCCACATTCATAAGCAACGAAATTAGTCTTTGAATGATTTGATTAAAGCATCGCTTAACTCCTGGGACGGCATTTTTACCAAAATCCGGGAACTGTCGTACTGCGGATAGTTATAGCGCCACTTGTCATATTCTTCCTTTGTGATCTCCCCGGCGTGGTATTTTTCTGCGATAGGAGCCCAGGCATAGACCATTTCCGAGATGCGCGCGGCTTCTTTTCCTCTGCGGGGATCAATACGGAAAACAACTTCTCCGTCTCTGTCCTCAATGGTCAGCCCATAGCGATCCTCCAAAGCAAACAGCGTATGCATCAAGCCAAAGTAGCTGTCAATATCGGGAATATCCAGCGCAAGCGGAGAAACCTCCAGAGCACCGGCAAGTGCTTTGGTCAGATCCTCCTTGGGCGTGCGTGTGCCGGCTTCATATTGCGCCATACGAATATCGGCAGTCTTTTCAGGAAAGCCAACCAGTGTCCCCAAATACTTCTGTGTCATGCCCCGCAGATTGCGTATAAAGCGGATTCGTTCACCGATGGCCATAACAATTCCTCCTGTACATGTCCTTGCGTTGATTATAGCAGATGTGCTTAATGTCGTCAAGGATAACTTAAGCAAATTTATTTAATTATTTTCTCGGAAGCCCTTGACATAAACAAATTCCGTTAGTATAATAGCGTTCGAAGACTAAACAAATTTGTTTATCTTTATAATTGAATGACCGTCCGTATGGGATACTTCGCCACGAACTCTTGGAATGTCGCCAGGCAAGAGCGAGCGAGAAAACGCCGCCGACAACAAGGGGGCAGGAACGGCATGCGGGTAGAACGGCAACTCAGGATTTCCAGGCATTCCAGGAATAGAATAACTGCTCTCACTTTTTTGCAGGAGGAGGTGAAACCATGTCAAGTAATACATTTATGAAAGTCGATGAAGTAGCGGAAACACTTGGAATATCCAAGTCCTATGCCTACAAGATCGTCCAGAAACTCAATGCAGAGCTGAAGGAGAAGGGGTATTTAACCATTTCCGGGCGGGTCAACAAACAGTACTTTATGGAAAAGACCTGCTACGGAACAAGTGACAGCAAGGAAAGGAAGTGATGTGAATGGCTGTCTACAAAGAAGAAAAAACAAACACATGGAAGGTTTACTACCGCTATACCGATTGGAAGGGTGAGCGGAAGCAGACAACAAAGCGCGGATTTGCCACAAAAAGAGAGGCACTGGCATGGGAACGAGAGCAGCTTAACAAGACCCGGGCCGATCTGGATATGACCTTTGCGAGCTTTGTGGAGACCTACACGGCGGACATGAAAAACCGGATCAAGGAGAACACCTGGCATACCAAGGATCATATTCTCCGGACAAAAATACTCCCGTATTTCGGAAAACGGAAGATTAGTGAGATCCAGGCAAAGGACATCATCGTCTGGCAAAACGAGATGCTTAAAGGTAAGGACAAAAACGGAAAGCCATATTCTCCTGTATATCTCAAAACTCTGCACAATCAGCTCAGTGCCGTTTTTAATCATGCAGTGAAGTACTACGGACTGCATGAAAACCCGGCTGCAAAAGTCGGAAACATGGGAAAAGCACGGAGCCGGGAAATGCTGTTCTGGACCCAGGAAGAGTATCAAAAGTTTTCTGATGCGATCATGGACAAGCCGGTTTCCTTTTATGCCTTTGAGATGCTGTACTGGTGCGGAATCCGTGAGGGCGAGCTCCTGGCGCTCACTCCGGCGGACTTCAATTTTGACCGCAAAACCGTTTCTATCACGAAATCCTATCAGCGTATTGAAGGCAGGGATGTAATTACCGATCCCAAAACACCCAAGAGTATCCGCGACATTGTCATGCCGGATTTCCTCGTCGATGAGATGAAGGATTATCTGAAGCAGTTATATGGGATCGGAGATAATGACAGGATTTTTGAGATTACCAAAAGCTATCTCCACCGGGAAATGACCCGAGGTGCAGATGCAGCAGGGATCAAGCGAATCCGGATTCACGATCTCCGGCACAGTCACATCTCTCTACTGATCGACATGGGCTATTCCGCAGTTGCAATTGCAGACCGTGTTGGGCACGAAAGCATCAACATCACCTACAATTATGCGCACCTGTTTCCGTCGACGCAAACAGAAATGGCAAACAAACTCAACGATTTCAGAAAGGTGGATTTGTAAAAATGTCAGCCAAAAACAGAGATGAACACAACCGTTTCAGAAATATCACCGTAGGGTTCCGGGTATCACCCGAGGAAAACGAGCAGATCAACATCGCCGTGGCGCTCTCCGGCTTACCGAAGCAGGATTACTGCTATCGCCGTTGTCTCAACCGCGAGATCGTAGTGCTGGGAAATCCGAGAGTGTACAAGGCGCTGCGGACTCAGCTTGCCGCCGTTCTCGATGAGCTGAAACGCATCGAGGCCGCCGGAGAGATCCGGGATGAACTGCTGGGCAACATCGAACTGATTACCCGGACTCTGGACGGCATGAAGGAGGAGCGACGATGACAGAAGAAAAAGAAACGACTGTCCTCAACACATCTGTTGGCGCAGATGCAGGACAGCCGAATCAAAACCTTTGTGATAACAGTTTAGCAGATTCTCTCAAAGAATACAATAGATATTTTCGCCAACTGAACGAGCCCTCATACCTGGCGACTGTATCTATGAGAGAGCTGTATGAAACCGCGTATGAGAGCAAGCCGCCGCTGATCGACGGCCTGCTCTATCCCGGAACCTATCTTCTGGTCGGTGCACCGAAGCTGGGAAAGAGTTTCCTGGTCGCTCAGCTCGCCTACCATGTCAGTACCGGGACGCCGCTCTGGAATTACCCTGTGAGGCAAGGGACGGTTTTGTATCTGGCGCTGGAGGATGATAACCAGCGCCTGCAAAGCCGGATGTATCAGATGTTCGATATGGCAATCGCGGATCAGCTCTTTTTTGCTACACGAGCGCGACAACTCGGGAAAGGATTGGATGAGCAGTTGGAGCGTTTCGTTCGGGAACATCCGGACACTAGGCTCATTATCATCGACACGCTGCAAAAGGTTCGTGAGATCGGCGGCGAGGCGTACAGCTACGCAAGCGACTACGATATCATTACCCGGCTGAAAAGCTTTGCCGATTGCCGCAGTTTATGCCTGATCCTGGTGCATCACACTCGCAAGCAAAAAGCGGACGATGTGTTCGATATGATCTCTGGCACAAATGGTTTGCTCGGTGCAGCGGATGGAGCATTTCTTCTGCAGAAACCCAAGCGCACCGCAAACGAGGCCACGCTGGACATTTCCGGCAGAGACCAGCAGGACCAGAGGCTTCATCTGTTTCGGAATGAGGAAAAGCTGTGTTGGGAGTTGGAGCGATGTGAAACCGAATTGTGGAAGGCCCCACCGGAAGCACTCCTGGATGCTGTCGCCGGACTCGTAAACATCGAACGGCCGGAATGGACCGGGAGCCCGACAGAGCTGGTCGAAGCGCTTGCAGTAGACATGAAAGCAAATGCTCTGACCATGAAGCTGAATGTCAACACAGGGCGTTTATATTGCGAGTACGGTATCCGCTACTGGAACAGCAGGACGCACGATGGGCGAAAGATCGTTTTGCGGTATGAGCCGCAGAGCGCGTGACGATGTGTGACGGTCGTGACGATGATTTCGGCAGCGGGGCGGTATCCAAAACACCGTCACCATCGACACGGATCGTCACAGGGAGCGGAGGAAAGGTCAAGGGGGCATACCTGCGGGTGGAGATTTCCGAAAGGAAATACAACCCGAACCCCTTGAGCTTTTCTCACGGAAAACACTCGCGCAACGGAGGGGAAAGAGAATGCTTTCCCCTCCTGCCTAACAGCGAGTGACGCGGCTCTTTATGCTTGCAAAATGAAAGCATTGTCATGATGGCCATGCTTTCAAATTGCAAGCATGGATCGGCGCGCGGGTGCAGCGGCGATCCGGTGAAGGGGTACAGGGGAAGCGGCAGCGTCCCCTCGCATCCCCCCTCGGACAAACTCGAAGCCCAGCAACGCGGGTTCGAGTTTGGGAGGAGGAGCAACGAAGCACAGTCGAGGAAAAGTCCGGGGCGTTAAGCTCTGGACTTTTTCGAGCCGTGCGCAGTTCGCTCCGACGAAGAGCCCACGATGAATGGTACTTTGCAGCCTGTGGATGAAAGTACCATAGTGGGTTATTACACTTCCGCAGAAGTGAGCCCTGTAACCCAAACGGTTCTCAAAAAAAAGAAAAAGGAGGCGTTGCCCATGGCAAGAAACGACGGGATCGAT
>JAFSJE010000066.1 GCA_017439425.1 Oscillospiraceae bacterium
AAATAAACGCCGATCTCAATAGGGCGGGCGCAGAGACCCGCCCCTACTGCATAGCAACGACAAAAAGCGGGGGCAAGCACCCGCACCACATAGATTTCCGCCCCTACATTCCAATACTATTCAAAAAAGGAGGTAAACAGCCATTGGACGCGAAGAGCCTTAGAAGAAGCTTTATAGGCGCTGTCATCGCAGTTATTGCGCTGCTTATTTCCGTAACCGGCGCGACCTTTGCGTGGTACGTTTATAATACCTCCGTCCACACGACCGACATTCATCTCGCCGCCGGCGCGGGAGTCAGTATCGAGATAGCAACGGAGTACGCCGGGCAGTACGGCTCCGCAGTCGAGCTCGAGCCGTTTGAGGGACTTCTGGACCCGGTCAGCACCGACAGCATTCTGAACGGCTTTCAGAAGGTCACGGAATGGCGGCAGACCACCGAGGCTGACAATACCGAGGTAAAGAAGCTCGCATTTAAATTCGGCGAGAGCGAAGTCAGCGACTATTTCAAGACCTCGCTTTGGATTCGCACCCGCGGCGCCGCCGCTCCGGTGTATATATCAGATATCGGTTTTGAGGATGAGGATCCCGAGAAGCCTATTTCCACCGCCATCCGAATCGGCTTCGTGGTTCATGAGCCCGGTGAGAACGGAAAAGAGAAGTCTGAATACATTTTCTCGATTTCGGACGAGAAAAATCCCGAGAAGGAATACAACACCGAGCAGGGGCAGGAGGGACACGTTCTCGACTCCACTAAAACGGACGGCTCCACCGTCGCCTTTACCCCGCTCAATTCCGACGCCTATGCGATATATGACCGCAACACCGGCGAAACCACGCTTAAGGACACCTCCGTGCCGATAATGACCTTGCCCGCGGGCAGAAACGGCCCCGGCGAGAGCGTTCAGGTCGACGTCTATATCTGGCTCGAGGGCTGCGATGAGGACTGCACTGTTTCTATCGCCGGCTCCGCGCTGAAGGATATCGCGATTCAGTTTTCAGCCGCATTTGAGGAATAAATAATTTAACGAAAGGAGATCGCTATGGAAAGCGCTGACAAGCTGCGTAAAACTCTATACTTTGCCGTAGTCTGGGCGCTTGTGGCGATTATTGCGATCTCCGGCGGTACATACGCTTGGTTTTCATTCTACGCTTCGACGAATGTCACACCGATCCACGGCAGGATCGGCGGCAGCAAGTCGCTGCTGATTTCAAATAATCCGAACGGCGTTTTTGCGGAGAGCTGTGAGCTTATCCTCTCTGACGAGGTTACGCTCCTTGAGCCGGTTTCCACCGCCGATATGTCGAGCTTTTTCGCCGCTTCGGCACAATCTGAGACGGGTATCACCGATCTTTTCTATCGCGTTGAGAATCCCTACGAGCGCCTTATGCACGGCTTTGTGTATCTCAGGTGCGATGAGGAGGCCTGCGACGTCTATTTCTCGCCCGAGGGCTTTGAGGTCGGCGGCACGCCTGCGGTTTGGGCATCCGGCAGACTCGGTATGCGTATCACGACCTCGAACGGCACGATAACGCGCGTTTTCGCGCTCGACGAGCTTGGCGATACTTCCGGCGCTGCTTCTCTGCACACGATAAACGGCGACGGCGTTATATCAGGTGTGGATAACGGCTATGCGGTTCTTTCAGCCGATCCGTCGGAGGCGATCACGCCGTATTTTGCCGGCGGCGACAGAGATGATCCGACCGCGGGTCAGTCGAGGCTTTTCTACATAGGCGCGGGCGAAACTGTCACGGTTGAGTATTTCGTCTGGCTCGAGGGCTGTGACGATAACTGCCTTGAGGGCGTTAAGGCCGGCGATATGAGCCTTGAGCTCTCCTTTGCCGGAGTCTGAGAGGGGTGAGCTGTTAAATTATGAAAAAGCTATCGTTTTTCAGCTATATAACGATGATTTTCGCGCTTCTCAGCTTCACCGGCGCTACGTTTGCGTGGTTTACGAACAACGCCGTCGTCGATACTACGCGCCTCACCGCCTCCGCGATATCAGAGGCCGCGACGCTGCTTATCTCCAATACGCCTGAGGGCGGTTTTGTCACCGCGGATGGCGTTGCTATCGCTCCCGTGAGCGACTGCGAGCTGCTTTTGCCGGTCTCGACCTCCGACCTTACCGCGTTCTATAGCATGAAGGGAATGAATCCCGTCCTCGAAAAGGACGAGTCCAAGCTCTTTCACGGCAGAGTGTATCTTACCGCATCGAGCCAGAATCCGATTCAGAACCTCGAAATTTGGCTTGACGGCGCTGACTCCGTTGTGACGAACGCTACGGGCGATATTCTGAACGCTTCGCGCCTCGGTCTGAAAATCGAAAACGGCCCCGTGCGGATATTCTATCTCAGCGATGAGCACAACGCCGAGGAAAATCAGATCTACAACACCTTTATCGGCGGAGAGCTTCAGCAGTCGGACAGCATTGTTATCGGCTCGCTGGATTCCGTCGTGCCCGATCCGTCGATCCCGCTTTCGCAGTGCTCGATTACCCGCGAGGGCAACAGAGTTTTCAAGGGTACCGAGCCTATCGGGCGCATAGATCTCGGCGAAGTGTACGCTGTCGACGTCTATTTCTGGCTCGAGGGCTGCGATCCCGACTGCTCGGATCACATCAGCTTTGAAAATCTCGATCTTACGCTTCGCTTCTACGGCGTTGTAGGTGAGGAGGCAGAGTGATGGGAAAACGAATTTACACCACCATAGCTCTTGTGCTTCTGGCGCTTGCGAGCCTCTCGGCTGTATCGTTTGCGTGGTTCTCGATCGCCGACTTTACACGAGTATCGAGCCTTAATCTTACGGTCACGACCGGTATTTCGATGCGATTTGACCTCCAACCGCACGAAACCTTTGATGAGTACATCCGCACTCTCGGCTTTGACGAGATCGGCGCGCATATTCAGGAGGTTTTCGGCTACGATCCGAACTCAGTTCCGCTCGAGCCGGTCACGACACGCGACGGCGCGGTTTACACGCTCGAGAACGGCACGATCGTCAGAAACGACGAGGGCAAATACCTCGAATTCACGCTTCACTTCATAGCGACGAAGGATATGATCGTTCATCTTACGTCCAGCGATGCATTGCAGAGCGAGGGCGGCGCCGCAGGCACGCTGTTCGAGAGCAGTACCCCCGGAACAGTCGAAGCGATGCGCATCAGCTTCACCGCTGACGGGGTGACATACATTTATGATCCGGATTTTGGCGATCGTGCCGAAATAAACGGAAAAATTAAAACATTTGGACTTCCATCCGGCGATAATATGGTGTATAATAATAACAATGCTATGTTTTCGCTTGAGCAGGAGACCGATAAGCCGGTTGTTGTCAGAATCTGGCTTGAAGGTACAGATGAAAAGTGCGTTAACTCTCTAAAGGGCTCGGAGTTCTCTATTCGACTTCGTTTTGAGGGTACAGATCAGAATAACTCGCTCTTCAGTTCAAGGCAAAAATAAAGAGAGGAAAAAAACTATGGAAACTTTAAAAAAGGCACTTACTATCTTTGCCAGCGTTGTGCTCTGGGCTATCATTCTCATTGCTGCTCTGTTTGCGTTCACGACCCTTGCGACGCGTGACACCAATAACGTCGCCAATTTCGCCGGCTTTACTCCGCTCAGCGTTTTGTCTGATTCAATGAAGCCGACCTTCAATCAGGGCGACCTTATTATCATTCATACTGTCGACCCCAAGACGCTTAACGAGGGCGATATCATCACCTTCCACACCATCATCAACAACGAGTACACACTCAATACCCATAGAATCTCAAAGATTGCCGACAACAACGGCGTTCGCAGCTACACCACGATGGGTGATAACAACAACGGCATCGCGGACAGTCATATTATAGCTGACGGCGATATTGTCGGAAAGTACGTTACGAAGCTCCCTGGCGTCGGTAATGTAATGAACTTCCTCTCGAGCCCGATCGGCTTCCTTATCGTTATCGTCCTTCCGATGCTCGCATTCTTCGTATATCAGGTATATCATCTGATTATCGTCAGCATCAATCTCAAAAAGGCGGTCGCTATCGAGAACGCGGAGGAGAACTCCAAGCTCTCCAAGGACCTCGAGGACGCTCAGCGCGCTAAAGAGGAGGCTGCCGCCGCTCTTGCTGAGGCAAAGCGCATTAAGGAAGAAGCTGAAAAGCAGCTTGCTGAGGCAAAAAAAGACCAGAATAAGGAGTAAAATGCCCGTATGAGCGAATTTCTGAAGCTCGCGTATGAGTTGATTTCAGCGATTCTCTACAACATAATATCAATTTTTATCAATCTTGGAACAGGGCTTTGGCACCTGCTCGTCACCTCGTGGCCGGAGTATGCCTCGATCGTCGGAAGCTATTTTTCGACGCTTTCACTTCCCGGACAGATACTGAGCGTTATTCTGATAGTGATCCTTATCGCTATTCCGATAGCACTCATCGTGCTTGTTATAAGAGCGATTATTCTCCGCAGAAAGCTTCATGCTGAGAATGACGATAACGTAACGCTGTATAAGGAGATCGGCAGACTTAACCGTCAGATCCTTCAGCTAATGGACGAGAAGGATAAAATCCTTTCTATAAAGGTCAGCTCCATGGGCGCAATCGACCCTGAACTCTTACATAAGACTCTTGAGGAAATGCCTGATAAGCCGCGTGAGGCAAAGGGCGTGCCGGTCATTGAGGGTATCCCGATTGTTCAGGGCGCGCAGATCGCAAATGCAGCTGAGGTGCCGATGATTACGAATAGGCCGGTATCTTCTTCGGCGGCTGCCGGCGCTGCGGTTGCCGGCGTCAATGAAACCAAGATTGCTGAGGCAATAACTGCAGGAATAACCAATGCCCAGCGTATCAGAAGCAAGGGCGATGAGTTTGCCATACGCTTCCCGAAGCTCCAGTCTGTCGATGAGAAGTATGCAGACTTCCAGAGACCTGATTATGACGATAACATAACTCTTCAGGAGTTCACAGAGCGATACAGACTCTTTGCTGCGAGCCGGATGCATCTCTACTACACTCCTGAGATCGTGCGTCGATTCGTTGCCGGAATGGCGGCGAGCCGTATCCTCATTCTTGAGGGTATTTCCGGTACCGGTAAAACGAGCTTGCCGTATTCATTCTCGCGTTATCTGAATTATCCGGCTACGATTATCTCCGTTCAGCCGTCCTTCCGCGACAGAACCGAGCTTCTCGGTTACTTCAACGAGTTCTCCAAGCGCTTCAACGAAACTGAGTTCCTCCGCGCGCTCTATGAGGCTGATTACAGAGAGGATCCTACTATTATCGTCCTTGATGAGATGAACCTTGCGCGTATTGAGTATTACTTTGCAGAGATGCTGTCTGTCCTTGAGCTTCCGAATAAGGATGAGTGGACTCTTGATCTCGTTCCTACCGCATGGCCGGGAGATCCGGAGAAGATGAAGGACGGTAAAATCTTCGTTTCTCCGCACACATGGTTTGTCGGAACCGCGAACAACGACGACTCGACGTTTACCATCACAGATAAGGTATACGACCGCGCCATGCCTATCGAGCTCAATGAGCGCGCAGATCCGTTTGAGTGCGAGGATACGCCGCCGGTATTCATCACCTGCGATCACCTCGAGGAGCTCTTCGCAAAGGCGAAGGAGGAGCACCCCATCAGCGAGGCGACCATGACGAAGATGGCGAAGATCAACCAGTACCTTCTGACCCGCTTTAAGCTCAGCTTCGGTAACCGTATTATGAAGCAGATGTATGACTTCATACCGGTTTACGTCGCCTGCGGCGGTACCGAGCTTGACGGTCTTGACTATATTCTTGCGAGAAAGGTGTTCAAGAAGTTCGAGTCTCAGAACATCTCCTTCGTCAGAGATGAGATCAAGGGTCTTATCGCTTACATGGAAAAGACATTCGGAAAGACTCATATGCAGGACTCCTACGCATATCTTGCTCGTGTACAGAACCTCTATTGATATCTCTTTCGCAATAGGAAGGTGAGACGATGGCAAAAACTATCGATGACCTCTACTTAAAATACGTCAACCGGGTCAGCAAAACTCTTGAAACCGACAAATACTTCCAGTATCTCTTTGAGATGGTGCAGGCAGGAAAGAACGAGCTTTCTCAGCGCCACCAGATCATGCACAAGATAGTGGACGAGAGATGGCTTTCGACCATTGAGGACTCGCTTGACGCTATTTACTCTATAATTGAAAAACCGAGGCGCTTCGTCACTACGGAGGAGGAGGTCGTGCCTGTTGCGCTTGCAAGAAAGATTACTGCCGATTCTGTAATGCACCTGAGCATGAACACTCAGTATATCGCCTCGAACGAGGATGGCGACGTGCATCCGACGAGAGTACTGAACGTCTCCACCAAGGAAAGCTATGATCTATACGAGAACAGATTTATTTACCATCTGATTCAGCGCCTCGTTTCGTTCATCGACAGACGTACGGACGTTATCTTCTGGCAGACCGGCGACGAAACGAAAAACACGCTGACCATAAATTCGAGCATTGACGACGCTTATGAGCAGATCGACTACAAGCTCGAGCTGACAATAAAAAATCTTCAGAGCTACTCCGAGTCCGACAACGATCATATGGAGCTTTATATGCGCATCGACCGTGTCAGAAGGCTTGTGCATAATCTCCGCTCCAGCTCCTTCTGTCAGCTGATGTACGGCTGTCAGCAGGTTCGCAGCCCTATAAACCGCACGAACCTCATTATGAAGGATCCGATGTACAGAAAGTGCTACCAGCTCTGGAAGTTCCTTGAGAGCTATGACGAGGTGGGCTATTCCATTGAGGTCGAGGACAGAGTTCTCGAGTTCGACGAGGAGTATCTCCTTCAGATGTACACGAACCTTATAACGAACTACACTATATTCAAGAGCATTACTGAGGCGGATAAGCGCGATATAGATGAGATTCCGCCGAAGAAGAGAAGAGTTATAAAGCCGAAGTTTATTAAGACTGTCAAGGAGGAGATCGTTGACGATCCCACCATTCCTTACGTTGAGGTCAGACAGGTCTATATTGACGAGGTTACCGAGGCACAGATTGCCGCAGAGAAGAAAGTCGAAGAGCTCGAGGGAACTAAAAAGGAGCTTGAGCAGGATATCTCCGACCTCGAGGATCGCATCCAGCTTCTAACCGGTCAAATGAATGCGGCTATCCAGTCTTCTGTTGAAGCTTCTAAGCGAGCAGATAACGCTGAAAGAGAACTTGCAGACGCTGCCGATAAGCTTGAGAACGCTACGAAGGATCTCAGAGACCGCGCCGAAACAGCGGAGGTAAAGCTCAGGGAGACTGTAGAAGCTTCCGGAAAGCAGGTTTCTGAGCTTGAAGCCGGCCTTAAAACACAGACAGAGGCGAGGGAAGCGCTTGAAGCTAAGCTTGAAGCGACCACCGCAGAGAAAGCTTCTGTATCCGATAAGCTTAAAACCGTCTCTGACGAGCTTTCAGAGCTCAAGAGGCTGCATAACAAGGCTGAAAAAGAGAACGAATCGCTAGTCGCAAAGCTTCAGAAGGCTGACGAAAAGGCTCTGAAGCTGAAGGACGATCTGAAAAAGTCCGCCGCTGAGAAGACGGAGCAGGCAAAGGTAGAAACTTCGCTTCGCCGCGAGCTTGAGAAGAGTCAGAACGCAAAGAAGAACGCGGAAGAGAAGTTTGCGAGAACAGAAGAGGCGAGAAGGGAGCTCGATAAGCGCCTGACGGCTGAGCTTAAGCTCAAGGATAAGGCAGTCGCGCTTGCAAATAAGGCAGACCTTAAGATGAAAGAGGAGCTTGAGGCAAGACTTGCCGCCGAAAAGCAGGTTGAAGAGCTTCTAAAGCGCGTTAAGGAGCTTACCGAGGAGAACGCTCAGCTCACCGAGAAGGTGAACAGCCAGTCTCTCAGAAAGACTATCGCGGGATGGATCAGAGGAAATAAATAAAGTATATGATATCTCCTGCCCGAAAGGGCGGGAGATATATTTGAAAGAGGATTAGCTTTGAACATTGTCAAAAAAGTAATATTAGGAATACTGAACGCTATATCAATAGCGCTGATTGTGTTTGCCGTTGTCGCGCTGCTTATCGTTGTTACCACGCGCTCCGGCGAGGCGCCGAATTTCTTCGGTTATTCAATGTTCAGAGTGCTCACCGGCAGTATGGAGCCTGAGTTGCCCGTCGGCTCGATGGTTATTGTAAAGCGAGTTGGCGCGGAGGAAGTAAAGGTAGGAGATATAATAACCTTTTTCTCCACTGATCCCACGCTTCAGGGCGGCGTTAATACGCATAGAGTAATTGATATAGATAACAGCGGCATGGATATTCTATTTACCACAAAAGGCGACGCTAATCAGTTCAAGGATGAATACGGCGCAGTTGGCTCCAATCTTATAGGAGTTGTTATATATTGCTCAACATTTCTCGGCACTGCGGTAAGGCTTGCGTCAAATCCGGTCATATTTTTTCCGTTGCTCGTGATACCGCTTGGAATAATCCTTATTTCCAATCTTGTCAGTACGGTTAAGACTGCAAAGAAGCTTGCAGCGGAAGAAGAGGAGAAGGCTATTGCCGAGATAATCGCCAAACACGAAAAAAATAAAAATTCTGAAAATAAAGGTTGACAAAGGCGCAACAGTGTGGTATTATACTCCTCGCTGAACGGCACAGGCTGGTATAGCTCAGTTGGTAGAGCGCGTGATTTGTAATCTCGAGGTCGTGGGTTCGAATCCCTCTACCAGCTCCACAATTTAATATGGGAGAGTTCCCGAGTGGCCAAAGGGGGCAGACTGTAAATCTGTTGTCGACGACTTCGGTGGTTCGAATCCACCCTCTCCCACCATTATACCGCAACTATTTAGATGACAATGGCTGAAAGCCAATGAAATCAAGGGGTTGCGGCATTTTTGTACCCTCAAAAAATATTTTTTTTCAATAGATGACAAAGCCGACTGGGTGGATTCGAACCACCGTTTTACAGCTTTTTTGAATGTAAAAATCCCATAGCGCCCTTTTTGAGCTGAAGAAAAACTCAAAAAAGGCGCTATTTTTATATATCTAAGATAACAAAATTTGAACTCTTATTTTGTGTATATTGATGCTATTAGCTTGTGCCCTTTTTCAATTCAAAAAGGGCACAAGCAAGTATCACCGCTAATTGTTGTTCGTCAAAATAGATAAGGATGCGTTCGTCGCACAATATACAATTGCCAAGTACACCCACGACCTGAGCTTACTCATGGACTACGCTCCCGATGGCATCCCCGACAAGGAGCTGTCCTACAATGAGTATGAGCGCATGGCGCGCACCGCCGAACAGGGCGGCAACACCCGCCTTTCTCTGCTGGTGCAAACGCTCTGCGCCCTCGGTCTGCGCGTCAGTGAACTAAAGGCAATCACCGTGGAGAGCTTGGAGAGCGGCGAGGCGACGATCCAGAACGATGAATTCATTATACTCCTGTGGGTCTTCACATTCAGTGAAAAACTATCAAAACCGTGGGAAAACACAAAATTGTATCGGGTTAAAATCCATTAAAATGTTCCGGATTGTCAAGCGCCATCCCCTTGCTTTTAGGGCGAAGCTGGATTATCATAAAGATATAAACGGAATGGAGTATTGCGGTGAACTTTTTATTTGCGGAAACACTGAAAAAACTGAGAGAGGAACGAGGACTTTCGCAGAAGCAGCTCGGACAGCAGATGTTTGTCAACCATTCAACCATTGCCCGCTGGGAAAATGCCAGCCGGCTGCCGGACGCTGCAATGATACTCCGACTTGCAAAATGCCTTGGGGTGGACGCCAACGAGCTGATTCAGCTTGTTGTGCAGAGCGAAGATAGCCCAAATGTTATTCTGGTGGACGACAGCAAGGTCATTCTCTCCGACGGACTTACCGTTCTCGAGGAGGTCATGCCAAATGCCACGGTCACGGGCTCTATCTGGCCGCCGGAAGCGATCGAATACGCAAAACAGAACCAGATCGCTCTTGCCATTCTGGATATTGAATTGGGAACCGCCAGCGGTCTTGATCTCTGCCGCACGCTGCTTGAGATCAATCCTCGCACGAACATCGTGTTTCTGACTGCTTATCCCGACTACTCCCTCGACGCATGGAAGACCGAGGCCAGTGGCTTTATGGTCAAACCGCTGACTCCGGAGGGCGTAAAGGAGCAGCCCAAAAAGCTGCGGTATCCGTTTCGAGCGGGAGGTGCTGAGGCGTGAGCAGCGAAACCTTTTATTTATCGATCATCAGCGCAGCGCTGGTATTAAGCGTGATGGGACTGCTGTTAGGCGGCGTCATGCCCGGAATCGACAGTTGGAGCAGGCGCTTTTTCAGAGGATTTTTTTCCGTTCTTTTGGCGTGCTGCCTTTCCAGCCTTATTGACTTGAGATTACCTCTTTCTCCCGCCCTGCGTTCGGCAAAGTATTGCATGTTGGTTCTGGAATCCCTGCTCCTATCGATACCGGTGCCCATGCTGACGGCTTATCTCTTACATTGCTGCGGAGAAACCATTCGCCGGAGCAGGCTCTTTCATATTGTGATTGGCCTGTGGGCGGCATTTTTCATTTTACTTATAGGCTCCGCATTGTTTTATTATCCCGCATTGGACAGCGAGAAAGATCACAGAGTTCTGTATGCTATTATGCTGCTGCCGCTGGTCGCGATCCTGCTGCTCAATCTCGCTGTCTTGATACGGAGAAGAAAACAGCTCTCCCATAAAGTCTGTCTCAGCTTCCTTATCGCCATATTGCCGATGACGACTGCGCTGATTGTGCAGATGTTTGTTGAAGTCGTGCCACTCGTTGATATCAGCGTGGTCATCTCTGCTCTGGCTATGTACGGCATTATCCTGTCGGATCAGATCGAGCAGGATCTGTACCGTCAGCGGGAAATCGCACGTCAGCAGCAGGAGATCGCAAACCAGCGAGCCAGCGTTATGGTGCTGCAGATGCGGCCGCACTTTATCTACAATACCCTGATGAGTATTTACAGCCTTTGCAATCAGGATCCGCAGAAGGCACGCCAGGTCACCAAGGATTTCACCGACTACCTGCGCCGGAATTTCAACGCCGTTGCCTGTGACGGCACCATTCCTTTTTCTGCGGAGCTGGAGCACACCCGAGCCTATCTTGCCGTAGAGCAGGCGCAGTTTGAAGAGATGCTTGACGTAGAATACGATACGCCGTTCACCAGCTTCCGCCTGCCGCCGCTGACCCTGCAGCCCCTTGTGGAAAACGCCGTCAAGCACGGCATGAATCCGTATGCCGGACCGCTTCATGTATTGATCAGGACGCGCAGCACTGATGCCGGCACCGTTATTACCGTGGAGGACAACGGCCCCGGCTTTGACCCCACAGACGAAACTAAGCCGCATACCACTCTTGAAAACATCAGTCAGCGCCTGGAAATGATGTGCGGCGGAAGCATGAAAATCACGCCCGGCGAAAGCGGCGGAACCGTTGTGACGTTGACGATTCCGGACATAAGCGCAGAATAACATACCCCCGACAGATCGCTTTTTGATTTGTCGGGGGTTTCGACTTTTTTGTGAAAAATGGGGTTTGACATTCTGGAAACCCCTCTTGACGATAAAATAAGGAACTTATAAAATTATAATGTATATTTGCAACAGCAGAAAGCAAAAAACAGCAAACCGGTAAACAATTACCGCCCGATCGGGCGGCCTTGAAAGGAGAAATCCCAATGAAGAACAACCTATGGACAAAAGCTCTCAGCGCGCTTCTGGCGTTCGTGATGGTAGTCGGTATGATACCGGCAACAACCATTGCGGCGTTTGCAGATGGCGTACCCGAGACGCTGGTGACCTCGCTTACCGAGCTTTACTCGGGCGACGAGACACACGCAAGAGAGGATCTGGAGGCGCTCTCTGCCGCCGGGCTTCTCGGCGACGATGGCAAGCTGGTTGACCTCGATATCCGCGAGGGCGGCGAGAGCGTAGAGCTTTCGGCGCTGGCGGAGCGCATCGCAAACGGCGAGACCGTTGGAGAGATTACCGTCAACGGCAACGCCGCCACGGCGGAGCAGATCGTGCAGATCTCGCAGGTCAAGGCCGCCATCGAGATCGCCGAGCTTCTCGACGAGGAGATCGACGTCACCGACGAGCACGTCGAAAACCTCGAAAACCTGCTCACCGGCATTCAGAACGGCAACGTCGATCTTGAGAACGCGCTCAAGACCGGCGCACTGAGCCTAAAATCGACTGCCAAGGCGCCGCTGCTTGGCGCTGGAAATGACGGTGAAAACGCCCTGACCATCAGTGGCGATGGAAAGCATTATATCGGGCGTTACGTAAGCGGCAGTGAGTCTAATGCGTCCTATGAATTCGACTTGGATACACCGGATGACACTTCGTACTATACCGATCCGCAATACAGCGGATATGTCGGAGGCAGCAATGCCGCAACAACAGCCGGAACAATTTCTTTTTCGTTCCCCAGCATTAATCATGATAAAGATAATTACAGCACTGGTTATTTACAGATTAATTATAGCAAGTATTGGCCTTATCCTATTACGGTAACGGCCACACTGGATCAGGCTCAGCCTTACCCTGTTTCCTTTGATTGGAAGTTTTCCGGCGGAAATAATAGTACTACCACTCCCGGAGGTACTGTTACCTGGAAAGCGGGAGAAAGCGGTGACAAGACTTTCGACCTATTTTTCGATTGTCCCAATACAGTTCAAAATCATATCGGCAAAGCCGGTTATCAGTTTAATGCCTCCAATATCAGTAACGCGCTCTTTGAGGGGGGCAAAAAAACATACACGAGGAACATAACAGCTTTAAATTTTTATCTTCTCAATGGCTTAGATACGGAAGGTGGCTATTGGTTTAATGAAACTAAAAGCTCCTTGTACGGCGGAACTTACCCGACGAGTGTGGCATTCGAAGGGGTTTACAGTGCGGCCGGTACATATTATCCCGGTGAAATCCTGCCTGTAACGGTGAAATTTGACAAGCCTGTTGCCGTTGACGAAAACACTACTATTACGGTTAACGGGTCAACGTGCAATATTATTTGCGGAACAGACACGGAAAGTAAGGATATTACGTTTGGGTACGTAGTCAAGGAGAATGATGCGGCTCAGCTCAATGTGACGGCAGTAAGCGGCTTTAAGACCAGCCGCTTCGCTAATCCAGCTAAGGGGGATATGACTGTCAATAATTTCACAGAGCAGTCTATTACCCCCGAGAAGGATCAGGTTTATATCGGCAATTATGGCAAGACAGAGTCGCTTGATCTCGAAAACGCCGTTTACGGCATTGATGACGGCAAACCCGGAAGTCAGATCGTGACCGTTCTCATTCCGCTGAAAGATACCAAATGGCTCCTTACTGAAATGACTGCTCTTGGAAAGGAAATGCAGGTCGAGCTGCCCGGCTACGATGGCAAGCAAACCATCGCAACCTATCTTTCCGGCACATATTTTTCCTATGACAAGGGTGCTACGAGATATCCCGCCTATGTTGTGGAGGCCGACGGCAAACCGGCCATCTATACCCGCTTTGTTGCACCTGTGAATACGGAGAGCAAGGTTCGCATGGATACGGTTGAGCTGTATATGGACACACTGCCGGTGGCGGGAACGTCTACGGATTATCTGCCGGAAATCGGTGAGATCCAGGAGTCCAACGGCTTCTTCTATTTCTCCGGCTCCGGCAAAAGCGAGGCGCATATCGTTCCTAATGGTGCCTTTTCGTATCTTGTAAAAGCGGCATTCTTTTTTGACAGCACGGCATACACCACACGTACGCAGACGTATGAAACCGCTGAGAAGGGTTTTATCAAGTTGACCGTTCCGGAGGATGCTGATTTCCCGTATCTGTATCCGGGAGACCCGGAGCATCCGGAAAACCAATACGACGTGGAGATGCTGGTTACCGCGGAATTCTATGAAGCTTTTAAGGATGGGGTTGTGTATACGGATTCCGACGACGATTATCGGTTCTCCTACCAGATCAGCTCTCGTAATCATTTTTCGTTTGTCGATCCGGATTCCTTTACTTTTCATAATGCGGAAAAGGACGGCACGAAGCCAGATACGGCTATCGCCACGATGCCAACCGTAGCCGATAGCATGAGTTACGATGATTGGTACATAACGGTCGAAAACGGAGGCGGGGATAAGCAATACGACATGCCAAAGATGCCGGCAATCACCGTCCAGGCCGGTCTGATGCCTTTCCTTACAATCCCGCGCAGCTCTCGGGTTCGGGAGACGCTGACAGGGATCGATACGGACGTGTTCATGACTACGAATATCTCGGAGCAGAATAAGATCAGTACCATGTTCCATGCCAGTCTGTATAGAATCTCGGAGGATCAAATTCTTCAGGAGATCCCTGACAGCGCCACACCCTTGGCAGTGGATGGCTGGGGGGAATTCTATGGTACTCCTGACAACCCCGTTACAGCGATCAAGGTTCCCGGAACAGCCCTTGACGAGGCGGGAGCCTACGCGGTGAAGATCAGCGTCGAATTTAACGACGGAAGAATGGAAGAGAACAAGACCTTCACCGCGACGGCTTACCTGAAGGTAAAGCAGGGACCGGCAACGGTAGAGTTTGATTCGCTGGAAAGTTACTATGTATCCAGCGGCGAAATTCCTGAGATCGGATACTCTCTGCACTCTGCCGCAAATGACGCGATCGTTTACTATACGGTTCAGAAATCCGGCAGTAACGACATAACGAAGATAGACGGCAACGCCGCAGGCGGCAATATTAACTACACGTTTGCTAAGCCGGAAGGTCTTAAGGATGCCTATACCATCACGGTCTATGCCCGCAATAAGGAAACGGATCCATGGAGCGTAGACTCCATGCTGCTGACCGTTTACAACACCGATGTGCTGAAGCTTATCGTCAAAGAGGTTGCCAAAGGCACGATCGGCGGCACCACTGGCGGTACCGGTGACTCTGCCACCGAGACGACAATGGATAATACCGCTAAGATCACCGAAATGGTAGGAGCGGGCAGCCCTGTTGTCAATTATACGGAAAGTTACGACAGCTTCCAAGCCCTCCGCGCGGATATTGGATTGCAGAAGGTCATCTCCGCAAACTATGGCAGCGGCGTTTGGGGAGCGATCTCCGACAGAATGGAGTGGAAGAGCGCCGACCGCAGCAA
Organism: Oscillospiraceae bacterium; assembly: GCA_017439425.1. Taxonomy (GTDB): domain Bacteria; phylum Bacillota; class Clostridia; order Oscillospirales; family Oscillospiraceae; genus RUG626. The sequence continues at coordinate 15,110 of JAFSJE010000066.1, forward strand.
GCTCAACGTCAAATATGAGCAGGGAGGCTTCTATTCCGATATTGAAAACTACAGCTATACCTCCTATTCGCCTGCAAGCGACTTCCTCCTTGTGGGTACGGAGGACGCGGATTCTGTGAAGGTTACGGCAAAGCATGCGAAAACCGGCATGACCGCGAACGTTACTGTTAAGATTGACACGCTCAAGAATGAACTATACATGTTCCAGTTCTACCCGAAGGTAGCGACGAGCATCGTTTACAAAAACGGAAAAGGAGTTAAGCGAGAGCTGACGTCCGGGGAGGACGGCACTCTTGTTGTCTATGAGCCGGACGGCGGAATTGGCAGCAATGTCTCCGCACTTTCAAAAACTGAAGACGGCGTCACTTATGTCGGCACCATCTATAAGGACGACCTTGTCAGCGGCGAAAAGGATATTGCTTCGCTGCAGCTCTATCCTTGCAATAATCTTGTGATGCATGATATTTCCAAGGTCGAGTTGACCTTTATCGAGCCGGATGGCAAACTATACAGCGGCGATATCACCTTCCGCGCCGGTGTTTATAAAAACGGCATATACTGCCCGACCGCATTGATTAAGACAAGCGTAGCTACAGACAGCGGTGAGAATGGCAGAGAGGATGTCCCTGTTACAGCCGAAGCCGGCAAAGTTAAGCTGTGGTTTGATCCTACACAGTTCAAGCACACGAATGAAGATGATAGTTTAGGCGCGAACGATACTGTTTCCTATGTGTTTGAGTATCGTTTTGCAGCAGAGCAAAACTATCAGCCAGGTTATGTGATCATCAATCCGGCGTCAAATGATCCTGCTGATTCTATCGTGAATCTTCATACCGTAAGCGGCAGCAGGACATCGCCGCAGATCATACGGCAGGACTACCAGCAGTATCTGAAGGATCTGAACGGTTTGAAAGCGACGGATTATCAGCGTAATGTTTTAGATTCTAAGGATAATATTGGTATTTCTCCGAACTTCCCGAAATCAGTGCTCTACACCGTGATTGCGCTTCCGGGAGAGAACGTTACAGTGGGAGAGCAGGTAGCAGGCAATAGAGGCTATTCGATTTATGAGAATTCGGACGCAATAAAGTTTGCCTTCTATCCCACCGGCAACGAAAGGAAGCTGACCGGACAGACTGATATTTCCAGTTCCAACGTTACGGCTGCTCAAATTACAGATTTGAGTCAGATTAATGACAAAACAACCTATTTTGTGTTCCCGTTCTCATCCATGCCGATGCTCCGCAGCACCTATGTGATGACGAACGATAACCTGACGTATGACGGCATCACTGACGAGGGCGAAAATTCCACGCCCACCGCCCGTATTAAGGCAGTAATTACCCGCGGCGATATGACTGTTGCGAGCATGAATATGCCGTTCGGCGTGTCGAACCTTTCCCACCAGCCGGATCTTAACTCGAACCAGGGTGCAACAACGGTCGGTAAAGAGGTTCGCAGTAATCTCAAAGAGAGTACCGACATCGGCGCGATCTTCCGCAGCATCAACGTCAACGATATGATCCGAAAGGGCTTCGTCTTCCTCGGCAACCTCGCCGGAGCAGGCGGAGATAATCCGATCAACCTTATGATCCTGCCGACGCAGGACCCGGCGACCTTCCGTATTATCGCCTTTGTCGGCGCAAATCAGCGCTCGAGCGGCGAAGACGAAGGCCTCTCTGTTAACTTCAATTCACAAGACCTTGCCGAGGACATGAGCAAGTTCAAGAAGGAAATGGAGGAGCTGAACAAGAAGAAGGACGACGAAAACGACTCCGGCGGCGAAGGCTCCATGCAATTCAACTTCTACGGAACCATCATCCTCGAAGCACGTGTCGGAATCGCGGACGGAAAGTGGAACATCGCTTTCCGCGGCGGCAACGTGGGCACCAATGTAAAGGGCAAGTATGAGTGGGGCCAGACCTTCTTCTGCGGCCCGTATCCCGCGTTCGTCTCCTTTGAGGTCGGCTTCCACGCCGATCTGGAGGTCGCTTTCGGCAACAAGAATGCTGTTCGTGCAATGCTCCTTGACGCCGCTCTGGGCGTCTCTGTAGAGGCGTTTGCGGGACTCGGCTTCGACCTCTCCATCGTGGCGCTTCAGCTCGGTATTTACGGCGCAATCGGCGCGGACGTGAACTTCCTGCTCCTGACTTCCAATGACGTGGGAGTAAAGAACGGCACGAAGCTCACTATTTCCGGCGAGATCGGCTTGAAGCTGAAGGTCAAGCTGCTGTTTATTTCCTATACCAGTAAATTTGCCTCCACCGGCTTCAACTGGACGAAGTATTGGGGAGATTACAAAAATATTGATAAAAACGTTGACGGTTTCTGGAAAGGAACTCGCACACTAAAAGGTCTAACTAAGAGCGGCAGAGCCTACACCATGTACCTGTTCGATGATGGCAGCACGATTGTTGAAATCGACAGCGGCGCCGAGCTCGAAAACCGCGACTATCTCGAGCTTGCTGAGAGAAGGTGGAATACCGGCTCTACAAGCAGCAAACGTTTGTTCAAGGCAGCCGGACCTATTACCGATGAGATCACTGACATTCAGACCAACTCCTATCCTTACTCTCACCCTGCCTTCACCGACGACGGCGAGCTGTTCCTCTATATCTCGGATAACGATAACGGAAACGATGTTCAGAGCGTTGTGAGTTATGCAGTCAAGAGCGGCGACGGCTATACGGACATGAAACGCGTTGATACTTCCACGGATAACGTCCTTGCTGACCTCGACGTGGTTGCCAGCGGCACGAAGAACAACGCCTTCGCAGCATGGATCAAACAGGTCGAGACGCCTCAGGTGGAAAACAGCAAGGACATCTCGAATAGCGAGCTTGGCATGATGTTCAGCGCCACCGAGATCTATGCCGGACGCTATAACGGCACGGCGTGGACGACAACACAGCTCACGGATAACTATGTTGCCGATATGTCGCCCACTGTGGCAAGCTACAACGACAAAGCCATCGTGGCATGGCGCAGCATGAGCACCTCGGCTCTGACCGACGACATCGTCAACAACATACTTATTAACGAGGATTTCGAGAGCGGCGAGTTGCCTTCCGACTGGAAACTTGGGAAACCTGCTGAGGGTAAAGATACCAAATGGGGAATCAGAACATGGAGCAATAGCACCACAGATAACTATAATGAAAATTTCAAAGGCAGCTATATATTGAGCTGTGTGAAAGGTGCGGCACAAGATGCAGACGATTATCTCTATCTGCCTGTCGTCGATTTGCGCAACAGTCCCAACCCTCGCCTTAGCTTGGATTTTTACGCAGAACTAGGAGATGGGCTTGCTATTGAGTACAGCACGGATGGCGGCGAGACATGGGGAGCCCTTTCAGAGAATCTGAATCCAGGTAAGAAGTATTCCTATTATGTGGCGGCAAACGTGGATCTGCCGAAGGAGAAGATGCAGATTCGTTTTAAGCCTATGTTCACTAGAGAGAGAGCTAATGATTTTTGTAATATACTGATCGACAACGTGGTCCTGAATCTGGATTATACCGCCGACGTCTCTGACGACAGCGCGGATAAAACGGATGAAATTTCGGATATCACAGCTATGTTTAACGTGGAGAACAACATCAACTACCGCCTCTGGAACGGCAGTGAATGGACGGAAGCGAAGGTCGCCTACAACGGCACCGCCGGTACGGTCAATGCCATCGACTCCGCTATGCTTAATGACGGCACGTCGATCCTTGTTTACACCGTTCGCACCGGCGATGACGTGACCAGCACCGAAACCTTCTACACCGTAATCGACGCAAATGGCAATGCTGTCACCACCGGACGTCTGACCAATGACAGCTACACCGATACCAACGCCCAGGTCACGGCGGTCAACGATACGAACGGCAGTTACTTCGTCCTCGGCTGGTACTCCGAGCACGACGCGGGCGAGGGTATGACTTCCGAGTATGATGACGAAGGAAACGCAACAGAGAAAGCGGTCGTCGCCCATGACATCCGTCTGGCGCGTATCAACAAGAACGGCAGCTACGATATCGACTTCCCTGAGAGCATCGGCGGCACCGGAGAGACGGGCATCAGCTCCGATTTCCACTTCTCCGCGCCTGCAAATAACACCGATCTCGCAAATGTTTCCATCGTCTGGTCTCAGAAGAATGACAGCGACAAGGCGGAGAATGCGGGCAAGTATGAGCTGAACGCGGTTCGCTTCTTCAAGGCGGATGGCGTCACGGGTCTTACCGCGCCGACGGATATTGCCACGACGGCTGAGAATTACACCATCGATCGGTTTGACACTTATACCGACAGCAAAGGTGCAATCCACGCGATCATCCTCGGCACAGATTACAGCACAATTGGAAACAGCAAAGTTTATGATACGATTGATCTCTCAAAGATCACCGAGGAAATGACCGGCGAAAACAATGCAGAAGAGAGTCAGGCCAGCCTTGAAATTCTCGACGGCACGGCGATCTCCTCCCTGAAGCTGGCAAAGGGCACCTTCCCGGAGACGGCGGCGGACGTGTCCGCGGATATCAATATCTCCGATGTTATCCCCGGCTTCACCACGCCGGTGCAGTTTACCGTGACCAACACGGGAACCGGCAAGCTTGAAACGGTGACGGCGCAGGTCGGTGCGCAGAGCAAGAATTTCACAGTCAACCTGCTCCCGAACCAGTCCGCTACTCTGCTTATGAGCTATAACGTCCCTGCGGGCGCGGTTGCTGACCAGAACTACACGGTCAAGAGCGGCGACACGGAGCTGGGCAGCGGCACGCTGGCTCTGAACCGCCCGGATGTGGGCATCTCCGGCATCAAGCTCCTGCAGGAGCACGACGGAGTGCGCGATATTCAGGTCACGCTGTCGAACGGCTCCGAGATTCCTCTCGCGGGCAGCGGCAAGACTGTCAAGCTGGCGTTCTATAAGGATCCCTTCCACGAAAAAGTGATTAAGGACAGCGAGGTTTCCATCACCGGCGACGCTCTTGCGGAGATCGACGCGGGAACCTACACAACCGTCCGGACGCTCAATGTCACCGACATCGCTGCGCTCGTTAACGGAGAGATCCCCGAAGATGGAGTTACGGTGTATGCCCGCGCATGGGTGGCTGACACAGAAGAGCCAAACACCTACAATAACGACAACTACATTTCCTTCACCGGCCTGCTGGCCAGAAACAACGGCGAGAAGCTGACTATGGATACCACGCTTGAGGTGGGCGATGGCAGTTATACCGTCTATGCTGATATCCGCAACAACTCCATGCAGGAAACGAATATCGGCACCCCTGTAGCGCTTTTGAAGGACAGCACCGGAGCAGTGATTGCACAGAAACATCTCCAGGAGAATTCTCTGACACTAACGAAGGAAAAGACGAGCAGCCTTTCCGCTACCTTCGCGGCTGGTGATTTGAATGGAAAGACTCCTGCAGAGGCAACCGTTGGCACGGTCTACACGGTGTCATTTGACCTCAATGGCGGCTCCTGCACTGAAACCATTGATTCGGTTCAGACTAACATCGAAGGTCACATTACGCTTCCGACAACCATACCTACTAAGACGGTTGAAGCTGGTCAAGACCCGCTGTTCTTCTGCGGCTGGTACACAGCTCAGACAGGTGGTGACCTGATCACGGCGGACTACACGTTCACCGGAGATACCACCGTCTACGCTCACTACGTCAACCATGAGCACGACTTCACCTACAGCGCAGATGGCACGACCATCACGGCTACCTGCAAGAATGAGGATGGATTCTGCTATCTGCCCGAAGAAGGCGGCGTTCACAAGGCAACCCTGACCATCGCCGCGCCGGATAGCAACACCTACACAGGAGAAGCAATTGCGGCCAAGATAACCGACGCTAACGGTATTCAGGGCAGCGCCAAGGTTCTCTACGCCGCGAAGGGCGAGGATGGGAACTACGGCGCAGCCTCCGAGGCGGTTCCCGTCAACGCCGGAACTTATCGGGCCAGCATTACGCTCGGCACAGGCGAGGACGCGAAGACCGTCAGCGTAGATTACAACATTGAGAATGCTGATCTGACCAATGTCAGCGCATCGCAGAACGGCACGCTGACCTACACCGGAGAGGCTCAGACCCCGCAGGTAACCACTGCCGCCACCGCAGTCAATAACCAGACTGTAACCTTTAAATACAGCCTGACGGAGGAAGGCGAGTACGGCACAATGCCGACATTTACAGATGCAAATGAAGGAAGCCCTGCAACGGTCTATTTCAAGGCGAGCGCGCCGAACCATAGTGACGCAACCGGCAGCTTCACGGTCACGGTTAATAGGGCAACTCCGAACGCTCCTGCTGCGCCGACGACGGAAAACATCAGCGCAAGCAGCGTTACGCTGAATGCGGTCGATGGCTGCGAATACAGCATGGACGGAAATACCTGGCAGGAAAGCACCATCTTCACCAGCCTGAACAGAACCACAGAGTACACATTCTATCAGCGCTTGAAGGAAACTGCAAACACCAACGCTTCACCCGCCAGCTCTGCGAAGTTCACGACTTCGGACCACGATCACAACTGGGGTAACTTCACCGCAGACGGCGCAACGATCACTGCCACCTGCGGTAATGCCGATACGTTCCATAGCGGAGATCTGAGCGCGACAATGACCATTGCGAAGCCCACACTGACCACCTACGGTCAAACTGGAGACAACATTAGCGCAGTGGCGACAGTCACGAATAACATCGCTGGCATCAACACGCCGACCATCGTCTACAAGCAGGGCGATACGGTTCTCGATGCTGCGCCCACTGCTGCCGGAACTTACACCGCGAGCATTACGCTTGCAGCGGCAGACATCGGACAGGAAAGCGACGTCACCGCAAGCGTAACGTATATCATCGAGAAGGCAAGCATTACCCCGTCCGTCAGCCTTGAGAACTGGACTTACGGCGATATCGCAAAGACGCCGTTAATATCCGGCAACTCCGGAAACGGCGCTGTAACCACCACCTACAAGCTGAAGACCGCGGAAGATACCGCATACGCAGAAACCGTTCCCACAGCTGCTGGCACCTATACTGTTAAGATCAGCATTGACGAGACAGATAACTATAAGTCCGGTACCGCAGCTGCGGACTTCACGATCAACCAGAAGGCTCTTACAATCACTGCGGATGCAAAGAGCAAGACCTACGGCGAAGCTGATCCGGCTCTTACCTACACGCACTCCGATCTCGTCGGAAGCGATACGATCACCGGTGAGTTGAGCCGCGCTGAGGGAGAAAACGTCAATACCTACGCCATCGGACAGGGTACGCTTACCGCGGGAGATAACTACACTATCACCTATAACGGCGCAAACCTTACGATCAATCAGAAGGCGCTCACCAGCACGGCGGACAGCGACGAAAAGGTATACGATGCAGAAGCCCTCACAAAAAACAGCTACACGAACACCGGACTCGCGTTCAATGATGCGATCGAGAGCGTGACGATAACCGGCAGCCAGACGGTGAAGGGCGAGAGCAATAACGTTCCTTCTGCGGCGGTAATCAAGCAGGGTGAAGTCAATATAACCGCAAACTACAACATCACCTATGCTAACGGTACCCTTAAGGTTACTGCGAAGCCCATCACGATCACCGCAGACAGTGATACGAAGGTCTATGATGCGACTGCTCTTACAAAGAACAGTTACTCAAATACTGATCTTGCAGCAGGCGACATCTTTGACAGCGTGACGATAACCGGCACGCAGACCGACGTCGGCACGAGCAATAACGTACCCTCTGCGGCAGTTATCAAGCATAACGGCACCGATGTTACCGCAAGCTACGCTATCACCTATGAAAACGGCACGCTTGAGGTAACGCCGAAGGCAGTTACGATCACAGCAAATGACAAAACGAAGGTCTATGACGGCACAGCTCTCACCGAGGGCGGCTTCACAGCCACTGAGCTCGCGAGCACTGACAAGCACACCTTCACCGTAGCTATGACCGCTGGAAGCACGATTACGAACTTCGGCACTCAGCCGAACGTCATCGCAACGGTTGACGGTACTGCAATCACAACCGGAGCTCCGACCGCTGTCGGCAACTACCTTGTTACCACAGTTGAAGGCACACTCAGCATAACCAAGCTCGAAATCAAAGGCGCTATCGTTAAGCTCGATGCCTTCGAGTACGATACCGAAGTTCCCAACGCTGAGTTCATCAACGACAGCAATGTTGATGGTGCCAACGGCACGATCGTTCAGGGCGACAGCACGAAGACCGTGACCTACTACTATCAGGCCACCGCATTCCTCAAGAGCCAGACGGATGCGATCCTTGATTATTACAACAAGGGCGAAATAGAAGAGCTTGAGCTTGATGAATCCGTATTCACCGAGCTCGAAGCGACCACCTTCGAGCCGGGCAAGCACTATGTCCTCGCGGTGATAAGCGGCGACAACTACACGAACACCTATATCACGCAGAGCGTGTTTGAGGTAACGAAGAACACCGAAAAGGTGCGTACCGCGCCTGCAGCGCCCACAGTCGACGGCACCAAGGTCACAGTGGACGAGGCAGACAGAGAAAAGAGCCTTCAGTATTCACTCGACGACGGCACGACATGGAAGCCGGTAACGCTCAATGACAAGGGTGAGTTTACGGTCGAGTGGGCAACGTTGGTTTCCAATGCGGCTCTGCTGCTCCGTGAAGCAGCTGACGACCGCTATGAGAAGCCCTCTGCAAATGCAACCGGAACCGCAGCCATTACCACCACGACATTCACCGTGACCTACGACGCAAATGGCGGCATAAATGCACCTGAAGCAGTCACCGTCACCTCTGACCGCACGGTTACCGCTTCCGGCAAGGCGAATATGACCCGCAAGGGCTACACCTTCACCGGCTGGAACACCAAAGCAGATGGCACCGGCACTGATTACGAGCAGGGAGTTAA
>JAFSJE010000067.1 GCA_017439425.1 Oscillospiraceae bacterium
CATCACCACCACCATCACCATGACGGCCACGACGCCGACGAGATCTTCGTCAGCTGGGGCGTTGAGACCGCGAAGAAGTTTACTGAGAGCGAGATCCGCGACGCTGTCGAGGAGCTCGACAGCGGTATTTACGGCGCTGTCCTCCGCTCCAAGGGTATCCTTGACTGCGGCGATAAGTGGATAGAATTCGATATGGTACCGGGTGAGCTGGAGATCCGCGAGGCGAAGCCGGATGTAACCGGAAAGCTCGTCGTTATCGGCTCCAAGCTCGATACCCATAAGGTCGCCGAGCTCTTCGGACTGTAAGGAGTAGCTATGCCCATTAAAGAAGTACCCGTATATCTCTTTGTCGGCTTTCTCGAGAGCGGCAAGACGAAATTCGTGCAGGAAACGCTTGAGGATCCGCGCTTCGACTCCGGCAAAAACACCCTCGTTCTCGTCTGCGAGGAGGGTGAGGAGGAGTATAACCCCAAGAAATTCGCCTTCGGCGGCGTTACTGTAAAGTACATCGAGGACAAATCCGAGTTCACGATGGAAAACCTCATGCGCCTTGAGAAGGAAACGAAAGCCGGCAGGGTTGTTATCGAATACAACGGAATGTGGACGATGGCGGAGCTTTATAATGCAATGCCGCAGAACTGGATCCTCTACCAGTGTCTTATGACCGCGGACGCGACGACCGCGCTGACCTACGCGCGCGACAACGCGATGAGAAGTCTCTTTCTTGATAAGATCGCGCCCTCTGAGCTTATCGTTTTCAACCGCGCCGAGGCGGTAAAGACCGATGATGAGCAGATGGAGCTTCACAAGCTTGTGCGCCAGGTATCCCGCAAGTGCGACATCGCCTATGAGTACGCCGACGGCAGCGTGAAGTACGACGATATACCCGACCCGCTGCCCTTTGACGTCGATGCGGACGTTATCGAGATCGGCGACGAGGACTACGGAATCTGGTTCCTCGACTGCCAGGAGAATCCCGACAAGTACAAAAATAAGACCGTGCGCTTCCTCGCGCAGGTATACAATACCCCGAAGGCGGGAAAGTCCAGCTTCGTGCCGGGGCGCTTTGCGATGACCTGCTGCGCCGCGGATATACAGTTTGTCGGCTTCCCCTGTGCCATCGAGGGCAAGTGGAGCTATAAAAACCGCGACTGGATACGCATAACCGCCCGCGTAGGCGTAAAGCTGCACATGCTCTACAAGGGCGGAAAGGGCCCCGTGCTCACCGCGCTGAGCGTTGAGCCTGCGGAGAAGCCCAAAGAGGACGTAGTTACCTTCTCGTAAGGAGTTTTCCCTATGAAATTTACCAAAATGCACGGCGCCGGAAACGACTTCATCATCATCGACGGACGCGGCGGCGCCGTTTCTCCCGAGGACGCGCCGGCGCTTGCAAAGCGCCTCTGCACCCGCCGCACCTCCATCGGCGCTGACGGGCTAATGCTCGTGACCGAGCCGAAGATCGGCGGCGACTTTGCGATGCTGTTTCTCAATAACGACGGCACCGTCGGCGAGATGTGCGGCAACGGCGCACGGTGCATAACGCGCTGGGGTCTGGAGCACGGACTGTCAAAGGGCGACGAGGCGAAGATCGAGACCACCGCAGGCATCGTCACCGGAAGAAGGATCACCAGGACCGAGGTCACGGTGCGCCTCAACACTCCGACGAAGATCGTGACCGAGATGACGGTGCGCGACAGACTTGTCAGCTACGTTGAACTCGGAAACCCTGCAATCCCGCACTGCATTGTCTTCTCAGACGACATAAACGAGCTCACGCACGACGAGCTTTTCGACCTCGGCAGAACGCTGCGCCACGATTCGGCGTTCCCGAAGGGCGCGAACGTCACCTTCGCCGTCAAGATGGGTGAGGACAGACTCAAATGCGTGACCTTTGAGCGCGGGGTGGAGGATTTTACCCTCGCCTGCGGCACCGGAGCGGGCTCGACGGCGCTCGCGCTCACGCTTCGCGGCATAGTCAGCGGCAGGGAGACGAAGCTCCACTTCCCGGGCGGACTTCTCAAGGTTTCCGTGAGAAACGAGGAGGAGGGCTACGGGCTGTATCTCACCGGCCCGACCTGCGTTGTGGCCGAGGGAGAATTTTTCGAGGAAATCTGAAAAAAGTATTGACAATCGGGGCAAGTTCGGCTATAATCTTTCTTGTTCCGAAAAACGCGGCTTTAGCTCATCTGGTAGAGCGCCACCTTGCCAAGGTGGAGGTAGCGAGTTCGAGCCTCGTAAGCCGCTCCATAAAAAGCGCCTTTTGTCTGATGACAGAAGGCGTTTTTTGTATGATGTTTGCATTATCAGAGAGGTATATATGTTTGAAATAAAACAATTTGAAAGAGAAGATATTGACGGTGTAATTGCATTTGAACGCACTCTCAGAGAGCAGGAGCCCGATACATATTATTGGGAGCCGGATGAAGCATACAGAAAGCAGCTTGAACAGAGCTTTGAGGACGAGCGGTTCAACACGGCGATGTCGTTTATTGCTGTGAAAGATGATAAGGTTATCGGCAGAATCGACGGCTCTCTCATAAGCAGCAGAAGCGACGCGGCCTGCTTCAGCGCCTATATGGACTGGATCTGCGTACTGAAAACCGAGAGACATAATAAAGTTGCGCAGGCTTTGCTGAAGCGCCTGAGAAAAGAGTGCAGGGAGCGAGGCGCGGGCGTACTGATTGCTCTGATGGCAAACAACGAAGAAGCACAGCGCTTTTACAGGAGCGCTGAGGACGCGGCTATTCACGATACGGGTATCTGGATGGAGATTAAGTAAAATGGCGCTGTGCCGCACAAAAAGGACGCGCGATCGGGACGCTCACCGCAAGGAAGTCGCCTTGAGGCGGACAAAACCATACTAAAGATAGAAACGGTCGTGACTAAGATGGTCACGACCGATTTTCCGCTCTGTTTCGGGATTTTGGGGGTCAAAATCCGATGCTCGCTATAACTGCGGACAAGGGAGTTCTTGTGCAAACCTAATGTCAGAAGCATCCCTACAAACGGGAATTTGTCACTCTTCCAGCATGGTCATAGCTTCTTCGAATGTCACGGCGTCGACGAGTTCTTCCCAAACATCCTCGTTGTAATAACGGACTGCCGTTTCGCCGGTCATGTAGTCATTATCAAAGGTCGAGTTGGTCCCTTCGGGAATAATCACCGCAAACCCTCTTTCAAAAGCGGATTTATCGGCTTATTTTGCTTTGAATTCAATCCATTCATTATCAATCATCACTACTACCATACCGTCTTCAAGAACTGCATACGGGGTACCTGTATCTCTGTTGAAGTTTGCTTCTCCATCCTTTGTAGGCACACCATTCTCTGCATATGATGTCGTGTATTTAATAACACTGTCATCCACTTCAACGGGAACAGCAGCATTGGTTGAATAGTAATTAATACCGTTCACATTTATAGTTGCAGGGTAATCGCCGCCACTTTTGCTTCTACCGCAACCTGCTAATGACAATATCATCAAAAGGCAAAGCATCATAGCTGTAATTTTTTTCATATTCCTTACCTACACAAATCTCGATTTGTCGAACTGATTATACCACCCAAATTCGGCATGGTCAATTACGTTACTCTCAAAAGCATGAGGGAAGTACTTCCTTACGAAGTGCCTCCCTCGCGTGTCCTTTTTGTGCGTCGACAAAGTCCATATATCCAACGCTTTTTCCTTTATCTCAGCTTAAGACCGTCCTTGAAGGCGTCGCCGACGCGCTCGGAAACTCTGTAATAGCCGTGGGTGTATGGGTCAAAGGCGATCGCGTCGACAAGCGAAATATCGACCTTGCCGCCGCGCATAACGCGCTCGTCAGCCGTGACGTTCACAACTTTTCCGATAACGCCGACGCCGTACTCATTATTCTGATACTCGATGAACTCGCACTCGAGGCAGATCGGAAATTCGTTGATGACCGGCGCGTCCACGCACTCGGCTTTTGACGCAGTCAGACCGCTCTTTGAGAGCTTGTCGGCGCACTTGTTGCCGGACTCTACTCCGAAGTAGTCCGCCTCGACGACGTGGGCGGCGTCGGCAATGCTGACGGTAAACGCGCCGCGCGCCTTGATATTCTGCACAGTCCTGTGCGACTCGGTGAGGTTCAGGGCAACAACGTCGCGCTCCTGCATCGTACCCCACGCGGCGTTCATGACGTTAACGCTCCCGTCATCATTGTAGGTCGCGATCATCAGCACCGGCATCGGGAAAATGCCCTCGGTGATTTTCAGCTTTTCTCTCATTTTTGTACCTCTTTCCTGCTTATTTCATCAATTAACTCCCGCTCGAGCGCAATATCGCCCGCGGCGGGGTAGCTTTTCGCTATCTTTTCAAAGGCTTCAAGGCATCGCTGCGCCTCGCCCTCGTCAAAGGTGACGAGCCTCGCGACCGCGTAATTTGTCCGCACGGCGCTGATGACCGGCTGCTTCAGAAACGCCTTGAAGTAGTTATAATCCAAAAATTTCTCCTCCGGCTCGCCGCGAAGAATAGACAGACAGAGCTTATCGCACATGAGATACACGCGGTAGAGCTCTATTATTTTTTTATTGAGAAGCTCGTCGCAGAGCCTCTCCGCCGCCTCAAAATCGTGCATATCGAGCGCGCGGTTCTCGCGGAATACGTAGCATGATGTAAAAAGCGCGTTTTCCATATCGCCCTCGAGCGAGAACCACTCCTCCGGCATATCGCGCAGGCGAAGCCCATCCATCTGCGCGCGGTTTACCCTGAGCTGGAGCCAGAGCGCGTCGATGGAGCGCTTATCGCGCAGCATACATAAGCCGTTCGCCCCGTCGTTCGGTACGCCGCCGAGAGAGCAGGGAATGCCGTTTCGCAGCGCCATAAAGGCGTTTATGAGAAAAACGAGAATGGAAAACGTGCCGCCAAAGCGCAGAAAGAGCGCTAAAAATACGACCGCGAGAACAAAGTTCACGATAACGCCGCCGAGGTTATAGAGATGCACCGGTCTTTTGCCGTCCTGCCTCTCCGGCGGCGAGAGCAGACACTGACCGCCGGTTCCGGCGAGGGAAAACCGCTTTAAGCGCAGTCCCTCAGAGGTCTTGACGAGCATAAGATTGCCTACGCGGAAGCTCACAAAGCCGTAGCCGGTCAGAAGCCCGAATATAAGATGTCCCGCCTCGTGCAGAAGGGTGGAGGCAAAATAAATGAGAACTGCGAGAAGCACATAGCCGAGATACGCTGCGAAAAACAGGAAAAAGCTCTCGTCCGCGAGCTCGGCAAGGTTCGAGGTCAGCACCATCGAAAGCCCGAGCGCTACGCCGAAAAGCATCGAAAGAGTATAATTAAAAGCCTTTTTCATATCTGTCGCACCTGCTTGTAGTAGTCGAGAGAGCGGAAATCCTGCCCGAGCTGCGCGA
>JAFSJE010000068.1 GCA_017439425.1 Oscillospiraceae bacterium
CGTCACGGGCAAAATTTCCGTCACATTACACCGCAACGTGGGCGACAAAATGTCGCTCACGTTCACGCTCTGACCTCGCGGACATTTTGTCCGCGAGGTCAACTTATCGTGGTGCCCGTCACCGTGTCGCCCACCATAACGAACTGCCGCAATGTCTGATCCTCTAAAAACGACATTTTGTCGGTTTTAAGAGAGTGGTGCCCGCGCGCGGCGCAGTCACCATTTTCTAAAACGGACACCGTGTCCGTTTTAAGGAATCAAACCGCACGCAGCTCGTTTTGATTTCAACCTCGATCAAAACGAAACCGTCTCGTTTTGATCGTCCACCGACCAGAACGACAAAGTGACGTTCTGATCGCCTTTCTCGGAAACGCTCTATCCCAACGGCGCGATCACGCCGCTACTCCACTTGCCGTACTTCGTCCCGACATCGCAGGTTACGACCCTGATTGGCGCTCATGAAGTGCTCTAAGGTATCGGTGCGTATAATAGCCTTTCGCCCGACCTTCAGCACCGGCAGCTTGCCCCATTCGACCAGCTTCCGCATGGTATTCCGCCCAATCCCCGTAATTTCGGCAGCTTCGTCGATGGTCACGCCCAATTTGACAACGCTGATTGTGCCTCGCCTCCCTTCGTTTGTTGCAAATCGCAACTCATTTGAGGGAAGTATAGCAGGCCGCACCGGATTTGTCAATAGCGTATTGCAACTTATTTTTGACACTCAACAAAAATTATTGAAAAGAACTATTGCAAATTGCAACACCCTGTGTTATACTGGCGGCAACGAGGTGAGATACCATATGAAAACAGAAAGCAAGTTCACCGCAAAACAGGTCGGGGATCGGATCAGGGAACGCCGCACGGAGCTTCGCCTGTCCATGAATGATCTTGGCGAGCGGCTTGGCGTCAACAAGTCCACCATCCAGCGGTACGAGGCGAACGGCGTCGATCCCAAGAAAACCTACATGATCGTTTCCCTTGCAAACGCTTTGGAAACGACGCCGGAGTGGCTCAGCGGCTTGTCCGACGCGAAGGAGTACGACAACTACACCATCTGCAAAAAAGCCATTGACGAGCATATCTCGGCGTACCTCTATGAGATGACGACTACCATCAGCGGTGAAGGACATCAGCAGTTGATGAACAACTTGCTCGGTGAGTTCATCGACCTCTATTCCATCCTCTGCTGCCACTTTGCGCGGGCGATGACGGAAGCGGACAGGATCGCGGAGGACGAGGGCTTGAAGGAATCAATTCGCCGGTACGCCATCGAGATCGGCGACGTGATCCAGAAGTCCTACGTCAAGGAGATGGAAGCGCCGATTGAGGACATGAAGCGGCTGCTTGACGGCATTTTGCATCTCTACGACAACGGGCGCACAAGCGTCAAGATGAGCGATCTTTTCAGCATCAAAGAACAGGCGCGGGAGCGCCTGAACGAAATCAGTGAAAGTAATGATTCCGTGACACCTTGAAAACAGAAACAGCCGGTTTTCTTTAACCGGCGTCTGTGATATAATCCCTTTACACGCAACGTATGTCACAGGCCCGATTGCCACGGAACAGAAAGGAGAAGTATTTACCGATGGCAAAAGGTTCTGTGAGGAAAAAAGGCAACAAGTGGTACTACCGCTTCTACGTCGAGGACGAGAGCGGGAAGCTGGTGCAACGTGAGTTCACCGGCACGGCAAGCAAAAGCGAGACGGAAGCGATGCTCCGCAAGGCGATGGAGGACTACGAGGCAAAGAAGTTTGTCGCCAAAGCCGAGAACGTCACGGTCGGCGGTCTGCTGGATCTGTGGGTTGAGGAAGAATTGAAACCCGGTAATCTGAGCAACGGCACGGTCATGTCGTACATGGGAACGGTGGGGCGCGTGAAGCGGTATCCCATCGGCAGCCGGAAGCTGAAAACGGTCACACCGGAGCATTTGCAGGCGTTTTTCGATCACCTGTCCTTTGGCGGCGTTAACGCGGACGGCGCAAAGGACAAGCCGATCAGCAAGGGCTATATGCGGCTGTTCTCGGCGGTGATGCAGGGCGCGTTCCGCTTCGCGGTGTTTCCCAAGCGGTTGATGACCTACAATCCGATGCAGTATGTGAAGATCAAGCAGAAGCAGGAAACGCAGGAGCTGTTCACAGAAGATGCGGAGGACGGTTGTACCGTTCCGACCATCAGCTTTGAACAGTATAAGGCGCTGACGGATTGGCTCAAAAAGAAAAACAATCCGGCGCTCCTGCCCATCCGGATCGCCTACTTCACCGGGCTTCGCATCGGAGAGGCCTGCGCGCTCACATGGCAGGACATCGACCTCAAGGAGCAGACGATCACGGTGCGGCGCAGTATGCGCTACAACGGGGCGCGGCACAAGACGGAGATCGGCACGACGAAGCGGAACAAAATCCGCACGGTGGACTTCTGCGACACGCTGGCGGCGATCCTCAAGGCGGCGAAGGCCGAGCAGCACAAAAACCGCTTTCGGTACGGCGAGCTTTACAGCCTGAACTACTGTAAGCAGGTGCAGGAAAAGGGACGCAGTTACTATGAGCTTTACAGCCTCCCGCAGTCCGAGAAAGTCCCGGAGGATTGCAAGGAGCTGTCCTTTGTCTGTCTCCGTCCCGATGGGTGCTACGAATCCGCGAGTACGGTGAGCATTGTGTGCCGGACGGTGGCGAAAAAGGTGCCGGGTTTGGAAGGCTTCCATTTCCATCAGCTTCGTCACACGTTCACAAGTAACCTGCTTGCGAACGGCGCGGCACCGAAAGATGTGCAGGAGCTGTTAGGTCATGCCGATGTAAGTACCACAATGAACATCTACGCCCACGCAACGAGGGAAGCCAAACGCTCCTCGGCCCGCCTGCTGGATAAGGTAGCAGGCGGCGGCTGAAAAAAGTTTCCCTTGTTTTTGCCCGTGAGGGAAAAAACAAGGGAAAGGGAAGCAAGTTTGAGCGTGGGAACTGCGATAAAAGCTGATAAATAAAGGACTTGCGAGGATTTGGCAAGATAAACGGGAATTTGGCGAGCTGCATTAAAGTTTCAAAACAGCAACGATCTCGTCTCCGTCCTTCTCGCCGTTTTCTATAAAGCCAAAATCGTGATACAGCTTTGCAGCAACCTCATTTTCAGGTTCCCAAGAAGTGCTCCAAAGCTCTTCCTCGCCATCAGGAAAACTGCGAATATAGTCCAGCAGAAGCTTAAGAGCATCCCTGCCATAGCCGCGCTTTTGATATCGCTGATCGATCATGAATCGCCACAGACAGTAGCTATGTCTATAGACGTCAGCCATTTCTTCGTACTCTTCGGAATTGTGACCGATCATGGCGAAACCTACGGGAGTTGCACCATCCCAGATGCCAAAGGCCTGTACAAATTTACTGTCAGCCAGGGTATCATAGGCCTGCGCCAAGCTGATTGCGTTCGAGGCTACGAAGTACTTCTGGTCTTTTGCAACTCTAAGGTCTATCAGCGGCCAGAAGTTCTCTTTGTCTGCCTTCACCAAATGAAGCCCCTTATTCTTAAGTTCATAGTTTGTGCGATCCATCCTATCCTCCTCCATCAATCGCGATTTGTAGAACTGATTATACCACCCCAATTCGGCATGGTCAAGTACGTTACTCTCAAAAGCATTAAGGAGGCACTTCCTTACGAAGTGCCTCCCTCGCAGCACCCTTTTATGTTATTTCGAGTATATTGCGACGTCCCGGATCTCTACCTCGGCTGTTCTGAGCTTATTGTTCTTTGAAGAACCGAACTGCCAGAGAAGCTCATACGCGGAGTCAGCGTCGAGGGCGTTTGTTGTGAAGGTGTACTCCTTCTCCTCGGTGCCGACGCCGAGGTTCTCGTAGATTGCGGTGTTCCACTCGCCCGCTCGGTTCAGAACGAACACGCAGTCGATATTCTTGTTTGCCTTCGCCTTGAAGGTCACGGTGTAGGTCTTGCCCGCCTTGAGCTCGACGTCGGGAATGGTGATCTTGTTCTCTCCGTCGGACTTGGATATCTTTGTCATGTTGTAGGTGATCTTGCCGCCTGCGGTGCTCATAGTGCCGCTCGCGCTGCCCTCGGCGTTGTACATCCACACAACGCTCTGCGGGAAGAGTATGCTGCTCACAGCCGTCGGCTCGGCGGTAGCGTAATCGATCTCCTTTGCCGCGACATACTTAAACTCAGCCGGAAGCACGCTCTTCGCGCCGCCCGTCACAAGCTCCTCAACTCTGACGTTCGAGACAGTGACTGCGTTCGCGCCTGCCGCCTTGCCGAGTGAGAGCTGGATGATAAGCTCGGAGTTTGCATTCGGCGTGAGAGTCGCAGTAACGGTGGACTTGTTCGCGCCCGCGCGCAGATCGTAGAGCGCGCCGACGCCCTTCTCGACCGCGCCGTTATTGTAGCAGATTTCATAATTGACAGCCGACTGCGCCGAAACGTCCATGCGCACGCGATAGGTCTTGCCTGTCGTGAGGTGAGCGCCGGTCTCAACGAACATTTTGACCTTCCACGCCTCTCTGCCGGTGGCAGGAACGGAGGTGATGTTCATCGTCGCCGATGTACCGTTATCAGTGAGATTTACCGCGTAATCCTCGTGCGCCCAGCCGTTTACGGTGCTCTTCGAGGCTAAGCTGAACGCAGTCGGCAGAACGCTCTCGCCCTCGGTAAGCTCAACGCTCTCGACTTTTATATCTGAAACTGTTATCGCGTTTCCGCTCTCGGAATTTCCGAGATTGAACTGAAGGACGAGGTCGGAGGCGTTTTCCATATCCGCGGGAACTGTGATAAGTCCGCTGACATTGCTCTTTTCGCCTGCCTTAAGTCCGTAGAGAGCGCCGTAGCCCGCCTCGGCGGCGCCGTTATTGAAGCAGAGCTCGAAGCCCTGAGCCTTCTCAGCGGCGACAGAAGCGCTTACGCGGTAGCTCTTGCCTGCCTCGAGTGACGCTCCGGTGGCGACAAAGAGCTTGATCTTCCACGGCTCAGCGTTCTCAGCAGTTTTATTTACGTTCACAACAGCCGCGCTGCCCGTTCCGGCGACGGATGCTTCGTAATCCTCGTGCGCCCAGAAGTCGAGGCTCGAGCCGGTAACGTAGCTTATGGGCTTTGTGAGTGCGTCAGTGCCGCCGGTGAAGCCGATCTTCTCGACGACGAGATTTGAAACGGTTATCTCATTTTCGGCTGTTGCGTTGCCGAGCGAGAGCTGGAGAACGAGGTTATTGAGATAATTCATATCCTCGGGAATGGTGATTATCTTCTCATAGGTCTTTTTCTCGCCGGCAGGTGCGGTGAGACCGTAGACTGCGCCGTAGCCCTTCTCCTCATTACCCTTGTTGTAGCAGATCTCGAACGGCTGCTCGGTCTTTGAGAGAACGTCGAGCTTGACGCGATAGCTCTCGCCTGCCTTGGGTCTGACGAGCGTATCGACGAAGTATTTGACCTTCCAAGGCTCTCTGCCCTCTGTGGGAAGCGAGGTAATCGCAAGGGTCGCGCCGGTATCGGCGCCGGAGAGCGAGACCCTGTAATCCTCGTGTGCCCATGCTGTTATCGGGCCGTCAACGTCGGCGGAGTAGGTGAAGTAGTTCGTATTGTATGTAATCTCTTCAATCTTAAGCTCACTGATTGTATAGGTGCAGGGAGTGTCAGTTCTGCCGAGGCAGAGCTGAAGCTCAAGGTTATGCGTCTCCTTCGCGTCGATAACAAAGGTCGCGGTGCCGCCGGAGGTAAATTCCTTAGCGCCGAAGCTTCCCTCACCTGTGCCGTTATAGCGAATCTCATAGCTCTGCTTATTCGCGGCGTCACAGTCTACGTCGACGCTCACGCGGTAGCTCTTGCCGGACTCGAGAGTAACCCCCGTGTTGACAAACTGCTTTATCTGCCACTCGCTTCTGCTGGCGGGTACTGCCTTGACCTCGAGGCTCGCCGCGCTCTCACCGCCGGTAAGTCTGACCTCATAGCCGTTGTCAGCCCATACGCTGAAGTGTCCGCCGTCGCTGAGCGCGAAGCCGGAGGGCAGCACGTTTTCCGCTGTTCCGAGCTCCTCGACCTCGATTTTGTTAATGGTGAGAACAGTATCTTTGGGCGCTTTGCCTATTTCAAAGATAAGATGCAGGTTTTCCGCCGCGTCAGCGTTCAGAATATAGGCTATCGTGCCGGTGCCGTTAAAGGCGTGCTGATCGTACTTTGCGCCGTAGCCCTTTTCCTCTCCGCCCTTGTTGTAGAGGAGATTGTAGTCAAAATCCTTGTTGGAGGTCACATTTACGGCGACTCTGTAAGTCTTGCCGGCCTCGATCCACGCGCGATACTCCGCATAATACTTGATTTTCCACGGCTCCGCAGACTCGTTAGTCTCATCATTTGTAACAGTGAGAGTCGAGGAGTTTTCGGTGGTGTTCGAGAGCACGACTCTGTAATCGTCTCCGAACTCCTGCCTTGCCCATGCGTGAACCGGCGCAAACTCGTTGCTCAGCTCATCGGTCATAAGGTTATTCGCTTCATCCGAGCTCTTGACGATCCTTATATTGCTGACGGTTATCTCATTTCCGGCGGCGGTGTTTCCGAGTTCGAAGATAAGCTTTATTTCGCCTCTTCCGTCGATGCCGCCCGGAGTGGTGAAGGTAACGCATTTTTCTCCGGTTTCGGTCTGCTCATACGCTCCGCCGTAATTTTCTGACCTGCGCGAATTGGCGCAGATGAGATTGTACTGACCAAGGTCTCCGGTCGCGGCAACGGTCGCATAGACCTTGTACTCGGTATTCGACTCGGGGAATACGCCGGTATTCACAATGAGCTTCGACGACCAGACTCCGCCGCCACTCCGCGCAGAGGTCACGTTCAGCGTAACAGCGCCGCTTTCGGCGGACGCAGTCTGACCTACGCCATCATACTGCTCGGTAAATACGTTCTGACGCTTTGAGTTGTAATCCGTGCTCTGTTTCGCGGTGTAGGGAATCTTCTCGACCATGACGCCGCTTACAGTGATAACGTTGCCGACGTCGGTATCGCCGAACTGGAAGCGGAGAACTATCTCGCCGCAGCTCGAATCTTCCGGAACCTTGAAAATGCTTGAAATCTCGGTATCGGCGTTCTCAGCGGCGTGGAGCCACGGGCGCTTGCCCTCTCCGTAGCCGTTTTCCACAGTGCCGTTATCAATTACAAGCTCAAATTCCCTGCTGCCATCGAGGAAACCCTTGCTCGCTTTGACATTTGCTGTGACTTTGTAGATCGCCCCCGCCTCCGGATAAACTCCGGTGGAGATAAGCATTCTTGATGCCCAGACCTTGCCCGTTCCGTTGGGCGCCTTTGTAATTGTCAGCGCTGCGCTTGTTCCGTCGGTGGAAAGGTTCTGCTCAAGGCCCTCGCCCTGCTCCGCCTTTACGGTGACCTTGTCGTACTTGAAGCCAGTGGAAAGCACGCTCGCGCCGGGCACTACCGTTCTGCTGACGCCAGTTCTCATCTCAGTGATAACGCTGTTGAAGGAGAAGGATTCGGGGAGGATATCGGTATATTCGGACGTGAGCTCCTCAACCTTGATATCACTTATTGTGATCTTGGTTCCCTCTGCCGCATTTCCGACGGAGAGCTGAATGACAAGTCGACCATTATTATCCGGCGCGCCGGTGATGATCCTCTCGACGGTCTTCTTCGCGTTTGCGGCGAGCTTCTGACCGTAGAGGACGTCGTAGCCCTTCTCAACGTCGCCGCTGTTATAGCAGAGCTCGTAATCGAGCGCCTTATTTGTCTCAACGGTGAAGGTCGCGCGATAGCTCTTGCCCGCCTCCGGGACTACGCCCGTATCGGCGAGGAGCTTCGCCATCCAGACCTCGCGGGACAGCGCGGTCTTTTCAATCGTCATCGTCGCGGAGGTATCGGTATTATCAAGCGAAGCCTCGTAACCGTCAAAGAGCCAGCTTGTGATATTGCCGACGGAGGCGTAATTGATCGCCTCGGGAAGAACGCTTACGTTGCCCTTTTCGGTGATTTCACAGACCTTGACGTCGCTGACTGTGACAGCGTTTTCAGCGGGGCTTTTTCCGAGCATAAGCTGAATCGTGAGCTCGCCCTTGCCGTCAGTGCCGGCGACTGTGTATTCTATGGTCTTTTTCTCGCCGGAAGCGAGCTTTTCGCCGTACTGAGCGCCGTAGCCCTTCTCCTCGGACGCCTTGTTGTACGAAATCTCGTACTCCGTCTCCTTAGCCGAGGCGACGGAGAAGCTGACGGCGTAGCTCTTGCCCGCCTCGGGCGTTACGCCGGTATGGATAAGGAGCTTCGACTCATAGACCTCTCCCTTTTCGGGAACGGCGTCTATCCTGAGCACTGCGCTGTCGCTGTTTCTTTCAAGGCGCTGGGTGTATGTATCCGCGTGCTGCTCGCTCACGGCCTCGAAGGTGCCGTAGGTGATCGCAGACATTACGCTGCGGTAGCTCAGGTTGACCTCCTCGACCTTAAGACCGGAAACGCTGATGACGTTGCCGGAAGCAGAATTGGTCTTGCCGAGTTGGAGGCGAAGCACAAGCTCGCCGGCGGATCTCTCCGGAGTGACGAGGTATTCGATTCTGTCAGTGCCGCCCGCAGTGAGGCTTCTCCCGTAGAGCGCGCCGTAGGCGTTCTCAGACGTGCCGTCGAAGCAGACCTCATACTCGCTCTGACTCTTCTCAGCGCCTACGTTGAGGCTCACGCGGTAGGTCTTGCCCGCCTCGAGGGCAGCGCCGGTGTTAATGAGCATCTTGGCTTTCCAGACGCCTCTGTCGGAGGCGGGAGCGGCAGCGATATTCAGCTTCGCGCCCGTCTCGGCGGCGGTGAGGTGTACCTCGTATCCGCCGTCGTGCTGCTCTGTGACGGTCTCTCTGAGCGCGCCGCCGATGGTGGCGGTGGAGCCTGAGCCGTCCGGCGCGTACTCCTCGACCTTGATCTCATAGAGGTCGATCACAAAGGGTGCGAGCGCGCCGAGCTGGAGGTCGATGTACTTATTGTCGCCGTCCGCCTTGAAAGTGCCGGTTACGGTGTTTTTGCCCTTTTCGATGGTGAAGCTCTGATTATCGCCGAACTTGACCGTTCCGGCGGTATCGGAATCGAAATCAAAGGTGACGCGATAGGTGCTGCCCGGATTTGTCGCAAGCGTGCTCTCGAGCTTCAGGTGCCACGATTCTCCGTCGGTCTTGGAGGCGGCGATTCTGTAAGCTCCGTTTACAACCTCGCTCGTCGCGGCGACAGAATCGCCCTCAAGCTTTGTATTGAACACCGCGCTGGAGACGTTTTCAAAGGAATACTCCTTTGTGCCGAGGCTCATCGCCGGCACGGACTGTGTATCGTCTGTCTTCGGCTCTGTGGGAGTCGTCGGAGTAGTCTGTGTTGACGGGGTCGTTGGCGCGGGGGTGGTCTGCGAGGGCTGAGAGTTCGGCTCCTCGGTCTTAACGGGCTCCTGTGTCTGCGCACCGCAGCCTGAGAGTATCATTACTATGGCAAGCGAAAGTGCAAGAATTCGACTTAACTTTTTCATATTGCCCTCCAGAATCTTTATCTCGTGTATTCCTTAAGTCCGGTAAACTCGACTGTGTTTTCCTCGCAGAAAAGTCTGACGCTCTTTCCGGCGACGCCGTAGAGGCGGACTGTGAGCGCCGCGACGCCGTCAACGTAGAACGTGCCGACGCTGCCCTCCTGAATGTATGTGAAGGTGTACTCCCTGCCCTTTTCAAGCGCGGCGAGGGTTTCGGTAACGGGGGTAAGTCCCTCGTTGAACGAGAGGCTGAGCGTGCCCTCGGAGGGACTCAGCGTGATGAGCTTGTAGCTCTCTTTTTCTCCGTTGTAGTCGAAGGCAAGGCCGAAGTCGCCGTTTCCGTCGAACTTGAAGCTGCCCTTGAGCATGAAGCTCTCGTAGGCGGTGAACACATCAGTGTAGGAGTATTTCGAGCCGGAGGCTATGGTCGCGCTCATGCTGTCGATATTGAGCTCTCTGCGGACAGTGTACTGCGCGGCGATAGAGTCCGCGGGTGCGAGATAGAGCGTGCCGTCGGCGTTCCGGCAGAGCCTCTGAACAGCCATATTGCCCGCCCACGCGGCAACTCTTTCGGTATCGTCCGCATACTCGGAACGTCTTGCCCAGCCGACCATATATGTGCCGTCCTTGCCCTCAACGTGCTTTGCCGCGTAGAAGAGCTTGGCGTCGAGGCGGCAGGCGTCGCCGTAGGGGCCATAGGGCGCGTCGCTCATCGCGTACCAGAGCGTATCGTCCTGTCCGGAGTAGGTTATGTAGTACTTATCTCCGAGCTTGAAGGTATCGGAGCACTCGAGATTCCAGAAGCGCCCGGTGGGGTCGGTGAAGATAACGCCGTCGTAGGTCGCGCTCGAGAGGTCAGGACTCAGCGTGAACTTGAGTATCCTCGCGACTCCGCCCTGCGAGGCGGTGACGGTAAGGATAATGTTGCCGGTCGCCTCATCGACGTATGCCTGCGGGTCGCGGAAGTCGTTTTTCTGTCCGAGCTCCTCCGGCGGGATAAGCTCCCAGTCGGTCTTTTTCGTGAAGGAGGTGAGGCTCGTGCCCTCGGCTACGAGGATCTTCTCCTTGTACTCAGCGTAATCCGAGGAGTGGTGTCCGGTGTAGAAGAATAGATATCTGCCTCCGACCTTGACCACCGAGCCGGTGCCGACCCAGCCGTCCTGACCGCCGTCGTAGTTGGACTCGATGATAACGTCCTCGGTCTCGGTGTAATTTACAAAATCGGTGGTCTGTGTGAGATAGATGGAGTGGTTATAGCTGTCGGCGCCCTGCTTGAGGTAGTAGATGTAATATGTGCCGTCCTCGTAGTAGGGCATCGTATCTCCGACGTAAGCCTGAATGGGGCCGTAGGCGGCCGGCAGGAAGTAGCCCTTGTAGGTAAACTCCTTTTCCATGTCCTCGGGGTCGGTTATCGCGGAAAAGTCGGTCTCTCCGTCGACCTTTTTGAACTCCTCGCCGTCCTCAGCCTTCTTTGCGCAGGCGCAGAGTGCGAGCGCGAGGGCAATTACCAATAGAAACGCTGTCATTCTCTTTTTCATAGTGACCTCCATTAAAGAACCTTCTGCTGATAGATGGTTACGTTCGTAAGCTCGACGGTCACGTCGCCGAGCGCGGCGGTGGCCTCGGAGCCAAACTGGAAGAGCATCTCAAAGTCCATATCGGAGCTTACGGGTCTGTCGGTGCTGAACGTGAACGTTCTCGCCTCGGTGGCGATATCCATAACCTCGTTGATTCTCGGATCCCACGAGCCTATGGGGTTCAGAATGAAGTTGCAGGAAACGCGCTTGTCGGCCTTCGCGGTTATCTCGACGGTGTAGTAGCTGCCGCCCTCAAGCTTCAGGGGATTCTCGCGGTAGCCGGCGACGAGCTTATTGTGCCAGTCAACGGTTCCGGCGTCGTCAATGCGGTAGAAGAAGCTGCCGTTCTCGGCGTAGACAGTGCCGACGCCGCGGTCGTTATCGTCGTCGGTGGCGTTGAAGGTCACCCACGGATGCTCAGGATTTAAGCTGTTATCGCTGTCGCCGCCGAACGCCATCCATGTGTACGTGGTCTTGTCAACCCTTCTGTCGCCCTCGACAAGTCCGAATTCAACGCTCTTGAAGGTTATCCTGTTCGATGTCACTCCCTCCGCCGCGTTTCCGATCTGGAGGCGGATTACGGGGTCGGAGATATCGGTCTCTGCGGTGAACACGCCGCTTATCTCAAAGTCCTCTCCGGCGGGTGCGGCAAAGCCGTTGAAGTGTGCTCTCGCCTGCCACTCTCTCGAGTCGCTCTCAACGAGCGCCTCGCCGTTCTGCGCGTTCTCGGAGTTCATCACAAAGCGGTAATAGTACTTGTTTCCGCTCTCGATCTTGTTTCCGCCGAGGGAGAGATTCGCCTTAACGCTCCATATCCCTCCGCCGTTCGGATAGGAGGTTATGTTCGCGATCGCCTCGCCGTTTTCATAGACAGCCTCAGCCTTCGCTCCGTCGCTCGTGACGAGGTTCAGTCCCCTGCCTGATGTGAAGTCTGCGTTGAATACCGGCACCTCGCTCTCGTCGCCGGTGATCTCGTAAAGCTCTATCTTGTCGATCATAACAGTGAAGTTCTCGGGCGTTGTGTCGGCGGGGTTATCGGGATTCGGTGTGATCTTGCCGAGGTTCAGAAGAAGCTCTGCGCTGCCCCTGCCGCCGGAGGTGAAGTCGAGCACTATGGGCGCGACGTGCGCTCCGATGCGCTGATTCCATACGGCGCCCAGGGCTTCCCAGCCCTCCGCGCGCTCGTTGCGGGCGATGAGGTGGGCGTAAGTATCAGCAGTGGACTTTGCCCAGACCTTGACTCGGTACTGCGCCTCGATGAGGTCAAGCCCGGAGAACGCAAGCTGGATATCGCCGTCGCCGGCTCCGGCATTTGCGATGTCAAAGACGTAGGAGCCCTCTCTCAGCTCAGCCTTCGCACTCGCCGCCTCGCCGATTCTCGCCTCCCAGCCGAAGGTCTCGGTGACGGTCTGTGTGGAGAAATCAAACTGCTTATATACCTCCGGCTCGCCGATAGCGGCGGAGATCGTCAGGGTCGATTCGACCTCATAGCTCAGACCGCCCTTGTCGGTCACGGTATAGAAAAGCTCGTAGGTGCCGCCCTTTTTCGGATTGAGCTTGCCGTTGCGGAACTTAAGCTCCGGCTCGGCGCGCACGTATATCATATTCGTGATGTCGCCCTCCTCCTTGTCGGTGGCGGCAACGCCCTCGAAGGCGTCGAACACCTCTCCGGCGTCGATATACTTGTCGATAACGCCGGTGATTACGGGCGCGGTGTTGTCCGCTCCCGTTGCCGCACCGTTTTCGCCTCCGGCTGAGCAGGCAGCCGCAGACAGAACGATCAGCAAAGACAGAGCTAACGCGATTCTCTTTTTCATATTAAGGCCTCCAATACTGTCTTAGTTTACATTTTGTAAATCTGCGCAGTTTTTCAGTAAAACCTTGCAATGCAAATTATAGTTTTCTTTTTACATATTGTCAATAAGTCGTGCTGTTTGTCATTTACATTTTGTAGCTGTGAATAAAAGATGTGTTTTTATCTTGTGCAGTTTGAATAAGTCAGAGTCTGTAAGTTTACATTTTGCACATCTTGCTTTTTCTTATATTATATGGTATAGTAAGACACAATGAATTATACAAAAGGAGCTTTTAGCGATGGCTCGTAAACGTGTGACCATGCAGGATATAGCCGCCGCCTGCGGACTGTCGAGAAATACTGTCTCAAAGATTTTTAACTCCCGCGGCGCTGTACCCGAGTCTACAAGGAAAATGGTGCTCCAGAAGGCGCAGGAGCTCGGCTACAATCAGATAATAGCTGACGAACCGGAGGAAAATACCGCGAAGAATATCGCGCTTTTAACTCAGCACAAGCTTCTGAGCCACAATTTCGGCGCGTTTTTCATAACGAGCTTTACCGATCAGATCTCCCGCGCGGGCTACACTCTCAAGATGTACGAGATCTCCCCCGGCGAGATCCGCGCAAAGTCGCTCCCGCCGCACTTTGCTCTCGACGATACCTACGGCATACTCGGCATTGAGCTGTTTGACCGCGATTACGTCGAGATGATCTGCTCACTCGGCAAGCCGACTGTTTTCGTCGACGGGTACGCGCACATTAACGAGGCGGTCAAGAACTGCGATTTTATCTCGATGGAGAACACCGCGTCGGTCTTCGCGCTCGTTGACAGGCTCATTTCTGCCGGAGCGCGTTCAGTAGGCTTTGTCGGAGATATTGAGCACTGCAACAGCTTCTATGAGCGCTGGATAGGCTGCCGCGTTGCGCTCGGGCGTGCCGGCATTATTATAGACCGCGCTCAGTGCATTCTCGACCCGGACGGCGAGTGCTACGGCGACGTTGAATGGCTCGAAGGCAGGCTGTCGGCGATGGATAAAATGCCCGACGCCTTCGTGTGCGCGAACGACTATCTCGCCATCCACCTCATGGCTGCGCTCAAAAAGCTCGGCTGCCAGGTACCGCAGGAGAAGATGGTCACGGGCTTCGACGGCTCTATGGAGTCGGCTATGGTCGAGCCTGCGCTCACAACGGCGCAGATACCGAGCACCGACATCGGCCGCCTCGCCGCGGATACGCTCTCAGCGCGGATAGTCAGCCCGGGCCGGCCATACACCACGGTGTACGTCAGGTGCTCACCGATATTCCGGCAAAGCACAAGATGAAAAATCCCCGGTTCGCCTGAACCGGGGATCAGTTATTCAATTACAATTCTTACAGGGGCGTTGAGCGCACCCGCCCGAATGACTGTAAGAGTGTAAAAACACCCCTACAACCCCTACCACCCCTACCTTCCCTACCTCCCCTACAATCCCTACTTACTATTACTTACTCTATATTATTAGTAGGGGTGGTAGACGTGGGTGACGTGGGTGACGTGGTAGACGTGGTAGACGTGGGTGACGTGGTAGACGTGCGTATGACATTTGCTCACACCTTACTTACAAGCTTAACGCCCGCATTCCCTTTCAGGAATGCCATTATCCGCGCCTTGTAGTCCGGCGCGGTATCGTAGGCGGCGTGGCCGAAGCCATCGTAAAAATACAGCTCAAAGCCGTCCCTGCCGCCGAGCGCTTCGGCGATCTCGCTCTCAGCGCCCTCTCCAAACACGCCGTCGTCGCGTGAGCTGACGCACATGACCGGGCAGATTATTTCACCAAGTCTGTCCGCGGCGTCGAAGCCCTCCATCGTTTCTGCAAGCTTAACAAACCGCGCAAGCTCCACATCCGTAACGCCCTTTGCAAGCTCTCTGAGGAAGGAGCGCGAGGCTTCAAATATTTTTTCGGGATAGACCCTCCTTCCGAAGTCGAGACACAGCGCCTCGGCGTCGCCCGCCTCCGCAAGAGCTATCCACTCCGCGAACGCGCGAAAGCGCTCGGGTGTGACCCGCGCCGTCGTTGAGCCGAGGATAAGCTTATCCGCCGCCTCCGGGTGCGATATTGCAAGTGCGAGCGCTATCATACCGCCCTGACTCGCTCCGAAAATGTTCGCTGAGCGCAGCCCGAGCGCGCGCATCGCCTCATAGGTGTCCTCCGCCATATCCGAAATCGTGTACTCCTCCGGAAGCTCTCTCCTCCGGTCAAAGAGATACACCGTGTACTCCTCCGCAAAAAGAGAGTACGCCGACTCGACCGCCTTTGCCGAGAGCATAACGCTCTTTACACCAAGTCCCGGGATTATCACAAGCGCCTCCCGCCCGCTTCCGAATTTCAGATAGTCCATCGAAAAGCGCGCGGTATTTACAGTTCCTGTCATCGCCGCACCTCCGTTTCTCTGATTATACTCCAAATATTTTCCCATAGCAAGAGCCTGCGAAAGCTATTGAATTTGCGCTGTTTTTCAGATATACTATCTGAAAAGGAGGCGTTTCGATGGATTACAAATACGTTCGCATTCAGGGCCGCGAGCTTGCCGCCGCGACTATGTACGCAAAGGGCGTTTTCAGTATGTGCTGGAAGCTCATTCAGGACGATGTTATGGACGGTGAGGATGCGGAGCTCTTCAAGGAGATAGACGCATGGTTTGCCGAGAATCTGCCCTTCCCGCCTCAGTGCATGAACAAGGAGAAGGTGGTCTGCTTCTTCAAGACCGAGAACTCGGGCGAGATGATGAAGTGGATCCGGCCGGCTCTGTGGCTGCTCGACAGGTACAATCACCCCTACTACGTCGTCTACACCAACACCCCCGGCGAGATCGTCTACGAGGATCACTATCAGGTTGCGGTCAGGGTCGAGGACTGGATAATAGAGGACTACGAGCATACATGGGTCGGAAAAGACGAATAAACAACGGGCTCCCCTTCCGGAAAGGTAGGGGAGCTTCAGACTGTAGACAAAAAGGAAAAAGCGTTGGATATAGGAGGCGGGGTTTTAGTGAAGGGGCCGGCCGAGAGGCCCCTTCACGTCGCATCACCCGCCCGCAGGCGTCATATTTTGCGCTCTCAAAGCGCAAAATATGTTCGATGCGTAGACAAAGTCTACGCATTGAGCCGTTTTTCACGCCGCCGGCGTTTCAAGAAATTTATCGCGCAGAAGCGTTATCCTCGCCTCGTCGAGCCCCAGCTCCTGCGTGAGATAGCCCTCCGCGCCGCCGTAATTCTCTTCGAGCCATCGGAGCGCGTTCTTCATAAGAACAGGATTGACCCCGTCCATCGCGATAAGATACCGGTCGAGCTTTTCTGCCGGGATCCCGCTCTCAGAGAGCATCTTCCGCTCGCCTGCGATCCTGCGGGAGTTAAAATCGTTAGTCAGCAGATAGTCGCGCATGATCGTTTCCTCGTCGGCGCCGAGAGCCGAGAGTATAAGCATTGAGGCAACTCCGGTGCGATCCTTGCCCTGCGTGCAGTGGAAAAGGAGGCTCTGTCCCTCGGGAAGCGCCAGAAGATCCTCAAATAATTTGCGGTAATTCTCTTTTCCGGTCTTTCCCGCGAGAAATTCGACGTACATATTTTCGCTCACAATGCCGGAGTCCACGGCGGCAAGCAGCTTCGTTACCGAGTCTGCGGCTGCGTAGTCAACGCCCTTTTCTTGAAGGCTCTTCATCATATCCGCGCTGCGATGCGCGAGCAGCTCCATATCCATAATAGGCAGCCAGCGGTTCACTACGCCCTCAAGCTCCGGCTCCGGAGCCTGCGTGACCTCGCTCTCCATGCGGAAGTCGGCAAACTCCGCAAGGTGATAGACCTCAGTGAGCTTTTTAAGATCCTCCCCGGTGCCGTCCGCGGGCTTCGCAGTGCGAAGGAGAACTCCGCGCTTCACAGTTCTGCCGTCCTGCATAACATAGCCGCCGAGCTCGCGGGCGTTGCCTATACCCGCAAGGCCGATGCTCTGCGAATCAATCGTATATACCGACGAGAGCGCGTAGTCCGGGTGCCTCTGCGCCCAGCGCCAGAGCATCGTGACCGCCTGCGCGCGGGTGCAGGGAGCCTCCGGCGCGAAGGCGCTGCCGCCCACGCCAAGCACAACTCCGTCCATCCAAGCCCACGAGAGCGCCGTCTCTGAAGCATCCGAGTCTGTAAACGGGTGCCAGGTCACCGTCGGAAGCTGCGCGCTCAGCGCTTCAGACAGCATTCTGACCGCCTCAATGCGCGTCAAAGCCCCGCTGTCACCGGTCTTTTCGCCGCCGGTCAGTGCAGACAGCATCGCGCTCAGCTCTTCCGCCGTTACTGCTTCGTCTGCATCCGCCTCCGCCGTTATCATACCGCGCTCCTGCGCCCACTGTACGGCGCCGGAGTACCATTTCTCACCTGCCGCTCCCGCCGGAACGGTCAGAGGAAGGCAGAGAGTCAGAGCTAAAAGCAGAGCGATCAGCTTTCTTTTCATATAGAGTTTTCTCCTTTGCTGAATGTCTTTCGGATTTATATTAGCACATCAACGGCTTTTGCGCAAGACGCGGGCACACGCGCCGCCTGTAAAGGCAAAAAGCGTCATCATCGAAAGGTTCTCCGCGAAAACGAGCGCCGCCGGCTTATCGTAGTCAAAGCAGGCAAAGGGCGTGCGGAAGAGGATGTAATCCGCTATCCCGCTCTGTGCAAATACCCACAGACCTGCGCACGCGACCACCGCCGCCGCCACCGCAAGGGCGGTTTTTGTTCTTTTTCCGAGCTTTGCGGTCATTGCCGGAACGTGCAGACCGAGGTGCAGTCCCATAAGAATGAACGACCAGTAGCTCATCGCAAGGTGAAACTGCCTTGCAAAGGAAACGGGCAGAAGGCCGTAGAGGAAAGGCAGAGCGTGGGTGCTCATCGCCATACCGCAGAGCGCGGTCAGTGCAATCGAGGCAAGCAGAAGCGTATTTACCGCGGTGAGAACGATGCGATAGGCGGTGTACCTGCCCTTGAACAGCGAGGAGTACCATTTGCGGTTCAGAACGTGATGGACTATGAGCGTGACGTCGATTGCGACGCCGAACCACTCGTGCAGCACTTCGCCCGTCACCTGATACGCCATGAGGAGCATTAAGAGAGCGCATAAAAGCGCGTCAATGCAGAGCTTCAGATTTTTCATTTGAGCGTTTCAATCCACGCTCTCAGCTCGTCCTCTGAAACGCCGCCGGAGAAGCGCTTACCCTCAAGCCAGCTGCCGCTTCCGGCGTTCTCGGCGAGGTTTTTCCCGCTCCTGCCGATGCCGCTGGAGGACGAGGTGCAGAACGGAATCACGGTTTTGCCCTCAAAATCAAAGTTCTCCACGAAGGTATCCATGATTCTCGGCTCCTCTCCCCACCAGATGGGGTAGCCGACGTAGATTTTCGTATAGCCGTCGAGAGAAATTGCCTCGCTGCCGATCTCCGGGCGAACGCCGGAGTCGTTCTGCTCCTTTGTAGAGCGGCTGTTACGGTCGCTCCAGTTGAGGTCGGCGTCGGTGTATTCCTCAGCCGCCTTGATTTCGTAAATGTCAGCGCCCTCGATGGCGGCAATCTTCTCCGCCACGCCCTTTGTGGTGCCGGTGGCTGAGAACACAACTACAAGTACCTCGCTGTGCTTCTCTACCGAAGGCTCCGGCTTGGCAGCACTCTCGGACTGAGGCTCTTCTTCGTTTTCCGCAGCAGGCACTTCCGTTTTGGGCGCTTCCGTGACAGTTTCCTGCGGCTGTGCTTCTTTTTCCGGTTCATTCGCCGCACAAGCGGCAAAGCTCATAATCATAACGAGCGCTAAAATAAGTGTCAATGCTTTTTTCATATCGCTCAATCCTCGCCCCAGACCTCTTTAGCCAGTCTGAACACCGCCCAGCCCTTGGGCCAGCCGACATACATCGCAGCGTGGGTGATTATTGCGGCGATCTCATCCTTCGTTACGCCGTGAGCCTTTGCGTTCTGCAAATGATAAAGGAGCGATGAATCGGTGATGCCTGA
Organism: Oscillospiraceae bacterium; assembly: GCA_017439425.1. Classification (GTDB taxonomy): domain Bacteria; phylum Bacillota; class Clostridia; order Oscillospirales; family Oscillospiraceae; genus RUG626. The sequence continues at coordinate 18,851 of JAFSJE010000068.1, forward strand.
AGCCATAAGGGCCACGACTGTGACAATGCACCTTGTTTTTACGTCGATTGCCTCGTCGTTCCATACCTCGCCGAACAGAACATCGTCATTGAGGTGGACAAACATGGGCGCAAACTCTCCGAGCTGCGCTCTTCCGGCAGTCTGTACTATCCTTTCTCCCATTTTCAGCCCATCCTTCCGCAGTCGCCGACCTTGCCGCCGGTGACAAAATACTCATAGGTCGGGAACTCAAAAAGCACCGGCTTGAAAACGTGGTAGTTTATCTTGCCCTTCTCGTTGAGCACGCTCTCGTCAGCGTAGGTTGCGAGAATCCTGCAGATAAAGTTATCAAAGTGCTCAAGCTCGTAGTTGCCGTCGACCTCGCACTCGATGGAGACCTTTGCGTCGTCTATAAGCGGCGCGCCGTTTTCGCCCATCGTCCACTTAAAGGCTTCGGACTTATCGGTCTTGTTTCCGCTTATCGTTCCCATTTTGTCGGCTTGGCTGAGCCAGGATTCGTCCACGACATTGACCGACAGCTTCTTTGTCTCACGGATACCCTTGTTAATGAAATGCGCCTGAACGAGCGACACCATAAGATGGCTGTGCGCCACAGTGCCTGCGTGTGCGACAAGCGTCCACGTCGGCTTGCCCTCTACCATAGCGCCGACCACTATAACGGGGCTCGGATAGAGAGCCAGAGTCGCGCCGATATTCTTCTTTGCCATGTTATTTCATCTCCTTTTCCCAGAAGCGAATTGCATTTATACCGAGGCTGTCGGCTATTCTTTCAAGCTCCGAAACCTCCTCGTCGGTAAGCGTAACGGAAGCCGCCTTTGCCGCGTCCTCAACGTGGCTGACCTTCGTAACGCCGATTATAGGCAGCGTTCCCTTTGCGATAGCCCACGCAACCGGTATCTGCGCCGTGCCGACGCCGTATTTATCCGCGAGCTTTTTCAGTGCGGCGTTCAGAACCTCAAGCTTGCCGAGTACAGGGTTATAGGTTGCGGCTCTGTCGGAGGAGGCGGGCATCGGGTGAAAAGTATCATATTTTCCGCTGAGAGCGCCCTGCTCCAGCACCATGTAGGAGAAGAAGATTATGCCGTTTTCCTTGCAGTAATCGAGTATGCCGGACTCCTCAGATGAGCGGTTTATAAGTGAATAGTGGTTCTGAACGGCGGAGAGCTTCAGTCCGTGAGCCTTAAGGATCTCGTTTGCCTCCTTTATTTCCGCGAGATTGTGGTTTGATACTCCGAGCATCGGCACATTGTCCCTGCCCTCATAGTACTTCGCAAGCTCCTCCGTCCAATGGGGTGCGTTCCATACGTTGTGTATCCAATAGACGTCGAAGCGGTCAAGCTCCATAAGCTCAAGCTGCATTTCGATCATATCCGCCATCGCGGTTTCCCTGCCGTTTGCGCACTGGGGTGTGAACTTATCCGACACAAAATAGCCCTCTCGCGCTCTGCCCTTCAAAAAGCCCGCAAGCACCTTTTCAGAGGTGCCCATTCCGTAGGCATAGGCGGTGTCCCAGAGGTTGAGTCCGCACTCCATAGCCTTGTCAAAAACAGGGCGGAGCGAGTCGGCTGTGAGGTCGCCGCCGAAGGTGCCGTCGTTGCCCCAAGCCCATGCGCCAAGCGCGATTTTCGGTAAATTATTCATTTTGAACTCTCCTTTTCAGATAATAGTCTATTAAGAAAGCTGAGCGTCAGCTCATAGGCAGACTGGTAAACGTAGTCTATCCCCGCGTCGTCCATAGCCGTTTTCTGCTTATCCGTCACGGCGGTGTAGGGGTAGATGCCGAACATAAACGGGAAGAACATATAAATGAAGCCTGCTCTCTCGCTCTCCCCCATTTCAGGGCGGTACTTTCTGAGAAGCTCGCTCACAAGCTCCATGGAGCGGCCGTAGGCTTTTTTGAAGGATACAAGGTTTTCTTGTCTGCTCGACGCCTCCATATCGTAGTTGTTCATGCTCAGAAGCTTCAGAAGCTGACCGCGCTTTGCGAGCGAGCCGGCTATTGCCTCCGTCAGATTTACCTCTCCGTCGCAATTCAAAATCCCGGTAAGCTCCTCGTTCCAGCGCTCATACTCCCGCTCAAAAAGCGCAAGAAAGATTTCTTCCTTCGTCTGAAAGTAATTGTAGATCGTAGGCCGTGAGAACGGCACGGCGTTCCCTATGTCCTTCAGAGTTATTTCCTTGAAGCTTCTCGTTTTATACAGCTCCTCGCAGGCGTTGATGATCTCCTCCCTGCGGCCGGCTATCAGCTCCGTCGATCCTTTAATCATGGCAGTACCTCATACGTTTATTGCTGACATCGTGTCAGCACGGCTATTATAGCAGGTTGTTGACATCGTGTCAACAGAAATAACGGCGTAAAATTTTAAAACTTTAACAAAACTAAAACAATTCTGTGCTATAATCCTCACTGAAACAGCTCACAGGGGGGATTTACCATGTTCAAGATACTCGTCGTGGAGGATAATGCGGAGCTTAACCGCACCGTCTGCGCATATCTCGCTCAGAACGGTTTTGAGGCTATCGGCGCGCCGTGCGCGAATGACGCCTATAACGAGATGTACGCCAATATGTTCGACCTCATCATTTCAGACATTATGATGCCCGGGATCGACGGCTTTGAGTTTGCAAAAACCGTCCGCGAGCTGAACAGCGACATTCCGATTCTATTTATGACCGCGCGGGACGATTTTGAGTCGAAGCGCAGGGGTTTCAGGCTCGGAATAGACGACTACATGGTAAAGCCCATCGATCTTGACGAGCTCATTCTCCGCATTGACGCGCTCCTGCGGCGCAGCCGGATCGCGCGCAGCCGCAAGCTTGAGGTCGGCGCGCTCACGCTCGATATGGATGAGCACAGCGCCACCCTCGGCGGTGAGGATATACCGCTCACAGTGCGCGAATTCAACCTCCTGTACAAGCTCCTCTCCTACCCGAAAAAGACCTTCACGCGCACACAGCTTATGGAGGAATTCTGGGACGCGGAGAGTGATTCCGGCCCGAGAGTTGTCGACGTGTACATCACAAAGCTGCGCACGAAGCTCGCTCATTGCGATGATTTTGAGATCCAGACCGTCCACGGTCTCGGCTACAAGGCGGTGATAAAATGAGAAAGCTTCGGGATTTAGGCAGGCTCTTTATGTATCTATTCATCGTCGCGGCGTTTCTGACGGTGAACTTTCTGCTGTTCATGCACATCGAAAATATACGCTTCGCCGCGCTCATAACCGGCGCGAACGCCGTCGCGATGACGCTTCTTCTCTGGTTTATCGACAATCACCGCCGCAAAAAGATGATCGACGAGCCGGTGAAGAAGATTCAGGACGGCATCGACCGCGTGACAGCCGGCGATCTCACCTCCCGCATCGACAAAAAGGGCGTCGGCAACGCCTACGAGTACGGCAGCATCATAGACGGCATAAACAAGATGACCGAGGAGCTCGGTTCTGTTGAAACTCTCCGCACCGATTTCATTTCCAACGTCTCGCACGAGATGAAAACGCCGATCTCGGTTTTGCAAAACTACGCCACGCTCCTCCAGAGCGCCGGACTTGAAGATAATATGCGCATTGAATACGCAAAAAAAATAAGCGCCGAGACGCATCGTCTCAGTGCGCTGATAACAAATATTCTGAAGCTCAACAAGCTTGAAAATCAGCAGATCTTTCCCGAGAAAACGCGCTTCGACCTGGCGGAGCAGGTCTGCGAGAGCATGCTCGAGTTCGAGCCGCGCTGGGAGGAAAAGAATCTCGAAATAGAAACCGACCTTGACGACGGTGTTTTCATCAGTGCTGACCGCGAAATGCTCGGCATAGTATGGTCAAATCTCATCTCCAACGCCGTGAAGTTCACGCCGGATGGCGGCAAAATAACGCTGTCCGTCAAAAAGCTCGGCGGCAGCGCCGTTGTTTCCGTAACCGACACCGGCTGCGGAATGGATGAAGAGACGATAAAAAGCATATTCAGGAAGTTCTATCAGGGCGACACAAGCCACGCCACCGAGGGCAACGGTCTCGGGCTCGCCCTCGTCCGGCGCATCGTCGATATTCACAGCGGGAGCATAGACGTCAGGAGCGAAAAAAATAACGGCAGCACCTTTGCGGTAACGCTGCCGTTGTGATCAGGTTATTGCAGGGGTTCACTCTGCGAAAAGCGGATCATATTTCTGTTGTAGCCCGTTGTTACAAGATACGCCTTCTCCTTGTGCGCTTCCATAAGCCCGCTCAGAAGGAAGCTGCTGAGTCCCGTGATTTTCGCGTCCGGATCGGTCAGGTCGAAGAGCTCGCCCGAGTCGCGCTCGATTACGAGCACCGAGCCATCCTCATAAATCAGCGACAGCTCTATAAGCACCGGCTTCTTTGCCGATTTGTTTGTGTCGAGGATCGTCATACCTATCTCCTCGACAAAGAGCGCCGCGCGGCTTGCCTGCGCCTTCGGAAAGCCGTGCGATAAAAGGCTCTCCTCGACCTTTCGGGAGAGGGCAGCCGCGCTGCCGGAAGTAAGCGTATCGTCCATGACCTCGATTTCCGAGTCCATATCTCCCAGCAGGTACGGGAAATTGTCCTTTCCGAATCTCAGCCGCACAAAGCCGAGTGAGCAGATAAGCGTCAGCACCGGTGAGATTGCAAAGCCCGCCCACATTCCGTTTATGCCGAACAGCGTGCCGCAGAGCATCGGCAAAGCTATGTACATCAGCCCGTTCTGGAGGCAGGCAAAGCCTGTCGCCATGCCTATGCGGTCGATGAGCATATAATAAGAGGTCATGAGCGACACCGCGCTGCAGAAGGTAAAGCCCAGCGACACGATACGGATGGCAGTTATCGACGGCGCGAGCGTCTCGCCTCCGGAGATGCCGAAGAGCGCGCAGAACTGCGCCGGGAATATCCATATGAGCGCCGTTGCGATAACGCCCTCGATAAGCGCCGCCTTTACGGCTGACTTCATTACTCTCTTGATGAGCCGGTGATTCCTCTCTCCGAAGTATGTTCCGACAAGCGGCTGCATCGCCATACCGACGCCGTCAAGAACTACGCCGAATTCAATAAGGCTGACTACAACGGCAAGCGTGACGAGTCCCGGCTCGCCGTAATGCCTGGAGACGAAGCCTATCATAACGTAGTCCATCAGCGCCCAGCAGAGGTAGACCGAGGAGTCCACTATGCTGTAGCGCGAGGTGAGCAGGAAGTCGCTGAATTTCAGGTGCCACACAAAGCGGAGCGAGTTGCCCTTGCGGAAGTAATGCCAGAAGCAGACGAGAATACCGAGCGCGTTGCCGATGACTGAGCCGAGTATGATGCCCGTCATACCGAGAAAGCGCGTCAGAATTACGGAGAGAATGACGTTTCCGCCGATCTGGAAGCCGTAGCAGATGTTGTTGCACAGCTCGTCGCCGTCGGAGTACACCATCTGCTCAAGATAGAAGATTACGATGGTGAGGAACGCGTTTATCGGAACAAAGCGGTAGTATTCGAGCGCGTTTGCGAGAATGTCGCCCGTAATGCCGTTTGCGCTGAAATAGACGTTCTGAATGAGAAATATCGTAAGAGCCGAGATAAGTCCGATGCCGGTGCTGACGATGAGCCCCTGACTGTAAATCTCGTCAGCGCGCGCTTTTCTCATCGCGCCGACCTCTCTTGTATAAACTATGCCCACGCCCGTTGAGACGAGGTCGCCGAAGAAGGTCACTATACCGGTCACCGGCGTTATTGCGTTAATCGCCGCAACGCCCGACTCACCGATAAAATATCCGGCAACGATGCTGTCGCAAAGGAGCATGAGGTACATGACCGCCTTTGTAAACGTGCCGGAGAGAAACATTGAGCCGAACTTTTTCTCACAAAAGCCTTTCATTCCCTCTCCTCCCTTTTTATCCGTATCATAGCACAAAAGCTGAGAAATTGCAACACGCACCTCCATCACGCAGAAAGCGCCGTCCTCAAGCCGAGGGCGGCGTATTATTATTTTGTATGTCCTGCGAGGCAGGCTTCGAGGGCGGCGAGAAAGCTCCTTTTGCCGGATAAGCACTTCTTCCTCAACGGCATGGAGTTCAACCTCGTGTGGCTTTTTTATAAATCCGGTGGTGCCGCAATGCCGGATTGTTACAGCTTTTCTGCGATTTTCTCAAGAAATTCCGTTGTATTCAGCACCTTCGCCCCGGCTCCCTCGGCAATCAGCGCGAGATCCTTCGTCATGAAGCCGGACTCGATGGTTCCGATCGTCGCGGTCTCGAGCTTATCCGCAAAGGATGCAAGCGGCGCGTTTGAATCGAGCTCGGCGCGCTTTCTGAGCGCTCCGCTCCAGGCGAAAATCGTGGCTACGGGGTTAGTGCTCGTCTTTTCGCCGGCCTGATAGCGATACCAGTGGCGCGTCACGGTGCCGTGTGCCGCCTCGTACTCAAAGTTGCCGTCCGGCGAAACGAGAACGCTCGTCATCATCGCAAGCGAGCCGTAAGCCGTCGACACCATGTCGCTCATAACGTCGCCGTCATAGTTTTTGAGCGCCCAGACAAAGCCGCCCTCAGAGCGGATAACGCGGGCTACGGCGTCGTCGATAAGCGTATAGAAGTAGGTGATACCGGCCTTTTCAAACTCCGCCCTGTACTCCTCGTCATAGACCCGCTGGAAAATATCGCGGAATTCGCCGTCATACTGCTTGGAGATCGTATCCTTGCAGGAAAACCACAGATCCTGCCCAAGCGAAAGCGCGTATGCAAAGCTCGCGCGGGCAAAGGATACTATGGAGTCGTCGCGGTTATGCATTCCCTGCAAAATACCGGGACCGGCAAAATCGTATATAAGCTCGCGCTTCTCCTTGCCGTCCTCGCCGGTGAACACAAGCTCCGCCCTTCCGGCGCAGGGTATGCGAAGCTCCGTCGCCTTGTAAATATCCCCGTAGGCGTGGCGCGCGATGGTGATCGGCTTTTTCCACGTCTTTACAACGGGGCTTGCGACCTTGGTAAGTATCGGAGTACGGAACACAGTTCCGTCAAGCGCGGCGCGAAGCGTGGCGTTCGGGCTCTTCCACAGTCCGTGCAGGCCGTACTCTTCAACTCTCTGCTTGTTCGGCGTTATCGTGGCGCACTTAACGCCGACGTGAAGCCTCTTTATCGCCTCCGCCGCCTCGAGCGTAACGCTGTCGCCCGTCTCATCTCTGTGCCGGAGTCCGAGGTCGTAATACTCGGTATTCAGCTCTATATACGGCTCAAGAAGGAGCCTTTTTATATCGGCCCATATAACTCTCGTCATCTCGTCGCCGTCCATTTCGACGATCGGGACGGGCATTCTGATTTTTTCCATATTAACCCTCTTTTTTCGATTTATACCAGTTCATAAGGCACCCGGCGAGCAGTATTTCGCGCTCCTGCACGGTCAGCGGCGGCAGTCTGAAGGTGATGCTCTCCTTCTTCCCGCCGGAGATAAGCACCCCCGGCACCTCCGTCCTTCCGCTCTCTATAATTTTTCTCACGCCCGGAAGATAGACAAATCCGCCGACCTCTCCGGAAAATTCGCCGTCGCAGTAAAGCGGCAGCATACCCCAGTTTATTACGTTCGAGCGATAGCGCTTCGTCGCAAAATCGCGCACTATGTTCGCGCCGCCGCCGAGCACGCGCTGACAGCTTGCCGCCTGCTCCCTTGCGCTTCCGTCGCCGGGGAGTATGGCATAAATTGCTGAGGCAAGGGGAGCTTCGCCGTCGATACCGGCTTTTTTCAGTATTTCCTGCGGGTCGATCGTCCTTGTCTCCTTCGTCCGCCCGACGTACCCCGGATCCCTTCTCGAGAGCGTAAACTCAGCGAGGCGAAGCGGATTTGAGCGGTAGGAGGAAGTCTCTCCCGAGGGTATCAGCTCGTCAGTCGTTGTCACGGGGTCGCGTATAACGCTGTCAAGGCGCAGAAGCAGATTTTCGGGAAGCGGCGGAAGCGACGGCCACGGTACGATATTCGGCCCGAAGATGAGCTTTTCCCCGCTGTTTGCCCTGCCCCAGCCGTCATAAACGCGCTTTGAATAAATAGTCCCGTCAAAGATGTAGCCGGCCCCGCGCGGCTCCTCGTAATCAACGTCTGATGCCGAGGTCAGCACGCCGCCGTTTGCCGCGGTCGCGGCGATGCTCCTCGCGTCCATGAGGAAAACGGAGCTTATCTGACCCTCGCCCGGCTTGCTGCCCTCGCGGTTCGGGAAGTTGCGGGTGGTATGGCGAATGCTGATGGCGTCGTTCGAGGGCGTGTCTCCCGCGCCGAAGCACGGGCCGCAGAACGCGGGCTTTACTACCGCGCCGCTCATCATCAGCTCCTCTGCGATTCCGCTGCGCATAAGCGCGAGATTCTGCGGCGCGCTCGAGGGGTATACCGAGAGGCTGAACCCGCCGTTTCCGGTGCTGCGTCCTTTGAGTATAGATGCCGCCGCCGCGAGATTATCGTACATTCCTCCGGCACAGCCGGCGATTATGCCCTGATTGACGCTCAGCTTGCCGCCCTGAAGCTTATCCGTGAGCCTCAGACGCGGATTTTTCCTCTCGCACTCGCGGAGAATATCGCCCGGGTTTGCGATCAGCTCGCGCAGAGTACAGGCGTTCGAGGGGTGGAACGGCAGCGCCGCCATCGGCTCGAGCGAAGAGAGATCTATTTCGATCATCGCGTCGTACACCGCGCCCTCCTCCGGAGCCATCGCGCGGTAAGCCTCGGGTCTGCCGTGGAGCGTGAGGTATTCCCTCACTCTTTCGTCAGTTGTCCATATAGATGAAAGGCAGGCTGTCTCCGTAGTCATTACGTCGATGCCGATCCGGTAATCCATCGGAAGCGCCGAGACGCCGGGTCCGGCAAATTCGAGGATCTTGTTCTTTACAAAGCCGCGCTCGTAGACCGCGCCGCAGAGCGCTATCGCTGCGTCGTGCGGGCCGACGCCGTGAGCCGGCGTGCCGGTGAGCCAGACGAGCACTACCTCCGGCTCGGCAATATCATAGGTATTCTCCAGAAGCTGGCGCACGATCTCCGGCCCGCCCTCGCCGACGCCGAGAGTTCCGAGCGCACCGTAGCGGGTATGGGAGTCAGAGCCGAGTATCATCCTGCCGCACCCGGCAAGGCGTTCCCTCGCGTACTGGTGGATAACGGCGAGATTCGCCGGAACGTAGATCCCGCCGAATTTTTTAGCCGCGGAAAGCCCGAAAACGTGGTCGTCCTCGTTGATAGTTCCGCCGACCGCGCAGAGCGAGTTGTGGCAGTTTGTCAGCACATACGGCACCGGGAATTTTTCAAGCCCGGACGCCATGGCAGTCTGTATAATTCCGACGTACGTTATATCGTGGCTGATAAGGCTGTCAAATTTCACCCTGAAGCCGTCCCCGCCCCTGTGGTGTGCGCGAAGGACAGAATATGCCATCGTTTTTTCGCGCCCCTGCGGGCTCTTCCCGCACTGTACCGGAGCTCCGCCCGTAAGCATGACCGGATGAGAGGTTAATTTAATCATTTATCCGCACCTCATTCGCGTTTTATATAGCGCTGAACAGTATACCATTTTCGCATAAATATAGCAATAGTTTTGCAACATATTTTATAATTTAATGCAAATTGCACTTGTCATCCCGCAAAATCACTTTAGCGTTTTGTCGTAAATGCACTTTTTTTGATAAGCTATTGCATTTTCTTTAGTATAGCGTTATAATTCACTCAATCAAAGCCCGGAGGTTTTTCCCATGAGCAGTTTATCCGAGAAGCTCGTTCACGAATACGTCGCATCATTCTCGCAGGATCTTGCCGAAAAATACGCTATCGATTACTCGAAGTACAGCACGGTCAACATCAAGCGCGGCCTGCGCAACGCCGACTCCACCGGAGTTATAGCCGGCGTCACCAAGGTCGGCTCCGTTATGGGCTATATGGTGATGGACGGCGCGCCGATCGCCATGCCCGGAAAGCTCTATTACCGCGGCTATGACGTTGAGGAGATAGTCGACAGTCACGCAAAGAGCGGCAAGTTCGGCTACGAGGAGGTCGCGTATCTTCTGCTTATGGGCGAGCTGCCGACTCCGGAGGAGCTGGAGAAATTCGACGCCATTCTGTCGCAGGCGCGTTACCTGCCGGACGGCTTTACGGAGGATATGATCATCAAGGCGCCGAGCCGCAACATTATGAACAAGCTCGCGCGCGGCGTTCTCGCGCTCTATTCTTATGATGACAATCCTGACGATACGTCGATTGAGAACATTCTTCGCCAGTGCATTGAGCTTATAGGTCGTTTCCCTGTCATTGTGGCGAACGCATATGCCGTCAAGCGCCACTATTACGACGGTAAGAGCCTTTATATCCACGTTCCGCGCGAAAATCTCTCCGTTTCCGAAAACTTTCTCCGCATAGTCCGTCAGGATAAGAGCTATACCGGGGAGGAGGCGAGGCTTCTCGACCTTATGCTCATTCTCCACGCCGAGCACGGCGCGGGCAACAACTCGGCATTCTCCTGCCGTGTGCTGTCCTCCACCGGAACCGATACCTATTCGGCGATTGCGGCGGCGGTCGGCTCTCTCAAGGGCCCGCTGCACGGCGGCGCGGCGAAGGCGGCAAAGGATATGTTCCTCGATATAAAGGCAAACGTATCCAACCCCGCCGACGATGGTGCGCTCAAGGACTATCTTGTTAAGCTGCTCGACGGCGAGGCGGGCGACAGAAGCGGCAAGATCTACGGTCTCGGTCACGCGGTCTATACGATCTCCGACCCGAGAGCCGTGCTTCTCAAAAAATACGCGCGCACAATGGCTGAGGAGAAGGGGCTCAGTGAGGATTTCCGCATACTGGAGTCCGTTGAGCGGCTCGGCATACCGCTCATTATGGAAAGGAAGCACCTTACGATCCCGATCTGCGCTAACGTCGATATGTATTCGGGGTTTGTTTACAGTATGCTCGGCATACCCGACGATCTGCTGACCCCGCTGTTCGCCACGGCGCGGATCGCCGGCTGGTGTGCTCACCGCATCGAGGAAATACTGACCGGCGGCAGAATCATCCGTCCGGCATACAAGGCCGGCGCCGCGAACCGTCCTTATACCGAGATCGAACAAAGATAAGCCAAAATTTTGCTCATACAGCACAAAAAGTCACCCGAGAGGGTGACTTTTTATTTGGAGCCGGTGTAATACTAATCCCTAATTAAAGCAAGACATTATCCAACTGCGTCACAAAGGCGATCCATAATTTTCCCCGGTGTCTGCTTATTTGGGAGCAGTATTACGCAGAAAGCGCCGTCCTCGAGCCGAGGGCGGCGTATTATTATTTTGTATGTCTTGCGCGGTAGGCTTCGATAGCGGCGAGAAAGCTCTTTTTCTTCGGCTGGCTTATTCTCAGCTCCACTCCGTTATCGAGAATGCAGTCGAGACCGTTTATCCTCGAAACGCAGGCGAGATTTACAAGATAGCAGCTGTTGCAGCGGCAGAAATCGTCTTTTGAAAGCTCACTTTCAACCTTCGTGAGGCTCGAATAGCGTGTGTAATCACCGCCGAGAGTGTGGTAGACAGCCCAGTGTCCGGTTATCTCCACAAAGCGTATATCCTCCTGCGCGAGGCGTATATCGCCGCTTTTCGTGTTTATCACTACGTCGGCTTTGGAGATAAACGGCACGCGCTTTACTGCCTTAGTGAGCTTCATCGCAAATTCATAGTAGTTTACGGGCTTTACGAGATACGCGAGCGCGTCGACCTCATAGCCCTCGACAGCGTACTGCATCAGGCTCGTTGTGAATATCAGTATCACCCTTCCGTCGAGTGAGCGGAGGCGGTGCGCGGCGTCCATACCGTTCATATACGGCATCTGAATGTCCATAAAGATTATATCGTGCTCCGCGGAGTACCGGTCAAGGAGCGAAACGGCGTCGGGATACTGCGTGATTTTGAACTGGAGGGAGTTTTCACGCCCGTAGCGCTCGATATAGCTCTTTACTGTGTCGGAGGCGGCTCTGTCGTCCTCGACTATCGCTATTCTTATTGCCACACTATCACTCCCTTTGCGCCGATTATGGCATTTCCGGGGCGGATTTGCAACCGAGGCAGCGTAACCTTGGATTTTGCAGCATAACCTAATCCTGTATCGGTATGCGGCAGATAAGCTCAAAAATCTCGCCGCTTGCGCTCGTTTCAAGCTCTCCGCCATTGAGCGATGCGATGTATTTCATGCTCTTTATTCCGAAGCCGTGGCGGGTCTTATCGTCCTTTGTTGTGGACTCATGGTCTTGCCCGTCAAAGTAGTTCGTGACAGTTATCTCGACAGAGTCTCCGTCGCGGCGCACAGAGAGGTCGATTATCCGCTTTTCCGGGTCATCGAGCTTCCGCACAGCCTCGAGCGCGTTGCCGAGGGCGTTATTGAATAGGGAGTAGATATGCGTAGTTCGCATGAAGCTGAGAAGCGAGCCATCCGCCATGCAGGTAAAGCGCACGCCCTCCTTGTCGAACACAAGCTGCTTTTCGTAGATGACGACGTCGAGCACCTCATTGCCGGTCTTTATTCCCGAATCGTAGAAGTGCAGCGCCTGCTTCAGATTTTTCAGCTCCTCCTCAGTGAGCTTGCAGCTGAGGTCGTCAAGCTGGTGGCGCAGGTCGTGGCAGCGCATATTGACAAGCTCTATATTTTCCTTGACGCTGTCGTACTGCTTTCTCTCCTCCCGCATAAGGCGCTCGGTAAGGGCTATTTCCTGGCGGTATCGGTTCTGAACGAATATTCCGGTGCGCAGCAGAAGCACGAAGAGGGCGGCGACGATGCCGCTCAGGTTTATTATGAAGTACAGCGCATCGCTCTCGCGCATATATTCGCGGCTTAGCGCCTGAAAGAATACGAGCCAGAGCGCAAAAAGCATAGAAAGAACGGGGATTTTTCCCTTTGCTTCTCTGTCCGCCTCGCTGAGCCGTTCCCGCCCGAATGCAAGCCACAATCCGATTATAACAAGGGTTCTTATCAAAAACATTATAAGCCAGTCGCGCGTATCGTTCGGTGTGCTGAAAAGGCTTATCGTCTCATAGTGAACGTTTCCCGAGAGCATAACGCAAAGGGTGAAAACGCGGGAGGAAATCTCCTCTGTTGCGTAGGCGGCGCACCACGCCATAAGCTTTCTATACGGGCTTCCTTCATAGCATATATGGATGAGCAGCAGGAAAATGAAATATGTAACGAGCATCGTAAGAAGCCGTGTGAATATGCCGTTTACCTTCGTCCGAAGAACGGCTAGCAGGTAAAACGACGCTATGCAGATTAAAAAAGCAAAAATGAGCCTCGGAACAAAGTATCTCCTCTTCGGAAGATATCTGCAGTAGAGCAGTATTGAAATAATCATCGGAATTGAAAAAGACGAAATTACGATGAAGTTATATGTGTATTCTCCGAGGATGCTGTGGATAACCGCCAAACCGTTCACCTTCTCTCAAAGCAATTATATAAAATTCCAAAGCAAAGGTCAATTTTAATTTATGCTGTTAGGTTATGTTAAAATGGCTTAGATTGTGCTTTTTCGGTTGAGGCAGGCACATTAAAAAGCTATTATTTTCACGTAACAAACCCAAATAATAAAAAACGGAGGAATTACGATGAAAAAGACATTTCTGAAAGCTATCGCACTCTGCCTCGTTCTCACTCTTGCGCTTGCCCTCGCCTCATGCGGCGGCAATACAGCAAACGAGACGCCCGAGACCAAGACAGAAGCAAAGACCGACGAGTCCGCCGCCAGCACCGAAGAGCCCGCTCAGCGCAACTGGACCGGCTTCCACAAATGGCTTGAGGAGGACTGGGCTTCCAAAACCGCCGAGTATCAGTTCACAGGCTATTGGGATATGGGCGACTCTGAGTACAACATCGCCTTCTCCTTCCTTATGAACCTCTACTCCGACGGCTCCGTCATGGCAAACCAGTATCAGGAAGGACGCTCCGACTACCGCTATTTCGGCTCCTGGGAAAAGGTGGCCGACCCGGACGGCGATGAGCTTCACATCAACATCGCAGAGGAGACCGGCGGCGAGATCGAGGACCGCATCGGTCACAAGTACAGCTACGTTGTCTATGAGGAGGCTGACGGCGGCTACAGCTTCGGCTTCGACTTCGGCATTGCCGGCGGTCAGTACTTCCGTGTAGCAAACCTTACCGGCTCCAAGGAGATAAAGTACGCCTCCGTTGAGGACTTCCAGAAGGCCGCCGCCGAGGGCGCGTTCGTAGTCGCTCCCGAGCCCGTTGAGGAAGCTCCCGCTGAGGAGACTCCGGCTGAAAGCACCGGCTACACCGCCACTGTCGCCCTCGGCGACCAGAGCTTTGACGCCACTCTCGTTCTGAACGACGAGACGAGCGCAACCTTCACCGCCGCAGTAAGCTTCGACTGCACCTATGTGAAGGACGGCAACACCGTTACGCTGACCTTGACAGGTGAGCCGGAGGGCTTCCAGGCTCAGATCTGGCCGGCAGTAAGCCACATCTGGGTACTTAACGACGAGGATATGACCATGCGCGGCGCCACCGCCGCTTACGATGCTGACGGCCTCACCCTCGTCACCTTCGCAGACGGCACCATGCGCGTTGAGTTCCCGCAGTACAATATGGCTCGTGACGGCTTCACCTACACCCTCTCCGAGGACGGCGCGACCCTCACCGTTACCGGCACTCCCGACGCCGATGCGATGGGCAACTTCCAGCAGATCTGGGACGGCATGGGCGCAGGAACCTATACCATCGACGGCAATACCGCTGTCAAGGCGTAAAGCTAATCGAAATATAAGCCCGGCAGCCGCCGGGCTTAACTTATAATGAGGTGACAATATGAAAAAGAATAAGCTCGGACTTATAATCTGGTGCGTATTTCTCGTCTGCGCCCTCGTTCTGAACATAGGCGCGACCGTCTACGCAATGAGCTGGGACAGAGCGCTCACGGGATACTTCGGCACTGTCGGCGGCACAGAGATCGCCGCCGTGGAAACTCAGGACTACCAGACTGTTGAGGAGCTTCTCGCCGCTGAAAAGGAGGCGGAGCTTCAGATAGTCGCTGAGGGTACTGTGCTTCTCCAAAACGATAACGGCGCTCTGCCGCTCTCAAAGGGCGACAAGGTCAGCGTTTTTGGTCAGACAGCGCAGATGTGGATGACCAAGGAGCGCATCACCGGCACGAAGGACACTGTATTCCTCGAGAGCCTCGAGAGCGCAGGTCTTGAGATAAACACCTCGCTCAGAAAGTTCTACAAGCAGTCCAAGCACACCGATTGGGGCATCGGCGCAAACCTCGGTAACGGCGGCGTTGCCGGAACCTGGCAGCTTGACGAGGTGCCGCAGAGCGAATACACCGAAGAGCTTAAGGCGAGCTACGCCGATTACTCTGACGCCGCCATCGTAGTAATCTCCCGCGGCGGCTCTGAGGGCGGCGACCTGCCCAGATATATGGGTCGCTACGGCGGCTCTGACAGCGACAGCTATCTTGACCTCACCCCCGAGGAAAAAGACCTCTTTGCCTCCGTAATGGCGTCCGGCTTCAAGAAAACCGTGCTTATTATGCACACAACGAACGCTATGAACATGAAGGACATCGCCTCCTACGGCTTTGACGCCATTATCTGGGTCAGCGGCACCGGCGAGGACGGCGTCGAGGTCATGGGAAAGCTTCTCACAGGAGATTATAATCCCTCCGGCAGAACAGTCGATACCTTCGCCTATGATAACTTCAATTCTCCCGCCATGCAGAACTTCGGCGACTTCCGCTTCACCGAAAGCGGCGCGCTCGTCACCGCCACCACCACAACAGTCGGCGGAACCTACAGCTATCTCAATTACGGCGAGGGCATCTACGTCGGCTACAAGTACTACGAGACCCGCTACGAGGACGCCGTTCTCGGTCAGGGCAATACCGCAGGCTACGATTACGCCGCCGACGTGGCGTTCCCCTTCGGTCACGGGCTCAGCTACACCGCATTCGACTGGACGGATTACACCGTAACCGACCCCGATGAGGACGGCAATATGACCGTTTCCGTCAAGGTCACGAACACCGGCGATTGTGCCGGAAAGGACGTCGTAGAGGTCTACTATCAAGCGCCGTACACCGATTATGACCGAGAGAACGGAGTTGAAAAGGCCTCCGTCAACCTCTTCGACTTTGCAAAGACAAAGCTTCTTGCGCCCGGCGAGAGCGAAACTGTCACCCTCACGGTAAACGCAAACGATATGAAGAGCTACGACGCCAAGGGCGCCAAGACCTACATCCTCGAGGCCGGCGATTACTACATCACCGCCGCAAGAGATGCCCACGACGCTGTGGAGAGAATTCTCGCCGCAAAGTCCGGCTCTGAGGCTCTCACCCATAAGTACACCGTTTCCGAGCTGAAAACACTCTCCACCGCAGTCACCGGAAACGAGATTACTAACCTCTTTGACGATGCCGTTCTCCCCGACGCTGTGTATCTCAGCCGCGCGGACTGGAGCGTTCTCGATAATGGCGGCATCCGCTATGCCGACGGCACAATGGCGGCGGACAGCCAGACGATGGACGAAAAAGGCACCGTCTACACCCACGAGGTCGACCCCGCTATCCTCGCCGTTCTGAAAAGCGAGGGCTGGGACGTTGCCGGAAATCCGAAGAGTATGGACGACAGCTCGTGGGAGGCAGTTTCCTACGGCGAGAAGAACGGTCTTACACTCTCAGACCTCTCCGGCAAGGACTACGATGACGAGGCTTGGGATAAGCTTCTCAATCAGATGACCCAGGCTGAGCAAACTGAGCTTGCAGGAAAGTCCGGCTGGGGCAACGACGCCGTCAGCTCCATAGGCAAAGCCAAGAGCTTCTTTATGGACGGCCCGCAGGGTATGATAGACTATGTCTCCGGCGGAGTCGGCTACCAATTCACCGACGCAAACCTCCTCGCCGCCACGTGGAACAAGGAGCTTGGCAGGCTTTTCGGCGACCTTGTCAGCCAGGAGTTTACCCTCAAGGGCGCCTCGATCTGGTGGGCGCCGGCGGTCAACATTCACCGCACCGCCTTCTCCGGCAGAAACTTCGAGTATTACGGCGAGGACGGCACCTTCAGCGGCATCTTCGCCCGTGAGGTAGTTCTTGCGGCAAAGCGCAACGGCCTCAACTGCCAGATAAAGCACTTCTTCCTCAACGATCAGGAGTTCAACCGCGGTGCAAACGGCCGCCTTGCTCCCTTTGCCACCGAGCAGGCGATGCGTGAGATTTACCTCAGAGCCTTTGAGCTTCCCCTCAAGGCAGTTCCCTCCGCAGGTGTTATGCTCTCCATGGCGAGGATCGGCGCTCGCATAGCTCCGGGCTCATGGGCGGTCTGCACCGGCATACTCAGAAACGAGTGGGGCATGACCGGAGCTATTATCACCGATGCGCAGAGCCTTACCACAGCCGAGGCTGAGCAGGCGCTCGCCGCAGGCTGCGACCTCGTCTGTACCACCCAGTCCACGGTTTATTCTGCCGAGGCTCTCGCCTCGAAGGGCGGTCAGTACAAGCTGCGTGAGAGCGTGAAGCACTATCTCTTTATGGAGGCTAACGCCACCGCGTCGTCGCTTGATATCTCCGAGGGCTTCCCCGTCTACATTATCCTTCTCATCGCGTTCAACGCCCTCGCCGTCATCTATCTCGGCTATGTAACCCTCGAGATTGTCCGTGCCGGCGGCGCAAACATACTCCCTGGCAAGCAGATCTGGGTTCTTCGCATAATCCTCTGGGCAATCGGAGGCGTTATACTTGCGCTTCTGCTCTTCAAATTCTTCACAGAGTGGCTCCCGATGCTCAGGTTCGCACTTCAGACGATCTGACAACAAGCTTCCATTTCTCCTCTTAAATACAAAAAAGTCACCCGATCGGGTGACTTTTTTGTATTGGAGCCGGTGATGCTGCGGATGGTCTCGGCAGTGAGATTGCAGATAGTATCACAAAGGCGATCCACCTGCCCTTTTGCGGCGAAGCGGGAAGCGGCGGGTTCTTCCTTCCCAGTACGAGCTTTCCCAGAATTCTGATTATCAGCGGCAGCTTTGCCATTCAGACAGCATCAGAAAAATATCCATCTTTTTGTCATCTTAAATTGGTTGATTTTTAACTGTGCTTGTGATATTGTATAAAGTGACGAAAGAAAAAAAAGGGGGGTGTTCTGATGAAAAACCGGGAGCTCGTTCCGGAAATGCAGGGACTTAATAAAGTCGAGATTCTGGCGCGTGAGAAATACGCCTCCACCGGCAACAGCATGACCTACGAGGAATACCTCTACGTTATGACCCATCCGGATCCGCTGCCGACGGTTTCGGAGCTCCTTTCGCCATGGGTGCAGGCGGAGGCGGCAAAGCTCAGGGAGCAGTTTCGAGAGCGCTACGGCACTGAAAGGCTCAGCGCCGAGGACTTTATAAACGATGACTGCCCCATTGAGGTGGAGTATCTTCAGCGCTACATCGACATCCCGCCTCACCGCCATGATTTTGTGGAGTGCGCCGCCGTGATCTCCGGCGAGTGCAGGCATACGATAAACGGCGTTGAATACGTTCAGCCTGCAGGAAGTCTGTCCTTTGTCACCGTGGGAACGCTCCACAAGCTTGACGCCGTGGGGGACTCCTTCTGCGTCACCATGAAGCTCCGCGCCGACTACTTTCAGAGCCTGCGGCTGCCGAATATGATACACTTCATAAGCCCGGTCATGTTCACCTGCGATGACGATCCTCTCTTCGGCGAGCTTATGCTTTCCCTCGCGAGGCAGCAGCGCGAGAAGCCTCCCTATTGCGATCAGCTTATGGAGCGGCTCTTTGAGGTGCTGTTTCTCTACATCATGCAGAATTATCAGGACACCGTGCAGTATCTCACCAGCGGGATCTCTCAGAACGAGAAGATCATCTCGATAGTCGGCTATATGATGGAGAACTACCGCACCGTGACCCTGCATTCTCTGGCGGAGCGTTTTCATTACTCCGACGCCTATATGTCACGCCTTATCTCCGAAGCGCTCCACACCAACTTCTCCACGCTGCTGAAGGCGTACAAGCTGGATCGTGCGGCGGAGCTCCTGCACAGCACCGATCTGAAGCTCTCCGACCTCTGCGCCGAGGTTGGCTATTCCGACACGGCACAGTTTATCCACAGCTTCAAGGAGCGCTTCGGCGTAACTCCGATCAAATACCGCAGAGAACAGAAAAGCTGACGGCGAACCCGTCAGCTTTTCTGTTAGGAATTCTTCTCCACGTCCTGCCAGTTTGCGTTATGAAGTATCTCCGCGTTCTCTCCGATAAATACCGCTCCCGCCTCTTCGTCGCCGGCAAGCTGCCAGAGCATCCAGGCGGTCATATATCCGTCCGAGCGTGCGAGCATCTGCTCGTGCTCCGCTCCAACGGCTCTGCCGCGGACCTTCGTGACGCTGTCTGAAACCTTGCCGTAATTCTCCACGAGAGCGGACAGCGGCGAAACACCGCCGAAGCCCTTCTCGGGGTCTGTGCCGGAGTCGTCAGATTTTCCGGTACCGGCGCACATGAAATAGGGAACAGTGATTTTTGAAGCGTCATACTCCCAGCCCATGTTCTTCGCAAGAGTCGGGTATGCCGCGCTGCCGGTAAAGATGGTCTTATAGTTTTTGCCGTTCTCAAAATTCGTCAGCGCGCATATCGCCCCCGCGCCGCCCTGGGAATAGCCGATAACGCCCATATTCTCATAGTCGATTTTCCCGTTAAGGACGCTGTCGGAAGGGATATTCAGCATAAAATCCAGCGTAATGGACGCCGTCTCACCGTTTCCGGCCTGCCCGTCCTCGTTGCCGACCACGATAAAGCCCCATGAGGCAAGTCTCGGGAAAAACGGCTCATAGGATGCGGCGGGCGTTCCGCTGGCGTTGACCACCATTATCATCGGCCAGCGCTTTTCGGTGACGGTCAACTCCGCGGGATACCAGACTCTCACCTTTCCGATGGATTCGTTATCGGAAGGAAACTCTGTATAAGCGGTCGCGTAATCGCCCGGCTGAGAATACTTCATCTCCATCGGAGCATCGGATTTAAAGTTCAGATAATAGCCCTCTGCAATATCGTTGTTTCCGTCGCCGTTTGGCAGCATGGACTTTATGTACATATATCCCGCCGTTCCGGCGCCGGCTATAATCAACAATATTGCGATCAATACAATCATAACTTTTTTCATTCTGTTCTCCGCGTTTATTCACCTATCAGTGAAAGCCCGTGGCTCTGTACGTCGCCGTTCACAGCGGCGGAAATCCAGTCCGCAACGCTGACGCCGTCCTCCAGCTTATCAAAAGCATTGCTGGAGATAATGGTGTGCTGTGTATTGCCGGTTTGGGGGTCTGCCGCGCAGCTCCAGATATAGATGCCTACACCCGGAATATTCTTCTGCAAGCCCTTCACCATATCCGAAAGGTCACGCTCGAACTCATCTCCAAGTGCCTTGGTTTTGTCCATCTTTCCGGTGTTGATGTACGACTGATACTGCATCAGCGTATCATCCCGGTATGAGCAGTCGAACAGTATCTTTACGCCGTCTCCGCGCTTATTATACAGCGCTGTCAGACTGTCGAGCACAAGGTTGTCTGTTGTCAGCCTGTCGGAAATAGCTTTCGGAGATTTCCAGAGGTTTACCGCTGTCTCGTGCCATCCGTCATAGAGGAGAAGCGAGCTGTCCACGCAGACCGTGACGTTTTTTGCGCTCGGGAAGCGGTCGATAACGTCGTCAGCCAGCAGCGAGGTACCGAAGCCTCCCGCGGAGAAGCCCGTTACAAGCAGAGTATCCGGCTCGCCCACATAGGGCTTGATTTGCTCCACGAAAGCTGCGTAATTGCTGTAGCCGGTGTGATAAACCGTCTTGTTTCCTTCATAGACTCCGGTGCCGGAGTGAAAATCGCCGGTGGCGTAGGGTATCACGATGAAGCTCCAGTCCTTGAAGGGATTGTTCTCCGCGCTGCTGCCGATTCCGCCCTCCGCCACGAAGTCCTGCGCCGTCATATTCGTGGCATAGAACTGATTCCCGCCCTCCGAGGTTTCCGGCGTGATGCTGACGCCGCCGCCGAAGAAGTAGACAACGACCTTGTTCTCGGCGCCCTTTTTGAAAATTCCGTGCCACTCGCTGCCGTCCGAGGATTGGGTACCGTCTACTGCCACCTCATACCATTTGCCGATCTCCGGCTCGCCCGTCAGCTTCGGGTGCCGCTTCAGAAAGGTATTCGCCAGAAGCGCGTAAACAAGCGCTCCCGCCGCCACAGCAACAGCCAGCAGCACAATCAGTATAATTCTTACAATATGATGTTTTTTTGCCTTTTCCATCAATATCACCCTCAGATCATAATTCAAAAGTGTATTCCCCGCCCGTGAGAATTCTTTTCTCTCCGTTTGGCAGACTCAGGCGGGCAGTCGTCCCTTGCGGCACGGTGCAGGTGTAGATTACACCGCTGTCCGTTTTCTCCCAACGGGATTTTATGCCTCGATAGCTGCCCTCCGCCCAGCTTAGACTGCCGCCGATGATCGGGCGCAGCTCAAATTCCTTGAAGCCCACCGTCGGGCGTATACCCGCGACGTACTCAAACAGGAACTGGCAGACCGCGCCGAAGGAGTAGTGATTGAAGCTGTCGCGGAACACGTCCATGCCGTTCCAGTTTTCAAGCATCGTCGTGGCGCCGAGGGCGATCGGGTGCAGCCAGCCGGGAGCTTCCGTTTGCTCTAAAATGCGGAACGCTTCGTTTGCCAAGCCGTTGTCACAGAGGGTTGGAAGCAGATAAACCGTGGAGAGAAAGCCGGTGTTAAGGCGGTAATCTGCCGCCTCCAGCTCGCGTTTGAGCTGAGCAATCACCAGCGGCTTCTTCTCCTCGCTGACCATATCCAGCGCCAGGGCGCGGATATACGCCGCCTGATGTCCCTTTTGAATTTCACCGTCGCCGCCTATGAGGTATTTATCGTAGGCGGCTTTTATTTTGGCAGAAAGCGCCGCATAATGCTCTGCGTCCTCGGTTTTGCCGAGGATTTTCGCCATTTCAGCTAAGTTGTCGCAGCTTCGCTTGGTGTAGGCGGTCGCCACCTCCGGCTTGCCGTATTTCGCCATGTGTGCCACAAAGTCCGCCGCCGTGCCGCCCTTCGCAAAAAGCTCGATGACCTCCGGCGCCGGAGGCAGAGGCTCGTTCCACTCGCCGTAGTGGAAGCGGGTGTCGTAGATATAGTCCCCGTCGCCGTTTTTGTACCACGGCTTATCGGCGTACAGGGGATTTTGCTCCTTCATGCAGCGAAGCGAAAACTCGACCCACTTTTTCGCCGTGTCGTAGTGCTCTTTTATGAACTCCACATCTCCGTACATCAGATACATCTGATACGGGATCCACACGGCGGAATCTCCCCAGCCCACGCTGTCCTCGCCGATGTTGCCCTCGCCGGAAGGTCCTGCCAATGCCATAGCGGGATTGACCGCCTGCACGGCTTTGAGCTCCTCCGGATTGTGGACGCTCGATGTGGACGGAAAGGTGATGCCGACCTTGCCGGAGGCGTACTGCTCGATGGTCTGATCGACGAGCCATTTTTTAAAAAACTGCTGTACGTCCATGAAATACGCCGCAGTTCGGCAGTAGATCATGGCGTCGCCCGTCCAGGCGTTGCGCTCGCGGGTGGGGCAGTCCACCGGCACGTCCAGAAAATTGCCCTTCTGGCTCCAGCGGGCATTTTCCACCAGCTTGTTGATAAGAGGGTTGGAGCATTTGAAATCTCCGACCTCCTCCATATCCGAATAAACCGCAATCGCCTCGAAGTCCGCGTCCTCGATGCCCTCCACAAGCGCGTAACGGAAGCCGAACACGGCAAAGTGCGGGGTGTACTCCTCGACATCCGCGCCCTTGCAGATGTAGGTGATCTCCTGAAATTCCGTCCGCCCGCCGTCACAGTTGGCGGTGGAGAACTTGCCGTCCTTGTCCAATCCTTCGCCGTACTTCAGATGCACGGTCTGCCCGCGTGTGGTGCCCCGAAGGGTCATGTGGACATAGCCCGCAATATTCTGCCCGAAGTCGATGACGAGATTACCCGCACTGTCATGAAAAGGCTTTCCGAAAAATCGCTCCTTTTCTCTGACCGGAACGCTCTCGTTTTCGATGAGCTTCCCCCCGGTGTGCTCGGTGCAGAGGGCGGCTTTTTGCCAGTCTGACGGCGCAATTCGGGCGTCGTAGACCTCGCCCTTCTGCAGATCTGTACGCCGAACAGCTCCCGTGGTGACCTCGAAGCTCTCGTCGGTGGCAATCGCTTCCTCGCTGCCGTCGGCGTAAAGAAGCCGCAGCTCGCTCCAGAGCGCCAGCGTATAGCCGAAGTTGTTGTTCCAGCGCCACCAGCCGTCACCGACTGTGACACGCAGTTCGTTGTCGCCCTCTTGCAAGAGTGCGGTAACGTCATATTCCTGCACCTGGATGCGGAAATAGTAGCTCGTCAGCCCCGGCAGAAAGCGGTTTTCCGTCACGCTCACGCCGTTAATTTCCGCCTCATAGATCCCGTGGGCGGAGAGGCGCAGAGCTGCGCTAACGAGTCCCTTTTTCACCTTAAAGCCGCGCCGGAATACCGGCACGAGCCGCGTTTCCCGATTATCCTCCGGGTGAGAGATCCATTTTGCCACGTTCTCCGCCTCCTTTTCTGTATTTTACGACAGCCTCTTTGCCATTGCAAGCATTCTTCCGGCGCAGGTTTCAAGCTCTGCCCGGGTTATAACTCCGTCGGCAAGCCCGCTCAGAATGCCGTTTACATCGTCGGTACTGCCCGCCATGATGAGGTCGTTGCCGCTTTTTATGCACAGAGCGGCGCTTGACGCTCCCAGCTCGCCCAGATTGAAGCTGTCACCCGTGGTGCCCCAGTCGGTCATGACAAAGCCCTCAAAGCCCCACTCGCCGCGAAGGACGGTGGTAAGCGTGTCATAGCGGTTGGCGGTGTGAGTGCCGTTAAGGAGGTTATAGGATGTCATAAGAGCCTTGGGGGCGGATTCCTTGACGCAGATCTCGAAGCCCTTCATATAGATTTCCCGCAGGGCTCTCTGCGAAACGATGCTGTCGGAGCCGAAACGGTTGGTCTCCTGGTTATTGCAGAGGTAGTGCTTAATGGTGACGGCGCATTTATGGTGCTTCTGCACGCCTCGCACGACTGCCGCCGCGGTTTTTCCGGAGATCAGAGGATCCTCGGAATAGTATTCAAAATTTCTGCCGCACAGGGGGCTTCGGTGGATATTCAGCGCCGGAGCAAGCCAGACGTTGACGCCGAAGCGCTCCATTTCCTCGCCAACGATGTCGCCGCACTTCTCCGCAGCAGCCGGGTTCCACGCCTGAGCCAGCGCGGTGCCGATGGGGATAGCGGAAGCGTAGTGGCAGCACACCTCATGGGTGTCCGCAAGTCGGGCATTCTCCGCAAGCTTGGCTTTAATAAGCTGCTGTATCTGCTCGCTGAACAGGTTCATCATCGCGCCAAAGGCTCCGGCATCCACGCTCTCGGCGCCGGCCTCTGTTTCCACGTATCTGGTGGCAAGCCGCAGACCTGCGGGTCCGTCGGCGGTGACGAGCCTTCCGAAGCCCTTTTCATAGATAACGTCAGCTGTCTCGCCCGCGCCTCCCGCAACGGTGGAGGCTGAATTTCCGATAATGGCCGCCATGCCGCCCGCCTCACTGTGCTTGCCCACGCAGGAGAGAGCCAGCTCCCTGTCAGAAAAGCCGGACATATCCGGGATGGCGAGCTTCTCGCCGGGAATCCTCCCGCTGTCAAAATGACCCTTTCCGGCGTAATCGGAGGCGCTTACGCTGATTATGTGCAGGTTTTCCGGTATGCTTCTGCGCGCCTCCGGCACCCAGTCCTCAAAGTCCGCCTCGCCGCCGGAATGACTGAGCTTCGAAGTCGCGGCGTCGCCGTCAAGCGCGACCGCGCCGATGGCTTTATCGCCGATATAGATGACATACTCGCCCTTTTCGAGAAGCCAGCAGTCGTTCTCTGCGTCCCAGCTTGCCATATTTTCGACAGGCAGCGACAGCGTGACCGTCTCGCTCTCGCCGGGCTTGAGTTCACGGGTTTTTATGTAAGCACCCAGCTCACGGAGGGGTTTTTTCAGCTTGCCGTCCGGGGCGGAGTAATAGAGCTGCACGCTCTCTTTTCCGGCATAGCTGCCCGTATTCTTCACCGCCGCCTTTACGAAAACCGCGCCGTTCTCTACAGAAAAGCTCTCGCACTCTGTACTGAACTCGCTGAAGCTCAGACCGAAGCCGAAGGGAAACAGCGGTCTGACTCCCGCAGCGTCAAAATAGCGGTAGCCGACGTAGACTCCCTCGCGGTATCGGGTGTGATCGCGCTCGGCAAAATCGCCGATGGTGGGATAGTCCTCGGCTCTTGCCCAGGTGGCGGTGAGCCTGCCGGAGGGGTTAGCCCTGCCCAACACTACGTCCGCGAAGGCGTCGCCGGTGACAGAGCCGAGCTGGCTGAGAAGCAGCACGTTTTCCACCTTGTCCAGCACCGGGCTTATATCCACCGGCCCGCCCACGTTAAGAACGAGCATAAATTTGCCGTATTTTTCAGCGCAAAGGAGAATATCCCTCTTTTCGTCCTCCGTGAGAAGCATATCGCCCTCGTTTCCGGGGCGGTCGCTGCCCTCGCCGGAGTTGCGGCCAAGCACGTAGATGCAGACCTCGCCCTCGCCGTCAATGGGCAGCTCATAACGCGGCTCCTCAGGTTCCTTTCCCATGCCGAGAAGGAACGCAGGCTTGCCCTTGGCCTTTGCCTCGGCCATTAAATCCTCATAAAATTTGCGCTTCGCCTCGCGCTTTGCCTTGGCATAGCCGTCCATCCACGCCTTTGTGGTAAGTGTGAATCCGGCATTTTCAAGCCCTTCCTCTGCGGTCACATAATGGCGCACGTTAACGTCGCCGCTGCCGGTGCCGCCCTTGACGGTTTCGCGCGCGCCGGAGCCGTAAAGAGCGATTTTGCAGGGGGCGGTGAGCGGAAAATCTCCGTTCTTCTTAAGGAGCACCATGCACTCCGGCGCAAGAGCGCGGAGGGCGGCGAGATGCTCTTTTTCATAATCCTGTATTTCAGATGTGGTCACTTTTATCATTTTCCAGTCCTCCTTAAAGGTTCCCTAACCCCAATTTCAGCGGCTTTCCGTTTACGCCGCTTACCATCCAGTCAACGCATTTCACGCCGTCCGCCTTTGTGGTGAAGGCCGCGCCGGAGCCGCAGATGCAGTGTACGGTCAGATTGGCGTCGCCGCTCGATTTGTCCGGGGTGTCAAAGATAAAAACGGCGAGATTTGGTATTCTTTCGGACAGAGTCTCCGTAAGCTCCTTCAGATCACGCTGGAATATATCGCCCGTGCGGGCGGTGGGCTTCCAGTTCCCGTTCTCCTGTAAATAGCCCACAAATTGCGTCAGCGCCGCGTCGCGCTTGGAGCAGCAGTACATGATCTTTACCTCCGGACGCTTTTCGTGGAGGGCAAGAAGGCTGTCCGTGACTATTTCGTCGCCGGTCAGCCTGTCGGAGATCTCCTTCGGCGCTTTCCAGACGTTCTCCGCCACGCTCCTCCACTCCCGGCGCATGATGGCGCTGTCCACGATGGCGGTCACGTCGCCGCAATCCGGGAACTCACCGCAAACATCGTCGGTAAGGAGGCTCGTTGCAAAGGCTCCTGCGGAAAAGCCGGTCACGATGAGCTTTTCGGGATTAGGAACAAGCTCTTTTATTTTGGAGAGCAGAGCGCGGTAGTTCTTATAGCCGTGGTGGTGCAGTATGGCGGGTTTTCCGTTTAAGTCGGTGTAGGGAAAATCGTTCGTGCCGCAGTGGAAGTCGCCGGTGGCGTAGGGCACGAAGAGTATGCTCCAGTCCCGGAAGGGATTTTGCCTGCTCCTGCCGTA
The DNA here is from genome assembly GCA_017439425.1 of Oscillospiraceae bacterium. Lineage (GTDB taxonomy): Bacteria > Bacillota > Clostridia > Oscillospirales > Oscillospiraceae > RUG626. The sequence goes on from JAFSJE010000068.1 coordinate 45,672, forward strand.
GGTGCCGAGCTTCATGACGATGTCTGCGAAGAAGACCTCCTGGGAGTAGAAGGTCTGCCCGGAATTGCCCACGGTATTCGGTCTTGCCGCGGTGTACTCGTCAAAGGACACGCCGCCGCCGGAAAAGGCTATCATCAGCTTGTTTTCCTTTCCGAGGCGCAGGCAGCCGTGGTAGGGTTCCCCGTTGGCGCAGACGGCGCCCTCCGGGTGGTACTCGTAGTTTTTCCCGACTGCCGGCTTCTCCGGCAGCTCCGGGAAGCGGGTCAGATTTATGTAAGTATAGAGTGCTTTATTAATAAGCGGCCAGCCCTTCATATCGGGTTTTCTTTCCTTTACTTTAGCCATGCTTTTCCCTCCTCGCGGCTTATTAGCAGCGCCCTGCCGTGCCACGTTTTGATTGTTCTGTCAAAAAAGTTTTCCTCGCTTACGGGATCGGCGGTGCCGAAGCCCAGTATATCCCCCTCTGCGGTTATTTCCATATCCGCGTCCGGGTTCAGTTTGCCGTTTTCGTCAACGACGGAAATCTCTGTTATGCCGTTTTCGGTTTTAGTCTCTATGCGGACGTTATAAGAGGCGGTTTTAAGCTCGTCACGGCCGGTTTCCACGCCATCCGTATAGCTCACCGCGCTCAGAATGCCGGGCTTGAACACGGTGTGAAACACCGCCTTGCACTTTTCGGGACGAATTTTTCCGGCGCTCTCGCCATTCACAAAGAGCTCCACCTCGTCAGCGCCGGAATACACCTCCACGGCGATGGGTTTTCCCTCAAAGCCCCGGTGATTCCAGCTCCGCTCCGCGTCGGACCAGCCCCATTTGGTGGGGGACTGCTTTTCGCCGAAGTGGGCCGGATCCTGCACCGCGATATACGGTGCGGTCCGCAGCCCCCAGACAATTTCCCGCCAGTAAGAAATGGGGCGTCGGTCGCCGATAATGTCAAAGTCCCCGCAGAAGGCGGTTTTCCAAGGATAGGCGCCGTACAGATCGTAGTCGGACGCCTCGCCGTAGCGGCACTGTCCCACACCGGCCTCGCCTATGTAATCCCACGCCGTCCACGAGAAATCGCCGATAAGCTGCGGGATCGCACCGCACTTTCTCCAGTTGTCATAAAGGGATGCGGGGAAGGTCTCGCTGCCCAGAAGGATGCGCTGCGGGTAGGTCTTTGCGTCGGTCAGGTACCGGAAATCTCCGTAATTATACCCGGCTATGTCAAGATAGCTGAACGCCTCGTCCAGCGGCTTTTCAATCTCCGGCAGGGTCAGGAGCTTCATCAGCTCTTCTGTATTGCCGTTCATAATGGAGTTGATGTCAAGCCCGCTTCCGGCTGCTATGCTCATCAGCTTATCGCCGACTGACAGCATTATATTGACGCCGTTCGTTATATATCTCGTTTTATCGAGAGCGCGTATTTTATCGGCGATTTTTCTGCCGTGCTGTGCCTCGAATTTATTGGATAGCTCAAAAATCTCGTTTCCGATGGAGTACATGATGACAGACGGGTGATTATAGCTCGTGTTCACCATGCTCTCGGCGTCCTTTTCCCAATTATCCGCAAAAAACGCGGAATAGTCAAGCTCCACCTTCGGGGTCGTCCAGGCGTCGCAGAGCTCGTTCATTACAAGCATTCCCACCTCGTCGCAGACCTCCAGAAGCATGGGACTTGCCGGGAAATGCGCTGTTCTGACCGCGTTATAACCGGCGTCCTTGAGCTTTCTAATCTTTCTTTCGGTCAGAGCACGGGTTTCGACGGCTCCGGCAATGCCGCTGTCGTGGTGGATGCAGCCGCCCCGCAGCTTGACGGGTCTGCCGTTCAGACGCAGTCCGCGCCTCGTGTCGAGAGACATAGTGCGGATGCCGAAGCGGGTCTCGGCGCTGTCAATGCCGACTATTTCGGTCTCGCAGGTGTACAGTGTCGGCTCCTCCGGGCTCCACAAACCGGGCTTCTCAAGCTCCACGCGGAGGGTGACTTTTTTCGTCTCGTTCGGCAGGAGCGTGACCGGAGCCGAGACCTCCGCCCCGCCGATTTTGTGGTGCAGGACGACGTCCTTTACCGCGTTTTCCCGGTTTACAATAATAGTTTCCACCGAGAGGACGGCTATCTCGCTGTCCGCTTCGAGAGTCGTTATCTTCACGCCCTCCGGCGCAATATGCACGCTGTCGCCGCGCAGGATATATACGTTCCGGTAAATGCCCGTACCGGTGTACCAGCGGGATGAGGGCGAGCCGTTTCTGACGAGCACCTTTATCGTATTGTCCCCTTCTGTCAGATATGGAGATATGTCCGCCGTGAAGGGAGTGTATCCGTTAATATGTCTTGCGGCGAGAGCGCCGTTTACGTAGACGGCGGCGTTCATATATACGCCCTCGAAGCAAATGCAGGTCGCGGTTTTCGCGCCGTCCCAGCGGAAGGTCTTCAAGTAATGGACGGTCTTGTAGGGATAGTAGCCGGTGGCGTTTCCTGTGGGGCTGCCCGGGTCGCGCTTTTCCAGTACCATGGCGTCGTGGGGAAGCGTGACCGCGGCCGGCCCAGCCTTGCCCCTCACAGTATCCTCCAGCGCCGTCCCGGAGGAATTATAAAAAAGCCAGCCTTCGTTAAACAGTTCTTTTTCCATATGCACCTCTCCCCTTGTTCTCGCCACGGTCATTGTCTTTTATCGCTGCCATTCTACAATATGTCAAACTAAAAATGTACCCGCTTTCATTACGGCTTAAATAGGTTGATTTTGACATTGTATTTCAAAATTGTGCAGTATAACGAAAAGCGGAAGCTGTTTTCACAACTCCCGCTGAAATCATTATTCATTTCGTGTGTCTCTCCATAAAGGCGATGAGTCTCCGTTCTCCCTCAGCCGCCTCCGCGTCAGAGCGGGCGAGATTCAGAAAGCCGTGGGGCAGTTCCTTGTTTTCGGGGATATACAGCTCGTTTTCTACACCGAGACAAGTCAGCTTCTCGGCGCAGGAGCGCATATCCTCGGGAAAGCCGTCCTTTGGTCCGGCGTCGAAGAAGCAGGGCGGAAGCTTTTCGTTAAAGAATGCGCAGGCATTGTAGCTGAGGGCGGTATCAGACTTCATATCCACGGTCTGGAGGAAATTTCCCATCATGGCGCGCATCTTCCAGTTGAAGTTTTCCGTAATGAAGGGCGCGTCGTCGATGACGAGGCATTTTATGCTTTCCGGTTGAATTTTCGGGTAAATGCCCAGCCTCTCGCGGTACTCCGGGTTTGCGAGGAGCGCGCCGTACTGTCCTGTGAGTATTGCGCCTGCCGAGGAGCCCATAACGGCGACGTTCGTCATATCGAGGCCGTACTCCTCCGCGTGGTCAGTGAGGAAGTCGATGGCCTCGGTGAGCTGGCGGAGCTGGTCGGGGAAATGCCCGACGGGGGTCAGAACGTAGTCCACGTTCACGAAGTTGAAGCCCGCGGAGACTATATCCTCAAACATAAAGTTCGCGTCGTCGCCTGCCGCCAGGGGGTCTCCCATGGTCTTGCTGCCGCCGAAGAAGCCGCCGCCGTGGGTATAAATGACCGTTGGGCGCTTTACCGAGGTGTCCTCGGTGGGATAGGTGATGTCGAGATAGCTGTTCATGAAGCGGTCGGAGTATTTTATCTCCGTCACCATATACTGTCCGTTGGATTTGACAGCCCTCGTCGGCTCGCGGAAGGGCTTGAAGGAGTTGAAGGGCGCGCCTCTGTACATTGCGAGCTGGATACCGCCGATTATCTTTTCAGAGAGTCCCACAGTCAGCGGGAGCTTTTCGAGCATGGAGAGGTCGAAGCCTCCGGGAATACCGTTATCCGCCATATTTTACTCCTTATATATTGTTTATCATACCGTGCAGTGCGCGGTCGATGTCCGCAATCGTTTCAGCGGGTATCTGGAGCATCTCCATTATCTCACGGACGGTGTTGTTCCCCACGGCAAGGCTCAGACCCTCCACAGAAAACCCGCGCGCCTTGGCTACCGCCTCGATTCCGGCGTACATGGGCGCGAGCACGGCTTTTGCCTCCTCCGACTGCTTTGCCATGTGGTTAAGAGTGCAGGCAGTGGAGAGCACCGGGGCGAAGTTGCCGTTCATGCTGACGGCGGTCTCCGGCTCTGTGAAGCCGTTTCGGGTGAGCCTGCCCATAATTTCGCCCAGCCAGCCGACGCTGTCGTCCACCCAGTGGGGTACTCTCGGAGAGACGGAGTTTGTGATGATATGCTCTTCGCCGGTTGAGAAGCCGTGGCCGCCGTAGGAGTAGATGTGGCTCTCAAAGGCTACGTCCTTTTCGGCAAGAGCCCATTCCATAGCAAGGGCGTTTTTTATATCCACCGTTCTGTCGTCCCGGCAGGCGGCGATAAAGCAGGGGCAGGTGTCGTTCGAGACGTGCTCGTGGGGATAGGGCATACCCGGCTGGCACATATCCACGATTTCCTTCATAATAGCAGGATAGACGAGCACCGCGGCGGCAGGTCTGTGCTGAGCCACGGTAGCGGCGCAGGCGGCGAGGTGTCCTCCGGCGGAGAATCCAACAACGGCGATTTTCGCGGGGTCAATGTGCCATTTTTCTGCGTTTTCAATGATGAGCGCCATCGCCTCCTCGTAGTCCTCCAGCGGCAGCGGCCACTTGCCCTTGCTTGTTACGGTATAGCGCAGGACGAAGGTCTGGTAGCCCGCCCTCGAGAAAGCCATCGTCACCGGGTCGGCCTCCCTATCGGAGCACATGGCGTAGCCGCCGCCCGGAAGAACGAGCATAGCAGGGCGCTTGGCATAGCCGAACTCGCCCCCCGCGTCCTGAATATACGCGGTGAGGCTGACGTCTCTCTCCTCGTGCAGGATGATTTTTTCATTAGTCATTTCTGCTCCTCCTCAGAGTTTTTATCCATTTTCTCCGGCAAACATTCTTCGGGTCATTTCTACCTTGTACTTAAAGCAGTCCTCCCGCAGTCTGTCCTGCTCTGGCTTCTCCTCGGCCTTGTCGGTGCCGAAGCCGTGATAGCCGGTCTCGTATTTTCGCAGATCCAGGAGCCTGCCCGCTTTTTTGAGCCTCTCGGCGTACCTTTCTCCCTGCTCGCAGAGAGGGTCGCGCCCGCAGACAATGACAGAGGCAGGCGCCAGCTTTCCTGCCGTCTCATCAGTGAGGGAGGCGCCCGGGGAGATAAGCTCGCTGTCAAGCGGGAGCTGCGAGGGATAAACGTCCAGCATCAGCTTCACGACGCCGCCGATCTCCATCTTATCGAAGGCGGTAAAGTCAAGAAACGGCACCTCCATGATCTGACCCGCTATCTTAACGCCCTTCTGAGCCAGCCTGACGGCGGCTCCGGCGGTGATATGTCCCCCGGCGCTGCCGCCGGAGATGACGATTCTATCGGGATCGACGCCAAGCTCCGCCGCGTTTTTCTTAAGCCACTCCACCACGGAGACCACCTCCTCCAGCTGATACGGAAAAGGCTTTTCATATAGCCGCTTGTAGTTTACGTTTACAACGAAAGCGTCCAGCTCCCCGCTGAGGCGGGCGCAGTAGCGGTCATCGTCCACGGCGTCAAGACCCACCCACGCGCCGCCGTGGATCTGGACGAAAACGGGCATATTTTCTCGGGTCTTCGGGTAGTAGAAGATGGCCTCCACCGGCTCGGCGCCCTCACGGGCGATGCTCGCCCTCTCGCCCAGAACCCTTTCGTTTTTATAATGTTCGTTCGCCTTTTTAAAACGCGCGCTGAAAAAGGCTCTCTTTATCGCATTTATCATATCAGTATTTCCTCGAAAGCTGCGCTTCGCATTCGGCGCGGGTTATCTCGCCGCCGTTGCACTTTGCCATAAGCTCGGCGTCCTTGTCTCTGAGGTTATAGAACCACAGGACGATGGCGGAGAGTATGTAGCCGATGCCGGGAATGAGGGCATAGACGACCCACATACCGTGGATAGCCTGCGGCGTCTGATAAGCGGCCTGCCCGACCTCCATGCCCATAGCCAGAAGTTCCTCGTAGCTCTCCGCCTGCACCTCGTTCCAGCCGTAGAGACCCATGACGAGAAGACCTATGCTTCCGCCGACGCTGGCGGTGGCCTTGCTGACGAAGGAGTTGAGGGAGTAGAAGATGCCGGAGCAGTCCTTTCCGGTCTTGTAGCGGGTGTATTCGATGGTATCCGGCGCGATGAAGTTCATGAATACGTATCTCACGGAGTTGGCAAGTCCCGCAATCGTGCCGAGAATGATGAAAACGGGAACGTTCTCATAACCCGCTATGTACTGCAGCAGGTACATTCCGCCGAAAACGAGGCCGAGAATAAGCATAGAGTTGCGGCGGCCGAATTTCTTTGCGATCTTGTCCGCCTGAGTGTTTATGACAAGCGCCGGAACGAACGCGATGAGCACCGGCAGGGATGCCACGATGGTGCTTCCGCCGAAGAGATAGAAGCTCACAAGTCCGGACACCGCCGAGGAGGTCGCCGCCGCTCCGGATACGAGGGTCGAGAGAAGGTAGATCATCATATACTTGTTCGTTTTGACGCAGTTCCACATATCCCTGAGAGTATAGCTCTCGGTGACGTCCTCCTCCACGTTCCTGAGCTCGGTGTTGTACTCCCTGCCGTGAATGACGAGGGGTATCATGATCGCCGTGCAGATAAGAACGGCGACGATGGCGACGCCGGTGAAGGAGAAGCCGGGTCCCGCCACGGGGTCGACGAGAAGATTCAGCGTAACGCCCACGATGACGGCGGCAAGCATCGTTACGATGCCCTTGACTGTAAGAATATGGGTGCGCTCGTCGGTGTTGTCGGTAAGCGTCATGACGAGGGAGTTCATCGGCACCTCGCAGAGGGTGCAGGAGAAGTCGTAAAGAAGGTAGGTCACGATGAACCACGCTACCTTTGCCCAGACCGGCAGAGCCGAGGGCATCAGGTAAAAGAGAATGGTGAACAGCGGGAACAGGAAGAAGGTCAGCCGGAACCAAGGCAGATATTTGCCCTCGCCGGTGAGCTTTCGGAACGCCTTCCACTCGGTTATTTTCAGCTTGTCGATAAGGTAGCCGAACACAACGTCGTCCACGGCGTCTATTATCTTCAGCACCAGCAGAACTCCGGCGAGAAGCGCAAGATTAACGCCGCGCAGGGCGAGAAACGACGTCATATAGGTCTGGAACACGGATGTGCCGAAAAGCCGCCCGGAGTCTGACAGGTAGTAGTTGAAGCGCTCCCGCGTACTGAGCCGCCAATCAGGGTGCTTGTTCGTTCTCTCTTTCTTTGCCATTTTATTGTCCTCGCTTTCTTAGCCCATTATAACGCTGACGGCGCTGTCTCCGTCAAGCATTTCTTCCGTAATGATATTGCCGTCTATAGCTTTGCCGCCGATGGCGACGGATTTTACGCCGTGCTGAACGTGATATGGATTTTTGACCTCGATAGTGAGGCTTTTTCCGCGGTACTCCCGCTCCACGGTGAAGCCGTCCCACCCGGCGGGAATGGACGGGTCGATGAGAAGTCCCCTTGCCGCAGGTCGGACGCCCAGGATGTACTGCGTCGCCGCGACGTCCATCCACGCCGCCGTTCCCGTGACCTGGCTGACGCAGCCCCAGCCGAATTTCTCATTTGCCCTGCCAAGGAGCGTGGAGCAGTAGGCGTAGGCCTCGGACTTGTAGCGCTCGACGCCGATTTTCTTTATTATCTCGTGGGGCAGAAGCTGTTTATACAGCTCCCACGCCCGGTCGCCTCGTCCCAGAAGCGCCTCCGCCATGATTGCCCAGCAGTTTGCCTGGCAGAATACGCCTCCGTTCTCTGAATAACCGGCGGGCAGACCGTTCACCATATCCGAGCGCTTATCCGGCCAGCCGGGAAAGCCCGGCGCGTTCAAGAGCATTCCGAGCCCGGTGCCGAGCTCGCTCCACGCGGAGTCCATCGCCTCAATATTTTGCGCTCTCTCCCCAACTCCGGCGATCACCGGCCAGCTCTGGGCGTTGAGCCAGATTTTCATATGCTCCGCCGTGTGGGAGCCGATGGGATTTCCGTCGTCGTCAAGACCCCGCAGGTACCACTCGCCGTCCCATGCGTATTCGGCGAGAGCCTCCTTCTGCTGAGTTATGCGGCTCGCAAACCGCTCGGCAAGCTCGTGTTCTCCGCGCATTTCCGCAAGCTCCGAAAGCTCCGTGAGTGCGTAGATGAGCTGACAGGCGACCATCGCGCTCTCTCCCCTGCCCTTCCGTCCGAAGGGACCGAGGTGGTCGTTCCAGTCTGAGAACAGGATGAGCGGCAGTCCGTGCTCTCCGAGGTGCTTTTCCGTGAAGTCTATGCCGCGCAAAAGGTGCTCCCAAAGGCTCGCGCCGCCGGTATGGCTTATCTTATCAGCCGCAAGGAACGGTATTTCCTTATCCAGAAGGCTCAGATTGCCCGTCTCGGCGACGATGGCGTAGGCGAGATAGACGAGCCATAAATGGTTATCGGAGCGGGTTATGTCCTGAGCCGGCGCCTTTTCCTCCGGCCACATGATATGCACCGGGTGACCGTCCTCAAACTGCTGGGATGCGAGATAGCATAGCATCTCATACGCCCACTCCGGCTTCCTGTACGCCTGGGCCAGCATATCCTGCGCGCTGTCGCGGAAGCCGATCCCGCGAACGCCGGAGGCTGAGGAGCTTATGGAGCGGGAATAACGGGCGGTCTGAACGCATTGGAGAGGATTCCACGTATTGATATGCCTTTCCGCGTCCGCATCGGGGATGCGGCACTGACAGACGGTGAGGTGCTTATTCCACCACTCCCGGCATTTTCCGAGCTGATCTGTCACGGCTCCCGGTCTTCTCAGTTCAGCCAGCGTCCTTTTCGTCTCCGCAGCGGCTTTTTCGTAATTTGACAGTGCGCCGGGGGTGACGCCGAGGTAGTAGTTGATCGTTTTTTCGCCGCCCGCGGGAACAGTAACTGCGCTGTGCAGCGCTCCGCAGGGCTCGCCGCCGTTCAGGTCAGTGTTGCTGAGTACGCCGCGCCGGACCTCGGCGGGATCTCTCTCATCCCGGTAATTGCCGCAGAACTCGTCCCGGTTGCAGCACCAGGAGACGGTCTTTTCGCTCTGCCCGAAGTACACAAGCGGCGATTCGTCCTTTCTGGGGTGCATCCACGCGGTGTAGGCGTAGGTTATGGCGTCCAGCTCTTTATCGTAGACCGCCCGGGTATTCCACTTGAGGTAGTAGCCGAGGGTGTTCTCCTCCTTGGCGAGGAACTGGGAGAGCTCCACGTAGGCGAATACGTCGCAGGAAATATCCTCGCCGCTCTCGTTTGAGAGCTTCAGCTCCCAGAGGAGCGTGTCGCTGTCCTGCGCCATAAAAAGGCGGAGAGCTGCGCGCAAGCCGTCCTTTTTCGCCGTGAAGGCGGAGACTCCCGGCGCGTGAGAGGCGCTGCGCTCGTCTGCCGCCGTGTCACAGGGGCGGAAGGTGGGCGACCATATCGTGCCGTCCTTCATGCGGATATATACGTAGTACCCCGGCGAGTCGACCGGCAGGTTGTAGAAGCGATAGCGGGTGATGCGAAAGGCTATGGGCGAGCGCCACCAGGTCATGCCGCCGCCAGCCTGCGAAACGAAGGCGTGGAAGCTCCCGTTGGACAGGTAGTTTATCCACGGCTGCGGCAGGTCAAAGCGGTTAAAGCGTATTTCGCGGTCATTGTCGTTGAAAACGTATGGTAATTTCTCCATAGCGCTGCTCCTTGCTTTTTGATGGTCTCATCATAGCAAAGAGCCGGGTAAAAAAATACCCGGTTTTATAACCACCCAGATATGTTGTTTTTGACATATTCCAAAAAATTTGTGCATACTGCACGAAAAAGAAAAAGCTGAGGACGGCACAGTCACTCAGCAGGTGGATATTTACTGCAAATTCATAGGTCTGACAATATCTGAAAAGGTGGATATAAATATGCTCGGGTAAAGAAAAAGTCACCCGATTAGCCGGGTGTTCATAAGACAGTTTTAATCAAAAAACTGATTTGGGCATCTGGCTGGCACGGTTGGCAACAAAAAGGAAGATGATCTGCATGCTCATGTGCAGGTCATCTTCCTTTTTTACGGTATAGAGTTACTTTTTTCTCTTCACCGGTACCCAGATTGCACTATGATAATCCGGGTCAGTCATTTCTCCGTTTACACAGTCATACCACTCAACCGTTGCATTTCCGCTCAGCTCATAATCCGGATTGCCGGGCAGCCATTCAGAGAAGATCCGAGTGTTTACGCTCTGCAAGGTCTGCGGATTAGGCCCGATGCAATCGAAAACCGCCCATTCATTCCTTGGGAACTCGTAGACCACCATTCCATCCGGTACTGCTCCGCCCGTGTACTTGCCCGCGATCAGATAGCGGAACTTGCCTCCGCCGATATCGTCGATGCAGACACCATATTCCCCGATGCAGTTGTCCACCAGCGCCTGCTCATAGGGATTTGAGGGTGCATTTCCCGCATAAACACGGTTGGCATACTTCTCACAGGTTTCATTCCAGAACTTCGGGATTTCTGCATAAGCGGTTTCATTGTCGAAAACCTTCTGGAAGCCGATGACCTTGAACGGAAACATGGGCGCAATTTTAACATCCATTTGACTGCCTCCTTGTACTGATAGTTTGATTGTCAAGGGAAGAAAGACTTTTCCGGCGGCTCCGTCACGGACCTGCGAAGGGGTCGCACCGTGAAAACGGGAGAATGCTTTTGTGAAGCTCTCCGGAGTATCATAGCAGTACCGAAGGGCAATCTCGATCACCTTGTCTTCTGTCTCCTTCAGGTCCCGTGCCGCTTGATACAGTCTGCGGTTTCGCATGTATTCTCCGATTCCGCAGCCGGTCATCAGCGAAAAGCCCCTCTGGAGGAAAAACGGGGAAAGATGCACCCGGGCAGCCACATCCTGCGCACTGATGTCGTCGGTCAGATGCTCTTCCATATAATTGATCGCTGTACGAATACTGATAAGCCACTCCATCGGCAGATCCTCCGTCCCTTGATAGGATCATTGTATCTCTCAAAACGGAAATTGTCCTGTCATTTCCTGCCCGGATCTGTCCTGCCATGATTCCTTTCGGATCGGGTGCCGAATCACAGTTTTCAGCTTTTCCGGCGAAACCTTTCTTGCGTCGCTCAGATAGATCTCATGGTGCATTCTCTGACTTGTTATGTCCGGAACATATCCTTGTGTCTCCATATATTCATGCATCCGGGCGACCGTCGCGGGTTCATCGTCATAGGAACCGACATGCAGGCATTGAACGCACAGCCCCTCATCATAGGTCAGGAACTCTGCCTTCGGGAAGTCCGTCTTCTTTTTTCTTGTCGCTTCCGCGACGGCCCACGCGAAATCATCTGCGGTCACGAAATCGGGCAGACGGATCACGGAGATCCACTGAAAGGCATCTTTGTACGCATAGTCAATGCCCTGAACCCCGTCCTGCCACCAGAAGCCTTCCAGCGGAGGAACGACGTAATCGAAATAGCCCTCGATACGGTGATCCCCCATTTTGCTCATCTTGATGGTAAAGGCGATGCCGTACAGCAGTCCGATGGACTGCTTGTACTCGCCATCCTCCTGATTAGGGTCGCCCTGTCCTAGAACGGCGATAAAACTCATGGGCGGCACGGTTACGATGCCGGGTTTGTTCTTCGGCATGTAGAATTCTTTATATTCTTTTTTGAAATCAAACGCCATTCCTTTGCCCCCAAAGTTTATTGCTTTTACATGGTATGGTATTCATGCACAGTATCCCGGAGGAAGACCCAGCCAAGGCTTTCAGGCCTTCCGGTAAAAGGAGTAATGCTGTGCTTTTTCAAAGCCGAGCTTTTCGTAAAACGGGAGATCGGAAATCACATAGGCTTCCTTAGCACCGAGCATCTTTGTCCGGTTCAGCGCTTCCGAAAGGAGCGCGGCGGCGATCCCCTTACCACGGCAGGAGGGGATCGTGCAGACCGGCTCCACATAGGCATAATCGGTATCCTTGTGAAACCAAACGCAGCAGTAGGAGACCTTGCCGCCATCCGGCGCAAGCGCGGTCAGACTGAGGCGCTGATTCAAATGCCTGCGGTTTTGCGGGATCACAGGGTCTTCCCGCTCAAACTCTTCCCGATCTTCCCCGTGGTCAAATCCCTGCCACAGCAGCCATTGAAAATCGTAAGCCTCCTGTACCGGGTCAAGCTCCGAAAGGGAGAAGCCATCCGGCAGATCAGATAAAACCA
>JAFSJE010000069.1 GCA_017439425.1 Oscillospiraceae bacterium
CATTCTTACCTTCAGCTTGGTGCCTTCAAGAAGTCCGCCCCACTCGGCCGACTGTCCGATTGCCATGAGAACGTTTTCGCATTTTACGGTAATCGTCTCATTTTCGTCGTATTTCGGGCTGAATTTGCGGTTTTCATCGAAAACGGATACGCATTTCTTGAATACGATGCCGGTGACCTTTCCATTTTCGGCAAGAACCTCTTTGGGACCCCAGCCGTTAAGGATCTCGATGCCCTCTTCCTCGCACTCAGCTACCTCATCCTTTGCAGCGGGCATTTCGTCTCGCTGTTCAAGGCAGAGCATCGTGACCTTGCCGGAGGTGGCTCTGAGCGCTGTACGCGCAACGTCAGCCGCGACGTTTCCGCCGCCTACAACAACCACGTCGCCCTTGAGCTTTACGCTCTCGTCATTATTTACGCGCTTTAGGAAGCTTACGCCGCTCTCTACGCCCTCGTTTTCCTCTCCGGGTACGCCTGCCATTCTGCCGCCCTGAAGTCCGATGGCGATGTAGAACGCCTTGTAACCCTCTTTGCGAAGCTCATCGAGGGTTATATCCTTGCCCACCTCGACGCCGCAGCGTATTTCAGCGCCCATCTTCTCAATGATTTCGATTTCTTTGCGGATTACATCCTTCTGAAGTCTGAAGGACGGGATTCCGTTCACGAGCATACCGCCGGGCGTTTTCTCCTTCTCGAAAACCGTTACGGGGTATCCCTCGGTTCGGAGGTAGTACGCCGCAGACAAACCGGCAGGGCCGGCGCCGATAACGGCGATCTTCTTATCCTCCCACTCTTTGCCTGCCCAGTTCTCGCACCTTACTGTGAAGTCCTGCGGATTCTCAAGCTCCCACTGAGCGAGGAACTTTTTAATTTCGTCTATTGCGACCGGCTTATCTATTGTTCCGCGGGTGCAGCGATCCTCGCAGCGCTTGTTGCAGACCGCGCCGCAGACCGCCGGGAACGGGTTATCCTGGCGAATAAGCTTCACAGCCTCGGCGTATCTGCCCTCCGCCGCCATCTTTATATAGCCCTGAACGGCGATATGCGCCGGGCATGCTGTTTTACACGGTGACGTTCCGGTATCGTAGCAGTTCAGCTTATTGGTGTCGCGATAGTTTCTGTCCCACTTATCCTCGCCCCATACATTATCATCGGGCAGGTCGTGAAGCGGATACTTCACCTTTGAGCCGTCCTTTTTGCATAGCTTCTGACCGAGCCTTGCAGCTCCGGCAGGACAGACCTCTACACACTTGCCGCAGGCTACGCACTTACTTGCGTCAACGTGGGCGCGGTAAGCTGATCGTGACATATTCGGAGTGTTGAAAAGCTGGCTCGTTCTGAGTCCGTAGCAGCTTCCGGGCGAGCAGTTGCAGATTCCGACAATGCGGTTCGGGCCGTCGAGGTTCGTTATCTGATGCACATAGCCCTTACGCTCACTGCGCTCAAGAAGCTCCATGACCTCCTCACGGGTGACATACTTTGCGTCTTTGCCGCTCTCAACGAGGAATTCTGCAATATCGCCGACGCCGATGCACATATGACCCTCGATATCGCCGACACCCTCGCCTCTTATGCGCTGAGCCTTGCGGCAGGCGCAGACCATTGTGCAGAACTTGTCATTCTTATTGAGCCAATGACTGAGGTGTTCAACGGAAACTGACTGGCTCTCCGCCGGAATTGCCTTCTCCACCGGAATGACGTGCATTCCGATACCGGCGCCTCCGGGAGGCACAAGCTTTGCCGCCAGCTCCAAGGGCTCCTGCGGCGCAAGGTTGAACATTGTCGCAACCGCCGGGTCGAGATCCGGCAGAGTTTTGTGCTCGACCATATACTCTCCGCTGCCAACGACCCATTTCGGGATCCAGTACTGGATGTGCTGATCCGGGTTATCGCGGTTCTGCTCGAGAATGCCGATCCACAGAAGATGGTCGATGACCTTCTGCGCCTCACTCTCGGTCATGTTGTTGCGCTCGGCAAGTTCCTTCGTTGTCAGACCAAAGCGGCGTTTTTTGAAGGAGAGCATGAATTTGACCTCGTCCTTCGTGAGAAGCTTGTCGAGGATCCAGAAATCCATATGGTTTTCCTTCATGCCGCCGGGCAGCTTGCGTGGGATATTATCCGTAATCATCAGCGCAAGCTTCATAACGAGCTTTTTCTTCTCCGGATCGGTGCACTTATGCTCGGTCTGCGGATAATCCAGCTCGTTTACGTGGATTTTCGGATTGACTTCCTTTACCATACCTTTACCTCATTTATGCCCAGTTATTCAATGGGGATTTTGATTTTTATGTCGCTTGTGGGATATGCGGCGCATGCGTGGACATAATTGAAATCCTTATCAGCTTCCCTGCGTCCGTCGCCCTCGGGGCAGACGTAGAAGTTGCCGCTTAATACCTTCGTGCGGCAGAAGCCGCACTCGCCGCTGCGGCATGCGGTCTCGATGCGAATTCCCGCTCTCTCAAGCGCAACTGCTATGCTTTCAGTCGCCTTTGCCGGGATAACAGTCTCCGATATGCCGCGAACTACGGTCATATTGAAGGTCTTGTCGGCGACATCTGTCGGGTAGCCGGCAAACTTTGTAATATCCTTCGCCTGGCCGAAAACCTCAAAGCGCACTCTTCTCTGCGGAACAGCGAGCTTTTTAAGCTCCTCACGCATAAAGGTGTACATTGCCTGCGGACCGCAGATGAAATAGGTCGTATCAGGTGCTGAATACTTCTTAATTATTTCGGCAGTGATGAAGCCGCGCTCGCCCTTCCAGTCCTTCTCATCGCCCGAAAGAACGTGTACGATGTGGATTCTTTCGGATTTGAGCGCTTCAAGCTCGTTTTTCAGAATAATATCATCCGAGGAAACAGAGCCATAAAGAATAGTGAGATCAAAGTCGAGCGTGCCGTGGGCAATTTCCTTTGCCATCGAGGCAAACGGCGTTATTCCGACGCCGCCGGCGAGCGCTACGACGTGCTTCGCGTCTCTGAGAGGCTCATAGTAAAACTGCCCGAGTCCCATATTGCCGCGCATTTTGTCGCCGACCTTGAGGGTATCGTTGATGTAATCGCAGATAAAGCCGTCGCCCTTACTGCGGCGAACTGTTATTTCAACAAAGGGATGCTCACCTCTCGCCTCAAAGGGTGCAGAAGAGATGGAGTATGGGCGGCTTATTACGCTCTCTCCGATTTCAAAATCAAGAGAAATAAACTGTCCGGCATAGAAAAACGGAAGCTTCTCTCCGTCCGGTCTCTCAAATCGAATGGTCTTTGCAGTTTTAGAGGCTTCTCGAATCTCAGTCACAACGAGGTCGATTTTACCGGGGTGCCAGGCTTTGGCAACGTCGCCTATCGGATCTATTCTCTCTGGAGCGGTCGAAGCGGAGGCGAACGCCTCAAGGCGCGCTTTCGTCACTCTCGACGCGCCGGTAACGTCCTGCAAAAATCCTTTTACCTTCATTTCGCCGCCTCCTTTCTCGCCATAGCGTCAAGCACGTTCTTTGCCGCCTTTCTGCCGTTTGTGACCGCCGGGCCCATACCGTCGCCGGATATCTGATGCGCTCCGGCAAACTCGAGGCCGTCGATAAAATGTTCCTCCTCAGCGGTCTGAAGGCGGGCAACGATGTGATCCTCCATCGTGTGCGCGTAGCCGTAGATACAGCCGTTCCACATTCCGGTGTAATGAGCTATTGTCATCGGCGTTTCGATGACTATTTCAAGGACGTAGTCGAGGAGATTTACTCCGTAGTATTCGGACATATAGTCAATGAGATCCTTTGCGACCTCGTGCTTTACTCTGTCATAATCCTCTGCTTTGACAGTCTTCCAGCCGTCCACACGCGGAAGCGTGGTGATTGAGAAGGAGCATGTGCCTTCGGGTGTTACGCCGGGATTTCCGAGATTGTGGCAGATGCAGGTGATGTATCTGTACGGGCCAAGACCCTTGAGGTCGCGGTAGTGCTTATCCGTATCTGCGCTCTCGCCGCGGAAGATGGAGTAATCCTTGATTCCAAGCTCCTCTGCCGGCTTGTCGAGAATCATGATAACGCTGAACGCAGAGAGCGAAAGTCTGCGGCCGTTGACCATCTTTATTGCCTTCTCCGGCACCTCGCTCAGCGGCTCGATCATAGAGGTGTAGACCTTGTTCGGATATGCCGCAGAGATGACATAGTCCGCATGGATCTCATCGCCGCGCGCAGTGCGTACACCGTAAACCTTGCCGTCCTTGACAAGTATCTTCTCAACGTGCTGGCGGTACTCGATCTGAACGCCCATCGCCTCGGCGCGCTCCGCCATTTTGAGACTCATCTCGTGGCTGAGCTTTTTCGGAATATACGAGCCGTAGCCGATGTAATCCGCCATCAGAACAGCGAAAATTGTGAACGGAAGCTCACTGAAGCCTGTGCCGACGTATATCCAGTACGGTGCGAGAAGGTCAAGCGCCTCCTTCGGCAGATGGAAGGTATCCAGCACCTCTTTTGTGGAATATCCGGCGGTCTTTACAAATGCCTCGTGCTTCAGAAGCATCATCGGCTTGCTCATCGGGTGGATACTGAGCTCGTTTACGCTGTCAAAAACAGTGTGGCAAAGGCTCAGCACTGCAAGCACCTTATCGTAGGTGCCGGGAACCACCGCGTCAACTTCCTTAGCAAAGGTCTCAAAGCCCGGATGAAGCGTGACTTCAACGCCGGGGAACGAGGCGTGGTACGCCTCCGGCACCTTGAGCCATTCAATATCCACGCCCATATCGTCGAGGAACTTGCCGACCTTGAGGCGGTTATTCTTCTCTCCAATGCTCATCATCTCGTGCAGCGCCGCTTCGATCTCGATGCCGCCGCGCACGAAGCTTGTGGCGATGCCTCCGGGCAGGTTATGGCGCTCTAAAACGAGAACGTCCTTACCCTTGTCGGCGAGCATAAGGGCGCTCGACAGACCAGCCAGCGCGCCGCCGATAACGATCACATCATAGTGATCCTTGTAAAATTTCATAGGATTAATCCTTTCTCAGAATACTCAAATTGAGGGGGCGGAAAAACCGTCCCCTCGATGCGCAGACAAGGTCTCCGCATCGAACATATTTGCGCTCTTGTGGAGCGCAAATATGACGCCTGCGGGCGGACTATGCGACGTGAAGGGGCCTCTTGGCCGGCCCCTTCACAGATCCCCGCCACCTTTAACCGGCGATTTTTTCCTTCCTCTGTTGTTTGAGGGGGCGGAATATCCGTCCCCTCAAATGGGATATTAGAAAAATCTTTCCACGAGCTCGCGGCTGTACTCGGCGGTCTCGTCCATATCGCCGAAGCTCATGATCTCTCCGGCATAGAAGGTATCGTACTTATCCTGCATTGCCTCTACCTTATCGTACCAGCCTGCGGCGTAGTCCTCGGAGAAGACATGGGGGAAGTAGTAGACGCTCCACTCGTTTACAACGTTGGAGGCGGGGTTGTGCATGGTCTTGAGGTCATCGAGCACCATCTTCCTGCAGGTCTCATAAGGAACCTCCTTGGAGTCCTTGTGCTTGCGGAGAGAATAGGTTGTGATGACCTGATCCTTGGTGTCCTTCCAGCGTCTGTAATAGACCATGAGATGACCGAGCTTCTCAGGGACCATGTTATCGAATACATAGTAGCTGATCTCGGGGTGATCCTCAGGCTTCGTCTCTACGGCGAGGACGTCATAGCGCTCGTAGTCGATCTTGGAGAAGAGCTTCGCCTCGTCCTCGCGGACGTCGAAATACTCGTCCATACCCTTCTGACCGTCGGCGCGCTTGTTGGGAATATGAAGCGGCGCGGTGACGATGATCTTGTCGTACTCCTCGACCTTGCCGTTTACAGTCACATAGACCTTGCCGTCACGGCGCTCGACCTTCTCGATGTTGGAATTGAGGCGCGCGGGATTCTTAAGGTGCTCATTGAGCTGCTCCCAGATGTACTGGGTTCCGTTCTTCCACGTCCAGAGGTTGACCTTGACAAAGTTCATCGTGGTCTGGAAGTCGAGGTATTTGAGAACGTACGCCGCGGGTATTTCATCGAAATATCCGTATCCGAAGGAGGTGTACGGCCCGATCCACACGTCCTGAACGAGCTCTACGCCGTTCTTCTCGCAGAACACCTTGAAGGGCAGGCAGAGATCCTTGAGGTTCGGGTTCGTGCCGGATATCGGCTCGCGCTTGGCGTTCTGCTGGCTGAAGCCGTCGTATCTTCCCTCGGCAACGCCGCGGTGACCGTTAACGTCGTAGCCCTTGTATTTCGTCTCAAGAAGCTCGCCGAATTTCTTGAGCTGGCTCTTCATCTTAAGCAGGCGCGGGATCTTGAGAATATTCTTCTTCGGCTCAAAGGGCTCGATAACGTCGCCTTTGGCGTTTTTATAGTTGCGGTTGAGCTGAGGACCGTCGTGCGTGATGCCGCAGAACTCCTCAACATCGTGAACGGCGTAATAAGAGGGAACGCCCATGATTGCGCCCATCTCATAACGGCGGCCGTTGTAATGCGGGCTCCAGCACTTGCCGCCTACGCGGTCGAGGCGCTCGAGAATCGTGTAGTTCTCATAGCCCTTCTTTTCGAGGTACATTCCGGCGGAGAGACCGGCGGGACCGCCGCCGATGATGCAGATGCGGGTATTTTTATCCATGGTGGAACCTCCTATTATTTACTGATAACTGATTATACATCATTCTTGTGCTGTTTGCACTATATTTTTAAAACTTTTCGCAGATTTTTATTTTATACTTCCAATTTTCCCGACTGTGTGATATATTTTTATCGTATGATAAGGAGGTGTAAGATGAGATTCGGTTCTTTTTGCGAAATGCTGCAGCACTGGGCGGCAATCAGCCCTGAAAGGGAATCAATTACATACTCCGAAACAACTCTTACCCGAAGCGAGGTGCTCAGCCGCTTTGAGGATAAGCGCGCCCGCTTTTCAAGCTTCAAAAGCGTGGGCTTTCTGCTCGGAGAGCCGGATGAAGACGAGGTCATAACTCTGCTTGCCGCCATCGGCAGCGGCATCCGTGTCAGTCTGCTCGATGAAACTCTGCCCGACGAGCTTTTGGGAACACTCATTAAGAACGCCGAGTGCGACGCGCTCGAGGGCGATAAGGAGCTGTGCGATGAGCTCTCGCAGTTTCTCTGCGAGCCGAAGTGCGCCTCCCATAACGAGGTGCTCTTCTACACCTCCGGCACCACAAGCCGCTCCAAGGCGGTGGTGCTCTCCGAGGCTTCGCTCTGCGCGAGCGCGTATAACGGCAGTGAGCTTCTGCCGCTCAGCGAGAACGACAGGCTGCTCTCGATTCTCCCTCTTAACCACGTTTTCGGCTTCGTCTGCTCGCTTCTGTGGCCGCTCTCCTGCGGCGCTGAGGTCGCAATCGGGCGCGGCATGCGCCACATCAGCGACGATTTTGAATATTACCGTCCGACGGCGGTTTCTCTCGTTCCGGCGCTTGCCGACTTCTTTACAAAGCGCGGGCATCTGAATGACGAGCTCAGCCTCGTTCTCATCGGCGCGGGCGACTGCCCCAGCTCCGTCGTATCCATGCTCCACGCCTTCGGAAAGCGCGTATGCTTCGGCTACGGGCTTACGGAGACGAGTTCCGGCGTGGCGCTCTCAGTGGGCGACGACGTCTACGCGATGGATATCTGCCCGGACTACACCGTTACCATCGCGCCGGACGGCGAGGTGCTTGTAAAATGCCCGGGCGCTATGATGCAGGGCTACTTCCATGATCCCGACGGAACCGCCGGAGTCCTCAGGGACGGCGTTCTCTCCACGGGCGACCTCGGCTATATCGACGAGCACGGCCGCCTGCACATCACAGGCCGCAAGAAGGAGATGCTCGTTCTGCCCGGCGGCACAAAAATATTCCTGCCCGAGTACGAAAAGGCGATATCCGATGTACTCGGAACCGATGAAATATGCGTTTTTCTGCGAGGCAGCGCTCCCGCTCTCGCTGTTGCCGAGGGCGACGAGGGCGAAATCCTCTCACTTCTCCGTCCTCTTATGGAGAAGTACCCTCGCAGTGAGCAGATAAGCCGCGTTTTCGTGCGCGGCAAGAACCTTCCCCGCACAAAGACCGGAAAAATAAAGCGCTACGAGGTTGAAGCGCTCTTTGGAGGTAAATCATGACGCACGAACAGCTTAAAGACGAAATCATCGAGGTCATCTACGAGTGCGTTCCCGAGCTTGAAGGCACGCCTATCGAGGAGAGCACCGTAATAAACACCGACGCCGCCATTGATTCGATGGGCTTCACGCTCGTTATCTGCCGCCTCGAGGCGAAGTACGACGTGCGTATCCCGAACCGCCAGTGGCAGAAGCTCCAGACCCTCGGCGACGTTGTCGACGCCATCGAAAAAAGGCTGAAATGATGTATATAGAAACTCACGATTACACTCTCGGCACCGCGCACTGCGACGTTAACCGCCGTCTCAGGCTCAGTGAGCTGTTCACCTGGTTTCAGGAGGCGGCGATCCATCAGACAAGCGAGATGGGCATGGGCAGAGAGATGACCCTCGATAAGGGGCTTCTCTGGATAGTCACACAGTGGCGCGTAGAGATAACGCGCCTGCCGGAGTACGACGAGCACGTCACGCTCGAGACCTGGCCGGGCAGGACTATGCACATCTTCTTCACCCGCTTCTACCGCATAAAGGACGATGCGGGAAATATTCTCGTGCAGGCGTCGGCGCTCTGGGCGCTTATGGATAAGGAAAGCCGCAAGATAGTCTTTCCCGAGGAGATGGGAGTGCATATCGAGGGCACCGAGGTAGAGGGTCAGTGCGCGATCCCGCGCCCGCCCAGAGCTATTCCCCAGACCTCCGAGAGCCGCTATACCGTCACCTACTCCGTTCTCGACCTCAACGGTCACATGAACAACACCCGCTACTTCGACCTCATGCAGGACGCGCTCTACGATCTCAAAAAGGGCGCGCCGCCGAAGCTCATTCTCTGCGAGTACAATGGCGAAGCGAGGCTCGGCGACGATATTCTTGTTAAATTCGGCGAGGCCGATAGCGAGGTCTACCTCACCGGGGAGGCCGAAAAGCGCCTGTTCCGAATGAGGCTCACCTACTGAAAATAAAGGAGAACGCTCCTATGAACAAGTCCGATTCCGATTCCGGCAGGGCATGGCTCTTTCCGGTGCTCTCAGTTTCCGCGGTCAGCACGCTTCTCATCGGCATCGTCATGTATCTCATGCTCGCGGGAACGCTCGCAGACAGAGCGTACAAAGAAAACATCATGGCGCTCGACCATCTTGAAACGCTGTGTGCATCTGCCGGCAGTGCAGAAGATGCGATAAACCGCCTGCCCTACTATTCCGATATGCGCATCCTCGCGCTCGATGTAAAGACCGGCGACGTCACCGCGTCCACGCATCAGTTCTACGTCGGCAAGGACGCAGGCTGGCTCAGAATAGACACAGAGCCGTTTTATGACAGCTCCGCCAGATTTCGTGCGAATATCCACGGTGAGAAGCTCTACATTTCCTCCCGCAGGATAGGCGGCGAGGCGGTCGCCGCGCTGACCTCTTCAAGCGCAGTCGAGGGCAGAGCTCTTCTCATTACCCTTCTGATGTCGGCTGTCGCCTTCGCGCTTGCGATGGGAGTTGGGTATCTTCTCACAACTTTCACTGCAAAATACTCCAATGAGCACAAGGAGGCCCGCACCGACGCGCCGACGAAGCTCCTCAACCGCCGCGCCTACGCTGAGGACGTGCAGAAGCTGAAGGGCTCAAAGCGCCTCAGATCGCTCAGATACGTCTCGCTTGACCTGAACGGTCTCAAGGAGGCGAACGACACCCTCGGTCACGAGGCCGGTGACGAGCTGATAAAGAACACTGCCCGCTTTATGACCACCGCCTTCGGGCATCTCGGAAAGCTTTACAGAACCGGCGGCGACGAGTTTGCGGCGCTCCTCATCTGTGACAGAGCCGATTATGAGGAGGCGCTCGGGATATTCAACGAGGGTGTTGACCTCTGGAAGTCCGTGCGCGGCAGACCGTTCAGCGTATCGGTCGGCGAGGCGTCGAAGGAGGAGTTCCCGGATTACAGCATTGAGGAGCTTGCCAGGCGCGCCGATGAGAGAATGTACGAGGCCAAGGACGAGTACTACCGCAAGACCGGCAAAGCGCGAAGAAAATAAAAAGCACCGGGTGACCGCAAAAGGCCGCCCGGTAATTGTTTGTAAATGACGTCGGACACGTCGGACACGTCGGGTAATCTCTTATTATCTATACTTAAATATATATATATTATGATTATTAAATACCCGATGTCTCCGGCTTCTCCGATGTGTTTTCGGTTATTGCCGTAATGCCGTCCTCTTCAACGTGACAGCGCAGGTATAGCACCTCCACGCCGGCACTCTTTGCCCTCTCAAGCTCGGAAGCAAAATCCGGCTGTATCTCCGCGTTCGGCTGAACTGCCGAAACGCCGTCAGTCTGTATGACGAAGCATACAGCCGCGCGATAGCCCTCGTTTGCTGCACGGGCAAGCTCGCGCAGGTGGCGCGCTCCCCTCTCGGTGGGCGCGTCGGGGAAGTATCCGACGCCGCCGCGCACAAGCGTGCAGCCCTTGACCTCCATGAGAAACCTCTCGCCGTCTCGCTCCATGTAGAAATCTATGCGCGACTCTCCATAGGCGTGCTCGGGCTTAATGAGGTCAAATTTACGGCCATCAAGCCATTCGCGCGCGACCTTGTTCGGCGCGGTCGAGTCTATATTGAAGAGTCTGCCGAAGCTGTCGCGGACTGTAACGAGGTCATATTTCGTCTTTCGTGACGGATTGTCGCTCACCTCTAGCCAGACCTCGGCGCCGCGAACGAGCAGATTTGACAGCCTTCCGGTGTTCCTGACGTGTACAGTCACAAGCTCGCCGCCGAGCCGGACTGTTGCAGTAAATCTGTTCTTCCGCTCGACAAACTCAGCGCGCAGAGTTTTCCCGTACTTCACAGTCTTATAACCTCAGCGCCCTCGGGTATATCTGCCTCATGCAGAGCGAGGATCACAGGCTTGCCGCCCGCCTTGTCGCAGATATAGCGCCACGCCTTCCCGCGGTTTTCGCGGTCAAGCCCGGCAAACGGCTCGTCGAGCACAAAGGCGTCCGCCTCCGCGCACATAGCGCGCACTATCGCCACTCTCCGTCGCTGACCGCCGGAGAGCTTTTTTACGCTCTTTCCGAGCGCCTCCTCCGGAAGAAGCCGCCTCAGCTCCGTCTCCGGGCTTTTGAGCCCCGCCGCAAGCCGTATATTATCGGCGGCATTGAGCGTTTCAAAAAGTCTGTCCTCCTGAAAGCACACGCCGAAGCGCGCGCCATCGGTTATGACAGTGCCGCTATCCGGCGCCTCAAGCCCGAGAATAATGCGCAGGAGCGTGGTCTTGCCTCTTCCCGAGTCGCCGGTTATGCAAACTATTCCGTTGAATTCTGCTGAAAAATCAGAGAGAACCTGCGTTTCTCCGAACTTTTTTGAGATATTCTTAACTTCAAGCATCCCACTCACCGAACGCCCTTCTGATAATCTCACCCGCAAGGGCGCTGAAAGCCCAGCCGAGCGCGACGGTGACTATCGCAACCGCGATGACCCGCTCCGTATCGAGGAAAATCTTCGCGCGGTACAACTCGTTTCCGAGGGAAGCGAGCGGCTGACCGATAACCTCGGCGGCAACGCCCGCTCTGACCGCCATACCCGCGCCAAGCTCGAACGCAGCGGCGAGGTTTGAGTAGATTGCCGGAATGTATATAGCCCGCACGCGCGCGGAAGGCTTCATTCTGAACACCTCCGCGACCTCGAGCATACGCTTATCCACGCTGTCAAGTCCGGCGAGAGTGTTGACCGCGAGCACCGGGAATGTGATTATCGCGCTCACGACGAGCGATACAAGTCCGCTCCCCGCCCAGATAAGCACGAGGATGATAAACGCCGCGACGGGAACGGATTTCGCCGCTCCGATAACGGGTGCGAGGAAGTCGCGCACGATTGGCGACGCCTTTGAAATAACCGCGGCGATCACCCCGAGCACGGCGCCGATCAGAAATCCTATAGCTATTCTGAGTGCCGAAAGACCCGCGCCGAGCCAGAATTCCGGCTCAAGCGCGCAGTTAAAGAGCGCTATGAGCACTCTGTCCGGCCGCGGAAGGATTATGCTGTTATTTACAGCGAGGGCGATAGCTTCCCATAAAAGTACCCAAAATAGGGCGATGAGTACCTTTTTTGCCGCCTTAGCCCTCATAATAGAAGCTGTCGTCGGGCAGGAAGCCGCCGACGCTCTTCGGCTCGAAGCCATAGAGGACGGTGAGGTAGCCCTCGACCTTCTCGCGCATCTCGCTTCCGCTGATGGCGGAGATAGCGCACTTCGGCAGAGCCTTCTTGGCGACCGGCGCCTTCTCGATAATGCCGTACTCGGCAACGAGGTTAGCCGTACCCTCAACGTCGCTTACCGCCTTTTCGGCGCTCTCGGCGTGCTCCTTGAGGAAGCTCTTGACAGCCTCGCCGTTTGCCTCGATGAATTCCTTGCGTACAATGGTTACTCCGGTAACAAGGCCGGATCCCTTACCGAGTGCGTCCCACTCGTCAGAGAGCGAGAACGCCTCGTGCAGCGCGTCATTCTGCACCTGCGCTACAGTCGCGAACGGCTGCGGCAGAACGCCCACGGCGGTGGGATCGGCGGCAAGCGCCGCCGCGACCTCGGTCGCCTCGCTCTTGAAGTCGAGCTCCGCGCCCTCTACGCCGTACTCGTCGAGAAGATAGCGGAGGCTGAACTCCGGGGTGTTGCCCTGTCCTGTAAGAACTACCTTTCTGCCCGCGAGATCAGATACGCTCTTTATGCTCTCGTCGCCGGTGACGCAGTAGAGTACGCCGAGGGTGTTGATGTCCACGACGGAGATTTTGCCCTCTGTCTTGTTGAAGAGCACGGAGGCGAGGTTTGCGGGAATGAGCGCAGCGTCAAGGTCTCCGGAGATGATGCCTGCGGCGATCTCGTCCGCCTGCGTGGTCATGGTAAACTCATAGCTTACGTTGTCAAAGGCGCCCTCGGTCTCTGCCTTCTTCATGAGGTTTACAAGTCCCATGCTGGTCGGGCCCTTGAGTGAGCCAACGCGCATCGTAACCGGCTCTGCTGCGGGTTCGGGCTCTGCGACAGGCTCAGTCTCGGGAGCCTTGACCTCGGGCTCGTCAGCGGGCTTATCTGTCTCCGCGGGGGCGGTCACAGCAGGCTCCTCAGCGGGCTTTTCGGTTGCCGGGGCGGCAGTGCAGGCGGCTATGCCAAAGCACAGCGCAAGCGCGATGATCAGTGCAATTGTCTTTTTCATTTCTTATTCTCCAAACAGTTAATTTAATGTAACTCTAACCTAATGGATTATACCCCTTTCAGTGCGCATAGTCAACCGGAAAAGGGCTGCGGGAGATCGATCCCCCGCAGAACAGTCAGCTATTCAGTTGCTTTTTAACGAGCGGTCTCAGCTTTATCGCGATAATCGTCGCAAGCGCGACCTTTATTGCGTCGCCGGGCAGAAACGGCAGAACGCACACGCCCATCGCATAGCCGAGGTCTTTCCCGAGCGATACGCAGAACCACGCGGTTCCGAGCGCGTAGAGCGCGAGAGTTCCGGCGAGGAGCGCGATAACGCAGCCCCAGGCGTTCTCAAGCCTGTCTGCAATAAGTCCGGCGATAAGCGCAAGCGGAATGTAGCCTGCTATGTATCCACCCGTCGGGCCGACGAGCTTCTGAAGTCCGCCGGTGAGATTTGAGAAAACCGGAACTCCGACAGCGCCGAGAAGTATGTAAATCACAACGGCAGCCGTCGCTCTCTTCCAGCCGAGCACGAGGCTCGCAAGGTAAATCGCAAGCGTCGCAAGCGTTATCGGCACAGCACCGGCCGAAAAGCTCCACGGCGCCATCACGCATATCATCGCTGCAAACAGCGCCGTCATTGTCATATCCTTAACCTTCATAAACCCTCTCCTAATTCGAACTGCCGCGATTATAGTTTATTTTTTAACGATTGTCAAGTCTGCATTTTACCCGGTCAATTTGTTTAATTACGCAAAGGCGCTATTGACATAATTATCTCGCGGGTGATACAATAATTTTGTTCGGCTTTCCCCTATTATTATAGAAAGAGTGGATTATTTATGGCGAAATACGGCTACGGAGTCGACATCGGCGGCACAATGGTCAAAATGGGCCTTTTCACCACCGAAGGAGAGCTTCTTGAAAAATGGTCTATCCCCACAAATATAGAAGATGAGGGCGTCAACGTTATCCCAGACATCGCCGCCTCCATCAACGCAAACATTGAAAAGCACACCCTCGATAAGAAGGATATAATCGGCATCGGAATGGGCGTTCCGGGCATCGTCGAGAAGGGCGGCTTCATAACCTGCGTAAACCTCGGCTGGAAGGATCACCCTGCCATCACGAGAATGCGCGAGCGCACCGGTCTGAACGTCAGATGCGAGAACGACGCGAACCTCGCTGCCCTCGGCGAAACATGGCAGGGCGCCGGCAAGGGCAAAAAGGACGTCGTTATGATCACCCTCGGCACCGGAGTCGGCGGCGGCATCGTGCTTGACGGCAAGCTCCGCAGCGGATTTCACGGATCCGCCGGCGAGCTCGGTCACATCCCCGTAAACCCCCGTGAGACTCGCCTTTGCAACTGCGGCAACCGCGGCTGCCTTGAGTTCTACGCCTCCGCAAACGGCAACGTAAGACTTGCGAAGGACGTGCTGAACGAGACCGATATGGACACTCCCCTGCGCACTATCGAGCACCTTGACTCCAAGATCCTCTGGGATCTCGCAATCGAGGGCGACCCCGTCGCGGTCGATATCTCCGAGAAGTTCTGCAACTATCTCGGTCTGGGTCTTGCGATGATCGCAAACATCATCGACCCCGAGATGATACTCATCGGCGGCGGAGTGAGCCGCACCGGCGAGCCGCTTCGCGCGAAAATCGAGAAGTACTACCGCGGATACGCCTTCAAGCCGGTCAAGCATATCGACATTGCCATCGCAACCCTCGGCAACGACGCCGGAATCTACGGCTGCGTGAAATATCTTCTTGACGAGTAAATAAGGATCCGGGGAGGGCGACGCCCTCCCCTCTTTTACGCTATGAAACAAAAACTCTGGACGCGCGATTTTACGATAATAACCGTCGGCTCGATGGTTTCTCTGCTCGGCAGCACGCTCTCGAGCTTTGCTATGAACCTCATGGTGCTCGACAGAACCGAGTCCACGCTCCTCTTCGCGCTCTATAACATTCTCTACACGCTTCCGATGGTGCTCTCGCCCGTCCTCGCCGGGCCGTTTCTCGACCGCTTCAGCCGCAAGCGCACGATAGCCACGCTCGATTTCATAACAAGCGGTCTGTTTCTCATAATGTCGCTGTATCTCGCGCTTTTCCCGTTCAGCTTCATATTCTTCGCGGCGATGAACATTCTCCTCGGCGCCATCGGCGGCGTCTATTCCGTCGCGTATCAGAGCTTCTATCCGCTCACCGTGACGGAGGGCAATATGCAGCGCGCCTACGCCGTCGATTCCACGCTTGAATCGCTCGCGGCGTTTATAGTGCCGGTCTCAGCGCTCATCTACAACACCTTCGGCCTCGTTCCGCTCTTTGCCGCGAACACTGTGACGTATTTTCTCGCCGCCGTGATGGAAACTCAGCTCCGTACTGAGGAAAAATACACCTCACGCGAGAGCGAATACTCAGGTATGCGCCGCTTTGTCTCCGATTTCCGCGAGGGACTCGATTACCTCAGAGGCGAACGTGGACTAATGAGCATCGCAGTCTACTTTTTCTTCTCCTCGCTCGCGGGCGGCGTCGGCTACGTCGTCGCTCTGCCGTGGCTTCGCGAGAACTTCGCAAACGGCGAATACATCTACTCAATGGTCTGGCTCATGGGCGATATCGCCCGCGTGATAAGCGGAGTGGTTTTCTACAAGCTCAGAATCCCCGCAAAATACAAATACGCCATCGCGCTCACAGTCTACGTCACAACCTGCGTTCTCGAAGCGGCGTACCTATATGTGCCCGTTCCGGTCATGGCGGTGATGTGCTTTACCACCGGTCTTCTCGGCATGGCGAGCTACAATATCCGCATCTCCGCCACCCAGTGCTATGTGCCGGACGAGAAAAAGGGACGCTTCAACGGCGCGTTCGGCACTCTCACGACTGTCGGTCAGCTCGTCGGTCAGGGCGCGGGCGGCGCGCTCGCGGCGGTTATGGCAAAGCGCCCGATAATTGTCCTTGCAAACGGAATTTGCCTGCTCGCGGCGATAGTCTTCATCGGCGGCAGCAAAAAAGCGGTCAGCGCTGTCTACTCAACCGAAAAGTGAATGCCATCGGCGTTTTTCAGCGCTCGAGGGCATTATTTCTTATATTCTTTCGCAAATACTGATTATTAAAAAACGCCATAGTACCTCTGACGCTGTATCAGAAATACTATGGCGTATATGCTTATTTATCGTAGCCGTTCGGGTTGTTCTTCTGCCAGTTCCAGCTGTCGCGGCACATCTCCCTGATGCCGTACTCAGCCTTCCAGCCGAGCTCCTCGAACGCCTTGTCCGGCGCGGAGTAGCAGGTTGCGATGTCGCCGGGTCTTCTCGGATCGATGACGTAAGGAATCTTTACCCCGCTCGCCTCCTCGAAATTCTTGACGATCTCGAGAACGCTGTAGCCCTTTCCGGTGCCGAGGTTGTAGACCTTGACGCCGCAGTTTGCCTCGATGGCGGCAAGCGCCTTGACGTGGCCTCTCGCGAGGTCAACGACGTGGATATAATCTCTTACGCCGGTGCCGTCGGGCGTATCGTAATCGTTGCCGAAAACGTGGAGCTTCTCGAGCTTTCCGACCGCGACCTGCGTGATGTACGGCATGAGATTGTTCGGAATGCCGTTCGGATTCTCGCCGATGAGACCGGATTCGTGCGCGCCGATGGGGTTGAAGTATCTGAGGAGCACGACGTTCCACGGCTTCTCGTCGCCGTTCTTCTTATCGGCTGTGTTGAGATCGGTGAGGATCTGCTCTATCATCCACTTCGTCCAGCCGTAGGGGTTGGTGCACATGCCCTTCGGGCACTGCTCGGAGATGGGAATCATCTGCGGGTCGCCGTAGACCGTTGCGGAGGAGGAGAAGATTATATTCTTGCAGCCGTGCTTTCTCAGCTCGTCTACGAGCACGAGAGTGCCGCCGATGTTGTTCTCATAGTACTCCCAGGGCTTTACGACCGACTCGCCGACAGCCTTGAGGCCCGCAAAGTGGATGCAGGCGTCGAAGCTTTCGTTATCGAGCACCTTTCCGAGACCCTCTCTGTCGCGGATATCTACCTTGTAGAAGGGTACTGCCTTTCCGGTGATCTTCTCGATTCGCTTCAAGGATTCCTCAGAGCTGTTGGAGAGATTGTCGATGCAGACAACGCTGTGTCCGGCATTAAGCAGCTCTACGATTGTGTGCGAGCCGATAAATCCGGCTCCGCCAGTGACAAGTATTTTCATAATTATGACCGCCTTTGTTATATTTCCTGCCTGCCCTCAATGGCACGCATTAGTGTTGCGTCGTCGGCAAACTCGAGACTTGCGCCCATCGGTATGCCGTAAGCAAGGCGCGTGACCTTGACCCCGAAGGGCTTTAAGAGCCGCGAGATGTACTTTGCGGTGGTCTCGCCCTCGGTATCCGGGTTTGTCGCCATTATAATTTCGTCGATGCCGCCGTCCGCGACGCGCTCGACGAGCTCTTTTATCTTTATATCGTCAGGGCCGATGTGATTGAGCGGAGAGATAACTCCGTGCAGAACGTGGTAGCGTCCGTTGTACTCCCTTGCGCGCTCGATGGCGGCGACGTCCTTCGGGTCGGCGACCACGCACACAACTCCCTTCTCGCGGTGCGGGGAGCGGCAAATAAGACACTCGTCCTCATCGGTGAGGTTCTGGCAAATCCTGCAGTAGTGCACCTTCTTCTTTGCCTCCACGATAGCGGCGGCAAAATCGTTCGCCGCGTCGTCCGACAATGAGAGCATATGGAATGCCAGGCGCTGGGCGCTCTTCATTCCTATGCCGGGCAGTGACGCGAATTTTTCAACTAATCTATCCAGTGCTGAAGGGAAAAAGCTCATTATACTTCCTCTTAAATCTCAAAATAAGGCTTGAGGTTGCCTCTCAGCTCCTCAATGTATTTCTCGCGGTCTGCCGCCTCGAAAACTCCGGTGCCGTTTACGAGCACGTTCGCACCGTGGGCGCAGCAGAGGGGCGCGGTTCTGAGGTTCACGCCGCCGTCGACCTCGATATCTATGTCTCTGCCGGATGCCTCGACAAGCTTTTTGACCTCGGATACTTTTGTGAGCATATCGGTCATGAAGCTCTGACCGCCGAAGCCCGGCTCAACTGTCATAATGAGCACCACGTCGATGCGGTCAAGGTACGGGATTATCGCGCTCGCCATAGTCGAGGGCTTGAGGGCGATGCCCGCGCGCTTTTCCATGCTCTTTATTATGTCGATTGAAGCCGAGATGTTCTCCTGCGTGTCGGACTCGTGATGAACGACGAGCGTATCGGCGCCGAGGCGGCAATAGCGCTCGCAGAAGCGAATCGGACGCTCTACCATGAGATGCACGTCAAGCGGCATATCGGTGTACTTGCGGATGGACTTGAGAATCGGCGCGCCGAATGAGATATTCGGCACGAAAACGCCGTCCATAACGTCGACGTGGACGAGGTCCGCCGCCTTGATGGAGTCAAGGTCTGCGCCGAGATGGCAAAAGTCTGCGGAGAGTATGCTGGGAGCTATCTTTATCATACTGTTCTCCTTATAATTTTATTATCAATGTATTTTAACATAATCTCCGGCAAAGTACAACAAAATCTTGACTTTATCAGAAAGAAAAAGTAAAATAAGCTTATCTATGAATAAATGAAAGGATGGTTCCAGATGCCTGATTCCACCGAATACGTCCCCCAGCTCAGTTTTGCGGCCTCCCCCGCCGCCCCCGACCTTGCCGCAGCGATGAACGCCGCTGAGATTGAAGCTGAAAAGGCCAAGGAGAACCCCAAGAAATACGTTACCGCGCAGGAGGAGGCTCAGCTCTCCCCCGAGGAGCTCAAGGCCGTCAACGACTTTGCCTCCAAGATCGACATCACCGATTCAAACGCCGTTCTGCAGTACGGCGCTTCAAGCCAGAAGAACATCGCAGATTTCTCCGGCTCCACACTAAACGCCGTCCGCACGAAGGATATGGGCGAGGTCGGCGATATGCTCTCCAACCTCGTAGTCGAGCTCAAGGGCTTCAACTATGACGAGGAGGAGAAAAAGGGCTTCCTCGGTCTTTTCAAGAAGGCTGAGAACAAGATGGCTTCCCTCAAGGCGCAGTATGACAAGGCCGAGGTCAACGTTGACAAGATCAGCGAGGCTCTCGAGGGTCACCAGGTCGTGCTTCTCAAGGACGTCGCCATGCTCGACAAGATGTACGCTCTCAACCAGGCGTATCACAAGGAGCTGACGATGTACATCCTCGCAGGCAAGAAGAAGCTCCAGGAGTGCGAGGAGGTCGTGCTTCCCCAGCTTCAGGAGAAGGCTCGTCAGAGCGGCACGCCCGAGGACGCGCAGGCCGTCAACGACTATCAGAATATGATCAGCCGCTTCGACAAAAAGATCCACGATCTCGAGCTTACGCGTATGATCAGCGTTCAGATGAGCCCGCAGATCAGACTTCTCCAGAATAACGACACGCTCATGGTCGAGAAGATTCAGACCTCGCTCGTCAATACCATTCCCCTCTGGAAGAGCCAGATGGTGCTCGCTCTCGGCATGCACCACTCTCAGCAGGCCATGGAGGCTCAGCGTGAGGTGTCGAACTACACCAATCAGCTTCTCAAGGCTAACGCCGAAAAGCTCAAGATGGGCTCCATAGAGGTCGCCAAGGAAGCTGAGCGCGGAATCGTCGATCTCGAGACCCTCAAGGAGACGAACGCGAAGCTCATCGAAACCCTCGAGGAGGTTCGCTCCATACAGGCTGAGGGCGCCTCTAAGCGCCGTCAGGCGGAGCAGGAGCTCGACAAGATCGAGACTGAGCTGCGCGAGAAGCTCGTGCAGATCAATAAGTAAACTAAAAGGCATCCGGTTTCCCCGGATGCCTTTTTTACACTAACCCCTTGATTAAAAGCTTTAACCGAGCGCGCAGAATTTTTTGCGTCATACAAGGCGTCCGGTGCAGACAATACTTTGTGTATTATCAATCCGGATAACGAACTATGACGCGAAAAGGGCAAGCGCGAATTGAAGATTTTGATTAGGGGTTAGTATTACACCACCTGGAAGATATAGAACTTCAGATAGTCCGTCTCCGGCACGTTCCAGAGTATCGGGTGGTCGGGCGCCTGCTGGCGCGCCTCGATCTGACGAAGCTCAACTCCCGCGTCGAGCGCTGCGCTCTTCAGCATCTGCACAAAGCGCTCGGAGGGCATAAAGTGACTGCACGATGCTGTTGCAAAATATCCGCCGCGCGGCAGTAATTGCAGGGCGCGGAGGTTTATCTCCTTGTAGCCCTTCTCCGCTCTGTCGGCGGTCTTGCGCGACTTTGTAAATGCCGGCGGGTCGAGGATTATAAAATCGTAAGACTCCGCCTTCTGCGCCTTAAGCGCAGGCAAAAGGTCGAAAACGTCGGCGCACACAAAGTCCATTCTGTCCGAAAGACCGTTGCGCTCGGCGTTGCGGCGCGCCATTTCGATAGCGCTCTCGGAGATATCCACAGCTGTAACGTGGCTCGCACCTCCCATCGACGCGTTCAGTGCGAATGACCCGGTGTGCGTGAAGCAGTCGAGCACTCTCCTGCCCTTCGCAAGCTTGCTGACGGCAAGACGGTTATACTTCTGATCGAGGAAAAAACCGGTTTTCTGCCCGTTCTGAACGTCGACTGAATAGTAAACGCCGTTCTCGCAGATCTCGGTTACTGTCTCTCCACCGCCGATGAACCAGCCCTTGTTCTCCTCCATACCCTCGAGTGCGCGGATTGCGACGTCATTGCGCTCGTATATACCGCGAATTGCCTGCCCGTCGGCGCGTAGAACGTCCAAAAGCAGTGGAAACAGCTCATTTTTGCGCTTTTCGATACCAATTGAGAGAGTCTGCGTGACGAGAATATCGGAAAATCTGTCGACAGTCAGCCCCGGGAAGCCGTCCGCCTCGCCGAAGATCACGCGGCAGCAGCTCAAATCGCCCTCGCCCATAACAGTTTTTCGGTAATCCCACGCATATTGAAATCTTCTGCGCCAGAATGCCTCGTCAAAGCGGTCGTTGGCGTTGTGTGAAATAAGGCGCACGCGGATCTTGCTCTCCTTGCTCAAAAATCCGGTGCCGAGGTACTTGCCCTTTTCGCTGACGGCGTCCACAAGTGCGCCGTTTTCACATTCCGGCTGGGATATTATCTCCGCCTCGTAAATCCACGGGTGCCCGTTCTCGACCCAGCGCGTGCCTTTTGCGGTAACTGTACAGCGCTGGAATTCTCTTTCGGTCTTCATCTTTTTTTCCTTTCAAAAATCGGGGATGTGGTTTTCACATCCCCGATGCAATGCGTCGACAAAGTCTCCGCATCGAACATATTTTGCGCTCAGAGAGCGCAAAATATGACGCCTGCGGGCGAGTTATGCGACGTGAAGGGGCCTCTTGGCCGGCCCCTTCACAGATCCCCGCCTCCTTTATCCAACGCTTTTTCCATTTTGTCTACAGTCTGAATCGGTTATGTGGTTTTCACATCCCCGATGTCATTATAGCTGAATAAATCTCACCTTGAAAATGGTGTCCTTAGCCTCAAGGTCGGCGATAAGCTTCTCAGACGGCGCTCTGTCGAGGTCGAGGATGGTGTAAGCAACCTCCTTGCGGCTCGTTGAGGCAACGGACTCGATGTTAAGTCCCTCGCTCGCAACGGCGCTCGAGAGCGCGGAGACGATGCCCGCGACATTCTTATGGAGCGCACAAAGTCTGAACGGCGTTGTCGGCTCAAGCGAAGCCGCCGGGAAGTTGACGCTGTTTTTGATAATGCCGCGCTCGAGGTAATCTCTGACCTCGTTTGCCGCCATAACCGCGCAGTTATCCTCGCTCTCCGGCGTGGAGGCGCCGAGGTGCGGGAGCGCGGTGAAGTTATCGAGCGGCAGAAGCTCCTCCGCCGGGAAATCCGCAACGTAAGCCGCGACCTTGCCGGATTTGAGCGCCTCGGCCATATCGGCGTTGTTCACAAGCTCGCCGCGCGCAAAGTTGACGATGCGCACTCCGTCCTTCATCTGTGCGAATGCTGCGGCATTCAGAAAGCCCTTCGTATCCGCGGTCGCGGGAACGTGGACGGAGATATAATCCGAAACCTCGAAGATGGTCTTGAGGTCGGTGGCGTGGTGTATCTCGCGTTTGAGCGTCCACGCGGCGTCGACGGAGAGATAAGGATCGTAGCCGTAGACCGTCATGCCGAGGGAGACGGCGATATTCGCGAGCGGGCCGCCTATCGCGCCGAGACCGATAACGCCGAGGGTCTTGCCCTTGAGCTCCGGGCCGGCAAACTGGCTCTTGCCCTTCTCAACGAGCTTACTCATCTCATCGCCTGTACCGGCAAGAGACTCGGCAAACCTATTGCCCAGCTTTATCTTACGGCTTGCGAGGAGCAGGCCGCAGAGCGTCAGCTCCTTGACTGCGTTTGCGTTCGCGCCGGGAGTGTTGAAAACTACGATGCCCGCGTCGGTGCAGCGGTCAATGGGGATATTGTTCACTCCCGCACCCGCTCTTGCGATGCACTTGAGCGTATCGGGAAAAACCTCATCGTGAAGCGCGGCGCTTCTCACTAGATACGCGTCCGCATTTTCGGCGGTCTCGGAGCAGTTGTAGCCCTCGCCGAGCTGATTCAGACCGACCTTTGAAATCTTATTTACAAGCTTTACGTTATACATTACGCATTTTCCTTTTCAAAATCCGACATAAAGTCCACAAGCGCCTTCACAGCCTCGAGGGTGACGGCGTTGTAGATGGACGCGCGCATACCGCCGAGGTCGCGGTAGCCCTTGATATTTACGATTCCCCTCGCTGCGGCCTCCTTGACGAACTTAGCGTCAAGGTCATTGTCGCCGGTGTTGAAGGTGACGTTCATCATCGAGCGCGCGGACGGCTCGACGAAGGTCTTATAGAAGCTCGACTTATCGAGCGCGTCGTAGAGGAGCTTCGCCTTCTCCTCGTTGCGCTTCTTCATCGCCTCAAGGCCGCCGATGGACTCGATCCAGTCGAGCACAAGGCCGAGGAAGTATATGCCGTAGCAGGACGGGGTGTTGTACATGCTGTCCTTCTCAGCGAGAGTCTTCCAGTCCATGACAGTCGGGGTGAACGGCATGGAGCCGGTAAGCAGGTCTTTGCGGACGATGACCACA
The DNA here is from genome assembly GCA_017439425.1 of Oscillospiraceae bacterium. Taxonomy (GTDB): domain Bacteria; phylum Bacillota; class Clostridia; order Oscillospirales; family Oscillospiraceae; genus RUG626. The sequence continues at coordinate 23,373 of JAFSJE010000069.1, forward strand.
GTAAGACCGCTCGGGCCCATATTCTTCTGTGCGCCGGCGTAGATCACGCCGAACTTACTGACGTCGATTGGCTCGGAAAGAATGCAGGAGGACATATCGCACACAAGCGGCACATCGCCGGTCTCGGGAACATAGTTCCACTTGGAGCCGTAGACGGTGTTGTTCATGCAGTAGTGGAAGTAAGCGGCATCGGGGTTGAGGGTAAGCTCGTTCTGCTGAGGAATCCTCGCAAAACCACAGTCCTCAGTCGACCCTGCGACCCTTGCGTCGCCGTACTTCTTCGCCTCTTTATAAGCCTTCTTCGAGAAGTTGCCGCTGAGTGCGTAGTCTGCGGAGTTCTTATCGGGCTTCATGAGATTCATCGGGATGGCGGAGAACTGGAGCGTCGCGCCGCCCTGGAGGTAGAGCACCTTGTAATTGTCGGGAATATTCATAACTCTGCGGATGGAGGCGTCGACCTTCTCGTAAATCGCAAGATACATCTTGGAGCGGTGGCTCATCTCCATAACGCTCATTCCGTCGGAGCCGTATTCGACAAGCTCTGCGGCGGCTCTTTTGAGAACCTCCTCCGGAAGTGCCGCAGGACCTGCGGCGAAGTTATACACTCTCATTTTCATCTTCCTTTACAAATGATTTAAGAACGAACCGCTTGTGGCGGAATTTTCTTATGTAATGGGCAATAGTGAAGCTCAGAACAAAGCCGATGCTCATTCCGAGCAGGGTCAGAAGGCAGTTTACTCCGTACCACTCGAACATAGCGCGGTCTGTAATATAAATACCGATGAGCGAATAGTAGAAGAGGTCTCCGGGTATGAGCGGCACGATGGAGGGATAGACGAAATACGTCGACGGATCCTTTCGCACCGTCGCCATAAACTCAGCGTAGAGCGAGGCTGCAAGCGCGCCGGAGGTGGTAAGCACAAGTCTGTTCGCTCCGGTAAATCCGATGAGGATCAGCACGATTCTTGTGATAACGCCGCCGATGCCCGCCCAGATGAGATCCTTCGGCGGGATTCTGAACACAACTCCGAATGAAACCGATGCGGTAAAACTGACAAGTATAAGAAGCCAAGGATTTTGCAGCGTCTCAACGACGGCTGAATCATCAACGCTGTTTCTCACAAAGAGCGCGACTGCGATATAGATACCCATGCCGAGGGCGAGAGTCTCTATCGTTACCTTAAAAAGCTGCAAAATGCCGTTCTGCTCGTTGCCGCACAGAAGATTCCGCACGGAGTTTACAAGCGGGATTCCGGGTATGACGAGCATTGAGACCGTAATGATTATAACGGGCACCGCCCCGCCTATTCCGGTCATCGTAAGCCCGAGCGCGCAGGACGCGGCGATGAACATTACGATACTGTTTGCGATTATCCTGTCGATCGCCAGCTTCTCAAACCCGAGGAGCAGGTAGTGGATAAGCGCGGTGACTATCAGCACCGGCGGTATCTCGCGCCAGGTGCCGCCGAAGATTAAGCAGAGCGAGACCATACCGCCCATCTGCGCGAGAAGAATCGCCCAGTCGGGGTAATCAGAGATCTTTTCCGCCTCCGCGAGCATCTTTTTAAGGCGCTCCGGCGCGGGTCTCGCGCTCGTTATGGTATATGAGAGGCGGTTTAAGCGCTTGAGGCGGTTCAGATTTATTCCCGCGGGCGGAATGTTCACCTGCCTCTGGGCGTATCTCCCCTCGCTGTCGCGCCCGCCGATCGAAATATACGTCGAAAGAATGTAGAGCGAAAGATCCTGCACCCCGTAGCTGTGACATATCCGCTCGGTTGCAAGCTGAACTCGCTCGACGTTCGCGCCATTGAGTATCATACTGCGGCCTAATAGCGCGCAGAATTCGAGCACCTCTTCAAGGTTTGACTGCTTGCGTTTTTCGGTCTTTGCGGGAAGGCTCATAACGCACCTCCTGAGCTTTTACAGAAGTGTTATTCCGTGCTTTTCGCACTCTTCTATCGTTTCCTTATCCCAAAGAGAGGCCTGCACCTCGCCGATATGGCAGGCGCCGAGCAGCAGCATACAGAGCCGGCTCATGCCGATGCCGCCGCCGATGGAGTCGGGCAGCTTGCCCTCGAGGAGCATTTTGTGGAACATAAGCTTCGCGCGCTCCTCTTTTCCCGCCTCCTTAAGCTGGCGGGCAAGGGATTCCGGACTCACGCGGATGCCCATGCTGGATATCTCAAATCTCGACTGGAGCACCGGGTTCCACATTAGGATATCGCCGTTTAAATCCCAGTCGTCGTAGTCCGGCGCTCTGCCGTCATGCGGCTTGCCGCTTCTGAGTTTTCTGCCGATCTGCATAAGAAACACCGTGTGGTGCTCTTTTGTGATCTCAGTTTCGCGGTCGGACGGCGCAAGGTCGGGGTACATATCCTCAAGAGCCTGCGTCGTGATGAAAAACACCTCTCTGTCCGGCTCAAAGCTGAGCGCCGGGAAGTGGTAGCGGACGGTCACCGCCGTGTCGCAGATAGCGCCGACGATGGCGCGGACGGTGTTTTTGAGGTAGTCGAGATTGCGGTTTTCGGGTAGTATGTACTTCTCCCAGTCCCACTGGTCGACGTAGATGGAATGGAGATTATCCGTGACCTCGTCGCGGCGGATAGCGTTCATATCGGTGTAGAGACCGCTCTCGGGCTTGAACTCATATCTGAGGAGCGCGAGGCGCTTCCACTTTGCGAGCGAGTGGACTACGACAGCCTCGGTGCCGACGTCGGGAATATCGAAGGATACCGGGCGCTCAACGCCGTTCAGGTCATCGTTAAGGCCGGTGGAATTATCTACGAAAAGGGGCGCGGAGACCCTGTGAAGATTGAGGCGAATGGTTAAATTTCGCTGGAAATCCTCGTGTATGAGCTCGATGGCTCTCTGAAGCTGATTGTTGGAGAGGGGCATTTTGTACCCTTCGGGAATTTTCAGGCTTGACATAGTATCACCGACCTTGTTAGAATAATATATTACGTCTTCACGGAGGAAAACGATGAAAATTATGATAATCGGATATTCCGGAAGCGGAAAATCCACGCTTGCGGAGTTTCTATCACGCGAGTACCGCGTACCAGTTCTCTATCTCGATACCCTGCACTTCCTGCCGAACTGGGTCGAGCGCAATGAAGATGAGGAGCACGCCATGCTTGCGGACTTTCTCGACAGGAACGACGGCTGGGTCATCGACGGTAACTACTCAAAAAACAATTATGAGCGGCGACTTGATGAAGCCGACCTTATCATTCTTATGCTATTTAACCGCTTTTCTTGCCTCTGGCGCGCCTTGAAGCGCAGCCGCGAGTTCCGGAACAAGGTGCGCCCGAGCATCGCGGAGGGCTGCACTGAGAAAATGGACTTTGAATTTGCGATGTGGATACTGCGCGGCGGCCGCACGAAGCGCCAGCGCGAGCGATACGCCGGAATTGCGGAAAGGTACGCGGATAAGTGCGTTACCATTCACAATCAGCGCGAACTCGACAGATACTACGCGGCATTTAGCAATAATTTAACATAGTATATCGCAAAAGTGAATTCTCGGCAATAGGAAAAATGCAAAAATGAGGAACCTCATCGCAGAAAAACTTGTTAAAATGACGGATATGATTAAGGACGGGCGCAAAAGCCCGTCCTTTATAATGTTACACCATTTTTGCGTTCATCGGCTTGCCTGCGAGAACGTGGAAATGCAGGTGACCGACAGTCTGACCTGCGTCAATGCCGCTGTTCGATACAACGCGGAAGCCGTCCTTGAGTCCAAGCTCCTTTGAGAGCTTTGCGATAACGGTGAAAATGTGGCCGATGAGCGCCTCGTGCTCCTCTCCGAGCTCCGCGCAGGAGGCTATATGCTCTTTCGGGATAACGAGGATATGCGTCGGTGCAAGCGGATTTATATCTCTGAAGGCGAGGCAAACGTCGTCCTCATAGACCTTTGTCGAGGGAATATCGCCTTTGACGATACTGCAAAAGAGGCAATCTTCCATTATTTCTTCTCCTCCAGCTTCATATTTACATAGTTATCGACCATAGCGAGAGCATTGTCGAGCATAAGGAGATCCTTGCCGCCGCCCATGGCGCTGTCGGGTCTGCCGCCGCCCTTGCCGCCGCAAAGCGCGGTGACCTGGCGGATGATATCGCCCGCCTTGATTCCCTTTGCGATGGCGTTCTTGCCGCAGACCGCCTGGAAGGTTATCTTATCGCCGAGGGTCGAGGCAACAACGGCTACTATGTCCTCAGACTTGTCGCGGAGAGTGTCGCCGATCTTTCTGAGCTCATCGGCGGTGGCGCTCGCGTTGACGTGGGTGAGTATCTTGAGTCCGCCGACAGTCTTGGCAGATGCCATGAACTCGCCGATCTCGCCGCTGCGGAGCTTATCCTTGAGGCTCTCGATGGTTCTGCCGAGCTTGCGGTTCTCCTCTATCTGACCCTTGATGCGCTCAACAAGCTCGCCGGGCGCGACCTTGAGGGTCTCGGCTGCGGCAGCGAGCATCCTTGCATGCTCGCGCATCTCATCATAGACGGCCATACCGGTGAGCGCTTCGATCCTGCGAACGCCGGAGGCAACGGAGAACTCACTCGTGATGCGGAACGGGCCGATCTTCGCTACGTTGTCGACGTGCGTGCCGCCGCAGAACTCTACGGAGAACTTATCGCCCATCGTGACAACGCGGACGATATCGCCGTACTTCTCTCCGAAGAGCGCCTGAGCACCGAGCTTTTTAGCCTCGTCGATGGGCATTTCCTTAATCTCAACGCCGTCGCCGGAGAGTATCTCGCGGGCAACGATCTCGTTGACTCTGAGAAGCTCGTCCGCGGTGAGCGCGGAGAAGTGCGTGAAGTCGAAGCGGAGGTGATCCGGCTCGACAAGAGAGCCCGCCTGGTGGACGTGATCGCCCAGCACCTCGCGCAGAGCCGCGTTGAGAAGGTGGGTCGCGGAGTGCGCGCGCATGATTGCGGCGCGGCGATCCTTATCGTATGCGGCGCAGGCAGTATCGCCCTTTGTGAGCACGCCGCTCTTTACAACGCCGTAGTGCAGGTACTTGCCGCCCTTGTTCTTCTTTACGTCGTTTACCTCGAACTCGCCGCCGGCGGTCTTTATTGCGCCGTGGTCGCCGACCTGTCCGCCCATCTCGGCGTACATCGGTGTCTTGTCGAGAACTATGATCGCCGGTGCGCCGGCGCCGATCTCCTCCTGGAGCTCGTTTTCGGACACGATAGCGAGTATCTTCGCCTCGCATTCACATTCTGTATAGCCGACAAATTCCGTCGGTGTGTTGTCAAGGCCGAGGTCGAGACCCTGCCAGGCGTTCGACATATCGCCTCTCGCCTCTCTCGCGCGCTTGCGCTGCTCGTCCATGAGAGCCTTGAAGCCCTCCTCGTCGGCAGTCATGCCGGCGTCAGCGAGGATATCCTCGGTGAGGTCGAGGGGGAATCCGTAGGTATCGTAGAGCTTGAAGGTCTCGTCGCCGGTGAGAACGGTCTCGCCCTTCTCCTTGTGCGCAGCGACGGCGTCCTGAAGGATTCTCATGCCGGTGTCGATAGTCTTGGCGAAGTTCTCCTCCTCGACCTTGATAACGCGGGTAATATAATCCTTCTTCTCCTTGAGCTCGGGATACGCAAACTCGTTTTCGTGGATAACGGTCTCGCAGACCTTGTAGAGGAACGGATCGTTCACGCCGAGGAGCTTGCCCTGACGCGCAGCTCTTCTGAGCAGACGGCGGAGAACGTAGCCTCTGCCCTCGTTGGAGGGGAGAACGCCGTCGCCGATCATAAAGGTCGCGGAGCGGATGTGGTCGGTGATGATGCGAAGGGATACGTCGATCTTGTGGCTCTCACCGTAGTGCGCGCCGGTGATCTCAGATACCTTCGCGGTAATGTTGCGGACAGTGTCGACGTCGAAGAGGCTGTTCACGCCCTGAACAACGCAGGCAAGGCGCTCAAGACCCATTCCGGTGTCGATGTTCTTCTGAACGAGCTCGGTGTAGTTGCCCTCGCCGTCGTTATTGAACTGGCTGAAAACGTTGTTCCATACCTCGATGAAGCGGTCGCACTCGCAGCCGGGCGCGCAGTCGGGCTTGCCGCAGCCGTGCTCGATGCCGCGGTCGTAGTAGATCTCGGAGCAGGGGCCGCACGGGCCGGAGCCGTGCTCCCAGAAGTTATCGGACTTGCCGAGGCGGGTGATGTGATCGGCGGGCACGCCGACCTCCTTCGTCCATACGTCGAACGCCTCGTCATCCTCGACATAAATCGAGGGATAGAGCTTCGCGGGGTCAAGTCCGACCCACTCCTCGCTCGTCAGAAACTCCCAGCTCCACTTAAGAGCCTCGTGCTTGAAGTAATCTCCGAAGGAGAAGTTGCCGAGCATCTCGAAGTAGGTGCCGTGGCGGTCGGTCTTGCCGATGTTCTCGATATCGCCGGTGCGGACGCACTTCTGGCAGGTGCAGACTCTTCTTCTCGGCGGCTCCATCTCGCCGGTGAAATAGGGCTTCATCGGCGCCATGCCGGAGTTTATAAGCAGCAGGCTCGGGTCATTCTGTGGTATAAGGGAGAAGCTGGGAAGGCGAAGATGTCCCTTCGACTCGAAGAAAGTGAGAAACATCTCTCTCAGCTCGTTAAGTCCGAATACTTTTCTCATAGCGGGTTTATTCCTCCGTATCTAAGTACATTATTGCATATGTGCCGGGGCCGCAATGGCTTGAAATTATACCGCCGGCAACGGTTTCGTAGACGTTTTCAAAGTATTTGAGATCTTCGATCTCTTTTTTCATGATCTCGCAGACAGCCTCGCTCGTACCGACTGAGTGGTAGACGAAAACCATCTCCTTATCTGCGCGCAGCAGCCCCTTTTTGAGGTCTGCGATGTATTTTTTGCACACCGCCTCGGGCTTTCCGCGGTATTTCGCACCGACGGTCATTTTGCCGCCGGACATGATTATCTTCGGCTTTATGCCGAGCGCCGACGAAGCGAGCGCGCTCACGGCGCTGCACCGCCCGCCGCGGTAGAGGTATTTGAGCGTTTCGACAACGAAGCTGACTCTCACCTTCGGGATGAGCTTCTCTATCTCGAGCCATATCTCGGCTGCGCTCATTTTACCCTCTTTTGCCATCTCAGCCGCCTTGATAATGAGTATGCCGATTCCGTTTCCGAGCGAACGCGAGTCGACGACGAAGGTGTGGTCAGACCAGTCGAGGTTTGCCGCCGCGATCCTGAACGAATTGCAGGATGAGCTTATCTCGGTGGAAATTCCGAAGAAAAGCACGTCGTCGCCGGCATCAACCGCGTCTTGAAGCGCGTCCTCAGCGTCACCGGGTGAGAATGCCGCGGTGGTCGGGGTACTCTTGTGCTCGTCAGACCAGGCGTACATGCCCTCGATGTCGAAATCAAGCCCGTCGGGCCTCGAATCGTCGCCCATTCTGACATACAGCGGAACGATCCTGACGTTATACTTTTCCAGAAGCTCTCTTGTAAGGTCATTCGTGCTGTCTGCGTAAATTCTAATCATTTTCGATGAATAGCACTCCTAATGTGCCGGGTCCGCAGTGGCTTGAGATAACGCCGCCTGCATGGGTTTCAATTATACTATCGAATTTCTTGTAGCCTTGAAGGGTCTTTCTGACCTTTTCCGCGATCTCAGGCTGAACGCCGGAGTGGGTTATGAACACCGCGTCCGGGTCGGCCTTTTTGAGAAGCGGAGCGAGATCATCAACGTACTTCTCTATCACCTTGTCGATCCTGCCGCGGTACTTGTGTCCGACGCCCATTTTTCCGTTCTCAACTACGATTTTCGGCTTAATGCCGAGCGCCGAGGCTGCGAGCGCGCTCACCGCGCTGCATCTTCCGCCGCGCCAGAGGTAGAGGAGCGTATCCACTACAAACGAGGCGCGAACTCTCGGAATAAGGCTCTGCATTTCAAGCCATATCTCAGCCGCGGTCTTATCCCCTTTTTCGACGCTCTTTGCCGCCTTGAGAATAAGCAGCGCTATTCCGCTCGAGAGATTGCGCGAGTCGACCACAAAGGTGTGGTCAGACCAGTCGAGGTTTTCCGCCGCTATCTTAAAGGAGGAGCAGGAGGCGCTCATCTCCGTGGAAATACCGAAGAAGAGAATATCATCGCCGGCTTCCTTTGCCTCAAGGATCGCATCCTCCGCGTCCGCAGGGGAAAATGCGCTCGTCTGAGGGGTGGTTTTCATTTTATCCGCCCAGGCGTACATCGCCTCGATATCGAGGTCGGCGCCGTCCTTTACCGTCGTTTCGCCCATTCTCACGTAGAGCGGAACGATGCGGATATTATGCTTTTCAATCAGTTCAGGTCCAAGATCGTTCGTGCTGTCAGCGTAGATCCGGATCATACTATCAATCCTTCCCTGTGCTATAAAATCACAACAGTACAATTATACAGCATCGAAATATAAAAATCCACACATTTTTTAAAAAAACGTGTGGATTTCTCTTTTATTCTTCGCTTGCTGGCATATTTTCCGCAACCTGCATCATAATTGCGCACTCCATACGCTTTTTGAAGAGCCTGCAGCCGTATTCATAGACGCCGCGGATGTCCCCCGTGGCATGGTAGGCGTTTGCCGCGCAGCCGCCGGAGCAGTAGAGCTTTGCCCAGCAGTTCTCGCAGTCGGGGCGTGCGTAGACGTTCGTGAGCTTGAATTCGTCTCTCAGCTCGGTATTCGTAACGCCCTGCCAGATATCGCCCATCTTGTACTTCTCATCGCCGACAAACTGGTGGCACGGATAGAGATCGCCCCACGGCGTTACCGCAAGGTACTCTGTTCCGCTGCCGCAGCCGGAGATGCGCTTGTAGATGCACGGGCCGTGGCTCAGATCGATCATATAGTGGTAGAAGGTTATGGGCTTGCCGTCCTTCTTTCTGCGCAGCATATCCTTTGCGAGGATCTCATACTGCTCGCAGAGCTTGGGAAAATCCTCCTCGGTGAGCGCCACGGGATCGTCCGGCGCGGTCACTACCGGCTCCATCGAAAGCTCCGTAAAGCCGAGGTCGGCGAGGTGGAAAAGATCCTCCGTAAAGTCGGTATTCAGGTGGGTATAGGTGCCGCGGACGTAGTAGCTTCTGTCGCCGCGCGCCGCCGCAAACTTCTGAAACTTGGGGATTATATTATCATAGCTCCCTCTGCCGGCATAGTCGACGCGGAAGCGGTCGTGAACCTCTTTTCTGCCGTCGATGCTCATAACTACGTTGCTCATCTCGCGGTTAGCAAAGTCGATAACCTCATCGTCGACGAGAACTCCGTTAGTCGTGAGCGTGAAGCGGAAGTTTTTGTTCTTCTCCTTCTCGATGCTGCGGGCGTAGGCGACAAGGTCCTTTACGACCTGCCAGTTCATAAGCGGCTCGCCGCCGAAGAAGTCTACCTCGAGATTGCGGCGCTTTCCGGAGTTTTCAACGAGGAAGTCGAGCGCGCGCTTGCCGACCTCGAAGCTCATTATCGCACGCTCGCCGTTATACTTGCCCTGTGAAGCGAAGCAGTAGGAGCAGTTTAAGTTGCAGGTGTGGGCGACGTGCAGACAGAGCGCCTTTATGACGTTCGAGCGCTTCTTGAAGTCGAATGAAATGGGCTTGAATCTGTCCTCTGTAAAGAGCTTTCCCGCCGCTTTGAGCTCCTCGACGTCGTCAATGCAGTCGCGCACCTCGCTCTCGGGGTACCTGTCCGCGAGCTTTTTTACTATCTCCTCCGGCGTGTTCTCCTCATAAAGGGCGATGACCTCGTAGCCGAGGTCGTCCACAACGTGAACAGAGCCGGAGAACACGTCGAGGACTATGTTATAGCCGTTAAGCTTGTACTGATGTATCATAGGATTACCTCAAAAAAATATAAGGCGGAGGCAAGCCCCGCCTTATAGGGAATGTAGAGAGAAATTACTCAGCGGTGTTCTCGCACTTCTGGTTGGCAACGCCGCAGGAAGTCTTGCAAGCGGACTGGCAGGAGGTCTGGCACTCGCCGCAGCCACCGTTAGCCTCGTTCATCTCGCGGGTATCAAGAGTGATGATATGCTTCATTATTGTGTTCTCCTTTCCCAAAAGTTCAAGTTATTTTACAATATATTTTTCGTTCTGTCAAGCATCGGGCGCATATTCGAGATTTGAATAGAATTTTGCCGGGTCGATCCGCGTTCCGTTCTCCCATATCTCGAAGTGAAGATGCGGGCCGTTTGACAGTCCTGTCGAGCCGACCCAGCCGATGAGATCTCCCTTTGTGACCTTATCGCCCGCCTTGACGTTGCGGCTCTGCATATGCGCGTAGAGCGTAGTGTAGCCGTTGCCGTGGTTGATTACGACGTAGTTGCCGTAGGTATCGCTCTTGGCGCTCGTGACGACCGTGCCGGTGTCGGCGGCGTAAATCTCAGCGCCGTAGCCCTGACCGCCTATGTCGATGCCGGAGTGGTATTTCGACGTGCCGAGAACGGGATGGATTCGCCAGCCGAATTTGCTCGTTATGCGTCCCTTGTACTGCGCCGGCCACATGAATACGCCGGTGCCCTTGACCATCTCGAGCTTTTTGAGCTCCTCCTCCATCTCGATGATGTCTTTGTAGATCTGCTCGCGCTCTCGCTGCTGGGATTCATAGTACTCGGTGTAAGCCTCAATATCCTTCTGAAGCTCGGCGATGAGCGCCTCCGCTTCCTTTTCCTGGGCGGCAAGCTCTGCCTTGGCGCTCTCAAGCTCCGCCATGGCCTCGGCAGCCTCTCCCCTTGTGGATACTATCTCAGCCTTCGCCTCGAGAGTTTTGTTCTCCGCCTCAACAAGGGCGTCGTAAATGCCCTGATCGCGGCGCATTATCTCATTTACTGCGTCGATGCGAAATAGCATATCCGCAAAATCCGACGCGCCGAACACGATCTGGAGATAGGAGACGACTCCGTTCTCCTCCATCGCCCGGATGCGGGTCTTGTAAATCTCGCGCTGAACGTTCTCCCGGCGCTGGTATTCTCGCGCCTCGACGGTCTTTTCGTCGATCATGGCGTCAAGGATCGCGATGCGCTCGTTGATATTCTCGATTTCCTGAAGCTTGAGGTCGATCTGCTCGTCAAGGAGCTCCTTGCGCTTTGACGCCTCAAGCTGCTCAAATTCAAGGCTGTTTATCTTGCTTTTTGTCTCCTGCATCTGCTGCTTGAGGTCAGACTGCTTCTGCTTGAGCTCGTTAAGCTGCTCCCTTGTCGGCGCAGCAGAGGCGGAATAGCTCAGAAGCGACGCAAGCACGCCGAAGACCATCAGCACAGCGAGGATTATCGCTATTATTCTTACAAGTTTCCGGTTCATTTAGAAAGCTTCACCCCCGGCGCAGCGACGAGGTTGGAGAAATACTGGCTCGGGTCGACCTTGACGCCGTTTTTCCATATCTCGAAGTGCAGATGCGGGCCGCTTGAAACGCCCGTAGAACCGGTATAGCCTATGAGATCGCCCTTTGTGACCTTATCGCCGACCTTGACCGATCGGCTCTGCATATGAGCGTAGAGCGTTGTGTAGCCGTTGCCGTGGCTGATGACGACGTAATTTCCGTAGCTTGATGACTTCTGACTGACCGTTACGGTGCCGGAGTCAGCCGCCCAGATTTTCGAGCCGTAGTAAACTCTGCCGACGTCGAGGCCCGGGTGGTTCGTGCTGGCGCCCTTGATGCCCGTATCACGCGCGCCGAAGCCGCTTGTTATGTAGTTGGAGCTTACCGGCCACTTAAATTTGCCGGTGCCCTTGACGGTTGTGGAGGTAGACGCCGCCTGCTCCTTTTTGAGTTTTGCCTCAAGCTCGAGGACTTCCTTATAGGCAGCCTCGCGATCCTTCATCATCTCGTCGTAAATCTTCTGAGCCTCGTTTATATCGCTCATGATCTGTGCAATGAGCTCCTCAGCCTCTCTCTGTTGCTCCTCAAGCTCAGCCTGCGCGATTTTCAGCTCCTCGCGGCTCGCTTCGCACTCGATAACGGCGTCCTCAACGGATTTTTTCTTCGCCTCTGTCTTTTCCTCAGCGGTCACGAGCTTATCGTAAATCCCCTGGTCGTACTGCATGATGGCGTTCACCGCGTCGATGCGGAAGAGCATATCGGAAAAGCTCGACGCTCCGAAGATTATGCCGTAGTAGCTTGTTGAGCCGTTCTCCTCCATGGCGCGCACGCGGGTCTTATAGACCTCGCGGGTTATTTCCTCCTGGCGCTGGAGCTCCTCAAGCTCGGCCTCGCGCTCGGCGATAAGCTCGCCGTAGACGTCGATCTGAATGCCGATGACCTCGATCTCGCGGGCCTTCAGCTCTATCTGATCGTCGATAGCGTTTTTCTTCGCCAGCGCGTCCTTTTTATCGTTTCCGAGGGCGTTTATTTCATTCTGAACCTCCGCCATCTCGGATTTTATCTGAGCGTGGTTCTTCTTTGCCTCCTCCAGCTTCTGCTTCGTCGTCGCCGCCGAGGCGGTCGGTACCGAGAGCTGCAGAAAGGCAGGAACTGCCAGCAGCAGCGCCAGCACCAGCGCTGTTATACGGGTTTTTCTGCGCATTTTCTCATACCTTCAGATAGTTGCGGATCGCAATAAGCGAGCCGATTACTCCGACCACAAAGCCGACTGCAACGAATACGATGAGCATCGGCACGGCGATCTGTGAAAAAGGAATAAAGGTGATGAAGGAAAAGCCGGTGTTGCCGATGAGCTTTTCCGTGACTAACCTATAAATGCCATATTGTAGTATGTACGCGCTCAGCGAGCCGAACGCCGCGAGCACAAGTCCCTCGACTACGAAGGGCCAGCGGATGAAGCTCGAGGTCGCGCCGACCATCTTCATGATTGCGATCTCCTCGCGCCGCTCAAAGGTAGTGAGCTTTATCGTGTTCGACATGATGAACAGCGAGATCACGAGCAGTATCACAACAAGGGAAACGGAAACCGTAGTCACGATGTTGCGTATCCTCACAAAGCCCTCGCTGATCTCGAGGTGAGCGTTGATCTTCGCGATGCCGCGCACCGAGAGAAGATCGGTCTGGGTCTTTGCCATGAGCGAGATATCGTCGAGCTTTATTATGTATCTGTGGCGGAACACCGTTGCGTCAACGCCGTCGAAGAGCGAGGTGTTCTCATACTGCTTCACAAAGGATTCCATAGCCTCCTCGCGGGAAACAAACTGCGCCGAGGCGACGTTGGGAACCTGCTCGATGCGGCTCTCAAGCGCCCTCGCGTCAACGTCGGAGAGGCTCTCGTCAATGTAGGCGAGTATCTCGTTTTCAGACTCCATGCGGTAGATTATCGAATCAACGTTGAGGCTCAGGAGGCTGAACGAGCCCATGATTATGAGGCAGGCGACGATGATGCAAATCGAAGCGAAGCTCATAAAGCCGTGGTTGAATACGCTCACCATTCCCTCTTTGAGGTAATATCCAATTCTGTTACTCGTCATAGCTGTAGTACCTGTCCATTCTGTCGCTGACGACTCTTCCCGCGTCAATAGCTATAACGCGCTTGTTGAAGTTGTTTACAAGCTCCTTTTCGTGTGTGACGACAAGCACGGTTGTGCCGAGCTCGTTTATTTTCTCAAGGAGCATCATGATTTCAAGGCTTCTCGCGGGGTCGAGATTTCCCGTCGGCTCGTCCGCGATAATGACGCGCGGATTGTTGACGAGCGCTCTCGCGATGGCGACTCGCTGCTGCTCGCCGCCCGACAGCTCGTCCGGTCTGCGCATCATCCGCTTGTCAAGTCCGACAAGCTCGAGAACGTAAGGCACTCTGCGGCGTATCTCCTTATTTGAGGCGCCGACGACGCGCATGGCAAACGCCACGTTTTCATAAACGGTCTTGCCCTCCATGAGGCGGAAGTCCTGGAAAACCACGCCGAGCGTGCGGCGCATATACGGCATCTTTGAAAACTTTATGGAGCCCATATCATAGCCGTTTACGTTGACCTCGCCGTCCATAGGTGCGATTTCGCCGGTAATGAGCTTGATAATAGTGGTCTTGCCGCTGCCGGAGGGACCGACGAGGAACACAAACTCCCCGTCCTGTATCTCAAAGGATACGCCCTTCAGCGCTTTCGTGCCGTTCTCATACGTTTTAAAGACGTCTGTAAATCTAACCATTTTCTTATGCTTTCTGTGAATTCAAGTATTTTTTGACCATGAGCGCCACCTTGAACACTATGGCCTGATCAAACTCGCGGAGATCGAGTCCGGTCATCTTCTTTATCTTGCCGAGGCGGTAAACGAGGGTATTGCGGTGAACGAAGAGCTTGCGGCTCGTCTCGGAGATGTTGAGGTTATTGTCGAAGAACTCAGTGATGATGGAAAGAGTCTCCTCGTCGAGCGAGTCGATGGGGTTCTTCTTGAATACCTCCTGCAGGAACATCTCGCACATTGTCGTCGGGAGCTGATAGATAAGGCGGCCGATGCCGAGAGATTCGTAGCTTATTATGCTCTTCTCTGTGTCGAAAACCTTGCCGACCTCGATGGCGATCTGCGCCTCCTTATATCTCGCTGCAAGATCGCGCAGGTGGAGCGCGACGGAGCCGATGCCGATGACGCACTTGATCTTGAGATCGTCTTTGATCGCCTTTTCGATCTCGCGGGCGACCTTGATGAGATCCTTCTCCTCGCAGGCGTTGGCGTTGAGCTCTTTGATTACGCAGATATCAGACTCGTTGATGCTGATGACGAAATCGCGCTCTCTGTCCGGGAAAACGCGGCGAAGCGCGTCGACAGCGGCGATGTCAGAGCGGCTGAGCTCGCGGATGTAGAACACGCCGCGCGCTGTCTCGGGAACGAAATGCAGCTCCTTGGCGTGAACGTAGATATCGCCGGGCAGTATGTTCTCGGTGATGATGTTCTTGACGAGCGCGGAGCGGTCATATTTTTCCTCATAGTAGTTCTTTGCGCTCTGAACGGCTACTGCCGCCATAACGGCATAGCTCTGCGCAAGCTCGTCGGTACCCTCGACGAAAACGGCATAGTCAAAGTGTGTATCGCTGCCTGAGAGCGGACGGAAGGTCTTGCCCGCAATAACAGCAAACTTCTCGCCTGCCATGCCCTCGAGCACCTGGCCGTCGGCAATATGCGTTCCCATGATTGCAAGGTCAGTGGATGCGACTACGTTACCCTCGCTGTCAACGACACCGATCGGGCGCTGCGTGGCTTCCTTCATCTGAACAACCATACTCTGAAATATTCTGCTTGCCATGCTGAACCTCCTATTAAGTATATTTTCTCTTATAATTATCAAGTCTACCATCTTACATAATACATCATCATTTTGCATATTGCAACAACTTTTTATCATTTTGACGAAGAAATTATTTTAAACACTCCGGAATAATGTGTCTGAAGCGCGAATAATCTTTACCAAACTCCATTTCGAGAGGTGACATCATGTTCGTTTATACTGCCAAATTTTCCCGTCAAAAAATAGTAATTGGACTGATTTCAGTCGTAGTTATCGCCGCCGTCATATTAATCATCGCCGGAGTTTTCGGGCAAAGTGACAAAGATACCGTCACTCCGGTCTCCTCAGTGCGCTCCAACGATGACAGAGTGAGTTATCTGAGTTCCCTTGGCTGGCAGGTCGAGGAGGAGCCGCTGGAAACCGTCTCCGTGCGCATACCGGAAAAGCTTGACGCCGTCTTTGCCGACTACAATTCTCTCCAGCAGAGTCAGGGCAATAACCTCGAAAAGTACGCCGGCAAGCTCTGCACGCGTTACACCTACAAGGTCACGAATTACCCCACCGGCGACGACAGCGTGGTTGCCGATCTCATAGTCTACCGCGGAAAGGTAATCGCCGGAGACGTGCAGTCGGTCGCGATAGGCGGCTTCATGCAGGGGCTCGAATACCCGAAGGGGTAAAAAAGAGGCGGGAAATCTCCCGCCCCAGACTGTAGACAAAGAAGAACAGCGTTGGATAAAGGAGGCGGGGATCTGTGAAGGGGCCGGCCGAGAGGCCCCTTCACGTCGCATCACCCGCCCGCAGGCGTCATATTTTGCGCTCTCAAAGTGCAAAATATGTTCGATGCGGAGACTTTGTCTACGCATTGAGACGGGAAATCTCCCGCCCCTTATTCTCTGTCCTTGTCCTTAATCCTTCCGTGCAGATAGCTGAGCGCGTCGGAGATGGTGCCGACTCTGTCGATAAGTCCGAGGCTCACTGCCTCGTAGGATTCAACAACAGAGCCGACATCGTTACTGAGTTCCCCGGTCTTCATGCACAGCTCAAGGTACCGCTCCTTTGACATGCGCGAGTTTGCCTCGACGAAGCGGACGATCCTGTTCTGCACCTCCGCAAAGTAGCGGTAGGTCTGCTCCGAGCCGATGACTGTACCGGTAATCCGCACCGGGTGGATCGTCATTGCCGCACTCGGCGCGATCATCGAAACGTCCGCCGCGACCGCAAGCGGCACTCCGATGGAGTGGCTCCCGCCGAGAACGAGCGAAACTGTCGGCTTCTTCATGCCCGCGATGATCTCCGCTATCGCAAGCCCCGCTTCGATATCGCCGCCTGCTGTGTTCAGAAGCACCAGAAGCGCGTCTATATTCTCAGATTCCTCCACCGCCGCAAGCTCCGGCAACAGATGCTCGTACTTTGTCGCCTTCTGCTCCTGCGGCAGGAGCGTGTGACCCTCGATCTGCCCGATGATCGTTATGCAGTGAATCCTGTGCGCCGTGACCGAGCCGAACTGAGTGATT
Source organism: Oscillospiraceae bacterium (assembly GCA_017439425.1). Taxonomy (GTDB): domain Bacteria; phylum Bacillota; class Clostridia; order Oscillospirales; family Oscillospiraceae; genus RUG626. The sequence continues at coordinate 40,026 of JAFSJE010000069.1, forward strand.
TCATTCTGATTTTCCAAAAAAGAACACCCCCGTTTTCGCTTATTGTGGGCAAAATCCGGGGGTGTTATTCATTTTATCAGATGATTTCCGACTTATACGCCGCCTTCATCGCGCGGTAGGTCATGTAGCAGTCGTACTTCGACACGATCTCGAACGGAGAGTGCATCGCAAGCACCGGAGTTCCGGCGTCGATGGTCTCGATGTCGCGATTAGCCATGTACGCCGCGACCGTTCCTCCGCCGCCCTCGTCGACCTTGCCGAGCTCACCGGTCTGCCAGACTACGCCGTCCTCTGCGAAGATTCTGCGTACCTTGCCGACGGTCTCAGCCGCGGCGTCAGAGGCGCCGCCCTTGCCGCGGGAGCCGGTGTACTTGCAGATTCCGACGCCGTAGTTGAGGCGGGTATTGTTCATCTTGTCGCTGACCTCGGGGTACATCGGGTCATAGGCGTTCGTTACGTCAGCGGAAATGCAGAGCGTATTTGCGAAGCAGTGGCGGAGAATGCTGCCGTCATTGCGGCAAAGATCCTCCATGAAGTTCTCGAACGCTCTCGACTGCATTCCGGTAACGCCGACAGAGCCGATCTCTTCCTTGTCGGCGAGGATGCAGATTGCTGTGTACTCGGGGTTCTCAGTCTCGTAGATTGCCTTCAGTTCGGCGTATGCGCAGACGCGGTCGTCGTGGCCGTAGGAAGCGATGAGCGAGCGGTCGAAGCCGACGTCGCGCGGCTCGAGCGCGGGAGTTACCTCCAGCTCAGCGGAGAGGAAGTCGGTCTCGGTGATGCCGTACTTCTCGTTCATGAGCTTCATAACACCGAGCTTTATGCGGTCGCCGCCCTCCTCGCCGTAGGGCAGGGAACCGATGATGAGGTTCAGGTTCTCGCCGGGTATCGCCTGACCGAGCGGCTGCTGAGACTGCTTCGCCGCAAGGTGCGGAAGCAGGTCGGTGATTACGAACGTCGGGTCATTCTTATCGTCGCCGATGCTGATTTCAACCGCTTTGCCGTCCTTCTTTATTACCACGCCGTGGATTGCAAGCGGTATGCAGAGCCACTGATACTTGCGGATGCCGCCATAGTAGTGGGTCTTGAGGTATGCGACCTCGTCGCGTTCCATGAGCGGAACCTCCTTGAGGTCAAGGCGCGGGGAGTCGATGTGTGCGGCGCAGATGTGCGTGCCCTCCTCCATCGGCTTTTTGCCCATAACGGCAAGAATGAGAGCCTTGCCGCGGAGTGAGCGGTAGATTTTATCGCCGGGCTTGAGCGCGTCCTTGCCGTTCCAAGCCTTGAAGCCGACCTTCTCCGCCTGACGCACAGCCTCCTTTACCGCGAGGCGCTCAGTTCTCGCCGCGGCAAGAAACGCCTTGTACTCCTCACCATAAGCATCGGAGGCGCGCTTCTCCTCCTCGCTCAGAGTGTCCGCGAGATGCTTCTGATTGTAGAAAAGCTCGTCGCGCAGATCGTTCTTTTTCTCTTCCATTATATCAATTTCCTTTCCAATTACATTATCCAGATAAGCGGAAAGCTCCGCCTCAGAACCAAAGCTATTCTCAATAACGAGGCCGCATTTTTCTCTGTACCACGTCTCGCTCTTCTGCCCGTCCACACGCGCCTCGGCATACGCTCTGTCGATACCGTCGCGGCGCATTATGCGCTCTATGCGTATTTCTCTCGGCGCTGTCACGGCAATAATTCTATCGCAGAGCGCCGCCTCGCCGCCTTCAAAAAGCTCCACCGCATCTATCGCGGCGTTCCTTTTGCCGGAAATGAGGTGCTTTACCTCGTCGAGCACTGCCGGGTGCGTGATTTCGTTTAATCTTTTGAGCCTTTCGCGGTCGGAAAAGACGATATTTGCGAGCTTTTTGCGCTCCAGCGTGCCGAATTCCGACATGATCGCGCCTCGCAGAGCTTCGTCGCCGTCAAACAGTCTGTGGTAGACCTCGTCGCAGTCGACCACTGTGCAGCCTTTGGCTTCAAGCCATCGGAGAAGCGTGGTCTTTCCCGCTCCGGTCTGACCGGTCACGCCGATAATCACGCGATCACCGCCTCGATCTCCTCTTTTGAGACCGCTCCGGCGCGGAGGATCTTTATTCCCTCGCCCGTGAGATCTATGACAGTGCTCGGCACACCGCCGCCGCACCTGCCGCCGTCGATAACCGCCTCGATGCGCCCGTCAAAGGCTTTGAGAGCTTCCTCCGCGCTCTCCGCACTAGGCTCACCGGAGAGATTTGCGCTTGTGCCGGTAAGCGGCACGTTCGTGAGCCGCAGAAGCTCCAGAACAGCGGCATTGTCCGGACACCGGACGCCGACCGTTTCGCCGCCTGCCGTGAGCGCGTCTGAGACAGTATCGCGCTTTCTGAGGACAAGCGTAACGGGGCCGGGGAAGTATTTTTCAGCGATTTTATACGCCGCCTTTGGAATATCGCGGCACAGCGCCTCGGCGCCGCGCATATCGCGCACGAAAACGCTTATCGGCTTGCGCTCGTCCCGACCCTTTGCGGTAAAAATCTTTTTTATCGCCGCCTCGTTCGTGGCGTCGGCGCAAAGTCCGTAGACCGTCTCGGTCGGCGCGGCTATAAGTCCGCCCGCGCGAATAATTTCGGCGGCGCGCGCTATTTCGTCAGTTCGGAGAATTTCGGTATTCATCCTTTAAGCCTTTCTGCGGTATCTGCTGCGGCGAGCGCGTCGATGAGCTCGTCAAGTCCGCCGTTCATTATCTTTCCGAGCGGGAAGGATTTATCCTCGCCCGTTATGCGCTTATCAACAACGCTGTCGCGCTGATAGAAATATGTGCGTATCTTCTCGCTTCTCTCACCCGTACCTACCATAGAGCGGCGCGAGGCGTTTTCGGTGTCGTTTTTCTTCTGCAGTTCGATCTCATAGAGCTTCGAGCGCAGAATCGCGAGCGCCTTGTCCTTATTTCGGTACTGGCTGCGCTCATCCTGACACTCTACCACGATGCCCGTCGGAATATGGGTCACGCGGATAGCGGAGGAGGTCTTGTTTACCTTCTGCCCTCCCGCTCCGGAGGAACGGAACACGTCAATTTTAACATCGTCCTCGTTAAGCTCAAAGTCCACATCCTCAGCCTCCGGCAAAACCGCGACCGTCGCAGTCGAGGTCTGTATCCTGCCGTTTGACTCGGTCACCGGGATTCTCTTTACACAGTGACCGCCGGACTCGAATTTGAGGCGCGAATACGCCCCCTCGCCGCTGATTATGAGGCTTATTTCCTTGAAGCCGCCGAGCTCCGTGGCGTTTTCGTTTACGATTTCGAGCTTCCAACCCTTAGAATCGCAGTACATGGAGTACATTCTGTAAATATCCGCTGCAAAGAGCGCCGCCTCCTCGCCTCCGATGCCCTGCCGGATCTCCATAACTACGTTTTTTGAGTCGTTCGGGTCGCGCGGGAGAAGCAGAATTGTAAGTTCTTCGTCAGCTCTTTCAAGCTCACTCTTCGCGCTCTCAAGCTCCTCCTTCGCCATTTCACCGAGCTCCGGGTCACCGAGAAGCGCCTTCGCGTCCTCAATATTCTGCGCAACGCGCATTCTTCTGCGGTAAGCCTCGACAACCGGTGCGAGCTCCTTCTGCTCCTTTGCGACCTCGGCGTATCGCTTCGGGTCGGAGTAGACCTCCGCGCTCTCCAACAGCGCGCCGAGATCAGTATATTTCTTTTCGATTTCGGCAAGCTTATTAAGCACAAAAGTCACCCCTTTCCAGTAATAACATTGTATTTTAACATAAAAGAGCGCTGTTGTAAAGTGATTCAATATGTGTTACAATGGTTAATACTAAGCGCCAATAAAATCATTTATATCTTTCCGGTCAGAATTGTGCCAAGCTTTGCCCCTTCCTTGACCATATATGTCCATTATGCTCTGCGGAAGCCGCCTCGTCTGGCGCAATTCTGCCACGGAAATCTAATAAAGCATTTTATCGGCGATTAGTATAAAAACAAATTCGGAGGCACTTATGGCTCTTAGTATTTTCGAGGTCGCCGGCCCTGTGATGATCGGCCCCTCCAGCTCTCACACCGCGGGCGCAGTACGGCTCGGGCGCATGAGCGCGCTTCTCTGCGAGGGCGAAATTACGCGCGCCGAGTTTCACCTCTACGGCTCCTTCGGCAAAACCTACCGCGGTCACGGCACCGACCTTGCGCTCGTCGCCGGAGTGCTCGGTATGGCGGAGGACGATGAGCGCCTCAGCCGCTCCTTTGAGATTGCCAGCGAGAGGGGCGTGGACTTCTCCTTTATCCCCGAGGAGCGAAAAATGGAGCACGACAACTACGTTACAACGCTCTTCACGCTCTCAGACGGCACAGAGCGCACTGTAAGCGGAGTTTCCCTCGGCGGCGGACGAATTATGATAACAGAGCTCGACGGCTTTTCGATGGAGCTCGGCTGTGAGAAGCCGACAGCGGTCATAGTCCACCGCGATGAGCGCGGAATGCTCGGGCATCTCACCGGCGCGCTCGGCTTTCTAGGGCTGAACATCGGCATCATGCGCTCAACGCGCAACGAAAAAGGCTCTGTCGCGGTATCTGTCATCGAGTGCGACGAGCATATTCCCGCCTACGTCAAGGACACGCTTATGGAGATAGGCGGCGTCGTCAGCGTGACTATCATTAATCCCGAGGAGGCTGAGAGCGTAATATGAACAGCTTTGAACGCATTATTGCCATCGGCAACACCTCCGCCCTCCCACTCTGGCGCGTCATTCTGAACGACGAGATACAGAATTTCGGCACCACCGAGGAGGCGGTTTTCAAAAAGCTCGATAAGCGCTATGAGATCATGCGCCGAGCAAGCCACAGGGCGGAGTATGAGCCGCTCACCACTGCCGGCGGACTTATCTCCGGCGTTACCGCGCAGGCAAAGCGCTACGCTGACGACGGCAATACGCTCTGCGGCGATTTTATCTCGAAGGTCATCGTAAAGGCTCTCTCCGGCAGCGAGGCGAACGCCGCAATGGGGCGCATCTGCGCCTGCCCGACGGCAGGATCGTGCGGAATCGTTCCTGCGGTGCTCGTAACTCTTGAGGAGGAGAAGCTCATTCCCCGCCGCAGGGTGCTCGAGGCGCTTCTCCTCGCCTCCGGCTTCGGCGCGATAGTCACGGAAAACGCCACCGTCGCGGGCGCGGAGGGCGGCTGTCAGGCTGAGTGCGGCGTTGCGGCGGCGATGGCTGCGGCTGCGGCGGTCTATCTCATGGGCGGCACGGACGATATGGCGGTCAGTGCCTTCTCGATCGCGCTCATGAACGTGATGGGGCTTGTCTGCGACCCCGTGGCCGGGCTTGTGCAGATTCCCTGCGCCCAGCGAAACGCATCTCAGGCGGTAAACGCCCTCGTCTCCGCAGATCTCGCCCTCGGCGGCATGACCTGCCCCGTAACGCCCGACGAGATGGTCGAGACGATGTACTCCGTCGGTCAGATGCTCCCGCGCGAGCTTAGAGAAACTGCGCTCGGCGGCATGGCAGCAACGGAGAGTGCAAAGAAGATCGAAGCGGAAATTTTCGGTAAATAAATCGAAGCGGCCAACCTGAGCTGACCGCTTCTTTTTCGGTAGTGGAGGTTAAACACTATCTTTATTCACAGGAGCATTTTGCTGCTCCGCGAATTTCTTCATTTTCTTCGCCCTCGAGCGCTTGATGCTGACCTTCACAATTATAACGATTGCAACAACAACGACCGCCAGAATCACAAGCACAGGAATTGCTGCGACAAAGTTGATGAACAGCTCGGAGATATTATATCCGATGTCTTCAATGCTCTGCATAAAGCCGTCGCCGACCCTCTGCCAGTAGCTTCTCTTTTCCGGCTCAACGATGGTAAGTCGCTGAACCTCCTCAACCGTGAGGTTTACAGTCGAGTAATCGACCTGCCTCTGCCAGTTGCGGAGGGTCGATTCAAGGCTCTCGATCTGATAGCGTATCTCACTGAGGCGGCTCTCAAGCTCCAGCATATCGCTGACAGTCTCCGCCTTTTCCATCATTGCCATGACCCGCTCCTGCTCGAGCCGGTAGGTATCGAGTCTCGACTGCGTATCGTAATACTGCGCGGTTATGTTCTCCGCCCAGTCTCTCACGTCGACGACATTGCCGACGTCAGACAGCGCACTTTTCATGCTCGTAAAGCTCTCGGCGGGCACGCGGATGGTAAAGGATGCAGTGCGGGTCGGGGCGTAATTTTCCCACTGGTATCTGAGCCGCTGACCGGTAATGTAGCTCGACTCGAGAAATCCGCCGTAGCTCTCAACAAGGTCGTAGACCGCCTCGACGCTCTTTTCAAAATCCGTGGTTTCGACTGTTGCGGAAGCAGAGTAAATCATCTTCTCGGCAAAGTCTGTATTCGAGGTTTTCGATATGAGCGACGAGCTTCCCTTTGAGTAATTTGCCGCTGCGCCGCCGTCATAGTAGAAGTCGCCCTCCATCATCGGCGCCTCAGCGGGCGAATCGTATGCCTCATTCATCGAATAGGGAGCGCTGTTCTTCGCGTCCATCGGGCTGACTGACGCGCAGGAAGCGATGAGCGCGGAAATAAGAACAAGCGAAATAATCAGAGCTATTTTCTTTTTCATACAGATAACCCCCTTTTTTCCATCTTACACTACTTAGACTGCGAAAAAAAGGGGGTTGTTCCCAATATTTAGTTACAGTTTGGTTACAGAACCTTGAGAAGGAAGCTTTTCAAGCGGTCAGACGACGGATAGCCGAAAATCTCCTCCGGCGTTCCCTGCTCCACGATTTTGCCGCCGTCCATAAAGACCACGCGGGTGCCGACCTCGCGGGCGAAGCCCATCTCGTGGGTAACGACGACCATCGTCATGCCGGAGTGCGCAAGCTCCTTCATAACGTCGAGCACCTCGCCGACCATCTCAGGGTCGAGAGCGCTCGTCGGCTCGTCGAAGAGCATGACCTCCGGCTCCATCATAAGAGCGCGGACGATTGCGATTCTCTGCTTCTGACCGCCGGAGAGCTGGTTCGGGTACGCCTCGGCTCTGTCGCGCAGTCCCACTCTGTCGAGGAGCTTCAGTGCCTTTTCGTTCGCCTCAGCCTCGGTCATTTTCTTCAGCTCGACCGGCGCGAGGGTCATATTTTTTAGAACGGTCATATGCGGGAAGAGGTTGAAGTGCTGGAACACCATACCCATCTTCTGGCGGTGCTTGTCAATGTCGAGCTTAACCATCTTGCCCTCGGCATTTTTGATTTTTTTCTTCGTGATGTCAACGCCGTCGAAGTTTATATCGCCCTCCGTCGGCTCCTCCATGAGGTTGAGGCAGCGGAGAAAGGTCGATTTTCCCGAGCCGGACGGGCCGATCACGACCACGACCTCGCCCTTTGTGATGGCGATATCGACGCCGTCGAGCGCCTTGATGGCGCCGCGGTTATAGTGCTTTTTGAGGCCATTGACCTCAATCATTGTGTCTGCGGTCGCCACGGCTCATTCTCCTTTCGATATATGCTATCAGCTTGCTTGTCGGGAAGCAGAGGCAGAAGTAGATCGCCGTCGCAACAAGCAGCGGCTCCATAATTGTAAAGGTCGCGCTCTTAACGGAGTTTACGGCGCTCATGATGTCCTGAACTCCGATGGTGTATGTAATAGCGGACTCCTTGATGATTACGACGAACTCGTTTGCGATTGCGGGCAGTATGTTCTTTATCGCCTGCGGCAGGATTATGAAGCGCAGGGTCTGGAACGAGCTGAGTCCGAGACTGCGCGCCGCTTCGGTCTGCCCGCGGTCGATGGACTGGATGCCGCTTCGCATTATTTCGCAGAGATACGCGCCGGAGTTCATGCCGAGCGCGACGATGCCAGGGAAGAAGCGCTCAAACTTCACAAAGCCCAGAAACGTGAACTTTGGGAGGCTGATAACGCCGAAAACGCCGTAGTAGATGATGAAAATCTGAACTATTACCGGCGTTGAGCGCAGTATCTCAACATAAGCCGTCGCAAGAAAGCTCAGGGGGTTGAACTTTGCGATGGCGCGGAGCGTGGGATTGTCGGTGAGCTTGCCCTCCTTAGTCATACCGACAAAGGCAAAGGGCCGGAACTCGCTGAGGCGCATCGTAGCAAGCACGATTGCCAGAATGAAGCCTATGGCAACCGTAAAGAGGCTGAGGAGCACGGTTACAGCCGTGCCCTGCCAGAAAAGCTTCATAAATGGTCCGATTTTTGAGAAATTTTCTAATTTTATCAGGTCGCCCATAGTCTTTTAACCTCGCAAGAGGGAGAGCTTGTGCTCTCCCTCAATATTTTGTTTCAGCTCTCAGCCCTCGATAAGTCCCTCGTAGATGTCGCCGGTGGAGAGCTCGTTAGCCTCGGCGATGAACTTTGCCATGCTGCCGTCGGCAAGAGCCTGCTCAACTGCGGCGTTTACAGCCGCGAGGAGCTCGGGATTGTCCTTCTGTACGCCGACTGCGCTGCCCTCGGAGTCCTCATAGGGAACGTCGAGCACGATGGCGAGGTCGGGGTAGTTCTTTGCATAGTTCTCGGCAACGGCGGTCTCGATGTAAGCGCCGTCAAGCTTGCCGGTGATGAGCTCTGCGATGATATCGGTGACCTTGACGAGCTTCACGATGTCAGCGTCGGGGCTGAACTTCTCAGCGAGGTCTACCTGGATGGATCCGATCTGAGCGCCGACGGAAACGTCAGCCTTGTTGGTATCCTCGAGAGACGCGAACTTATCCTTGTTTGCCTGGGTGGTGACGAAGCTCTGACCGCCCTCATAGTAGATGGTGGAGAAGTCCATGATTCCGGCACGCTTGGGATCGGCGGAAAGGCCCGCAAGACCGAGGTCAACGCTCTTGGTCTGAAGCTCCATGAGAACGCCGTCGAAGTCAACGGTCACGATCTCGAGCTCAAGACCCATGTAATCAGCGATGTACTGTGCGAGAGCAACGTCGAAGCCGGAAAGGCTCATGCTGCCGTCAGCACCGACAGAGTAGAACTCATAGGGAGCGAAGTCGGGGCTCGTCGCTACGGTGAGCTTGCCGGGGTTTACCGTGGTGACGGTCGGAGCAGCGGGCGTATCGTCAGATGTCGCCGGAGCGTCGTTCGATGCAGCGGGAGCGTCATTATTCGCTGCGGGGGTGATGTTTGCCGATGAGGCAGTATTGTCAGAAGCGGTGGAGCAGGATGCGAGCGCGAAAACCATAATTAGCGAAAGCGCCAGCGCAACGATCTTTGAAAGTTTATTCATTGTGTTATCCTCTTTTCTGAATATTTATCGGATGAACGCATTATATAATGAATATTTATAAATTGCAATACTTAATATTTATAAATTCAGCACATTAAAGCGGCAAATTTTATAGCACAATGCACAAAAACACCCCCGTCATCGTCTGACGGGGGTGAATATCGGGCTGAATATTATGAATATATCCCGGATGCTTGCGCTGTATTTTTTCGTCCGGCGAGGCTTTCTTTCGCAGGCAGTACTTCAAGTACGGCAAGAAAGTATAACGAAGCCGGGCGGAAAAAGACAAGCAATGATTACTGCTTCTTGCCCTGGTTGGCAACAGCCTGCATCTTGGCGTTGATAGCGTCCTGATCGCCGAGGTAGTAGTGACGGATGACGTTGAAGTTATCGTCAAACTCGTAGACGAGCGGAGTGCCGGTGGGGATATTTACGCCGATGATCTCCTCGTCGGAGAGGTTGTCAAAGTACTTGACAAGGGCGCGGAGTGAGTTGCCGTGGGCGGCGATGATCACGCGCTTGCCGGCCTGCATATCCTTCTTGATGACCTCTTCAAAGTAGGGAACGACGCGCTCGATGGTGGTCTCGAGGCTCTCATTTGCCGGGAGGCACTCCTTCGGAACGTCGCGGAACATAGCCTGCTTCGTTGCGGAGCGGGGATCGTCCTCAGGGAGCTCAGGCGGCTTTACGTCGAAGCTGCGGCGCCAGATCTTGACCTGCTCCTCGCCGTACTTCTCAGCGGTCTCGGACTTGTTGAGGCCCTGGAGTGCGCCGTAGTGACGCTCGTTGAGCTTCCAGCTCTTGATAACGGGCAGCCATGCTCTGTCCATCTCGTCAAGGGCAATGTTGAGGGTGTGGATAGCGCGCTTGAGGTAGGAGGTGTAGCATACGTCGAAGTCGTATCCGAGCTCCTTCATAACCTTACCGGCGTTCTTGGCCTCCTCGCGGCCCTTATCGCTGAGCTCTACATCGGTCCAGCCGGTGAAGAGGTTGAGCTTGTTCCACTCAGATTCGCCGTGACGGACAAGTACGAGTTTAGTCATATTATTTTCTCCTTATTAAATAATTAGTCCTGATTTGCAGCATTGATTATGGCGGCAAACTTCTCGGGAACGAGGCTTGCACCGCCGATGAGACCGCCGTCGATGTCGGGCTGGCTGAGAAGCTCAGCGGCGTTCTTCTCATTCATGCTTCCGCCGTACTGGATGGTGACGGAACGGGCAACTCTCGCTCCGTAAATATCGCGGATGACGCCGCGGATTGCGGAGCAGACCTCGTTTGCCTGCTCGGCAGTTGCGGTCTTGCCGGTGCCGATAGCCCAGATGGGCTCGTAGGCGATGATCACACGGCGCATCTTATCCGCGGAAACTCCGGAGAGCGCAGTCTTGACCTGGAGAGCAATGAGCTCAAGAGTGATTCCCTTCTCGCGCTGCTCGAGGGATTCGCCGACGCAGACGATGGGGTTGAGACCCGCCTCGAGGGCGGTGTGAACCTTTGCGTTGACGGAGAAATCGGTCTCGCCGTAGTACTGTCTTCTCTCGGAGTGACCGATGATGACATACTTTACGCCGAGGTCGGTGAGCATGTTCGCACTGACCTCGCCGGTGAAAGCGCCCTTCTCGTTCTCGTTGAGGTTCTCGGCGCCGACTCCGACCTTAGCGTCGCGGAACGCCTTGACGGCGGCGGGCAGGTCGACAAACGGGGCGCAGATCACGACGTCGCACCACTTCTGCTTGGGTATGAGGGTCTTGAGCTCATCGGCAAAGGGCTTGACCTCGCTGGGGAGCTTGTTCATTTTCCAGTTACCGGCTATAACGGTCTTGCGGTATTTTCTGTTCATATGTGAAACACTTCTTTCTTGTGTAGATATCAAGGTTATAAGCGCACTTTAAGGGGCGGAATGCTCCGCCCCTCTGAAGCGAAATTATTTGTCGAGGAGAGCCGCCACGCCCGGAAGCTCCTTGCCCTCAAGGAACTCGAGGGAAGCGCCGCCACCGGTGGAGATGTGGGTGATCTTATCGGCAAAGCCGAGCTGCTCGCAGGCTGCAGCGGAGTCGCCACCGCCGACGATGGTGATAGCCTCGGAATCAGCGAGTGCCTGGGCAACAGCGATGGTGCCCTTTGCGAGGGTCGGGTTCTCAAAAACGCCCATCGGGCCGTTCCAGACAACGGTCTTGGCGCTCTTAACAGCGTCAGCAAAGAGCTCGCGGGTCTTCTCACCGATGTCGAGACCCATGAGGTCGGCAGGAATCTTGTCGGAATCGACGGTGCATACCTCGACCGGTCCGTCGATAGGATCGGGGAAGGACTTGGAAACGACGGTGTCGACCGGCAGGAGGAGCTTTACGCCCTTCTCCTCGGCCTTCTTCATCATCTCGCGGCAGTAGTCAAGCTTCTCAGAGTCGAGAAGGCTGGTGCCGACAGTGTAGCCCTTAGCGGCGAGGAAGGTGTAAGCCATGCCGCCGCCGATAATGAGGGTGTCGACCTTCTCAAGGAGGTTGGAGATAACGTTGAGCTTATCGGAGACCTTGGCGCCGCCGAGGATCGCGACGAAGGGACGCTCGGGATCGGCGAGAGCCTTGCCCATGATGCCGATTTCCTTCTCAATAAGGAAGCCGCAGACGGCGGGGAGGTACTCGGTTACGCCGGCAGTGGTGGCGTGAGCGCGGTGTACGGTGCCGAACGCGTCGGAAACGAAGATATCAGCGAGGGAAGCGAGCTTCTTGGAGAGCTCGGGATCGTTCTTGGTCTCGCCCTTCTCGAAGCGGGTGTTCTCGAGGAGCATGATCTCGCCGGGCTTAAGCTCGGCGGCAAGAGCCTGAGCGGACTCGCCGCAGACGTCGCTCGCCATCTTTACCTCCTGGCCGAGGAGCTCAGAAAGGCGCTCGGCTACGGGCTTGAGTGAGAGCTTCTTGAGGCTCTTCTTCCACGCGTCCTCAGTAAGGGTGGCGGGGTCGGCACCCTTCTCGGTCTGCTTCTTAACGAAGGAATCGAAGGTTGCGTTGGGCTTGCCCATGTGGCTGCAGGCGATGACGGCGGCGCCGTTCTCGAGCAGGTACTTGATGGTGGGCAGAGCGGCAACGATGCGCTTATCGCTCGTGATAACGCCGTTCTTGGTGGGTACGTTGAAATCGCAGCGGAGGAGCACCTTTTTGCCCTTGACGTCGATGTCGCGGACAGATTTCTTCTGATAGTTCATAGCGAAAATCTCCTTTACAATAATATACTAAATTAGTTGGTTAAACCTGTTCATCTTTCATCTCGCCGTAATCCCTCAGCTCGGGAAAGCCCTGCTGTCGGAGCGCCTCATAGCACATGATCGCCGCCGTATTGCCGAGATTGAGGCTTCGCGCCTCGGGTCTCATCGGAAGGCGGATGCACCTGTCGCGGTATCTCTCCCGAAGCCACAGAGGAAGCCCTGCGGTCTCCTTGCCGAAGAGTATCCAAACATCGCCGGTGAGGTCGGCATCGGTATAGCATCTCGGTGCCTTCGTCGTTGTCAGCCAGAGCTTTTCGTTCCCATGCTGACTGAGGAAGTCATCGATATTCTCATAGACCGTGATATCGACCATTGGCCAATAGTCCAGCCCGGCCCTTTTGACGGCCTTGTCCGATATATCGAAGCCGAGAGGCTTCACGAGGTGCAGCCTTGCCCTCGTTGCAGCGCAGGTGCGCGCTATATTGCCGGTATTTGACGGGATTTCCGGCTCTACCAAAACAAGATTTATCAAATTCAACACCATAGCTTATAATATACTCTTTTTGCCGATTTTTCAATAACTATTTTGGCTTTTTATAAAATAAATATGACGAAAAAGGGCTAATTCTGAACTTAGCTTGTTATCCTTTTGTCTATTGTTTTTCGTTTTGCCTTGTGCTACAATGTGACGGATTAATATAAGGAGTACAGATATGGAATATACATCTGAAGCAGCACTTGAAATATTCAGAAAGAACCACTTTCTCAGCTCCCTCGGCGTAACAGTGCGCGAGGAGGGCGGAAAGTTTTTCGCCGAGGTCGAGGTTGGCGACGTGCATCTCAACCCGTACGGCATGGTACACGGCGGTATGCTCTACGCTCTCTCCGATTCAGTCGTCGGGCTTGCCGTGCGCGCTCTCGGCAAGAAGGCGGTCACACTGAACGCGAGCTACAACTATCTCTCGAACGTCTCCTCCGGCAAGATAATCGCCACCGCGGAAACTATCCGCGCCGGGCGCACCGTCGCGGTTATGAAAAGCGACGTCATAAGCGAGAGCGGCAAGCTCCTCTCCACGGGCACGTTTACCTATTACCTCACTGACTGATAAATTTCATTTTCCTCTTGCATATGCAATTTTTCCGTCGTATAATACATTCGCTTTCGCAGGAAAGAGGTAGAGAGATGGAAAAGAAAAAGACTTTCACGGACCACGCTATATGGTTTTTACTGCTGAACGCCGGACTTATCGTCACAGCCGCAGGCATCAGCTTCTTCAAAACGCCGAACAACTTTGCAATGGGCGGCACTTCGGGTCTTGCGATAATTCTCGCGAGCCTCTTCCCTCAGCTGAACGTCGGCGGCTCGATGTTCATTATAAACATTCTCCTCATAATCCTCGGCTATATCTTTGTCGGCCGCGGCTTTGCGTGGGCTACGACCTACGCCTCTCTCGCTCTGAGCGGCTTCGTTTCGGTTTTTGAGTTCATCATGCCGGTCGACCACCCGCTCACGAACGATCCGCTCCTTGAGCTTGTGTGGGCTGTCATACTCCCCGCAGTCGGCAGCGCGATAGTATTCAACATCGGCGCATCAACCGGCGGTACGGACATCGTTGCGATGATACTCTCGAAGCACACCTCCCTGCCCATCGGAAAAGCGCTTCTGTGCGCGGATGTGCTCATCGTACTTGCAACCTTCTGGATCTACGGCATACCGACCGGACTATACTGCACGCTCGGTCTTGTTGCAAAGACCTTCCTCGTAGATATGGTGATGGACGGCATAAACTCCCGCAAGTACATCACAATAATCTCGAAAAAGCCCGAGGAGATCGAGGCTTTCATCATAAACAAGCTCAACCGCTCAGCGACCATCTCCGACGCTGAGGGCGCCTACTCGCACCAGCATGAGAAGGTAATCACCACCGTTCTCACACGGCGTCAGGCGGTTCTGCTCCGCTCCTTCATCCGCAACACGGATCGCGGAGCGTTCATCACGATGGTCAACTCCTCCGAGATAATCGGCAAGGGCTTTATGGATATATAATTTTAGCACCGCGCTCATTCAGCGCGGTGCTTTTTCTGTCAGAATTTCATTATTTCGAGGCTTTCGTCGTCCTCTCCGGACTCGATGGACTGGATGACCGCGTCGTAAGAGAAGTCGTCCGATACGTGTATTGTGACTCTGTCCCCGACTTTTTTGCCCATAAGCGCTCTGCCGACCGGGCTCTCCTTTGAGATAAGCCCCTCCAGCGGGTTCTGCCTGAGGGTGGTGACTATCCGCACCTCTGTCGGCTCATCGTCGCCGTCAGCAAGGAAGGTCACGCGGCTGAAAAGCCCGGCTACGCCGTCGCGCTCCTTGACCTCTATCACCTTCGCGGAGGCTATCATGCGCTCAAGATAGCGAATGCGGCTCTCGTTGCGGTTTTTCTCCTGCTTCGCGGCCTTGTACTCGAAGTTTTCGCTGAGGTCGCCGAAGGAACGGGCGTACTGCACCTCTGCGATGAGCTTTCCTCGCAGGGTGTTTGTCCGGTACTCCAGCTCCTCCTTCATCTTTTTAATATCTACTGCGGTCAGCTCGTCGTTCATTACTCTTCGGGCTTCTCCTCGGTCGCTTCCTCAACGGCTTCCTTGACATCCTCGACGGCATCGGCAGCTTTCTCCTCGGTCTCCTCTACTACCTCGACTACCTCTTCGGCAACGTCCTCAGCCTTATCGCAGGTCTGATTCTTGATCTCCTCGACCTTGGCGGCGCCCTTTTCGATGATGTCGTTAAGCGCTTCGCCCGCCTTGTCGCTGTACTCGCCGGCCTTCTCCTTGACTACCTCGACTCCGGCGGCTACCTTTTCCTTGACCTCCTCGATCTTCGCGTCAATCTCGGGATTCTCGCCATTGATGTTGATGCGGAGGCTGTCGCCGGACTTGCTTCTGAGCTCCTCAAGCTCCGCCTCCTTCTGAGCAATAAGCTCAAGAGAGAGCTTTACCTTCGCCGCCTTCTCGGCTATCTCGCCCTCGATATCGTCGCCGAGGGTGGCGTAGAGCGCCTTGCCGAGCTCCGCGTAAGCGTCTCTGAGCGCGTTTCTCTCGCCGCCGAGGTCTGTGGAGAGCTTTGCGCGCTTTGCAAGCTCGCCCGCCTTGTCGGTGACTGTCTTTGCGGTCTCGCTGACCTTGTTCATGATTTCATCAAAGTTGAATTCCATTTTATTCTTCCTCCATTTTATTGAGTTTGTTAACATACATATTTGCCGCGTCCGGCTTTTTAATGAAGCGCACATAGATAAGTATACCCGCCGCTGCCACCGCGCATACCCCCGCAAGCAGCTGACTTACGCGGAGGCCGGTATCGAAGAAATACAGAGAGTCAGTTCTGAGACCCTCTATCCACACTCTGCCGAGCCCATACCAGCCGAGGTACATGAGGAAAATCTCGCCGTCGAATTTGCGGTGCTTTTTTGAGTACCAGTGGATGAAGAGAAAGCCGATGAGGTTCCATACGGATTCATAAAAAAACGTCGGGTGAACATAGGTCGTCGCGCCGCCGTAGGTGAGCCCCATGCGCCAAGGCAGGTCAGTTTCGTAGCCGTAAGCCTCGCGGTTCATGAAGTTTCCCCACCTGCCTATTGCCTGGCCAATCATAAAGCCGAGGGACACGACGTCCATAAACGGCAGAAACGGAAGCTTTTTCACGCGGCAGTAGACAATAAGCGTTGCCGCTGCGCCGATAAGACCGCCGTAAAAGGCAAGTCCGCCGTTCCATATCGCGATGTAGTCAATGAACGGCTTGCCGCGGAAAAGGTCCAGATAGAATATGACGTAGTACGCTCTCGCGCAGATAAGTCCGATGGGCAGTCCCCAGATTATTACGTCGTAAAGAGAGTCCGGTTCAACGCCGAACTGCTTCGATCTGCGGGTGCAGTAGAGAACCGCCAGCAGAAAGCCTGTCGCGATGATAACGCCGTACCAGTGAATGGTCAGCGGGCCGAGTGAAAACGCGCTCGGCGGGTTTATATAGAAGTCCTCCCCGAAGATCGGAAAGGATATTGCGCCGTCCGGAAAGTTCATCACTCATCCTCCCTCCCCCGCACTGTGCTCACGGCAAAGCGCCCTGGCGTAACGTATTTTGCAAGGAAATCCCTGACCTCTTTTTCCGTTATGCCGGATAGCACCGGCACGAGGTCGAAGTAATCGTAGCCCTCGCTCATCGCGCAGGCAACGTTGTAGCAAATGCTGTCAAAGCTCGACAAGCCCCTCAGCTCGTCGCCGATGACGCTTCTTTTCCTTCGCTCGAAGAAGTCTCTGTCGAGCCCATTTTCCGAAAGGATCTTTGCCTCGCGCATCACGTCGGAGATAACTCTGTCGCTCTCATCGGTCTCGCCGCCGAAGGATATGAAGCTCACGCCGTTAGCGGACTCAAAGTCGTAGCCGAAGGTCTCGTTGATGACGCCCTCGGAGTAGAGGCGCGAGTATAGCGGCGAAGCCTCGCCCATAAGTATCGAAAGGCTCAGCGCGGCGGTGAGCTCGTGGCGTATCGCCCGCGAGCCGGTAAGCCCCGGTTCTGTCTTGGCTCCCGCGAGGAATATCGGCGCCGCGACGTCCATGACGGCGGTTTTCTCCTCCTTAACGGGCTTCTCGCTCTCCTTAGGATATGCTCTTTCCGGTGCAAATCCGCGGGGCGCGGTCATAAGCTCAGTTACCTTTTTTATAGCCTCCCTCTCGTCGAGGTCGCCGCAGAGCACAAGCTGCATATTGCCCGGAACGTAGAACGCCTCGTGGCACAGCATAAGCTTCTCGGCGGTAATATTTTCTATACTCTTCACCGTTCCGACCACCGCATCGCGTATCGGATGGCGGCGGAAGAGGCACCGCAGAAGGTTATAGTAGAGCGCGTTGTCAGGGTCGTCCTCGCCCATGACTATCTCCTGCGCGATTATCGGCTTCTCCTTCTCAATGCTCTCATCGGTGAAGGCCGGGTGCATCACAAAGTCTATGAGTGTTTCGAGGTTTTCATAGAAGTGCTTCGTGCAGTCAAAGTGAAAGGCGGTCATGTCGGTTGAGGTAAAGGCGTTCGCCGTGGCGCCGCGCTTCGAGAGAATGGCGAGCGCGTCCTCGCCGCTCTCGCGCTCGAACATTTTATGCTCTAAAAAGTGCGCCGTTCCGGCGGGCATCTCATACTTTTCGCCCTTGTAGGTGAATCTTATATCAGCCGAGCCGAAGGCTGCGCTGAGAAAAGCCATTTTCTTGCGAAAGCCCGGTTTTTTGACTATTGCAACGCGCAGTCCGTTTTCGAGAGTTTCGTAAAAGACTGTCTCACCGATGCGGGGATATTCCTTTTTCGTCATTTCGCACTCCCCTTTCCGGCGAGGAAGAAAACAGTGTCGAGCTGAACGCTCTGCGCGCACCGCACGACCTCTTCCTTTGTCACCAGGTCGCACAGACCGCCGAATTCCGAGGGCTTTATGTCGAGCCCCTGCAAGAGAAAATTCAGTGTGACGCTCTCGCGCGCGGGAAGCGAATCCTCGACCGAGTACATCGCGCCGACAACGAAGCTCTTGGCATTCTCCAGCTCCTCATCGGTGATATCGCCCTCCTGCATTGCACTGAGCTGTGAGGCTATTGCATCCATCGCCTCGTCGTACTTCTCCGTGTCTATGCCGCAGGAGACGAACATTGCGCCCTTCATTCTGTCAACGGTGCTCGAGGCGTAATAGCACAGTCCGCGCTTCTCGCGCACCTCGCGGAAGAGCTTGCTCGTGACGGCGCCGCCGAAAATCGAGTTCATTATCGTGAGCGCAGGCTGATTGTTTTCTATGGCGCTCTTACCGATGCGGTAGCCTATGGACAGCTTCGCCTGCTTCAGCGGCAGCTCCTCGCGGATTATCTTCGGCTTTCTGATACTGCCGTCAAACACCTCTGTCTGCGGCATTGAAGCACCGAACACCGGCATTTTCGTGCTGAGCGCGCTCTTCACAGCGCTCTCAACCCGCCTTGCGCTCGCCGCGCCGACGTAAATGACCTCGATGGGCGAGGCGGCGATGAGTTCTCTGTAGTAGCGCGTCAGCGTTGCGACGCTTATCTTCTTAGCCTCCAGCTCGCGTCCGAGCTTCGGCACGCCGTAGGCTTCCTTCTTAAACATATTCTGAATGAGGCTCAGATTTGCGTAGCCGCGCTTGTCGTTCAGCGAGGCGCGGATGTCGGCGAGAAGATTCTCGCGCTCGGTCTCAACGTACTCAGGTCTAAGCCTGCCGCCGAAGGTCGCCGGTGAGAGGAGCATTTCGCCCATTAGCTCCGCCATCTTCTCGAGCAGCATCGTATCTGAGCCGACGAAAGCCTCGTCGGCAAAGTCGGAGTAGAACCCGCATATCTGCGTTTCACCGCGCTTGCGCACGAATGCCTCGAGCCGAGCGCCGTAGTTATCGTCGAGATATGCCTCTATCGCCTGCATATCCGGCTTCGAGGCGGTTCCGCGCCGCAGGACGTACGGAAGCACCGCGCACATCGCAGCGGTTTCCTTTCTGAGCGGCGTAAGCACGTTCATCGAAAGGCACGCCGTTTTGAATTTCAGCTCGTTTATCACCGTGAGTCGCACGCCGGGCGATATGTTTATTGTTTCCATTCAGGCGCACCTCCCCTCATACCCGCCTATTATACTACCATTTTACAATAAATTAAATGACTTTTTTGTAAATTCGGAAATATTGATATGAGTGGCAAGAAAAAATGCTTGACAAGGGTGCGGTTTTGCGTTATACTCTTCAGGTGTCAAGTAATAATGCTTTGCAGAGGGAGGCGGCAAAATGCCGGACAGTGCGCTGGAGAAATCGCTCCTCTATGATTTTTACGGCGAGCTCCTCTCCGAAAAGCAGCGCGACGCCTTCGACCTATACTACAATGACGACCTCAGCCTCGCCGAGATCGCCGCGGAGTGGGGCACGAGTCGTCAGAACGTGCACGACGCCCTCAAAAAGGCTGAGAGCGCTATGGCTGAGCTCGAGGCTAAGACCGGCCTTGTGCGCCGGTACGAGGTGATGACCGGCGCGATCGAAGAGCTTGACAGAAAGCTTACCGAACTGAAAAGCGCGCTTCCCGAGAGCGCCTACGGCGCCGTCGAGGATATCCGCGCCGATATTGAAAGGCTTAGAGATGGCATTTGAATCCCTTTCCGATAAACTGAATAACGCTTTCAAAAAGCTCAAAGGCAAGGGCCGCCTCTCCGAGGGTGATATCAAGGAGGCTATGCGCGAGGTGCGCCTTGCGCTCCTTGAGGCGGACGTAAGCTACAAGGTCGTCAAGGACTTTGTAAAGACCGTTTCCGAGCGCGCAGTCGGGCAGGACGTTATGGAGTCCCTCACCCCCGCGCAGATGGTCATAAAAATCGTCAATGAGGAGCTAATCGGCCTCATGGGCGGGCAAACGGCGAAGCTCAATATGTCCTCGAAGGGCCTCACGATAGTGATGCTCGTCGGACTTCAGGGTGCGGGCAAAACCACGAACGGTGCAAAGCTCGCGGCATATATCAAGAAGCACAACAATAAGCGTCCGCTGCTCGTGGCGTGCGACATCTACCGCCCCGCTGCGATAAAGCAGCTCGAGACAGTCGGCGGTCAGCTCGGCATTCCGGTGTTCCAGATGGGCACCGAGGACCCGGTGATAATCGCAAAGAGCGCGATCGAGCACGCGAAAAAGCACGGCAACGACCTCGTTATCCTCGATACTGCAGGCCGCCTGCACATCGACGAAGCGCTGATGGACGAATTGAAGCGCGTCAAGGCGGAGGTAAACCCCGACGAGATACTCCTCGTGGTCGACGCGATGACCGGTCAGGACGCGGTAAACGCCGCGAAGGCGTTTGACGACGCTCTCGGCATCACCGGCGTAATGCTCACAAAGCTTGACGGTGACGCGCGCGGCGGCGCGGCGCTCTCGGTCAGAGCCGTCACGGGCAAGCCCATCAAGTTCTCCGGCATCGGTGAAAAGCTTACGGACATTGAGCCGTTCCATCCCGACAGAATGGCGAGCCGCATACTCGGCATGGGCGATGTGCTGACCCTCATCGAAAAGGCTGAGGCGGCCATCGACCAGAAGAAGGCGGCGGAGATGGCTGAAAAGCTCCGCAAAAACTCCTTCACTCTCTCAGATTACTACGATCAGCTCGTTCAGCTCAGGGGCATGGGAATGCAGGACATCGCAGGTATGCTTCCGGGCGGCGCCGGCAAGGCGCTCCAGGGCGCGAAGCTCGATGAGCGTCAGCTCATGCGCACCGAGGCGATAATTCTCTCAATGACCCAGCGCGAGCGCGACGATCCCGCGATCATCAACCACAGCCGCAAAAAGCGCATCGCAGCCGGCAGCGGCACAACAGTGGTCGATGTAAACCGTCTTCTGAAGCAGTACGAGCTTCTAAAGCAGATGACAAAGCAGCTCAGTAAGGGCAAGATGCCCGGCATGATGGGCGGCGGCAGAAAAGGCAAAAATCCCTTCGGGTTTTGATAAATTGAAATAAAAAATTTTTAAGGATGGTAAAGAAAAATGGTTAAAATCAGACTTCGCAGAATGGGCGCCAAGAAGAACCCGTTTTACAGAATAGTCGTCGCTGACGGCCGCTTCCCCCGCGATGGCCGCTTCATCGAGGAGATCGGCACCTATGATCCGATGGCCTCCGACAACAAGGTTGCCATTAAGGCTGACCGCGCTCAGGAGTGGCTTAAGAACGGCGCTCAGCCGACCGATACTGTCAAGACCCTGCTCAAAAAAGCGGGCGTTCTTTGATCGGGGGCTAAGCCTTGAAGGAGCTTCTTACCTATATCGCGCAGAATCTCGTTGATTCTCCCGATGCCGTGGTAGTCACCGAGAGAGACGACGGCGACAAGACCGTTTTCTCCCTTCGCGTTGCCCCCGACGATATGGGCAAGGTGATAGGCCGTCACGGCAAGATAGCAAAAGAGATCCGCGCGCTCATGCGCTCTGTCGCTCAGCGTCAGAACAAGCATATCAGCGTAGATATTCTCGACGAGGACGAATAAGACACACCGAAAGAGAGGACATTGTCCTCTCTTTTGAGTATATGAGGAAACTATGGAAAATCTACTTGAAGCAGGGCGCATCATCAACACCCACGGCGTGCGGGGTGAAGTTAAAATTGAGCCTTGGGCTGATTCGCCGGAGTTTTTTACTAAGATTAAAAGGCTCTATCTTGACGGTAATGCGCTTAAAGCGGTTTGCCGTCCAAACGGGCGTTTCGTTATTGCAAAGCTTGAGGGTATCGGCGATATGAACGCAGCTGAAAAGCTGAAAACTAAAATCATCTATATCTCCCGTGAGGACGCACCTATTGAAGACGGAGCCTATTTTATTGCTGATTTAATCGGTTTTACCGCCGTAGACGAAGCCGGCGCAGAGCTCGGCAAGGTTACAGATATTTTTACTACTCCCGCAGGAGATATTATGGAGATTCACGGAGCGAGTGAGCATCTTGTTCCTCTGCGTCCGGAGTTTATGGTTTCCCGTGATATGGAAGCCGGTACTGTAACTCTGCGGCTCATTGAGGGCATGTAAATGTATACTGTAGATATATTGACGCTCTTTCCGGACGCGGTCATGGCGATGATGGGAGAGAGCATACTGAAGCGCGCTTCGCAGAAGGGCATAATCGACATCCGCGCCCACCAGATACGCGAATACACCACGAATAAGCAGAACCAGGTCGACGATTACCCCTACGGCGGCGGTATGGGGTGCGTTATGGCGTGTCAGCCGCTCGGCGACTGCCTTGAGAGCGTGAAGAGAGCGCGCGAGGGGCGCATCCGCACCATCTACCTCTCCCCCTGCGGCAAGCGCTTCGACGAGGCGGATGCGAGGCGGCTCAGCCGCGAATACGACGGCATCATCCTCGTCTGCGGGCACTATGAGGGCGTTGACCAGCGCTTCATCGACGAGTGCGTTGACGAGGAGATAAGCCTCGGCGACTTCGTGCTCACCGGCGGCGAGATACCGGCGATGGCGGTCGCGGACAGCGTTCTGCGGCTCGTGCCGGGGGTGCTCAGTGACCCTGAGTGCTACGAAAACGAGAGCCACTGGGACGGACTGCTCGAGTACCCGCAGTACACTCGGCCCGAGGAGTGGCGCGGCAGAAGAGTGCCGGAGGTGCTGCTAAAGGGCGACCACACCGAGGTCGAGCGCTGGCGGCGCGGTCAGATGCTTGCGCGCACAAAGCTTCGCAGGCCCGATATGTTCGCGCTCCTCGCTCTCTCCGAAACCGACAAAAAGCTTCTGAAAAAAGCCGAAAACGAGGCAGAAATTGCTGAATTAGGCGCATTTTCGTGCCGTGAGACTGTGGAGAGCGACATACCCGCCGTGCTCGGTATTTTGGAGAGCGCGAGGGAATATCTCCGAGCCCACGGGGTAGACCAGTGGCAGTCCGGCTATCCGGATGAGAGCTCGGTGCGCGCCGATATGGCAAGGGGCGAGAGCTACGTCGTCCTCGCGGGCGACAGGACTGCGGCGGTGTTCCGTCTGATGAAAACGCCAGACCCGAACTATGCTTCCATCAAGGACGGCAGGTGGTCGGACGATTTGGCGTACTACACAATCCACGCCTCGGCGGTCGCGTCGTTTGCGCGCGGGTGCGGCGTTGCGGACAGGCTTATAGGTTACGCCGCAGAAATGTGCGAGAAGGACGGCATACGCCGTCTGCGAGCCGATACCCACAGAAAGAACAAACCGATGCAGGCTCTTCTGACGAGATGCGGCTTCCGCTACCGCGGAAACGTGCTCGTAGAAGCAGGAGATGGTCACGACCCGAAGCGCCTCGCGTTTGAAAAGAGAATATAATAATAGGGAGCATATCGCATTCTGATATGCTCCCTATTTTTTACCTTGAAAATACTAAATAATGCCAGACACCCAGCGCCTCGCGTATGTAATAATTTGCGGTCAGCACCGGAAGTCCGGTCCAGCCCCACGCACTCACAACGTTCGTAAAGCCAGCCTTATGGGCAAAGAGCTTCGCGCGGGTGACGTGGTACACCTCGGTTATCACGCACACCCTGCCGTTAAAATCCGGCTCGCGCCCGAGTATCACAGCTCGCGAGAATGCAAGATTCTCCTCAGTGCTTGTCGCTCTGTCCTCCGTAACTATCCGCGCCTCGTCCACGCCGTTCCGCACAAGCCAGCGGCGCATACACTCCGCCTCGGTGATATTCTCATTATCACCCTTGCCGCCGGACACGATGAGCATGCAGTCCTGGTTCGCCTCGGCGTATTCCTTTGCCGCCCGCAGTCTCGCCGCGAGCGACGCGCTCGGCTCCTCGCCGTTCACACCTGCGCCAAGGACTATCGCGTAGTCCGCCCCGCCGTTATCCGCCGTATTTGAATCGACGGCTATCATTGCGACCGTTATGACGAGGGCAAAGCAAAATATGATTATTCCGTAAGACCCGAACTTATCGAGAAAGCGCGTGACCTTCGGCGCCCTCGGAGAGAGGATTTTCAGTGCCATGAAGTACAGCGCCGCGAGGGCAATGAGCATAAAGCCGTAACCGAGCACCTTGTAGCCCATCAGTGCGAAGCGGAAAAAGAGCCCCACGGCAAAGCACACCGCCGCCGGAATAAGATAGTTTGCGTACCTTTTCATTCCGCCAGCTCCTCCCATTGAAGATACTTTTCCGCGAGTGCGTTCTGTATCTCCTCGTATTCTATTCCCAGTTCCATGAGCCTTGCATAGTCGGACGAAAACTCCTCCTGCGCGCGCTGATTCTCATCGAGCCTGCGCTCGAGCTCGGCTATCTCGCGCTCAACGCGCTTTAGCTCCTTATCCTTATTGTAAGCGTTCTGTTTTTTCGCGGGCTTCTCCGTTTTTTGAGGTTCCGGCTTTACAGGAATCTGCTCATTCCGAGCTTTAATTTCTCTGTAACGCTCATAGCTCACGGGGTAGTCGGTGAGCTTGCCATTTTCAAGCTCCCACACGCGGGTGGCGAATTTATTGATGAAATACCGGTCGTGCGACACAAACAGCAGCGCCTCGCCGTAGTCCATGAGAGCAGACTCCATCCACTCGCGCGAGGCAAGGTCGAGATGGTTTGTCGGCTCGTCAAGAATCAGGAGATTTACGCTGCCCCGCATTATCATGCACATCTTGAGCCTCGACCTCTCGCCGCCGGAGAGCTGGCTTACCGGCGTATGCACGTCCTCGCCAGTGAAGAAGTACGCGCCAAGGCGGTCTCGCGCCTCCTGCGGCTGCATTTTGCCCTCATACATCGCCGTTTCGAGGACTGTGAGCGATTCGTCCCTGAACTCTACTATCTGCGGCAGGTACGCTATTCTGACCGACGGGCCGAGCTTCACAAGTCCCTCCGTCGGCTCCTCCTCGTTCATCAGTATACGGATGAAGGTACTCTTTCCGGTGCCGTTGTCGCCGATGAGGGCGATTCTCTCGCCGCCTCGCATCATAAGCTCCACGCCGGAAAAGAGCTTTCTGTCTCCGAAGCTCTTGGATAGTCCCTTCGTGACGAGCACCTCATCCGCGCGGAATTCAGTTTCGTTAAACCTTGCGCGCATGGTGCGCTCCTGCGTCGGCTTCTCGACAGTCTGCATCTTCTCGATGCGCTTTTCCATCGAAAACGCGCGCTTGTGGAGCTTATCCGAGCCCATGAACGCCCAAAGGTGCAGGTCGGCCGCTGCCCTTCTGAGCTGGGCAATCTTCGCCTCCGCCTTTTCATACGCCTTGAGCTGCTCATCGTATCGGCGGCGCTTCTCCTCGACGTAAAAGCTGTAATTGCCGGAGTAGAACTCCGCCCTGCCGTCCAGCACCTCGATTATCCGGCTTATCGCGTGGTCGAGGAAGTAACGGTCGTGGCTGATGGCGAGCACAGTGCCGCGGAAGCGCGAGATGTAGTCCTCGAGCCATTCTACGGCGCGCATGTCGAGGTGGTTCGTCGGCTCGTCGAGCAGAAGGATGTCGGTGTCCTCGAGGATGAGCCGCGCGAGGTTTATTCGGGTCTTTTCGCCGCCGGAGAGCTCGGAAAAGAGCTGTGCACGCTGGCTTTTCGGTATGCCAAGGCCGTTTGCGACCGTGTCTCGGAAGCGCTGGAGCTCATAGCCGCCAAGGCGCAGAAATTCCGAGGATACGAAGTCGTAGCGCCGAAGCGTCGCGTCGGAGTTGTCGCCCTCCGCCATTCTCGCCTCGAGCGAGCGCATCTCATCACCGTAGGCGCGCACGCGCACCTCCGCGGTTTTGAGCACGTCCTCCGCCGTGAAGTCCGCGGGGTAGACGGGTATCTGGCTCAGAACGCCGAGTCGCTTGCCTTTCGGGATGACTATCTCGCCCTCGTCGGGCGTCAGCTCACCGATCAGGCATCGGAACAGCGTGGTCTTGCCCGCGCCGTTGCGCCCGAGTATGCCTACGTGCTCGCCCTCGAATACCTCAAAGGAGAGCCCGTCCAGCACGTTCTCCCCGACCTCAAAGCCGATTTTTAAGTTTTTAACGGATATGTCAGTCATAGCATTAAAAACAGGGAGGGGCAAGCCCCTCCCCTACTCTATAATGATTTGTTTATTCCTTGGTCTCTTCCTCGTCCTCGTCCTCGTCCTCAGAGAAGTCGAGTTCGAGGGTCTCACCGCACTCAGGGCAGGTGATGACTCCGGCGTCAAGATCCTCGTTTTCAAGGAGGAACTCCTCGCCGCAAGCGGGGCAGACTACGCTGTAATCGTAATCATCGTCGCCTTCATACTCCATATCGTCGTCCTCATCGTCATCGTCGTCCTCGTCGATGTCGTAGACGATCTGCTCGACCTCCTCGAGATCGTCGGAAACGGCATCAAGTCCGCTCTCAAGCTCGTCGATGGAGTCCTCAACGTCGTCAAGTCCGAGAGCGAGGTCCTCAAGAACGTCGATGATAGCGGCAAGCAGCTTGCCCTCGCCCTTCTCAACGTCGATTTCCATGCCCTCAAGAAGTCCCTTGAGATATGCTACCTTTTCAGATGCAGTCATAATGATTACCTCCTAAAAAGTATTATAATTCTTAGCCCTTTGCGCGCTCAAGATACTCGCCGGTGCGGGTGTCGATGCGGATCTTTTCGCCGGGGCCGATGAACAGAGGAACCTTGATCTCAGCGCCGGTCTCGAGGGTAGCGGGCTTGAGAGTGTTGGTCGCGGTGTTGCCGGCAAAGCCCGGATCGGTCTCGGTGACCTCGAGCTCAACAAAGTTGGGGGGATCGACGGAGAATACCTTGCCCTTGTAGGACTGGATGGTGCAGACCATGTTCTCCTTGACAAACTTGAAGTTGTCAGAGAGGTCGGACTTGTTGACCGGCTCCATCTCGTAGGTTTCAGGATCCATGAAGTAATAGAGGTCGCCGTCATTGTAGCTGTACTCGGCTTCCTTACGCTCTACAAACGCTTCCTCAAACTTAGCGGTGGGGTTGAAGGAAGTCTCGGTGACAGCGCCGGTGATGAGGTTCTTCATCTTGGTGCGGACAAAAGCCGCGCCCTTGCCGGGCTTAACGTGCTGGAATTCGACGACTACTACGGGCTTGCCCTCGTACTCAAAGGTCTTGCCGTTTCTGAAATCGCCGGCGGTGATTGTTGCCATATTTAGTCCTCCCGATAGAGTAATTCATAAGTTTACGGTTTATTCTACCAAATAACGCGTCATTTGGCAAGGAAAATTTTTAATAATCCCTCATTTTAGGCAAGAATGACCCACAAATCCTTGCGAAGATCGCAAAGATTCTCCACTTCGCCCTCTTTTATAACTATGCAGTCCTCGATTCTGACGCCCCACTTGCCAGGAATGTAAATTCCAGGCTCGTCGGAAACGACGTTGCCCGCCTGCAGAATATCGGTACTGCCCTGCCCGGAGAACGGGCGCTCGTGGACGTCGATGCCGAGGCCGTGGGACAGAGAATGCGTGAAATACTCGCCGTAGCCCGCGTCAGCGATGACCTTGCGTGCTACGCCGTCGTAATCTCTCGCGCTCATGCCGGGTCTTGCTTTGTCCATAGCCTCAAGCTGAGCCGCGAGGACGATGTTGTAGACCTTCTCCATCTCCTTATCCGGCTCACCTATGCAGATAGTACGGGTCGTATCGGAGTTGTAGCCCGCGACGCGCGCGCCGAAGTCGATGGTGAGAAAGCCGTTCTGAAGCTTTCTGCCGTCCGGATGACCGTGAGGCGAAGAGGAATGCACAGCGTTTACGCTGATGGTGTCGAACGCCTTGTCGTCAGCGCCGTTTCTTAGCATAAGGCAGAAGAGCTCCGTCGCCACGTCGCGCTCAGACATATTGCGCGTTATGCGCGGCACAAGCTCTAAAAAGCTCTTGGACGCTACTGCCTGGGCGTTTCTGAGAAGCTGAAGCTCCTCCTCGCTCTTGACTGCGCGAAGAGAGCTTATGAGCTCCTGCCCGTTTACAAGCTCAAACGGGAGCTTTTCATCGAGCATAAGAAACTGGGAGTGCGACATGCTGCCCATCTCGACGGCGAGGCGCTTTACGCCCTTTTTATTAAGAAATTCAGCCATCTGCTCGTATGCCTTCTGACGGTTTTTGAGCTCCTCGACACGTGCGGTCTTTATCTTCGCGCTCGCCTCCTCAAAGTAGCGGCTGTCGATGAAGAGAACGCTCTCGTCGCCGGTGATGAGAAGCTCTCCGGCTGAGGACGGGAAGCCCGTCGCGTAGAAGCGGTTCTGCTCGGAGTTTATGAGAAGGGCTTCAAAGTCCGCGCCCTCGACGGCTTTTTGGATTTTCGGGATGTTTTCTGTCATTTATATCGTTCCTTTCGGTGAATTTACTTAGTATGCCTCCAGGGAAGCTCCAGCGCAAAGCGCACGATGTGCAGGGGGTTCGCGAGCTTTATAGGCTCGACGAGAATCGAGCGGCAGCCGGCGTTTTTACTGAGGAGCACGTCCGTGAATATCTGGTCGCCGACGACGCAGCATTCATCTATCGACCTGTGCGTGAGCGCGAGCGCCTCGGGTATCTTATCCGCGTGCGGCTTGCGCGCGTGATTTACATAATACTCCGTGCCAAGAAGCTCCGCAAAGCCCCTCGGTCGTTCAGTTTTATTGTTTGAGTAGACTATGACGTCGATTCCGCTCGCCTTCAAATGCCGCGCCCATGCGATAGTCTTCTGCGCAGGTGAGCCGTGGTAGTATGGCGCTAAAGTGTTGTCAAGGTCGACTAACAGTACGCCTATCCCCTCTTTTTTGAGAAAATCGGCGCTTATATCGCTCACGCGTTCAAATTTCCAGTCCGGTAAAAGATTCATCACAGAATTGTCTCAAGCTCCTTTATCTCTTCCTCACTCGTCGCCCAGTCGGTGCAGAGGCGAATGACCCAGCCATCCTTGTGCGGCTCCCATATTGAGAGGTTTATCTGCTCTTTAAGTTGACATAACTTTTCGTTACTGACTATCGGGAACACCTGGTTCGTCGGGGAATCGATGTGGAAACGATAGCCCTTTTTGCGGAGTATATTTTTGAGCTCCGCCGCTCTGTCTACGGCGTTGCGCGAGATTTTAAGGTACAAATCGTCAGTGAATAGCGTATCGAACTGCACGCCGAGGAGCCTTCCCTTTGCGAGCACCGCACCCTGCTGCTTCATCGCCGTGAAAAAGTCGGGGCACATCTCCTTATCCGCGAACACGACGGCCTCGCCGAACAGCGCTCCGACCTTCGTGCCTCCGATGTAGAATACCTCGCACGATTTTGCAAGGCTCTCAAGCGTAACATCGCCGCCCTCGGCACACAGTCCGTAGCCGAGCCTCGCCCCGTCGATAAAGAGCGGTATTTTATACTCGCGGCACACCGCGTGTATCTCGTCAAGCTCGCGCTGAGAGTAGACCGTACCGTACTCTGTCGGGAAGCTTATATATACCATTCCCGGGCGCGCGATATGGCGCCACGCCTCGTCAGCATAGAAGCCCTTGAGGTACGCACTGAGCGCGCCGGCGCTTATCTTTCCGTTGTCGTGTGGGAGCGTGATGACCTTGTGGCCGTTGTGTTCGATCGCTCCCGCCTCGTGGCCGTTGACGTGACCGGTATTCGCGGCGATAACTCCCTCCCACGGCTTCAGAAGCGAGGCTATGACCGTCGCGTTCGTCTGCGTACCGCCGACGCAGAACCACACCGCCGCGTTCTCATTGCCGATGGCGGCGCGTATCTTTGCCCTCGCAGATTCGCAGAACTCGTCCTCGCCGTAGCCGGTGGTGGACATCATATTTGTCTCCGCAAGCCGCCGCATTATCTCGGGATGGCACCCGCGGGTGTAATCACATTCAAAGTGGAGCATTTCACTTCTCCCCCTTTATCTTTTCCCAGTAAGCTCTTG
This sequence comes from Oscillospiraceae bacterium, assembly GCA_017439425.1. Lineage (GTDB taxonomy): Bacteria > Bacillota > Clostridia > Oscillospirales > Oscillospiraceae > RUG626. The sequence continues at coordinate 69,737 of JAFSJE010000069.1, forward strand.
CCGCCTGCTCGTTTTTGTTGTCGCCGTACTCGTAATACACAGTACCGACAAGCTGATCGGGCAGATACTGCTGCTCGACCCAGTGATTCGGGTATGAGTGCGGGTACTTGTAGCCCTGCTCGCGCTCAAAACCCGCTCCGTCGGCGTGAACGTTCTGCAATTCGCGCGGAATCGGCCCAGCCTTGCCGCGCTCTACGTCGCTCATCGCCCTGTCTATTGCCGTCACAACCGAGTTCGACTTCGGCGCCGTTGCGAGGAGTATCACCGCCTCCGCAAGCGGAAGCCGCGCCTCCGGCAGTCCGAGCTGGAGCGCCGAATCCACGCACGCCTTGACTATCGGCACAGCCTGCGGGTAGGCAAGCCCTATATCCTCCGAGGCTGAGCACAGTATCCTGCGGCACGCGCCGGGAAGGTCGCCCGCTGTGAGCGTCCGGGCAAGATAGTGCAGAGCCGCGTCCGGGTCAGAGCCGCGCAGGCTTTTCATCAGCGCAGAGACAGAGTCAAAATGGCTGTCGCCGTCGCGGTCATAGTGCATCGCGCTCTTCTGACTGACCGCCTCCGCGTCCGCGAGGGTTATCTGCAGCCTTCCATCGCGCACCGGCGCCGCGGTAAAGAGGAGCTCGACGGAGTTGAGCGCCTTTCGCACGTCGCCCGAAGAGGTCGCAGCGATGTGCCGCGTCACGCCCTCCTCTATCTGCGCCGGAGTACCGACACGCTCTTCCATAATACCGCAGGCGCGCACCACCGCCTTTTCGACGTCCTCCGCCTTTAATTCCTTGAACTCAAAGACCGTCGAGCGCGACAAAACCGCATTGTAGACGTAGAAGTACGGGTTTTCGGTTGTCGAGGCGATGAGCGTAATTTTGCCGTTTTCGATGAATTCAAGCAGGCTCTGCTGCTGCTTTTTATTGAAGTACTGTATCTCGTCGAGGTAGAGAAGAATCCCGTTCGGAACGAGCATCGTGTCAAGCTCCGCGATGATGTCGCGGATATCAGAGAGCGACGCCGTCGTCGCGTTTAGCTTTCGCAGCTCACGCTTCGTCTCGCGGGCGATGATGTTCGCAACCGTCGTCTTTCCCGAGCCGGAGGGACCATAGAAAATCATATTCGGTATGCTCCCGGAGCTTATTATGCGCCGCAGAAGCCCGTTTTCGCCTAAGATATGCTGCTGGCCGTAGACCTCGTCGAGAGTTTGCGGTCTTATTTCGTCTGCTAAGGGTCTATACAAATTCAGTCACCTATCTTCATTATCCATTCCTTGAAGAACTTCTCGCTGCCCGCCTTGCCGAGGGTTTTATTGAGAATATCCGAGCTGGGGTTGCCCTCGCGTATCATCCTCTCGCGGAAGGCTCTGAGCCCCGGAAGGTTCTTTTCTGACCTCTTCGCCTCGAGCACCGCGCCGAGGTATACCCCTGCGCTCTCGAGCACCATCGCGCCGAGCTCCTCATCTCTGCCCTCGCCGCCCTTTATGAGCGAATATGGCGCGCGCTCCGAGACGTACCAGTGTGGCTTTTCGTCGTAGTCCGGAAGGTCCTTGTACCGCTCCCATACGGCGATGAGTTCCTCGCGCTCAGGCTTTTCAGCCGTGCAGTCGTAATACTCGACGAACACGGTGCGCTTTTTTCCGACTTTCATGCAGTCGATGAGCAGGAACGGCACCTCGCACCCCTCGCCAGGACAGAACGAGATGGTCAGAAGCTCCATGCCCATCGGCCCGGAGGTTTTCATCGTGAACACCTGTCCGAAGCCGCGAAGAGTATAGCGCTTCGGGTACATCTTCATCATCGGCAGCAGCTTCGGATATTTAAGCTCGGAGAAGCTGTTATCCTCCTCTTCTATCTCCTCAAAGTCGCCGTAGGTCAGAATTTCTGATAAAATTGCTTCAAAATCCATATTTTCACCCCGTTAAGCACCGATTTTCGGGCAAATATCGTTTAGGCAGCAGCCCTCGCAATTTGGCTTTCTCGCATCGCAGACCGCCCTGCCGTGCATCACCATTCTGTGGCAGAAGTCGTTTGCCTTGTCAGCGGGCAGTATGTCGCGCAGTATGTATTCTATCTTCTCCGGCTCCTTGAGCGTGTGGTAGCCGAGCCTGCGCGTGAGGCGGATGCAGTGGGTATCGACCACCACCGACCCCGGCACGCCGTAGACGTCGCCGAGGATAAGGTTTGCGCTCTTGCGCCCGACCCCGGGAAGCTTCAGAAGGTCGTCCATATTGTCCGGCACCTTGCCGTCAAAATCGCGGACGAGCATCTGCGCCGCCGCGACTATATCGCGCGCCTTGCCATGGTAAAAGCCGGTGCTTTTTATATAGCCCTCGACGTCCTCAACAGAAGCCTCCGCCATCTCGTACGGAGTCGGGTACTTTTCAAAGAGCGCGGGCGTGACCATATTGACCCGCGCGTCGGTACACTGCGCCGCAAGGCGCACTGAAACGAGCAGATGATACGCCTCATTGTAATCGAGCGTGCACTCCGCTATCGGGTATTCGCGCTCGAGCCGCGCTATTATCTCATTTGAGGTTTTTAAGTCCATCCCGCACCCCCGGTTCAACTATCACTGTCTTGTAGTTTGTATATATTACCATGCCGGGCTTTGCTCCGGCGGGCTTTTTGACGTATTTTATGAGCGCGTAGTCCACCGGCACCTTCGTCGCGCCCCTCGCGCCGGAGTAGTACGCCGCCAGCGCCGCCGCCTCTATTATGGTCGTCTCCGGCACATCTGAGCCGTTCGCCGAGATCACAACGTGGCTGCCGTGTATCTTCTGAGTATGCAGCCAGAGGTCGGTCTTTGCGGAGTTTTTTAGCGTCAGAAGGTCGTTCTGCACGTTGTTGCGCCCGACTCTGATGAGAAGTCCATCGGTTGACATAAATTTCATAGGCTCGTCAGCCTTGAATCTCTCCGGCTTCTTCGACCGCGCTCTGCGGAGAATGCCGGTTTCCTGCAATTCGTGGCGGATTTCGATTATATCACGCTCTTTTTCGGCTCTCTGTATCTCTTCAAGTACGGAATTGAGGTAGTCAAGCTCCTCCTCACCGCTTGCTATAAGACTTGTCAAATGCTCCTCGGCGTTGCGCTGCTTTACATAATCCTTGTAGTACTTCGCCGCGTTCGCCTGTGGGGTCTTAAGGGGGTCGAGCTTTATCTCGCGTTCGCCGCCGCGGTAATAGTCCTCGGCAACGAGCACGCTCTGGCCCTTATTCATCGCGTGCAGGTTCGAGGTTATGATATCGCCGCACTCGCGCGTGTACTCGCGCTCTCCGGCGGAGTAAAGCTCGCTGCGCTGTGCCTCCAGTCTGCGTTCTGTTCTGTCGCGCAGGCGGCGCATCTCGCGGTAGAGGTCGCCAGTGAGGCGCGTTTTGCGCTCGGACGCGGCCTTCTCGCGGAAGAAATCGTCCACCCAGTCGTTGTAAGAGTCGAACTTCTCCGGTTTCTCAGGCGCTTCGAGGTCGGCTCTCCCGGGCTTTTCCGGCTCGCGGTACTTCATGCCGGGCAGTATCGCCCGCTCCTCCTCGATGGAGCCGACGCGCCTGAGGCAGTCGGTTATGACGCCGTCGCCGTCCGTGAGTATGACGTTCACCGCTCTGCCGAACAGCTCGCAGATAAGCCTGCGCTTCTCGCCCTCACCGAACATTCCGGGTGCGAGGAGGTCAAAGGCGGCTATTCTGTCGCCGTTCGGCTGCGTTATCGCCTCGATCCTTGCGCCGACAAGGTGCTTGCGTAAAAGCATGCAGAACATCGGCGGCTCGGAGGGCTTATCGTAGTCAGCACGGGTGAGGTTCACCCTCGCCGCACCGCCGGCAGAGCCGATGTAGAGGTCGCGGCGGCCTCTGCCGCTCTTTATTGTCAGCACTATTTCTGCGCGCGACGGCTGTATGACCTTTTCGATCTTGCCGCCCTCGGCAAAATCCGCTATCTCATAGATCAGCTTCGAGAGAAGCGGGCTCGTTATTCTCATTTTGTTCCTCCATCGCTATCGAAAAAAGCTCGTCAAGTCGCGCCTTTTCGCCTCTGAGGTACAGCGCTCCGAAGAGTGCCTCCAGCCCCGTAGCCTCGTGGTACTCCCGCACCGAAGCGGCGTGAGGCACGGAATTGACCTTCGCGTTGCGCCCGCGCCTGAATACGGCAAGCTCCTCCTCTGTGAGGTGCGGCAAAAGTCTCTCCATGCGCTTTGCCTGGCTTGTCGCCGCAACTATTTTCACGCAGGCACGGTGCAGGTCGTTGATTCTCGTCTTGCCCTCAAGTATGAGCTTGGAGCGCACCATAAGCTCAAAGACCCCGTCGCCGATGTGGGCGAGGGCGAGCATAGGTATTTTGTTAATCTCCCGGTTCGGGAGGGATATGTTGAAGTAGTCCATTTTATAGTTCCATTCTCATTTCGATAAGCTCCTGATACTCGCCGGAGCGCGTTCTGAAACCGCGCGGATTTCGCCCGTACTCCTTAAAGCCGAGGCTTTTATACAGCCCGACTGCGCGCTCATTTTCCGCTGCGACCTCGAGCTCGAGCTGCTCGTACCTTGCCTCTTTTACGCAGTCGATGACAGCCTGCACAAGCGCTCTTCCGAACCCACGGCCCCAGTAATCGCGCAGAACGTTCACGCCGAAGGAGGCCCTGTGGCGAAGCTTTATTCTGTCTCGCACCTCGGAAAATCCCGCGGTGCCGGCTATAACGCCGCCGCACTCAATAACTAAAAGCGCGTTTCTCTCTGATGCGTTCATTCCGGCGATTATCTCGCGCTCCATTTCGGGCGTGAGCTTTGATTCTTCGTTGTAAGAGAGCAGAAAATCCGTCTCCTCACGGCAGGCTCTGAAAAGTCCTACTATCTCCTCGGCGTCCCCCGCGCGGGCGTTTCGCACTGTCGCGGTTTCACCGTTTTTCAGCGTAATAGCTCTCTCATAAATCATTTTATCACCACGTTTTCCTCTCCGAAGCGTTCTCTCAGCTCGTCTATGAGCGCATCATGCATGAGGCACCAGAGACGGTATTTCTTCCCGGTGTCGGCAAAGTATAGTATGAGCTCCGTCTCGCCTTCGAACATCGTGAGGAGCTGGCGCAGCTTTTCCTTCACGCCCGGAGATTCCTTCGCAACGCGCAGATAGAGCTTCGCGCCGGGCTTTTTCTCGGTTCTCAGCGGCTCTCTCGACGGGGCGGCAAGCGATTCTATGCTCTTTATCTCGTTTGCGACTATCTGCGGCGCCTTCTCATCGCGCACTGACAGCCTGCCGCGCACGTAGATGAGCGCGTCGTTTTCAAGGATTCTCTGGCAGTCCTCGAGAACCTTGCTGAAAACAAGAAGCTCGATATCTCCGGTTCCGTCGTTTACCGTGACGTAAGCCATCATGCCGCCGTTTTTCGTCTGCTTATGCTTTACATCGTTCACAACTCCGGCGATAAGCACGCTGTCATTATCCTGAAGCGTCGGATTTTCAAAATCCGGCGCAAATTCGCTCATAATCCTGCCTATCGCGACGGCGCCCGCGCGCTTCAATCTGTCGCGGTAGTTATCCATCGGATGACCGGAGAGATAGAGTCCCGTCACCTCGCGCTCCATCGCCATGCGCTCGATATGCGTGAAATCCTCGATATCCGGCACCTTAATCGACGCCATAGCGCCCTCATCTGACTCCGCTGAGCCGAAAAGGTCGAGCTGACCCTCCACATTCTTGCGGCGTTTGTCCGCGACGGAGTCAAGCACCAGCGGGCAGATCTGCATAAGCTGCTTGCGGTTTAAGCCGAGAGAGTCGAACGCGCCCGCCTTTATAAGGCTCTCAGCGGCGCGGCGGTTAAGCTCCGTACCGTACATTCTCTCGCAGAAATCCTCAAAGGATGAGAAATTTCCCCGCGCCTCGCGCTCCGCCATAACGGTCTCGATGAACTTCGAGCCGATGTTCTTCACAGCGGCAAGCCCGTAGCGTATATGCTCGCCGGAGACTGTAAAGCGGTTGTCTGACTCGTTAACGTCCGGCGGCAAAAGCTCGATGCCCATATCCTTTATCTCAGCGGTGTACTCTGCGACCTTTTCGGGCAGGTCGAGCACGCTCGAGAGGAGCGCCGCCATATACTCTCGCGGATAGTGGCACTTTAAGTACGCCGTCTGGTAGCACACAATGGCGTAGCTGACTGCGTGCGCCTTGTTGAAGGCATACTCCGCAAAGTCGATTATCTCGTCGTAGATGCTGTTTGCGACGTCGGCGGGCACTCCGTTGGCGACGGCGCCGCAGATTCCTCGCTTTTCGTCTCCGTTAATAAATGTCACACGCTCGCGCTCGATCTCGTCCTTGTGCTTCTTCGACATAGCACGGCGGATAAGGTCAGCCTGACCCATGCTGAATCCGGCGAGACGGCGCATTATCTCGATAACCTGCTCCTGATAAACTATGCAGCCGTAGGTCACGTTCAGTATCGGCTCGAGCATCGGGTGCTTGTATTTTATCTTCTCCGGGTGCTGAGAAAATTCGATAAAGCGCGGGATGGAGTCCATCGGGCCGGGTCGGTAGAGCGCGATAACGGCAGTGATATCCTCGATGCTCTTTGCCTTGAGGCTCACGCACACGCCGGTCATGCCGGTGCTTTCAAGCTGGAAAACGCCGCTCGTGCGCCCGTCCTGGAGCATTTTGTAGGTCGCCTTATCGTCATCCGGAATCGTTCTGATATCAAAATCCGGGACTGTTCTGCGTATGGTTTTCACCGCGTCGTCGATGATCGTCAGATTTCGCAGTCCGAGGAAGTCCATTTTAAGAAGTCCGAGCTCCTCGAGAGTCGTCATGACGTACTGCGTTGCGATGGTGTTGTCCTTTTTGCTGAGCGCGAGCGGAACGTAGCTCACGACCGGATTTTTCGTAATTACGATGCCCGCCGCGTGGGTGCCGGTATCCTTCGGCATATCCTCGATAGCGCGGGCGGTGTCGATCACCTTGCGGTAGCGCTCGTCGGCGTCGTACATCTCGCGGAACGCCTTGGAGTTTTCGAGCGCGTCCTTTATCGTTACCTTTAGGACGTTCGGTATCGCCTTGGCAAGCTCGTTCTCCTCCTGAAACGTAAGACCCAGCACTTTGGATACGCTTCTGACGGCGTTTTTCGCCTTGAGAGTGTTGAAGGTCACTATCTGCGCGACATGATCCTCGCCGTACTTGCGTTTGACGTAGTCAACGACCTCTCCTCTCCGGCGCTCGCAGAAGTCCATATCGATATCCGGCATGCTCACGCGCTCCGGATTGAGAAAGCGCTCGAAAAAGAGCGAATATTTGATTGGGTCGACCTCGGTTATGTTGAGGCAGTAGCTGACAACGCTTCCTGCGGCGCTGCCTCTTCCCGGCCCCACCGGGATCCCGGCGTTCTTTGCGAACATAACGAAGTCCTGAACGATGAGAAAATAGTCGGTAAAGCCCATCTTCTCGATCATATCGAGCTCATAGTCGAGCTGCTTTCTGACCTCCGGGCGGTCGGGGCCGTACTTTTTGAGAAGACCCTCCTCGCATCTTTTCCGAAGGTATTCGCGCGAGCTTGTCTCGCCCGCCGGGAGCTTGAACTCCGGCAGCTTGTAGTGTCCGAACTCGAAATCGAGGCTGCATTTATCCGCGATCACGTTCGTGTTGTCAAATGCTTCGGGATTGTCCGGGAAGAGCCGACGCATCTCAGCCTCGGTCTTCATATACAGCTCCGTCGTATCGAAGCGCATTCTGTCCGTATCGTCGAGGTTCTTGCCGGTCTGTATGCACATGAGAACATCCTGCGCATAGGCGTCGGACGACGTGAGATAGTGCGCGTCGTTCGTGCAGACGAGCGGGATCCCCGTCTCCTTTGAGAGGCGTATAAGCCCCGCCGACGCCTTTTTCTCGTCGAGGATGCCGTGATCCTGAAGCTCGAGATAGTAGTTGCCCTCGCCGAAAATATCGCGGTACATGAGGGCTGTTTTCTTAGCACCCTCGTAATCATCGCGGATTATGAGCTTCGGCACTATGCCCTGAATGCACGCGGAGAGCGCGATCAGCCCCTCGTGGTGCTCTCTGAGAAGGTCTAAATCCACCCTCGGGCGCATATAAAAGCCCTCGGTAAAGCCCGCGGAGACGAGAGCGCAGAGGTTGTGGTAGCCCGTCTCGTTCTTGCAGAGGAGAATAAGGTGAAATCTCTCGCGGTCGGTCGAAGCGTCCTTATCAAATCGCGTGCGCGGTGCGACGTAGACCTCGCAGCCGATTATCGGCTTTATCCCCTGCTTTTTGCACTCCTTGTAGAAGTTCACAGCACCGTACATAACGCCGTGGTCGGTGATGGCGCAGGCTGTCTGCCCCATTGCCTTTACGCGCGCCACGAGGTCCTTTATTCTGTTGGCGCCGTCAAGCAGGCTGTACTCGGTGTGGACGTGCAGGTGTGTGAACATAGGTTTATCCTTTCTTCTTAACAGTCAGCACAGCGATCACCGCAGCGGTGGCAAGTGCTGTCACCGCTGTAACCGGGATTATCCAGCCCGGTATTTCCTTATTCTCGGCAACCCGCGCACTCTCTGTATGCTCCGGTTCAGAAATCTCTGTATCAGACGGAGTATTTTCGCTTGACGGAAGCTCAGCTTTCGATGAAAGCTCCTCAGCTATCGTGAAGAAATCCGAAAATCCGGTGGTATAGAATACGATCCCACTTATATATCCATCCGGATAGGTCATGTATTCCGCTCTGCCGAGGTTTTCAATGCCCGTTATTGCTCCGTTTTCCTCAACAGCATGGAATACTGTGATATTACCGCCCCCGTCAAGCGCTCCCTGCGGTATGGAAACAGCCACTCTCACCGGAAATCCGAGACTGAGATGTCCCGTAAAGCTTATGGGCATAATTCTGGCGTCCTCAGCGGACCTGCCGCACCTTGCCGCAATACCCTCAAGGACCGACGAGAGCGCCTCGTTTGCCCTCTGAGGCTCGGCAGTAGAGATTATCTCCGCCGCCTCTCTGAGCTTCTCAGCCCGCTCTGTGTCGTCAAGCGAATTGTAAGCCTCCCTCTCCGAGCTTGTCATGCTCTCCGTCCCAACGATGATTTCACTGATGTACTCCGGCAATTTCTCCGTCGGCTCCTGCTCAGGCTGAGATAAAGGCTCATCAATCGGCGAAGGTTCAGTCTCCAGCGACGGCTCGTTCTGCGGTTCCGGTTCAGTTTCCGGCGAAGGTTCAGTCTGCGGCAAAGGCTCGTTCTGAGGCTCCGGTTCAGTCTGCGGCGAAGGCTCGTTCTGAGGTGTTGAATTGCTGCTCGTTGATGAGCCGCCGTAGGTCGTTGATTTTCCGTTTTTCCATATCAGGTCTCCGGCAGACGGCATATTCTGAACGCCGTCATTTTCTCCGGGCCAGAAATTTGTAAGGAGATATCCAGTTCCCATGCAGAAGGGGCATTTCCAATCGTGTGCGCGAGCTATGACGCACTCATCCTTGTCGCAGTCCCGCCCGCCTGCACCGCCGCATCTGGTGCAGTTAATAAAGCCTGCCCAATGGCAGCTCCAGCATTCAAGCCTTCCGCTGCCGCCGCAGTTACCGCAGGAGCCGGGCTCGGCATCCGGCGGTATCGTACCGTCACCGCTGCGAAGATATCCGTCGCCGCTGCAGCTTGGACAGGTTTTCCATCCGGCGCCGCCGCAATCCTCACAGGCAATAGTTTTCGCGCCTCCGCAGAGGTCGCAGACAATCCATATCTCGTTATGGCAGTTTAGGCAAGCGTATTTTCCGGAGCTGTCACAATGGTGGCATTCCTCGAGATCCTTCGCATAAGCATTCGGTACAGAAGCTGACAGAATTACGAACATCAGAGCAATCAGAAGGGCTGTTTTTTTCATTTTTTCTCACTCTCTATATTATCTGCAATCTCGATCAGTCTTTTAAGTCTGTGGCTGAGACCGGGCTTGGATATGCCCGCCTCGCGCGCCAGCTCACTGAGCGGCATCTCGGGATTGGCCTCCCTCAGCGCCGCCGCCTCCTTTAGCTTCTCGGGCAGCGCGTCGAACGCGCCCCTCTCCCGTATCTTCGCGATCGCCTCTATCTGAGACGCTGACGCCATGACGGTTTTGAGGACGTTCGCGGTGTCGCAGTTTACCTTGCGGTTTACTGTGTTCGTCATGTCCTTTTCGATCTTTTTCTGCATTATCTCCATCGCGGAGACTGAGGCGCCGATGGTCGTGAGAAAATCCTCAATGACGTTTGATGCCTTGAAATACGTCACATAGTTGCCGCCGCGCTGAACTGAGCCCGGTTCAAAGCCCATATCCTGCAAAAGTGCGCCGATTTCGCGCCCGACAAAGTAGTGGTCGGTGCTGAGCTCGAGATGGTAGCTCTTTTCCGGGTCTGTCACCGACCCGCCCGACAGAAACGCGCCGCGCAGAAACGCCTCGCGCGCACCGTCGTCCTCTATTGCGCCGAGATTTATATGGTGCGCGCCGAGCTTCTCATAGCCGAAGGCGCCGAGAATGGCGCTGAGCTTCTCCGGCTTCTCGATGGTGAGAGTCAGCTTTTTGCCGTCCTCAACGGCGTCGAAGCCCACGCCGAACGCCTTTTTGAAGAGCTTTTTGAGGCGGGCCGCAAAATCCTCAGAGCTTGTGACGATTTTTATCCTGTTTTCATCAAAGGTGTTGGCATAGAGCAGTATACCGTAGCACTCCGCCGAGGCTATGGTGCGGGCGCCGGTCTCGAGGCGGCACAGCTCCGTTTTGACGTTTCCCGAAAAGCTCATTTGTCGATATCCCTGTGCAGGCACTCGGTGACGTAGCCCTTCGAGACGAAAAACTCCGCCAGCGCCTCGCTCACCGCAACGGAGCGGTGGTGACCGCCGGTGCAGCCGATGGCGATGGTCAGCGATAGCTTGCCCTCCTCCTCATAGTTCGGCATAAGGAACGCGAGCATGTCCTCAAGCTTTTTGAGGAACGTATCGGCTTGTCCGGTCTTGAAAACGTAGTCGCGCACGTCCTTGTCCTGCCCCGTTTTGTTCATCAGCTCCGGAACGTAAAATGGGTTTGGAAGAAAACGCACATCGAAAACGATATCCGCCTCGATGGGCAGGCCGTGCTTATAGCCGAAGCTCATAACGCTGACCTTGATGCCCTTGTCCTCCTGCGAGCCGAACAATCTCCTAAGCGTGCGCTGGAGCCTGCCGAGGGTGAGCCCGGTAGTGTCTATGACGTAGTCTGCGCGCATGCGCACCTGCTCGAGGATCTTTATCTCCTTATGCACCGCCGATTCGAGGCTTATGCCCTCAGCGTCCAGCGGATGGCGGCGGCGGGTCTCCTTATATCGCTTGACTATCGTCTCCACCGTGGCGTCTACGTAGAGTATCTTGTACTGATATCCGAGGGAAATGAGCTCGTCGAGCGCCTCGAACAGCTCGTCAAAGCTCTCGCGGCTGCGCACGTCGGTGACGAGCGCAACTCTGTCATAGCGTCCGCGGGTCGCGGTACACAGCTCGGCAAACTTCGGTATGAGCGAAACAGGCATATTATCGACGCAGTAAAAGTCAAGATCCTCCAGCGCCGCCGCAACGCGGCTCTTGCCCGCGCCGGATAGTCCGGAAATTATGAGTATCTCCATAGTTATCTCTCTTTATTTTATGATTCTGACCTCCGGCTCAAGCATCACGCCCGAGCGGGAGTAAACCTCTCTCTGTACCTTCTCCATAAGCGCTGCGAAGTCTTTGAAGCTTGCTCCGCCGCGGTTGATGAGAAAGCCCGCGTGCTTCTCCGATACCTGCGCGCCGCCGACTTGAGCGCCTTTCAGCCCCGCCTCGTCGATGAGCGCCGCGGCAAAATATCCCTCCGGGCGCTTGAAGGTCGAGCCCGCCGAGGGGTACTCCAGCGGCTGCTTCTCTCTTCGTTTCTCACTTAGCTCACGCATCCTCGCGCGAATCTCGTCCTTATCGCGCTCTGTCAGCCTGAACGTTGCGGAGACGACAACGCCGCTTCTCTGAAAGCTCGAGGCTCTGTAAGAAAAGCCGCATTCGGAGTTCGGAATATCGGTAAGCTTCCCGCCGATTATCGCCCGGACAGAGGCGACCACGTCCTTCATCTCGCCGCCGTAGGCTCCCGCGTTCATAAAAACCGCGCCGCCGACTGAGCCGGGTATGCCGTGGGCAAACTCGAGCCCGCCAAGGCCCTTTTCAGCGCACTTTACCGCAAGCTCTGTCAGTGTAACGCCGGCGCCGGCGGTGACTGTGTCGCCGTCAAAGGAAATATCGCGCAGCATTTCTGTGCTGACGACAGTTATATCAAGTTCTCCGTCCGCGACGAGTAGATTTGATCCCCTGCCGAGTATTAAGTCGGCGCGGTCAGCGCATCGGAGCAGCTCCTCTTCGCTCTCCGGAATGATAAGCTCGCGCACGGTTCCTCCTATGCGGAGGGTAGTGCGGTTTTTCATCGGTTCATTTCTGAGTATCTGCAAAATATCACCCCTGCAAGGTGTCAAAGTAGTGGTCGATCCTCTCGGCAAACTCCTTGGCGGAGTCGTAGCCCTGGCGCTTCTGACGGTTGTTCATCGCCGCGACCTCGAGGATAACTGCGAGGTTGCGTCCCGGCTGGATGGGTATGGTGATATGCGGCACCTTGACGTCGAGAATGTCCATATAATGGTACTCGTTGCCGATGCGGTCGTACTCGGTGCCGGGCTTCCACGTCTCGAGCTGAACGATGAGGTCGATCTTCTCACTCCATTTTACGCTGGAAAGGCCGAAAATGCGCCTGACGTCGACCACTCCTATGCCTCGGAGTTCAATATAGTTGCGGATAAGCTCGGGCGCTGAGCCCATAAGCGTCTTGGAGTCCACGCGCTTTATAACCACGGCGTCGTCCGCGATGAGCCTGTGACCGCGCTTAATAAGCTCGATCGCCGCCTCGGATTTTCCGATTCCGCTGTCACCGACGATGAGGATTCCCTCGCCGTAGATCTCGACGAAAACGCCGTGGCGCGTGATGGAGGGCGCAAGCTCGTCCTTAAGTCTGGAGATCATCGAAACGATAAGCTCGCTCGTCTCCTTCTGACTCTTCAGTATGGTGATATCGTGGCTCTCAGTCGCCTTGAGGCACTCCGGCAGTATCTCGGTATCGTGCGCAATGAGCAGCGCGGGTATGCCGGTGGAAAACAGCCTGTCAAACTTCTGAAGCCTCTCGGCAGATGAAAACTGCATAAGATAGGCATTTTCTATCTTTCCGATGATCTGGATGTTCTTCGGGGGGAAGTAATCATAAAAGCCGGCAAGCTGAAGTCCCGGGCGGTTGATTACCGAGTTAGTTATCATCTTGGTGTCGTAGTCCGTGGACTTGTGAACGATTTGCAGGCCGATCTCCTCGACGAGGGTCTTTAAGAGCATTCCGCCGTTTTCTTCCATGGTGTGCGCCTCCTCGAATACATAAAAATTCAACGTATATTATATTGTATTTTTTCTGAATTTACAAGTCTTTATGAGGCGGGCAAAATAATCTTTTATCTTTTTTAAAAATTTACTTGCAATTTCCGATATATTCTGCTATTATATGTTAGCTATTTAAGATTAACCCCCATCGCGCGATGGTTAAATGGTAGATTTTAAGAGGAGGTGCGTGAAATGGCAAAGTGTGAATTTTGCGGCAAGGACGTGGCGTTCGGCATTCAGGTCAGCCACTCTCACAGGAGATCTAACAGAACCTGGAAGGCCAATGTCAAGC
>JAFSJE010000070.1 GCA_017439425.1 Oscillospiraceae bacterium
AAAGCTCCTGACCAAATTCAGCGACAGCGCGGATTGGCTTACGGACAATCTTGAAGGGGAGGCAAAGGCAAAACTCCTCGAACTCATAAACTGTCACAATGAGCTCGACAGCATCACCGCATACGAGAACTTCCGCGACGGGTTTAAGCTCGGGGCGCAAATGATGATTTCAATAATGATGGGAGGTGAAAGCTAATGGCGCAGAAAAAGCTACTCACAAACGGCAATATTTTCAGGCGCACAGACGCTCGTTGGTGTGGAGTGGTGCGCTATCTCGACGAGCAGGGTGAAACCAAGCGCAAGAGTTTTTCCGGCACCTCAAAGCAGGAGGTCAGAGACAAGATACGCGCGTACATAACGGCGTTTAACAATGAAATATCCGAGTCCGATGAATCGAAGCGATTGTTAAAAGACAGCCTCAGGACTTGGCTCCAAGTGTTCAAATACCCCTCAGTCGAGCGTACCACCTACGACAGACTTGAATGTACTGCGAAGAATCAGGTACTGCCCTATCTCGGTGACAAGGTCGTGGGCGACATCACCGCCGCCGACGTCAAATCGCTGCTCAACCGTATCATGACCGACGGCTACGCTTACTCGACAGCGAAAAAGGTCTATCATATCCTTACGGACTACTTCCGCTATATGACTCAGGAGGGCTATATCGACAAAAACCCGATGACGAATGCCCCGATGATCAAAAAGGCGAATTACTTGGCTTCTCAAAACAAAGAAAACCTCCCCACGTGCGAAACCGTGACGGTGTTCACACCCGAGGAGATTGAGAAATTCAAGTCAGAGGCCTATCGCCACTGGGGCACGGGCAAGCGCTTTTACCAGCAGTCCTCGGCGTATATTCTGATGCTCAACACCGGACTTCGCGCCGGTGAAGCGCTTGGGCTGCTGAACCGCGATGTTGACGTTGAGAACAGAGTCCTCCACGTCCGGCAGGGCGTTAAGGAGGTCGTAAAGCGCGACGGAATGGACATACAGAGCGGCACGGAGCTTCGCATCGGCAAGCTCAAAACCGCCACGAGCAAGCGCGACGTGCCGCTGAACAGCGCCGCGATAGAAGCCATAAACGAGCTGCGGAGGGAGTTCTACTTCGGCGAGGATACGCCTCTTATCCCGGACGAAAACGGCGACTACACGCGGCCGAACAATTTCCGCAAGCGCTTTCACCGCATCCTCGAAGCCGCCGGAATCGAGATAAAGGGTCTGCACTCTCTGCGCCACACCTTTGCCACCACGCTCGTAAACGGCGTACCGCAGCCCGACGGCACGATAAAATCCCTCTCGCCCCGCCAGGTCGCCGACCTTCTCGGCCACTCGACCTCGGAGATTACCGAGATGTACTACGTCAAAAAGGACACGGCAAGGCTCGGTGGGATTACCAACGGGTTCGAGATATGAAGGTTTTTAACCGTCCAAAGCATCTCTGCCTATTCTGTCAGCTGCCCAGATTGCTCCCGCGATCATCTCCGGCGTAACCTCAAAGGGCAGATTGTGCGCAGTATCGGTTTCGGCACAGGCGATGGACGCGACCTTCATTATTTTTTCTTCCGTCGGCTCCGTTACACCGATTTCCGCCATCGTCACGGGCAGTCCGACAGAAATGCAGAAGTTGAGGACTTCGTTAAGCTCATTTTTCGGTGCGCATTCAAGCACAAGCTGCGTAATAACTCCAAACGCCACTTTTTCACCGTGGTACATCTTATGGCACTCCGGCAGAGCGCAGAATCCATTATGAACTGCGTGAGCCGCCGCTACGCCGCCGGACTCAAAGCCAAGTCCGCTGAGCAGCGTGTTTGCCTCTATTATTGCCTCAACATTCGGCGTGAGCGCCTGTTTTTCAAGCGCAAGCTTCGCCTTATATCCGTGCTCAATGAGCATATCATAACACAGCCTTGCAAGCGCTTGCGCAGTGTGCAGAGATTTTCCGTTTGCAAAATTATCACCGTCGTGCTTATATGATGCTCTCGCCTCAAAATACGTTGCAAGCGCGTCGCCCATGCCCGAAACTGTCAGCCTCACGGGTGATTTTGCTATGACCGCGGAATCCATTATGACCATATTCGGGTTTTGCTTAAGAAACAGATATTCCTCAACCTCGCCGCTCTCGTTATATATGACCGAAAGTGCGCTGCACGGCGCATCCGTAGCCGCAATCGTCGGCGCAATTATAACCGGAACGTCCATATAATACGCAACTGCCTTGGCAGTATCGAAAATCTTTCCGCCTCCGACTCCGATTATTACATCAGCTCCCGCCGCTTTTCCGACCTCCAGAAGGCGATTTATCTCCGTTCTGCTGCATTCACCGTTAAAGGACTCTAATACTACCGTATTATCCGAGCTGAAGCTCTCTTCAATAATCCCTCTGAAGCGTTTTTTTCCTCCCTCTGAAATAAGGACGAGCGCATTTTTGCCGTATGCGGCGGCATAATTGCCAAGTCTTGCAAGCTCGTGAGGCCCCTGAATATATTTTGACGGGCTGATAAAAGTTCTTGCCATTTTTATTACTCCACAACTTTATTTTTTGCTTCCCCTTCCGGGAATATGATCTTGTTCACAAAGAAGAATATTACCATCGAAACTCCGCCGTTCAGAACGGTTGTTCCGATATTGTAAAGGAAGTCCGGAACGTACTTGCCTGCTACGGCGACCCATATGCAGTTGATGGAGTTCACTATGCAGGTCACGGCGCAGAACGCTATAAAGTACCACATGATCTGATACGCCACATTGCCCTTGCTGCGGAAAACGACATTGCGCTGTATCGGGAAGTTTATGCACTCGCCGAGGAACATCGCAGTAAGATAGGCGCAGAAATACGGCAAGCCGCCGTGCTCGACGTCGTAGCCGATGATATTCCACTTGAACGTCTCGCCAAAGAGAGTGATCGGAATTCCCGGCCAGCCGAAGTCGACCATAGGCAGTCCCGAAAATACAGACGGCAGAAATTGCAGCATCAGGTATTTTATTACAGTTACGACGTTGCTGAAAATGACGAAAAGACCGCCCTCGCGTATCCATTTGGCTGCTTTAGGGTGCTTTTCCATAAAATTATTCCAAAAGATCATTTTTCTCTTTCCCTTCGCATAATAGTTCCGCCCCGCCCCTTTTTTGAGGGCGGGGCAGTTAAAGAGGAGATATAATCTGCTCGGCGCAGATTATACGCGTGGTTATTTCGCTTCCTTTTTACGTCTCAGATAGTTCTTTATGCTGAGGAAGCAGAGAGCGGCAATGCCGATTCCGGCGATAACATCGCAGACGATGAGGGTCACCTTCCACGCCGCCATACCGGTGGAGTAGTTCTCCGGCGAATAGGCGCGGGAGTTAACTACGACGTAGAGAATATTCTTTGCAGAGTTTCTCATCGCCTGCTGCGCGCCGTTTGTATCCCGGAAGCGAACATCATTTGTTGCTGTAGGATAGTTTACGAGCATAAGATCGGTGCCGTTTCGGATAGCCTGATCTGCGCTCATATAGCCGTAAACTCCGAAGTAGTCGGTCTCAACGAAGCCCATAAAGCCCCACTCGCCGCGCAGAACAGTCTGGCAGAGATTCGAGGTTCCGCCGGACCAGCGGTTGCCGATATAGTTGAATGAGCTCATGACTGCGAGGCAGCCGGCGTCCTTTACACACTTTTCAAAGGGCTTCAGGTAGATTTCACGGATTGCCTGCTCATTCGACCAGGTGCAGAGCATATCATAACGGTTATCCTCCTGATCATTCATGGCAAAGTGCTTCATATAGGCATAAACTCCGTTATCCTGCGAGCCCTGTACGGCGGCCGCGGCTATGTAGCCGGAGAGAACGGCGTCCTCAGAATAGTACTCAAAGTTTCTTCCCGCAAAGGCTGTGCGGTGGATATTCATCGCCGGAGCATACCATCCGGAAACGTCCATCTCATTTGCCATCTTTCCGATGCTGTCGCCGAAGCGATACGCAAGATCCTTGTTCCACGTCGCGGCAATAACAACGCCTACGGGGAAGCCGATGGAGCCCATACCGGTAAAGTTATTGTTGATGGATGCAGGTCCGTCACAGTCGTTTGTGCGGATCTTGCCGATAGACTCAACAGAGTTAGTCTGATAGCCTCCGAGAGAAATAAGCGCGTTCATCTCGTCCAGTGTCAGCTGATCCATAAATGTATCCCATGCCGGGTCATTCTTATCAATTCCGCGAAGCGTTACAAGCTCGATGCCCTTATTTGCGCCGGTAGTGACGGCAGCGGCGTTAGGATCCTCATCCTTAGCAACCGTTTCGGCGTTCAGATAGTTATCCATCTGAATGAAAGTCGCTTTGCTCTCGGCGCTCATCTCATAGGATGTCGGAGCTGCGGTGGCGACGGCGTAGTTTGCAAAGCCGTCGGCGCGGCTGAGATATGTAACACCGCCGTTTGCATAATCAAACTGGTTTGTTGCCGTGATGGCGTCGCTCTCGCGCTTGTTTCCCTCGCCGTAAACAACCGTGGTGCCGACAGTGTAGGTCTTGGAATCAAGAACGGTGTGGGAATCGGAGTTTATTGAGATTATGTAGTCTCCCGCCTCAAGAACATACGCTTTGTTTACAAGATAGTCATAGCTCATAAGGTCGTCAAGGTCTATAGTAATGCTAACATTCTCGCTTTTGCCCGGCTCCAGAACGCCGGTTTTCCCGAAGGCTACGAGGTTAGCGCTTGCCTTTTCTATACCGCCGTTGGTGTAGGGCGGATTCACATAAACCTCAACAACGTCCTTGCCGGCTACAGTGCCGGTGTTTGTTACGGTTACGTCAAATGTGAGAGTGCCGTTTTTCTCCGTAATGTTACCCATCGTCTGGGTAAAGCTTGTGTAACTCAAACCGTAGCCGAAGGGGTACTGAACGATCTCGTCATAATTAATTAGCCCCTCTGCTGCGGCTGTCTCATAAAACTTGTAGCCGACATAAATGCCCTCAACATAGTTTACAAATGCGGGGATCTCCTTGGAGACTGTGCCGAAGAATTCCTGAGTATAAATATATTCGTCCATATTTGTGTAGTTGAAGTCGCCGAAGTTATTCCACCACGGCGTGCTCTTTACGTCATACACAAAGGTGTCGATAGTCTTTCCGGAGGGGTTTACCTTGCCGGACACGATCTCGCCGAGAGCAGTCATACCGACGTGACCCTGTCCCGCTGTCCAGAGGACGCTCTTGATCTGCGGGTGTGTTTCAATAAAGCCGAGCTCAAATGCGTTGGCGCCGTTATATACGAGAATTACATTTTCAAAATTTTCGCACACGAGATCGACAAGCTCGCTTTCGCGGTTGGAAAGCTGAAGATAATGATCGCCCGCGTCCCAATCGTTGCCGGCGTTAAGTGTATCGTCATAGGTTCCGGCCTTATATGTTGTGCCGTCGTAATACGTTCCGTTGACAACAGAGATCATATCCTCCGGAAGGTCGGCGCCCTCGCCGCCGGAACGCGATATTACTATCATCGCCGTATCGGAAAAGCTCTTTGCGCCGGAGATAATAGCGTCAGAATATGCGCTTACGTTCGGCTCCGGAAGCGTCCAGTCCTGACTGAACATTGCTACGCTGGGTCTGTCAGCCTTGTAATCAGTGTAGAAGCTTGTAAGCTCAGTGTTAGTCTCAATTCCCGCGTCATTCAGGCTCTGTATGATGCCAACGGTTTCATACTTGTCATTGAGCGCACCGGAACCTGCTCCTCCGAGAATCGGCTGAGTTGACGCCCAGCCAAAAACATTGATTTTCTTTGTTGAAAGAGGAAGAAGCCCGTTATTTTCGAGCATTACGATTCCCTCTTCGCCGATTTCAACCGCAAGAGCCTTTGCCTCGGCTGCTGTATCCTCGTGTATCTCGCCGGAGGAGCTGCCAACAAGATCAATCATCGTGCTCAAGGGACCGAGCAGCATTGAGTTGACCGCAACTATGATCCCGACGATCATCGCTATCCACGCGACTGAGCGGATAAGCTTTTTAGTGGGGTTCTGCATTTTCATGACGCCGATCATTACGGCGACCGCGAGAACAATAATGACGCCGACGGCGATGAGCTGACTCTGCACCGCGCTTATAACGTTCATTACGTCTGACATGTTGATACCTAACATTGTGTGATCCTCCTCTTTATTTTTTGTGGTAGTTATATTTTATATGAGTTTTTGTAATATTTCATCGTGATAAAACTAAAACCGGCCGCACAACAGCAGCCGGTTTATCGTATTTTTTCACAAATCAGTCAAATTTACTCAGCGTCAGCGCCAGCATAAGCTGCATCTGCGATTTTGCGTCCTCAAAATCTATGCCGGTTATTTCGGCAAGCCGCTCTGCGCGATAGCGCATCGTATTGTTGTGTATATGAAGATACTCGCTCGTGCGCTTAATGTTGAAGGCGCATTGGGCGAAGGCTTCAAGCGTATCGAGTGCCTCCTGCCTGTATCGCTCGTCGTAGGCGCGCAGCTTCTCAATGGCGCCGCCGGCAATATTGTTCAGCTCCAGCTTTTCCCTCAGATACCACGCCGCAAGGACGGTCACAAAATCGTCGTATTTATACAGACTATGCTCCGGGTACGCCTTCAGGCAGGCTGTTCCAAGCTCCTTCGTTTCGCAGTAGGCGCGGTAAGCTTTGGAAGCGTCGCCGAAGCCATAGCTCAACGCAGCATGGAGCTGAACCGCCCTCAGAAGTCGCAGGAGCGCACCCCTCTCGCCCTCGGTCATGCTTTCGCTGTTAATAAGGAATACGAGGCGGTTATCATACTGAGTACACGGATACGCCGGAAAGATCGAGGTAAATCTGCTTTCAACAGCATACCACGGATAGGCTTCATTGCCCTCATGAAAGACGGTAAGAACGCGCATTTTTCTTGCGGGTCTGTATTTGAGCGCCTTCATTCTTGCGCGGATATGCTCCATATTTTCGCATTTTTTTATGAGCATTTCGTTAAGCACTCCGCTCATCGGCGTTTTATGAGCCTGAGCGAATCTTCCGCCAACGCGAAATTCAAGGGCGGCAATATCCCTTGCCCTGCCAAAAAACTCTATTTGTGTTTCGTCAAATACATCCTCTGTCTCGCAGGTGGATATATATCCCGCAACGACGCTTTTCAGCTTTATCGCAGCAACAATGACCGTTCTGCCGATAACCTCGTCATAGTAAGCGTATGGACGTGTGCGGCTGTTGACAATATCCACAAGCTTTTTTCTGTGGATGTATTCAAGTCCCTCGGGATCGGCGGCAAGCGTAGAAAACGCTTCCTCAAGAAATGAGTCGAGCTTTGCTGCGCCGTCGGAAACAACGAGATAATTAAAATCGTGGTCAACTATCCACACCGGCTTATTAAGCTCCTCCGAGGCAATATCTGCAAGCGCCTGCAAGCCCTTATCCTTTATAAGAGCGTCTGTCAGGCGAAAAACAGCTTTTTCAACGTTCATCGCTCTCGCCCTTATATTTTCTGCCCCATTCCTCCATGCTCTTTATTATCGGGCGCATGCTCTCGCCCAGCTCGCTGAGCGCATACTCGACTCTCGGCGGCACCTCCGGATATATCGTGCGGGTTATTATACCGTCCTCCTCAAGCTGGCGGAGATTATCTGTCAGCACCTTCTGGCTTATGCCCTCAAGGCTCTTTCTCAGCTCATTGAAGCGCCACGGGCGAGCGAGAAGATTTCGCAGTATCAGCAGCTTCCACTTGTTGCCTATAAGCTGTACCGTTGTCTGTACCGGGCAATCGGGCAGTTCGTCTTTTGTTAGCATAGCCGTTCCTCCTTCGGGGGTTGTAGGACTATTATATTTTATAATATCCCATTTTACAAGTAGGTTACAAAAAGGTAACTATGTAATAAATTAGTGCGTACTTTTCAAGGGTACGCGATATTTGCTATATTTAGCTCACGGAGGAAGCTCCGAATATTCTAGGAGGACGAAACTATGGGACTTGACAGACTTTTCGGATGGACGAAGGCTTACGCCGCCGCTCCCTGCGGAGCCGCCTGCGGAGCCGGCGACAAGCCCGCTGAGACTCCCGCAGCCTGCGGCGCAGCTCAGCCCGAGGAGAAGCCCGCCGCCTGCGGAACTGCCTGCGGAGCCGGCGACAAGGAGTAATCCGAAAACGCCCCCGCCAAGCGGGGGCAATTTTTAACGATAACATAGGTGACTGCTATGAAGCAATATTTTTCATTTCAATGGCATATAACGGACGAGTGCGATCAGCGGTGCAAGCACTGTTACATTTTTTCCGGCGAGGGCAAGCGCTGTCTTGACAGCATGACCTGGGACGAGATGACCGAGACTCTCGCCAACATCGAGGACTTCTGCGCCGTTTATGATCGCCTGCCCTACATCTACCTCACCGGCGGCGACCCGATACTGCACCCGGATTTCTGGCGGCTTCTTGAGCTTTTCCATGAAAAGAGCATACCCTTCACCATAATGGGCAACCCCTTTCACCTTAACGATCAGGTATGCCGGGAGCTAAGATTTTACGGCTGCAAAAAGTATCAGCTGAGCCTTGACGGACTCAGAGAAACCCACGATTGGTTCCGCAAGCCCGGCTCCTTCGACTGCACGCTCGAAAAAATCGGCTGCATAAACCGCGCCGGCATCAAAAGCGTTATAATGACTACCGTTTCCGCGACGAACCGGATGGAGGTGCCTGGGATAATCGACGCCGTTGTAAAGGCGGGGGTGGATATTTTCGCCTTTTCCCGCTATGTTCCCACCGGCGGCGAGGTGGATACCTCTATGTCGCCCGGGGAGTACCGCGAGCTGCTCTCTGTCTGCGACAGAAAGTTCAAGGAATACGAAGCCGAGGGCTGCAAGACGTATTTCAACAAAAAAGACCACCTCTGGACGCTGTATAAGTACGAAACCGGTGAATTTAAGCTGCCGGAAAACGCCGTCGAGGGTATGATCTACGGCGGCTGCAACTGCGGAAACTGCCACATCACCATAACCCCCTCCGGCGACGTTTTCGCCTGCCGCAGAGTTGCGGGCAGCAGAGTCGGCAGCGTATTTGAAGACCGCCTCGCAGATATCTGGGTCTGCGATATGGAGAGGTACAGGCAGTTTGATAAATTTGAGAAATGCTCGAAGTGCGAGCTTATGCCATACTGCCGCGGCTGCCCCGCCGTAGCTAACGGCACAGGCGGAAGCTTTTACGCCCCCGACCCCCAATGCTGGAAGGAGATAAGAGAATGAAGGCTGTGCTGATAGATAAAATAACCCCCGCAGAGAGCGTAACGCTCAGCGAGGTTGAAATACCGTCTGTTAAACCCGGTTGGGTGCTTGTTAAAGTAAAGGGCTTCGGCATGAACCACTCCGAACAGCTTTTGCGGCTTTCCGAAATCGAACAGCCCTATATTCAGAAGCCGGTAATTCCCGGAATTGAGTGTGTGGGCGAAATTGCCGACGCCTCCGACACAAATTATAAAGTCGGGCAGAAGGTCATAGCCCTGATGGGCGGCATGGGACGCAGCTTTAACGGGAGCTACGCCGAATACGCACTTTTGCCCGCCCATCACGTTTTCTCGGTGGAGAGCGATCTCGATTGGGCGTCTCTCGCCGCCGTGCCGGAGACTTATTTTACTGCGTGGGGCAGTCTTTTCGAGTGCCTGCGGCTAAATAAAAGCGACGTTCTTCTCATACGAGGCGCAACCTGCGCCCTCGGCTACGCCGCTATTCAGATTGCAAAGGCTCTCGGCTGTAAGGTTATAGCAACGACACACCGCGCTCAGAAGCTGCCGCTTCTTAGTGAGGCTGACGAGGCTGTTCTCGATGACGGAAATCTGTCCGTATTTGTCCGCGCGACGAAGGCGCTCGACCTTATCGGCCCGAAGTACCTCACGGACACGCTGAGATGTATGTACAAGGGCGGAATAGTCTGTCAGACCGGCATTCTCGGCGGCGTTTATACGCTGAACGGCTTCGATCCCATCAAGGACATTCCAAACGGCGTGTATCTGACCGGCTTTTTCTCTAATTACCCCACACAGGCGATCATTGACGAGATTTTCGCTTTTCTCGGTGAGCATAAGCTGACCCCGCCCGTCGGCGCAAAATTTGGTTTCGGCAGCATACGCGAGGCGTGCGCAGCCCTCGACGGCGGCAAGGTAAACGGAAAGATAGTGGTAGAGTTATGAGAGAGAAAACTCGTTTTTCGGTTGATAAATCAAAGTGCATCGGCTGCGGCAAATGTGTGAACGTTTGCTCAGGCATGGTGCTTGAGCTCAACAAGAGCGGTTATCCGCAAATGAAGGAGTTTGAGCGTTTCGGCTGGCGCGGCTGCTGGCGCTGTCAGCACTGTCTGGCTGTCTGTCCCGAGGGCGCCATATCTATCTTTGGAAAAAAACCGGAGGACTCGCTTCTTCCTCCGCCGCCGGAAATGGGCGAGTATATGGAGCGGCTTGTCGCGAACCGCCGCTCCTGCCGCCGTTTTCTTGATAAAAACGTTGAACCGGAAATCATTACCGGAATACTGACTGCAATGATGGCAGCTCCGACGGGCGGCAACGCGCAAAACGTGGAGTACACCGTCATCGACGACAAGGAGAGAGTTCGGGAAATCAGACAGATTGCATACGCCAAGATGGAAGCGGACGCGAAAAGGCACATATATACCCACAGCTTTTCTGATTTTTACTACGGAAAGATGAAGGAATCGGAGAATACCGTGCGTAAGGGCGACCTGCTCTTCTGCGGTGCCCCGCACCTTTTCATAGCTCACGAAAGGTGCGTTGGAAAGTGGGCGGAGGACAGTAAAACAAACTGCCACATAGCCGCTGCGTATTTTGAGCTTCTCTGCAACGCCCACGGTCTCGGCACAACGATTATGAGTTATTCGGCGGAGGTGCTGAACGAGCTTGCGCCAGAGGCACGGGAAATGCTCGGCATACCCGCCGACCACTATACCGGTCTTATTATAGGCTTCGGCTATCCGGAAATAAAGTACGCCAGGGGCGTTCAGAAGGAACGCAAAGGAAAAATTCACCGCTGGAATGAAGCTCATTAAGCCTCACAAAACATCCGCACCTAAGTCAAAGAAAAGGAAAACGCAGCAGTAGGATTCACGCAAAATCCTGCTGCTGCGTTGATGATTTATTGATGCTTTTTTGATGCTGGAGCGTTTCAAAACGATAGGAATTAAACGCACCAGACGGAAATTTAAAGCATCAAAATCGGTTTTCGGCTCTTTCAGCGAAAATCGCCACTAAACTAATTTGACGCTATATATGCCAAAAAGTTCCGAAATCGGATGATTTCGGAACTTTTTGTGTGGCGACATTTTTTAGTATAGATTTTACTCTTGAATAATTAAGAGTCTATGTCCATTCGCCAAAAACAGCTTTTTAGTAAGTATATCTATATTGTCTGCTTAGTAATCTGTTAAGCATAATT
>JAFSJE010000071.1 GCA_017439425.1 Oscillospiraceae bacterium
CCGCTTTCTTGCCGGAGTCCGTGAGGTCGCCGGAGGCGTTGAGCCCGGCGAAGTTGCCGGAGGTCGGGCTCGCTACCTTGTTCGCGTATCCGTTGTGAGAATGGGTCGCGGCGGCAAAGTCGCCCGCTTTCTTGCCGGAGTCCGTGATACCGCCCTCGGAGTCCAGCCCGGCGAAGTTGCCCGCCGTGCCGTTGGAGACCTTATCGGGCTTGCCGTCGTTGAGCGAGTCGATGTTTTCGCGCATAGCGTCATGGTCTGCGCCCGTGAAATAGCGCCCGATAGTGTCGCCCTTGTCCCACGCTCGCGGAGTCGTGCCGTTATAGCCGCGTGTGACCGTGAGCGTATTCCCGCTCTTTGCGGTCATAAGCACCGTTTCCGCCGTGGAATATTCCGCCCCAATCGTTAAGATGTTCGGCGCGTCCGGCAATACGGAGCCGTCGAGGACGGTTATACTCGTCCCGCTCGTGGAGATAGCCCCGGCGAGCGTCGTCTCCGGCGAGTTTGCTTGCGCCGGATACATAGTCAAAAGTTCCATGAAAGAGCCTCCTCTTTAATAGTCGCCGCCGCCGCGAGAGTTGCAGAATGTTTGACAAAAGACGGCTCCGACGATACGGCTCATAGTGTCCGGGAGGATTTCGACCGTATGCCATGCGCCCCGGAGTATCTTTCCGCTCTCGTCTTTCGAGAGGTAGGCGACAATATCAATATCGCCGTATCCCGATTGAGCCGGGAGCGTTGTACCGTCTACCTTGATAGTCGCTTTCGAGGCGGTCAAGCCCTCATATATGCCAAACTGTATCTCGTGCGTGTGGTCTTTGATGGTGTGCGTGTGCGCTGATACCGTATGCGTATGCTCGGGTATCGTGTGCGTGTGGTTTGGGATAGTATGCGTATGATTTGGTATGGTGTGGGTGTGTGCCGGGTGAATGTGAGCGCCGCTCGGCACCCACTCATAATAACCGTCGGCAATTACCGCGCCGTCCTCTGTCTTTCCGCCGTAGAGGGCGAGCTTTGCCCCGCGCGGGATAGCGTGATTGTGTACCGCTTGCCCGCTTGCCTCGTTCGGCAAAACATTTGAGGACTCAAGCGCTGTCGCGCTCGAGGTCGCGCCGCCGCCGGAGCCGGACGTACCGCCGCCGCCGGAGGAGGAGGTCGCTCCGCCGCCCGCCGAGGTCGTGCTCCCGACGCCGGAGCTCGTCGTCTGCCCGCCGCCGCCCTTTACCGCCCGCTCGAAAGCGCGGAACGGCTCAAACTGCACGTTGAGGAGCATTTTATTGATACGGACGACGGACTCGGAGATATAGAGCTTGAGCGTTGCCGGGTGTGTCGCGTCGGCATTGTCCGAGAAATTATAGATTTGCTGATTTGTCGCGCCCTGCGCGTAGGTCTCCCCGATAAGAGCGCGGCTCTGCAAGTCCGAAATGCTCCCGGCAATATCCCGCGTTTTGTTCGCAATCGTGACCGATACCGCGCCCGGGTCGCCGTTCGCGTCGTCCTTGTTCACGCTCACGATAAGAGTACGGACGGAGATACCGTCCTCCGTGTCGAGGACGCGGACGACCTCGCCCGGGCGAAAGCGGGAGAACGAGTCCCGCGTCAATCGGTGGAGGTCGATAGCGGCTATCTCATAGGAGATATACGGGACGGCGGACTCCCGGAGGATTTGCTCGGCGTATGCCTTGAGGTTTTCCGCGACCTCATAGCGGCTATCGACGAGGATAGAGGCGCATAGCCCGTAACTCTCGATAGAGTTCACGTCCTCCACATACGGGAGCCCGTTATTGACCGCCGAAATCGTGAGTTGATTTACGCCCTCGCCATACCCGAGCGCGTAGATACGATTTGCTATCCCCGTCGCGTCCGTCGTCTTGAGGATACTCGTCATGTTCTTTTTGTACCGTATCTCGCTCTTGAGCGCCGAGGACGGCTCCACGAGCGAGAGCGTCCACGGGTAGCCCGTGGTATCCCATTTCCAAATATAGGCGCGGTCGAAACACTCCGGGACGGCAAAGAGCGCGGAGAGGAGCGTCGTATTCTCAAAATTGTACTCGAATTGACGGGCAAACGAGCACTCGCCGAGTATCCAATTCCGCGTTGTCTGCTTGGAGAGGATATAGTTCAATACCGCCGCCGTCTTGACGAGGCTCCCGCCGATTTGGTGATACTGAAATAGCACGTCGTTTAGGAGGGTAGCGAGGACGTGCTCACAATTATAAACGCGGGTCGCGCCGTCGCTCCGCTCCAAATCCTCCCCGATGATACGGAAAAGGTCGATACGCTCGTCGCCGTCGAATATCTCGACGAAGTTCAACGGAGCGCAATATTGATTTTTCTTGTCGTCGGCGGGCATGGAAAAGCTCGCCGTCCATAGGGAATTGAGCTCGAGGTTGTATCCGACGCTCATAGCGTTGTCGAGATAGGCGAGCCGTTTCATGTTGCGGTCGAATACTTGCGGTACTGCCATTTATAACCACCTATCTTTCCACAAGATACGAATATCCGCCATTGTCCCGCCCTCGACGATAATATCGTTCGAGCCCTCCTTGAGCTTGAAAAAGATACTCTCGTCTTTTACGAGGTCGATAGCGTTCTCGCCGTTGAGCGTTACCGTCATGTGTTCCGTGTCGATAATGAGCTCGTCTCCGGGCGACATATTCACGCCCTCGATTATCATTATCTCCTGTCCGTAGGTCGAGAGGGCGGAGCCGTAGGCGTTCGCCTCTGCCTCGACCTCGCTATCAAAGAACACGATACGGATATAAGCGCCGGAGGAGCCGCTCTCCGCCGTTGCCTCGCCCGCAAAGAATACGAGCTTGTTAAACGCGCCGGAGGCGGAGGCGACCGCCTCGACCTCGCTCTTAAAGCGCCGGACGATAAGCAAGGCTCCTCCGCTCCCGCTCTCGGCGGTCGCGCTCGCTACCCACTCGAAAATAGAGGTTGATTTTCGGTTGTATCTCTCCCGGTTATACGGAGCGCGATTATACATTGTCCCGCCTCCTTATGAGAGGTTGCAGACGATAGCACCCGCCGAAATCGTGATAGCGTCGCCGTTGAGGACGTTCTTACTCCGGGAGAAAGCGCCAAACCATAGCAGATTACCGCCGGAGCTCGCGTCATACACGCCCCAATACGAGACCGTCCCCACGTCCGCCGTGATTTCGCCGAAATCAATATCGGCGGAGTTTACTACCTGTTGCTTGCCGGATACGAGCGTCGGCGCGTCGAAAGCGATAATCTTCCGGGCATAGCCGCCGCCGGAGACCTCCGTACCCGTCGCGGCGGCGGTCGGGTCGGTGAGAAAGAGGGCGAGGTAGTACGTCCCACTCCTCAATGAATAGTTGAGGATACTCGCCGCGTGAGTGTTCGATAATGCAGACATTTCTATAACCTCCGTGTTTTAATTTACCTTTATCCGTGTAACGGTAAGGTCTTTGATTTTCCCTCGCGCTGTGATGTAAACGAGGCAATCGGTTTCCTGTGTCCCGTTTACGTTGACCGTCTCCGTATGAGGGAGGGATACGGAGGTCGCTCTCTGTTGGTTGTACTCGAGGCTCTCGGCGAACGGAGCGCACGAGAAAACTACCTCACAATGCCCCGTAACGGCGATTTGCTCGATACTCACGCCGCCGATAACCTTTGCTTGGTATGCTTTCTCGTGCTCGTCGTCGAATACGAGCAAGCCCTCGCCGGAGAGCCACCCGGCG
Organism: Oscillospiraceae bacterium; assembly: GCA_017439425.1. Taxonomy (GTDB): domain Bacteria; phylum Bacillota; class Clostridia; order Oscillospirales; family Oscillospiraceae; genus RUG626. The sequence goes on from JAFSJE010000071.1 coordinate 3,705, forward strand.
ACCGCCCGAGCACGGGAACGGACTCCGGGATAGCGGTAGCTCTCGCCGACGAAAGAGACCTCGCAAACGATTTCGCGGTTGTCGTACCCGTCCTCTATGTCATAAGTCCCGCTCTTGCCGGGAATGACGTACCGGGTGACTCGTTTTGCCGGGAGGAGCGTTCTATCCGTGCTCTTGAACACGACTCCCATATCCCGGCTATGCGTGTTATTGAACGTAAAGCCGATGCTCACGCCATAACTACCCCCTTTCCGCGAGATTTCGTCCTCTGCATATTGTAGAGCTCTTTTGCGACCTTTTTAACGTCCGCCTCCTCGCGGACGACGAGCTTATCAATCCTAAACTCGTTTGTTATGGTCGTATTCCCGCCGCCGGAGCGAGCCGCCGCCGAGCGTCGGTCGTCCAACGCCGGAACGGAGGCGGATACTTGCCGGACGGTCGCGCGAGCGTCTATGCTCGTCTCGAGTTCCCCGATGGAGGAGGCGAGCTCGGCGTTCACTCTGCCGATACCGTCCTCGACCTCCGCGAGCATATCGGCGCTCATATCCGATGCGGCTTTTATCGCTTTCGGCGCGTTGCGCTCGATACCCCGCGCCTCGCCCTCGACGAGCATTTCGCCCGCCCACGCCATTTTTTTAGACGGGGAGGCGATACCAAAGAAAGACGTTATCCCGTCCCAAATCGAGGAAATCCACCCGGAGACTTTATCCCAAAGCCACCCGGCGAGGGATTGAATACCGTCCCACAAGCCCCGGACGAGGTTAGCGCCCACGGACGCGACTTGACTCACGCCGTTACCGAGCGCGTTTACTATGCCCGTGATGATTTGCGGCATAGCGCGGACTATCTCGCTTATGATTTGCGGGAGGTTTCGGATAAGCGACGTGAGGAGTTGTACGCCCGCCGTGACGATTTGCGGGATACTCCGTATCAGCGCATTAACCACGCTCGAAATGATTTGCGGGATAGCGCCGATAATCGTTGTGATGATAAGCGGGAGGTTTTCGATAATAGCGATAAAGAGGTCAACGCCCGCTTGCACGAGCTCCGGGATATGCGAGAGGAGCGTCGTTATCACGCTCTCGATTATCTGCGGCAATACCGCGATAATCGTTTGAATGATAAGCGGGAGGTTTTCGACGAGCGCAACGAGGAGCTTTACGCCCGTGTCGATTAACTGCGGGATAGCGCCGAGGAGCGTATCGACGAGGCTCTCGATAACCTCCGGGAGCGCTCCGAGGAACACGGGGATAGCGTCGATAATGCCCTCCGCGAGCCCTGTTATCAGTTGGAGCGCCGCGTCGATGATAAGCGGCATATTGTCGAGGAGCGCCGTCACGAGTTGCGTAACCGCCTCGACCGCCGCCGGGATAAGCTCGGGGAGCGCCTCGGCGATGCCCGTTATAATTCCCGTGAGGATTTGTACGCCCGCCGTGAGGAGCGCGGGGAGCATACCGATAACGCCCTCTATGAGCGTCGTTATGATGGATACCGCCGCGTCATTCAAGAGCGGAACGGCGGCGATAATCGCGTCCCCGATTTCCGGGAGGAGGTCAGCGACCGCACTCACGAGCGACGGAGCCGCCGAGAGTATCCCGGAGAGGAGCCCGCCGATAATGCCCTCCGCGAGCTCGACGACCTCCGGCGTATAGTCCGTGATAACCCCGATAAGCTCCTCGAGGGTATCTCCGACGACCTCGCCCATTTTCCCGAGGTCGCCGTCACATTCCGTAATCGCCTTTGTGAATTTCCCGAGGAGGTCGGAGCCGGAGCCCGATAGCCTCGTCAACGTCGGGAGGAGCGCCGTACCGAGCGCGTTTTTTGCGCCCTCCGCCCGACGGGAGAGGCGGTCGAGGTTGTCTTGAAAAGCGCCGTATGCGTCGAGCGCGTCCCCGGAGAGGATATAGCCCGCGTCCTCCGCCTCCGCCGCGAGCTCGTTCATGCGCTCCGCGCCCTGTTCGATAAGCGGATTGAGGTCTCTCGCGGATTTCCCGAGGAGTTGCATAGCGAGCGCGTCCCGCTCCGAGGTATTCTCCACTTGACCGAGCGCGTCGATAACCTCCCAATATACCGCCTCGGAGTCCCGGAGATTACCCTCTGCGTCCGTGACCGCAATACCGAGTTGCTCGTATGCCTTGGCATACGCGGCGCTCCCGTCGCGGGCGGAGTCCATGCTCTTGAGGTTTTTCGTCATGGAGCCCGTGAGCGTCTCTACGGAAACGTCGAGGAGGTCGGAGGCGTACATATACGCTTGGAGCTTATCGGTTGCTATTCCCGTGACCGTGGAGGTCGTCAAAACCTCGTCGGCGTATGCCGCGCCTGCGACCGTCATATCGACGAGCTCGGAGGCGATTTTCCCGGTAGCCGCCGCAAGCGCGGTAACTGCCGCCGCCGCCGCTGTCCCGAGCGCCGTTACGGTCGTCTTGACCGCCTCGAATTTCTTTCCGGCTTTCTCGGACTCCTCGCCCGCCTCTTTGACCTCTTTCCCGTACTCGTCGATGGACTCGGCGCACCCGTCGGAGCTTGCCTCCGCCTCTTTGAGATAGCCGTTGTTCTTGTCGATTTCCCCGTCGAGGCGGTTTAGCTCGGCTTGAGCCGTGTTTACTTGTGTTTGCCATGAATTGACGGAGCGAGTCGCCGCCTCTTGGTAGCTCTCCGCCTCGGAAAGCTCCTTTTTGTAGCTCTCGAGCTCCGCCGTCAAGCGGGCTTGTTCCTCGCTCGTGTCGCCCTCGGTATTCTTGAGAGCCTCGAGCGCCTCCTCGCACCGCTGAATATTCGATTTTGCAGACTCTACCCGCTCGGCGTAGGTCTCTTGAGCGCGTTTCGCGTTGTCGAGAGCCTCGCGTAGTGTGGAGAGCTTGGATTTCTGCGCGTCGTACTGCTTTGCGAGCACCTCGCCCTTTGCAGATAGCGCCGCGTAGGAGTTCGCTTGCCCGGAAAACTCGGACTCGACGAGCTTTAGCTCGCTTTTGAGCGTTCCGAGCTCGGAGTTTATGTTTTTGAGGGACGATTTATAAGCGGACTCGCCCTCGACCGCTAACTTTGTCGATATTGTCCGGGTCGCCATTATTCGCCCTCCTCATTCTGCCTTTTTCCGTGGTCGCGGAGGTATAGCTCCCATAGGTCGAAAACCTCTCCGGGCGGCATAAAGAGCGCCTCGGATGGACTAACCCCGCATAGGGCGGCTACCCGGTAATAGTCCGCCCGCCTTATTTCGTTTTTTTTTGCGTCAATTCCGCGAGTCCCTCGTCGTAGTCCTCGCCGCCGGGCGGCTCTACCTCTCGACCGTAGCCGAGGGAGATAGCGCGGATAATCGCGTTTTTGAGATTGACAATCTCGAACGGTTGCACGAGGAGCGAGAAGTCCTCCCGCTCCGGGATAGCTCCCGGCTCGTATCCGAGGCGGCGGCGGATAAGCTCGCCGCGCTCCGCGAGGATAACGGCGGCGGCGCAAGTCGTCTCGAACGCCTCGCGGGTATCCGGCTCGATTGCCTCGAGGAGTAGGGTAGAGCTCCCGTACTCGTCCCGAATTTGAAACATAGCCTCGCCGTCGAGCGTGAGAAAGTACGTCGCGCCCGCAAGCGTGTATTTAACTGCTTTCATGTGCTCGCCTCCAATCGGCAAAGCGGGAGGCGGGGATTTCGCCCCGCCTCCCGTGTCGTTTTACGCGCTGATTGTGTATGCCGCCGTCGTAACGTCGGAGTCGTTCATACCCGATTTGACGGCAATCGCCTTGATTGTCTTTGCCGCCGTGATTTCGATAGCCCCGGTGTACGCCGTGCTCTCGGTCGTCGGAGTCGTGCCGTCGAGCGTGTAGTAGATGGTCGCTCCGGCGGTCGCGCACATGAGAGCGACCTCCGTTCCGCTCGCCACGGCTCCGGCGGCGGGATAGGCGACGGGAGCCGCCACCTTTGCGACGGCGTTGAGCTTGGTATCGCACCACGCGATACAATCCGCCTCGGCGTTCGCCCCGGTAAACTCTTTCGTAATCCTCCACGCGCCGGAATTGCACCGAAACACGTTGAACGTAGTCGTAGACGTGCCGAAAGTGATAGAGCTCCCTTTCGTCGCCGCCGAGTCGTTCCCGAGGATAGCGGACACAAGCGGGTGAAACACTCCCTTGTAAATCCTCACGCCGTTGCGGATAAGCACCTTGTAATATGTGAGACCGCCGCGCGGCGCGGTGTCGCCGTCCGCGTCTGTGACCTCGGAGCTCTCGGTATCCTTGCTCGCGCCGTGAATAGCGGCGTGTACCTCGTCGGTCTTGTCGTCCGTGTTGAGCTCGAGGGAGCCGGAGGCGAACATATCGACCTTTTCGGCGAGCCCGTCGTCGCCGTAGAGCTCGCCGGAGGCGTTGTTTACGGTGAGGTTAGCCGCGACGAGCTTTCCGACGGTAACGATTTTCGTAGCGTCGTAGGTCGGGAGCGCGTTCTCCGGCGTTGCGGTCGTCGGCGCGAAACGCGGGCGCTTTGCTCCAAACTGTGCCATAGTTTAATATCCTCCTGTTATAGATTTTTGGATTGTAGAAAACGGTCGTAGACTTTAGCCGCCGCGTCCGTTGCCGCGTCCGCCGATTTTTCGTTTGCCGTTCTGATAAACTGTCGGGCGGGCTGTCCCTCTTTCCCGTACTCATTCACAAAAGCGACCTCGTTTATCGGTCTGCGGTTTCCGTCCGTGCGAGTGCCTTTTGGATAGACATAGACGGCTTTCCCGTCTTTCGTCGTTTTCGGTTTCTTGTCGAATGTGACAGCTCCCGCCGTTATGCCCTTGCTCTTATCGCCGGAGAGCATAGACCGCGCCTCGGCGCTCTGCGCCTGTGCGACGACCTCCGCCTCCGCCTCGAGCATTTCCCCGATAACGTCGTCCGGGAGCTCTGCGAGCTTGCCGAGGTCGCCGATAAGCTCCTCGAGCCCGCTTGTAGAGATTTCCGCCATTATTCCACCGCCTCTATATCCTCGCACTCGAAAGCGTAGTGTTGCCCTTTCGCGTCCGAGGCGGGAGTAACGGAGGGACGGGTAAACCCCGCCGCGACGAGGCGGCGGGAGATTTCCTTACGGAGTGAGACCGTATTTTTCTCGTGAGGCGCGTACAAATGCACTTGCACGAGGGCGCGGTAGTGTCCCGCGTCGTCGTCCCCAAAGTCGGCGGGGATAAGCGTATAGTTGAAAACGATATAGAGGGCTTGCGTCCCCTTGTAGGTGTCTGCGGCTGGCGGCTCCGGCGCGAGACCGTCGAGCGCGTCTACGAGGCGCGAGTTTAGGCTCATTCCGATACCTCCCTAAATTCCGAGCAATTCAACTCGTAAAATTCCCGAGCCTCGGTATATGCCCGCTCCACCTTGTACCGTTTTCCGTTCCATACGAGGCGCTCTTGTCCGCCGTAGTCGGCGGCGCGGAGCTTTACGGTTATAGCGAGGTCTACGCCGACGTTTTTAGCCGCGTAAAACTCCGAGCGTTTCGCGGATTTCACGTCGGCGAAAACGGTAGTCTCCTCGACGGTCTCCGCCGGGTAGCCCTCTCCGTCGCTCCCCGTTGTTACTGCCTCAAGCGTAATTACGTCGCGCCAATACACGAGTTACCCCTCCTCGCTCTTGATATAGCTGTCCGAGAGCGTGAGACCGTTACGGAGTTCCTTGTACGCCGCCCGGTATTTCTCCGAGTCGGGATTATCGAGTCCGTACTCGGCTTTGACGTAAGTACCGACGGCTTTCTTGATAAGCGGGTCGGTCTCGTCGTTCGCCTTATCCTCAAGAACGCCGCCGAGCACTAAATCGGCTCGGGCGGCGTTAATGAGGTCGGTTATTTCGCTATCGGTTGCGGTCGAGGTTTCCCGTAAGTAGAGGCGGACGCTTGCGAGATATTCCGCGCTTACTTCCGCCATACGGAGCCCTCCTTACGCCGTAGCTTTCGCAAGGTGGACGAAAGCGCCGAGCCCGGCGGCGGGCTTGGAGTCGAACACGCACGAGCCGAGGTAGTCGATGGAGTTCGTAGCAAGCCCGGAGTGCTCGCTCTTGACGACCGTAATATCCTGCGAGTAGTTCCCGAGGATATAGGAGAAGTCGCCGAGATACGCCTCGTTCGCCTTGACGGAGCCCGTGAAATAGACCTCCGCGCCCATGATGTAATACTTGCCGTTGGCAAACTCGACAAGGTTGTTCTTGCTCTTGTTCATAAGGGGATAGAACGAGGAGAAGAACGTCGCCTTACGCATAGCCCAAACCGCGTTACGCTCGTAGCCGTTGCCGAGCATACCGTAAAGGTCGATTACGTTCTGCTCGGTAAGGGAGGCGGAGACGGCTACCGTGATTTGGTCGGTTCCGTTGGTGTACGCGCCGTTCGTACCCTTGCCCGCCGTAGCCACGCCGCCCGGCTGATTGCTACCCGTACCCGCAAAGATGTAATACTCAATCTTGCGGGCGATAGCCTCGGCGATAACCTCGACGATGTAGCTCTCAAACGCGGAGAGCGCCATAGCGGAGGAGGCGCGGGATGCTTTCACGAGCTTTACGATTTCGTAGCCCGTGAGGGAGACGGAGCCGAGGGAGTCGGAGGCGGCGGTAATTGCGGCGTTCTCGGTGTGGATAGCCGCGTCGTCGTTCACGTTCTCGACCGCAAACTTGAAGTTTCCGGGAACGTGGAAAATGCGGCAACGCTCCAAAATGGGCGCGACCTCGTGCATTTTCTTGATAATCTGATTTGCGGTCGCCTCGGGGATAATCGGGAGGGCGGAGTTCGCCGCCGTGGAGTAGGCTCTCTGCTCCGCGTCGGTCAGCGGCTTGCCCTGCAAGGTCTTGAGCCATGCGGAGCGATACTCCGGGGACGCGGCGACGTTATCGACCGTGACCTCGGCGCTCCTCTGCTCGCCGGATACGGGATTGTTGATAGGCGTAGCGCCGGAGGGAGTGGAGCCGCCGAGCATACGCTCGATGGCGAGGCGCTTTTCGAGCTTGCTCTCCTCGTCGGCGAGGTCGCGGAGCTCTTTCTCGAGCGCGTCGAGGTCGGCGTTCGCGTCGCCGCTGATGGTCGAGCGGATTTCGGCTCTGCGAGCCTTGATTTCTGCGAGTCTCTTTTCGATGTTCATAGCAATACCTCCATGAAATTTGTTGATTTGTGGTTAGTATGTCAAAGCTATAAGTTTCTTCCGCCTCCGGGCTTGCTCCAAAGCCGCGACCTCTTTCTCGTGCTCCTCCGAGAAAAAGCTCCGAGCCGAAATCGACGTATCGTTATAAGCCGGAAAATCCACCGCCGAAACGTCGTATAGCTTTTTGACCTTTGTAATCGTGCGAGTATGAGTCACGTTATCGTAACTCGCCTCGCGGACGACGAAAGAAAAGGACATCTTATCGACGCGCCCCGTCTTTACGTCGCGGTATAGGTTTCTGTGCCTCTCGTCCTCGCTGTCGAGTGTTGCCGCGATAGCGAGCCCGGAGTCCGTGACCTCATAAGTGAGTGATTTGTTCCTCGTCCGGGCAAATACGGTCGAGTCGTTCATTCCGTGGTTGCGGTTGAGGATAAAGTCGGTCATATCGCACCCGTCGAGAGCGCCGCGAGCGATAATCTCCTTGTACTCGATACCGTCATACTCACAAATGACGGTCGGAGTATCAAATACGATAGGCGTACCGCGCAAGATAAGCGCGTCGCCGGAGCCCTCCGGGAGCGTGAACGGAGCGACCGCTCTATACTCCCGCTCGTTCGGTTTATATGGCATAGTTTAGCCCTCCTCTCCGCCGTCGTCCGGCGGGTCTGTTTTGTCGCCGCCCTCCGGCGGCGTGGTTTCCTCGCCCGTTTGATACTTGTCCGCGAGCGCGGCGTTTACCATGTTCAGCGTTTGCACCCGGCGCGAGCCCTCCTCGCCGCCGATGGTCGGCATATCGAACATAGTCAAGATTTGGTCGAGCGTCGCGGCTCCTATCTCCGTGAGGAATTTTGCCGCCGTGACCTTTTCCGGGAGCGTCGCAAACTGTACGGAGTTCGAGGAGAATACGATACGGTTTCCGTGACCGTACTCCCGCTCGGTAAAGAGGCAATTCGTAAAGGCTTGCGTAAGCGCGGAGAAGAACGGCGCGATTTCGCCGTTGTAATAGGCGGACTCTTGCGCCGCCGTCGCCGTGTTCTCGACGATTGCCTTTGATACGCCGAAATAGTCGTAAATCTCCTCTTTGATGTACGCGAGCTGATTTGCCGGGATAGGCGTAGTCTTGTCGGAGATAGGTGTATAGTCATATTTCGCGTCGGTGACGATAACGCCCGCTCCGTTGTTCTCCATGCGGAGGTTGTCTCGGATAAAGTCGTCGCGGCGCTTGTTCAAGTCCTCGGTCTTGACCGCGTTTGAGACCTTGAGAACGCCCCGGATAACCGCGATAAGCTCCGCGAATTTGCTCATAGACTGATTAAACGTGTTCGCGGTCTTGAGTACGGGCTCGAGCGGCTTGTTGCTGTCCCCGAAAAGGTCGTTTTCAAGAAAATGCCGCCGGATATGGACGAGCCGGGAATACTCGCAAATGTACGAGTTCCCGGTCGCAAACTTAAAGCGGCAATACATAACGCCCATGTACTCGAGGAGCTCAAAGCTCGTCGCGTTTATCGGGTAGATAGCCGAGAGCCTCCCGTTTTCGTCGTAGACGGGATAAGCTATCGCGTTGTTGTATAGCTGATATTGCGCCGCGAGCTTATAGTAAAACTCCGAGGCGCTCATATACGGATTTGGTCGATATTGGAGGATACGGTCGAGGTATCCGTTGACCTCCTCGGTCGTGTCTGCCGTAACTCGGACGTGTCGCGGGCGAGCCGTCGAGACGCGCCGGGCGAAAGCGTCCACCGCCGCCCGTACTGTGCTAATATCCCACGCATTACCCGAGTACGGAATAAAGCTCGACTCCCACGAGCTCAAGAGCTTATAGGCGGAGTAGGATTTGTTATCGTCCTTTCTCCCGCCGAAAATTGTTTGAAAGAGTCCGCGTTTCTCGCTCACGTTCTCACCCCACAAGATACATATAGTCCTCGTAATCCCGGACGTAGATAACCCACGCATTGAGGAGGGATACCGCGCCGTCTATGCGCCGCCTGTCCGATATTTTTACGGGCTGAATATTGTTTACTCCGCTCTTTTTTACTGCCGTGTTCGATAAGCACCAAACGAGAACGGGATTTTTGTTGTAGTTTACTTTCTTGTCTGCGAACGCCGCTCCCATTTCCCGCATAGGTTGAGACCATGTAAAAGCGCCTTGCGCGACGGCTTGCATATCAAAGCCGTTTGCTTTCATTTCGTCCACCCAATACCCGGCGAGGGCTCGGTCGTACCCGATTTTGAAAGCGTCTATCTTGTGCTCGTCGCGCATTTGGCAAAACCACGCCGTAACGTCGGAGTAATCGACGCGGGCTCCCTCGCATACCGTGAGGAGCCCCCGGTCTCGCCAAATCTTATACGGAGCCTCGTTCGAGTTGTGCTCGTCGAGCTGGTCTAATTTCTTTTGCGGTAAAAAGTAGTGTTGCAGAACGTAGATTATCGGGTCGTCCGCCGAGCGGCGTATGAGGAGCGTCGCCGCCGTGAGGTCGGTCGTCGCCGAGAGGTCGCACCCGCCGATAGCGTAGGTATTGAATACGTCCGCAATCTCGAAAGTCGCGTCGCTCTTTATCTCCTCGAACGAGAGCCAAACGGCGGCGGAGACCTCCGGGACGTTGAAATCCTTGCAAAGAACGCCCGGTAAATCCTCGGGATTTTTCTTTGCTCGCTCGACGAAATCGGCGAGCGTTTTATACTGCTTTATCGTGCCGAGCCCCGGATTTGCCTTTATCCACGCTTGCGGCTCCGTCCACTCCGCCCGAGCGTCGAGCTCGTAGAGGATAGGGAGGAAACGCTCGTCCGTCTGCTTGCCGTCGGCTATCTCGCAAGCGTAACCGTAGAGGTTATCAAAAACGGACTCGCGCACCGTGCCGGACGTGGTAATCATAATCACGAGCGGTTGACGGCGGCTCGAGGTCGATTGTTTCATAACCTCGTAGAGATTGCGGTCTCGTATCGCGTGGAGCTCGTCGATAATAACGGCGTGAGAGTTCAAGCCGTCGAGCGTGTTAGAGTCCGAGGCGAGCGCCTCGAAGATAGAGGCGGTCGCGGGGAAATAAACGTCGTTCCGCCGCTTTTTGATAACCGCGCGGAGCTCCGGCGATTGCTTTATCATGTTGACCGCCTCGGTCAACGTCTTTTTCGCTTGGTCTTTCTTGGTCGCTACCGAGTAAATCTCCGCCGCGCCCTCATAGTCCGCGACGAGGAGGTAAAGCGCAAGTGCCGCGAGGAGCGTACTCTTGCCGTTCTTTCTGCCGACGAGAAAGAGCGTCTCCCGAAAGCGCCGATACCCGGTCTCTTTCTCGAGCCACCCAAAGAGGAGTTGTATGTACGCCTTTTGAAAAAGCTCGAGCCGTAGGGGAGCGCCGAGCGTCCCTTGTGATTGCTTGCAAAAGTGCTCGATAAACTCTATCGGGCGCTCGCCCGTCGCCTCGTCGAAGTAGTACGGCGAGCCGGAGTCGGGCTCCGTCATTTCCTTTACGAGCCGCCCGTAAACCGCCTTGACGCGGCGGGACGTGGTTATCTCTCCGCTCTCGATTTTGCCCCAATACTCGAGGACGTAGTTCACGGAGCGCCCGTCCCTTTCGGCTTTGTGATAAACGACATGAGCTCGTCGCCCGTCGCTTTTTTCTTCTCCTCCGGGAGTAGGTCAATAAGGGCTTTCGAGAGCGTCGCATAGGATTTGATAGTCGAGTTGTAGCTCTTGAGGGCGGGGGACTCCCGCCGGAGCTTTTGCGAGCCTTGAACGAAATCCTCTATCAAATCGCCGCCGTTGATTTCGTCGGCGAGCCGCTCGAGCGTGACGGAGGTAACGGCGAATTGATAGATTAGCCCGTCGGCAAATTGCGCCCGGTCGGGCGGCAATTCTTTGAAAAGTTTTTTAATTTTCTTTTGTTTTGCCGCGATTTTTTCCGGCGTATCCATATCTTGATATTTTTTCGCCATTTAATGTATAAACCTCCTCTCGAGAGCCTCAACCCCCCCTCATGTACGCGCCCGGGGGAGTTCTAAACGGGAGTTGTGCGCGGTTACGAGCCGGGAAAATATGACCGCCCCCACTGGGGGGGAGGTCTACGAAAATTCGTCGTCGTCCTCAAGCCTTGGCATGAGTGCCGCCTCGACTACGTTTCCGTCTCTGTCGAAAGCGAGCCCCTCCGCGAGCGGCGGCGTGTGACCGTGTACTATTGCGTGACAGTTCCGGCATAGCGTCGTTAGATTGTCCTCGTTGAGCGAGATACTCGGGTCGTCGATGTTGGACGGCGAGAGCTCTATCTTGTGGTGGACTATCACGCCCGGCGCACCGCACCGCGTACATAGCCCGAAATCCCGCTTGATGATATACGCCCGAGTCTTTCTCCATGCGGGCGACTCGTAAAAGGCTTTTGCAAATGCTCGCATAGCTACCCCTCCGAGAGAGCGCAAAGAGAACGCTCCCGCAAAGCCTCAAGCCCGCCCGCGTATGGACGCGAGAGGTCGGCTTTGTAGGAGCGCACGGCGGCGAGGATTTTCTCGTCTCTCTTTACGCATACAGAATAACACGGGCAAATAGCAAATTTCTATTCGGTCTTTTTTCGGTAACGGTTAATAAGTGTTATTATTGCTACACAGAGGCGAGAGCGCCCGCGCCGAAATAGAGCAAGGCAAATTGAGCGACCGCCTTGTTTCGGAGGTCGTATATCGTGCTTGCCGAGGTATAGACTACCTCCTCGGCTATCTCGTCCTTGCTCTTGCGCTCGATGTACCAAAGCCGGAGGAGCCGAGCGTCCGCCTCCTCAAGCTGTCCGAGGACGGTATCGACCTCGGCTATCGTCTTTTTCGTGAGCGCGACCTCCCTCTCTACCTCCGCGAGCTCGACGCAAGCCGAGAGCGCGTCGTTTACGGCGCTCGTGCTCGCATACGGTTTCGAGAAGTCCGGCGACGGATACCCGGACGGCGCACTCTCCGAGATAATCCGCTCCCGGCGGCGCGTCAAGTTCCCGAGAGCGCTTTCGAGATACCCTCGGGCGCGGAGCGTCTTTTCTGCCTCTGCGAAATAATTTATCATGCGAGCCCCTCCTCCGTAATCAAATCTCTTTGCCGCCGTGCTTGTACGGGCGGCTCTTGTTATACTCGTGCTTGCCCTCGAGAACGCTCTCGATGTTCACGCCATAAAAGGCGAGCGTGTCAAAGATACGGATTACCGCGTCGCAAAGCTCGACCGCGATACCCTCCGGCTTGCAAGAGGGCTCTCCCTTTTCCCGGTCGCACTCCTCCGAGTGCTCGCATACCGCGCCCTCGATATTGCAACAACCGTAAATCATGGGCTTGCCGTTTCTATACTCCTCGAGAGCCTCGGACAATTCCGAGTGGATAAGAGCGATAGCCTCCGGGAGTGTCGGCTCCCGCTCATACCACCCGTGAGCGACCGCGTTCTCGTGTACGTCCTGTGCAAATTCATTGAGTTTCAAATCGTTACCTCCGTTTCGTCCTAAAACTTTACGCATTTACAAGGCTTTAGCATACCGATTTGTCAATCGGTCGTTTCTTCCGCGCTTTCTCTTTCGGCGGCGGCTCCAATACATATCTAAAATATAGGTAGCCCCATTTTGTAGCCTTGCTCTCTACCAATTTATAGCCTTTTGGGGCGCGAGGCGGCTTTTGCTCGCTATACTCGCGCTTGATAACCTCGGCGGGCTCCCGTTCCGGCTTGCGGAGATTGTTCGTCTGTTTCCATCTATGCCCGCCTTGCTCCTCCGTCCAATGGTCGAAAAGATAGTTTGCAAGCCCGGTATAGTCTTGACCGCAATCTATCCCGTTATAGTAATTGTGCTCGCGCAAGTGCTCGATACGGAGCACTTCTCCAAACTTCCACTTTTTCCTTATGAGTTCCTCCGGGACTCCCTCGCTTACCATGTGAAAGTGTATCCTGTGCGTATGCTTGCCGCGCCCCATGTAGATAATGATTTTCGCGTCCGGCTCGTGGTATTTGAGGCAACGGACGAAATTATCCCGAATACGCCGCGCCTCTTTGAAAGTATGTACCTCGCTCTCGTTGTCCATCGTGAGAGTGCTATAAAGAGAGGACGGCGAGAAATTCTCGTTGAAAATCTGCGCGTGTTTCCGCTTTGAAATGCCTATCCGATGTTGTCTCCGTTCCTCCTCGCTCGCAAAGCGCGGGCGCGGCTCCGCTTTTCTCGGCTCCGATATGCGGCTCGGGACGGAATAAACCTCTTGCTCGCATACGCACCCCGAGAAAATGCGGCGTTTCACTCTTGTAACCATGAAAAAGCCACCTTTTAGCAATTATTCGCACTTGCAAACCGCCCCGGAGTGTGATATTATAATAAAGGTATAAGTAATCACCTTTCGAGGCGGTTACGCTCCCGGCGCTCGCTCAAGCGTCGGGAGCTTTTCTATTTATCGCCGCCGGAAATCGTCGGCGTTGGGACACGTCCTCCAATGCGGGACGAAAGCGACCTCTCGCCTCGGCGAGTGTTCCTCGTCCGGGCGGGCGAGCCGTCCGAGAATGACCTCGCCCTCGTCCGTTACGAAACGGTCGCGCCCGTCGCCCGGAATGACGAAAACGGGCTCCTCGTCAACGGGCATTTTCCGCGCCTGTGCGGTCGTAACCCAATCAATAGGAGCGCCGCACCCTTTACAAAAGCTCATTTCTTGCCCTCCTCAAGCGTGAGTTGCTCCGGCGTGACCTCCTCGACCTTGAGGACGTGCGTATCGCCGTACCGCTCCAAATCCATAGCGATTTGTTCCTTTATCCCGATAGCCTGTCCCGCCGGGCGGTCTACCCGCACCGTGATAATGAGCATTATTCCGCCTCCTCGCTCAAAAGCCACGCGAGATAGCACTCGTCGCAAGCGTCCCACCCCTCCGAGTCTTTCCGGCATTGAGCGACCTCCGGCGGGCAACCGTCCGAAGTCGCCCGAGTAAACGCTCTCGCAAGCTCTCGCGGATTTTCTGAAAGTCTTTCTAATACGGTCATTTCCCGCCCTCCGCTTTCTTTTCGAGCTTGTACGGACACCATACCGGGGAGGTCTTGATATTCGGCTCGTAAATCATGGAGTTTACGCTAAACGCGATAAAGCCCGGCATTTTCGAGAGCCTATGCTCGTTAAAGTATCGGATAATTTTTGCTTGGTGTGGGTGTTCACAATAGAAAGCGCCTCGGAGATTGCCTCGGCGGGCATGGTCTTTACAGTATTTGCAATCTTTACATTTCACCATAGAAAATCCCTCCGTTTTCTATCCTCGGGACATTCCCCGGCATTGAGCCGGGGAATTATCCTAATTCCGAATTTTACAAATCAAAGCCCGGCGCAAAGCCAGACAAGGCGTACGCGACGTAGTAGTTGACCGTGCCGCTCGTGTCGACATTCACGAAGCCGGCGGAGACGCTCGAATAAGGCGAACGGAGCCACCAATACCACGTCTCGCCGTCGGACTCCTTTACGCGGTCGCGCTCGCGGCGGAAAATCGGGAGTTGCTCGTCGTGTCCCTCGTCCTCATACCACGAGCCCGCGTACTTATCGCCGAAAACGTCGGTCGCGGACGGGAGCCAAAGCGTATCTTTGTATTCGACTACCTCCCCGTCGATAAGCTCCATGATGTTACGCGGCTCGAGCGCCTCGCGGAGCTCCTCGGGGAGCAAGGGGAGCAAATCCTCGAGGACGTGCCGCCGTCCCTCGCTCTTGAAATAGCCGCCCTCGTTCGTCGGCTCGTTGTTCATGACGTGCCGCTCCCCGAGGCAATCGGAAAAGATAAAGCGCCCGCGCTCCTGTCCGATAAACCCGGCGAACGTGACCGCCGCCGTCTCGCCGTTTGTGAGGACGATTTCGAGCTCGTCGCCCGGAGCGATAACCTCCGCGCCGCGCCCGGACATAATCGCCTCTTTGAGTTCCCTAATGCCGATAGTGCTTTCTGCTTTGCGTGTGAGTTTCATTTTGATTACCTCCTAATCAATTTCGCAAAAATAATGACCGCCTATGATTGTGCTGATATGCTCGTTATATGGAGAGGTCGAGAAATAGACCGTCTCGAGCGTCGTTATCGGGTCGAGCCCGCGATATGCCGCCCAAACCGCGCCGCAATTCGTCTCGTTCGGCTCCGCCGTGTAGAGGTAGGGAGCCGGGGAGAATTGCCAAACGTCGCCGTATTTCTGAAATATGACCTCCTCGACGGTATCCGGGAAGTACGGCGAGAGGACGCGGTTAAAGACGACCTCCACGACGGCGACTTGTCCCTCGAACGGCTCGCCTCGCGCCTCGTGGTAGACGAGGCAATCGAGCATATACTCCTCTTGCTCTGTGAATGTAATCCCGGCATACCGGGAGACGGGCTCCGTCTCCTCTCGGAGTTGCTCGAGGTCAATCTCCGCCGTGAGCGGCGCGAGAGTGTCCTCCGGCTCCGCTCTGCCTGTGACCGCCGCCGCGCTGTCGTTTACGCGGCGCTCGAGCTCAATTACCGCCCGAGCCGTAATCCCCGCCGCGAGCGAGGCGAGAATTACCACCATAACCGCCGCGAGGAAATACGCCCGCATTACCGCCCTCTCCGCGCTCTTTCTTGTTCTCATGTATCGTGTCCTCCTTGACGACCTCGCAATCCCGCTCGGGGATAGCAAGGTATCCTCTGTGATAAATCCAAAATACGCCGTCGCCGCGCGTCGCCGAGTAAATATGCCCTTTGAAAAGGAAAGCCACGTCGCCGATGTATCGGATATTGACTCTCTCGGGCTCTTTCATAGCTCAATCGTCCACGGCGAGGACGATAAACTCCGCCTCCCGAGCTAATACCGTCCACCGCTCCCGCCACTTTTTAGCCGCCGCGAGAGCCGCCTCGTATTTCGTCGTCCCGTTTACGGTCGTCTCGCCGTGTGCCGGATGTTTGACGAGGTAGAGCTTGAGCGGCTTTCCGGGCATACGCGCCGGGACGGGCGCGGGCTCCGGCTTGTTTTTCTTTTTCATTCGTCCGCAATCCTCCCTTGATAGAGTAGAAAGCTCTCCCGGGCTTTCGCTCCCGAATTTGTCATAAATTCAAGAGTGCAATACCGCCCGCGCGGGTGTATGTAAACGACCGTCCCCGTCTGCGGCTTTCTGTGACCTTTCCCGTCCGTGAGGTCGAGCGTCTTTGCGTATACCGAAACGCGGTCTCCGATTTCGATACGTCCGTCTTTCATGCCGCCGCCCTCACGTCGATAGTTGGAGGGAGCGAGCCTCGCTCCGCTCGACCTTGATTTCGCCTTTGCTTGTGAGTGAGATTTTCGCCCGGCATTGTCCCGAGATGCCCATAACCGAGGAGGTAATCACGCCGCGAGCGACGAGGACGGCTATATCTTTCATAAGCTCGATAGGCTCCGTCGCGGAGAGCGGCTTAAAGCCGTACTCGGTCGCGTTCTCGCCGAAAAGCTGATTGATACGGTCGTGGGCGGTCTCTATCCTCTGCACCGTCTCCCGCTCCCGGCGAGCGCCGACGCAAGAGCACGTTTCCGCCGCGAGGCGGGTAGCCTCCTCCTCGGTCTCCGCCTCGACCTCGAGGGCGACTAATTGACCGCAATACGGGCAAGCGCCCGCGTTCAGCGTTTGACCGTTAAACTCCGCTTTCATTCTGCTACCTCCTCGCTTTCCGCCGCCGGAGCCGCCGCGCCGCCGTCGGCGGCTTTCTTGAACGCCTCAACGATTGCGGAGACGAGAGGCGAGGCGGGCTTGTCCGCCGCTTTGGGCTTGTCCGGGTCTGCGTTCTCGAGGAACCGGGCGATAATCGAGGCTTGGACGACCTCGCCGACGAAAGCGCCCGTTTCCGAGCCCTTGATAGTACACCCGCGCACCCGGACGGAGAACGCACCGCTCTTGAAGTTGAAAACGGCGTAGGCGCGGGCGGAGGCGGGCGGCTCGATAACCGCCGCTCCCGCGTCGGCGATAACCTCCGCCGCGTCCGGCGTTTTGTATCCGGCTTGCTCAAAGATTTTGAGTTGCTCCGGCGCGAGGGCGAATACCTCCGCCTTGAGCTTGGACGAGTAGACTTTTTTCATGCTGATACCTCCTCTTTATATTCCTCGATTGCCCGGCGCGGCGACTCGTCGCTCATACCGCGCATGAGATTTAACATTTTGTAATACTCCTCGTCGCTTATCCGTTGCGGCTCCACTCCCTCCGGCGGCGTATCCGGGTAAAGCTCGTGCTTTTGAATGAACGCCGCGAGAAACGCCTCCCGCTCCCGCTCGTAGAGGGCGGTATAGAAGTCAAAGAGATACTCTATCTCGACCTTTTCCGCCGCCGTGCAATCTGCGCCGAGTTGTGTTTTGCATTTCCGCCCGGAGTAGTTATAGCGGAGTTCGTAGGCGTGACCGCCGTTTGTGACCTTGTAAACGATTTGCCGGAGGAGTCGCTTTTGCTCGCTCCCGTGGAAAGTGAAGTCGTAGCGGCGGCGCGTTTCCTCGCCGAGTTCCTCCTCGGAGATACCGTATTTCTCCATGAGCCGGGCGAGAGTAGCCTCCGCCGCGACCGCCTCGCCGCGCTCTCCGCGCTCCGCAAGGGCTTTGACCTTTTTCAAAAGCTCGAGTTTATCCATTCCTCGCCGCCTCCTTAAATTCTTTCATTCTCGGACACCACGCCGGGATAAATGGGTCGTACCGCTTTATCCCTACGACGCGCCCGCACCATTCGCCGGGAGCAAAGCACCGATAGCATACCGTCTTGTTAAACGGCTCCTCTTTAATGTGCTTGCACCCCTCGCACGTCCGCCCAAATAACGCGCCGCTCATTCTGCCGCCTCCCGGCGGAGCCACCAAAGCGGATTTATCCGCTCGGACGGGTGAGGGCAATCGTCGCAATTTGCGAGCGGGCAAGCGTCGCAAAATGCCGAGTGAAACTCCTCCTCCCACGGCGAGGAGAGGACGGGGAGCAATCCGAGGAACGTAGCGAGCGCCTCCGGGCTCCGCGTAATCTGTTCAAAGTGAGTCATTTCCTCAAGCCTCCTAATTCCGGCTTTCTGTTACTGTAAAAGAAACGCCCGAGAAAACCCTCGCCCTAAAGTGAAATGGTACGAGCTTATATACGTCGTTTAAGTTACTGCTTCTCAAGGATTTATTCATAAATTCCGCGTGTTCGTGTTCTGCCGGAGAAAAAACCTCCTCGCTCGCGTACCGTAAAACGTGCTCGCGCACTTCTTGTAAAAAATCTTCCGTCCATCTGTCGCCGCCGTTCTCCCTCTCGCGTTCCTCCCGTTCTCTTTGCTCCGCGAACGTTTCCCACGGGAAAAGAACGTGCGATATATAGACCTCCCCTTGCTTTCTCATGGTATAAGTAATCTCCTCTCTCGGTTTAGGCGGTCGCCCGACGGCGACCTCTGTTTCTCATGGAGAGCCGGACGTTTCTCTCCGCGACCTCGGCGCT
The DNA here is from genome assembly GCA_017439425.1 of Oscillospiraceae bacterium. GTDB lineage: Bacteria > Bacillota > Clostridia > Oscillospirales > Oscillospiraceae > RUG626. The sequence goes on from JAFSJE010000071.1 coordinate 22,150, forward strand.
ATACGCCGGGCGGAAATGCTCGTCGAGCTCGCCCGTCTCTCCGCGCTTGAGCTCGCGGTAAATCGTTTGAGTCGATACGCCCACG
>JAFSJE010000072.1 GCA_017439425.1 Oscillospiraceae bacterium
AAAGCTCCTGACCAAATTCAGCGACAGCGCGGATTGGCTTACGGACAATCTTGAAGGGGAGGCAAAGGCAAAACTCCTCGAACTCATAAACTGTCACAATGAGCTCGACAGCATCACCGCATACGAGAACTTCCGCGACGGCTTCAAGCTCGGGGCGCAAATGATGATTTCAATAATGATTGGATGTGAAAACTAATGGCGCAGAAAAAGCTACTCACAAACGGCAATATTTTCAGGCGCACAGACGCTCGTTGGGGCGGCGTAGTGCGCTATCTCGACGAACAGGGCGAAACGAAGCGCAAAAGCTTCTCCGGCACCTCAAAGCAGGAGGTCAGGGACAAAATTCGAGCGTACATCACGGCGTTTAACAGCGAAATAGCGGAGTCCGATGAATCGAAAAAGCTCTTGCGCGACAGTCTCAGGACTTGGCTCCAAGTGTTCAAATACCCCTCAGTCGAGCGCACCACCTATGACCGGCTTGAGTGCACCGCGAAGAATCAGGTATTGCCCTATCTCGGTGAAAAGGTGGTCGGCGACATCACCGCCGCCGACGTCAAATCGCTGCTCAACCGTATTATGACCGACGGCTATGCTTACTCGACAGCAAAAAAGGTCTATCATATTCTTACCGACTTCTTCCGCTACATGACGCAGGAGGGCTACATCGACAAAAATCCGATGACGAATGCTCCGATGATCAAAAAGGCGAACTACTTGGCTTCTCAGGATAAAGAAAACCTCCCCACTTGTGAGACCGTAACGGTGTTCACACCCGAGGAGATTGAGAAGTTCAAAGCCGAGGCTTGCCGCTGCTGGGGCACGGGCAAGCGCTTTTACCAGCAGTCCGCGGCATACATTCTGATGCTCAACACCGGACTGCGAGCCGGTGAAGCACTTGGACTATTGAACCGCGACGTTGATGTTGAGAATAGAGTCCTCCACGTCCGGCAGGGCGTTAAGGAGGTCGTAAAACGCGACGGAATGGACATTCAGAGCGGCACGGAGCTTCGCATCGGCAAGCTCAAAACCGCCACCAGCAAGCGCGACGTACCGCTTAACAGCGCCGCGATCGAGGCCATAAACGAGCTGCGCCGGGAGTTCTACTTCGGTGAGTATACGCCTCTTATCCCCGACGAAAACGGCGGCTACACGCGGCCGAACAATTTCCGCGCGCTTTCACCGGATCCTCGAAGCCGCCGGAATCGAGATTAAGGGTCTGCACTCTCTGCGCCACACCTTCGCAACCACGCTCGTAAACGGCGTACCGCAGCCCGACGGCACGATAAAATCCCTCTCGCCCCGCCAGGTCGCCGACCTTCTCGGACATTCGACCTCGGAGATTACCGAGATGTACTACGTCAAGAAGGACACGTCGCACCTCGGCGGGATAACGAATGGGTTTGAGATATGATTCAAGCCATCCTCCCGGATTCGGGAAGATGGCTTGATTTGTTTTAACTTTTACTTTTCAAGAGCTGCATAGCGCATGATCATCGTAGCGATCTCAGCACGTGATGCAAAACTCTTCGGTGCAAGAGTCTTATCGGTCTGACCCTTGATGATGCCTTTCATTACCATCCAGTGCATCGCCTCGCTCGCCCAATCGGATACGCTTGCCGCGTCCTCGTAGTCAAGGTTGAACATCCACATTCCGGTAAAGCCCTGACCCTTGCTCTGTGCATAGCGGTAGATGATCGCCGCAAGTTGCTCGCGGGTGATGTTATCGTCGGGTCCGAATTTACCGTCGCCGTAGCCGGTAACTACGCCCTTCTCGCTTGCCCAGCGGATAGCATCTGCGTACCATGCATCGCCGGCAACGTCGGTGTAGTCCATCTCATAGGTCGAGGCGGGCTTGCCCTCAAGGTTCCAGAGTATCTGCGCCACCATTGCGCGGCTTGTGTAGTCGGCGGGGCCGAACTTGCCGTCACCGTAGCCGCTCATGAGCTTGTTCTCAAGGACGAAATGTACTCCGTCGTGATACCAAGCGTTTGCATCAGCGTCGGTGAACTCGCTGATCGGGCAGGTATCGTCCTTCGGGCAGGAGGCTGCACGCTCAGCATCGTATGCAATAACGTAATTTGAGAAGTGCTCAACTGTAAAGCTGATTTCCTTATTGCTGTAGGCAGCAGGAACCTCTGTCTTTTCGCCGTTGTCGGAAACGTACCAAACGACAATTCCGCGTCCAACCTGACCGTCCTTCAGCTCATAGCTGACGGTGACGGTTGCCTTGCCGCCCTTGAAGTCGCTGATTCGCTTGCCGTTTGATGTCATGTAGGCGTCCAGAACTCCCTGGACGTCCATATCCTTTACGGTGTCCTTTTGGGCAGTGTTGAGCTTGTTCTCCCCGATGTCCTCCAGATTCAGGTGAAGATCCTTTCCGTCTGCCTGCTCAGAGATGGCCGCGACAGCCTCCGCATCGAAGGTAATTGTGCCGGTGGGAAGCTTGATTTCAAGTCCGTCTGCAGTGTTGCTCTCGTCAGCAACTGCGTCTGCGATCTTCTCTACCATAGCGCCGGGGATCACGACCTCGGAAACGCCATTCTTCAGCGCGCTGACGTCAACGGTAACAGTTCCGACTTCCTCAGCATTCAGCACCTTGTCAACGTCAGCACTTGTAATGGTAGCGGTGTCGCCGCTGACCTTAACAGTCACGTCGACCTTTTCATCCTCGCCGGAGACGGGGACAGTGACAGTCTCGACTGCGGGTGTGCTGGACGCGGTGGATCGCGTATACACAGTGAAGGTCACCGGCACTTCAATAGTATCAAAGCGATCGTAAAAGTCCTCTATCCTGACAGTCGCCGTATATGTGCCCTGAGTCAGCCCTTCCTTGGGATAGACGGTTGCGGTCATACCACCTACGATTAGACCGAACTGCTCATACATAGACGACTCTGTAAAGCCCGCCGTAATGAACCTCACCTTACCATTGCCGGTGTTTGACGCTGTAACCTCGCGATATAGGGAGGGATCCTCCTCGGAGTAACCCGTGTACGCGGAAAAGCGCAATTCGGCGGGTGATACGCTGACTGAGAATTCAGCCCCCTCAATCGGGGTGTACGGGCCGAAATAGCCTAATAGCAATGTTTCCTCGCCGTTTATGGTGTAGACGGGTTCCTCATCCGTCGGTAGAACATAGCCGGAAGCGCACAGTGCGACAAGCGGTGCGCCTGCGCTCTCCTCATTCGGCTCCAGCACCGCATATTTCTTGCCTGTCTCAAAGAGCTTGGAGGTCATTGGAACATAATTATAGTCTTCATCCACCTCAACCCACACGGCGCGATACGCCGTGGTGGTCAGCGCCCCCTCCGGCTCGGTTGTAATCTCCACCCACTCAGCAGGCTCCGCGCCTACCACAGGCTCCTCTACCGTAAAGGCAACTGTGGTGATGGGAGTTTTTTCTCCGGCGACGGTCTCTGTCTTAAACCACTTGTAGGTATCGTTGGAGGCCTCGGAATATTCCGCCGGGCTGCTGCCGTCCATGCTTGTGCTGCCGCTTGCCCTGACGTCGGCGCCCAGGATGGGAGCCCTGCTGATGGCGGTATTGCCGGCAACCGTCGTCACGCCGCCAGCTATCACGATCACTTTTCCATCGGTCGCCGGGTCGCAGAACACGCCGCAGCTTCCGCCTGTCGCCGAAACCTCGCCCCCGGTGATGGTGAGAGTCGAGGCTTTGTAGGTTTCGTCGCTGAGTTGACGCGCCGCCAAATAGACGCCGCAGCTCTCTGCCGAGCCGCTGCCGCCGACGGCAGTCACCGCGCCGCCGTTCAGCTCGATATAATCGCGATTGAAAATACCGTGGCTGCGGCTGCCCTCGCCGCCGGTGGCTGTAAGTGTGCCTGCATCGACCAGCAAAGCCATTTTATCGTAATATCCGCAGCTGTACGCCGCATTGCCGCCGGTGGCCGTAATCACGCCGCCCATGATATAGCTTCCGAAGCCGCTGACGCCGAAGCTCTCTCCGTTCTCGCCGGTGACAGTGCCGCCCAGACAGCTGACCGAGGCCCCCTCCTCAAAGTAGATCGGACCGACAGAGGAATAAAGTCCGATGCTTTTTCCGCCGGAGCCGGTAACGCTGCCTCCGGTGGCCGTAAGAGTCCCGTTTTTAACGCTTATGCTGTGCATACTGTTACTGATTCCGCAGCTTCTGCCGCTATCGCCCGTAACCGTACCGCCTTCAGCGTTAACCGCGCCGCCGCCGCTGACATTGACACCGCCCCAGTCGCTGTAGATTCCGCAGCTCTCCTTCGAAGCGCTGCCGCCGACAGCGTTCAGAGTGCCGCCGGAAACGACGATGTCGCACCTTGTTTCACGAATGCCGCGAATACCGTAGCTGCTATTGGCTGCGCTGCCGCCGGTGGCGGTCAGGGATCCGCCCGTAACGGAAATATCCCTCCAGCAATAGATGCCGAAGCTGAATATTCCTGCCTCGCCGCCGGTGACCTGAACCTCGCCGCCGGTGACCTCGACCCTGCCGCAGTACATTCCGTAGCTGCCGCCCGTAGATGTGCCGCCGGTCATTGTGACAGTTCCGCCGCTGAAGGCGACTGCCGTCTCTTTCCCGAAGTATGCTCCGTAGCTGCTCTCGCCGCTGCCGGCGGTGAAGGTCACAGCGCCGCTGCCCATAAAGGCTGCGTTTTCTCCGATTGCACACAGGCCGTAGCTGCCTACGTTGCTGTCCTCACTGGAGTCACTGGCCTTACCGCCCGTGGCGGTAAGTGAGCCGGTGCCGGTGAACTCGACGCTCCCTTTGGAGAAAAAGGCAGCGTTGTCAAGCTTATCCTCCGAAAACTCCGGCATGGTCAGGACGTTATTTCCCTCCAGCGCAACGGTGAGCTTCTCCGCTCCGGCGTAGTAGACGCCGGCGGCGATCCGGTACTCAGCGTTGTAAGCTCCCGCCTCCGCTTCTTTATAAAACTTCTCACCGTTGGAGTAGCCGTTCAGCGTAAGGGTGTTGCTTTCGGCGTTGTAACTCGCCTTGCCGTCCCCGAACACGTCGGCGGCATTGGCGCTCGTCACCTGCGTTCCGCCGAGGTAAAGGCTATAGGGCGCGGCTACGGTAAAGCTCGTCGTCGCCGTGGTATAGCCGCTGTAGTTTTCCGCCTCGGCGATCACGGCGTACATATAATAGGTTCCCGCAGCGAGCGTGGTCGCGGTAATGTCCTTCCACTCCGTGCCGCCCGTTGTGCTGTTCGCCGTGTTATAGTAATAGGTCACGGCGCCCTCGCCGGAATAAGCTTCGATGCCGGGCGTGGAGACCATGCCGCCGTAGGTGTAGCCCGCCATCGTGACCGTGGGTGTGCCGATGCTCGCTTTGGCGATCTCGTAATTAACAGCGGCTGTCTCTCCCTCCACCGTAATCTTCGCGGTGTACTTGCCTGCGCCGGTCGGAGCCGTCGTGCTTTCATCGTAGGATGTGCCATCTCTGCCGACGTACTCGATATCTGTTGCCGCGATAGTCTTGCCGGTTGCAGTGTTGAAATCGTCCAGCCCGGTCAGCGTCGCCGCCGCGTTGCCCGTGCCGCCGTAGGTGGTCAAGGTGGGCGCAACGATGGTCAGCGTGGCCTTGCTGTCCGTCAGCGTGCAGCCGTCGGCGCTGCACGTCGCCGTGATGGTCGCGCCGGTCGCGGAATAGGTGAAGCTGTGGGCGTGACCCAACTTTACGATCATATACCTGAATCTTGTGTAGTCGTCATTACTCTTTTCAATTTCCGTGGTGGGATCGGCGCTGTCGCCGCCAAAGACCTTCACACTGTCACCGATGGTCAGGCTGCCGCCAAATCCTTTCTCTTTTACTGTTGTTCCGCTAGAATTACCTGTATGACTGCCTCCTGTTGCCGTGACCATTCCGCCGCTTATGGTCACTGTACCGCCGATTCCATTACAAGCATAGATATTGCCGCCACGGTTAGATATTTCACCTGTAACATTTCCTCCGGTTGCTCTGACTGTACCGCCACTTATAGTCACCGTGCCACTGATTCCACTACACGCATAGATAGTCCCACCTCTGCTGCTCTCTATAGCACTCATAAAACCAGTTACTGTAACATTTCCTCCGGTTGCCGTGACCGTTCCGCCGTTGATGGTCACCGTGCCGTTGATTCCATTACTCGAATATGTTTCTCCGCTATTGCAGTCAAGCGAATTACTGTCACCACCGCCGTTTGCCGTAACGGTTCCGCCGTCAATGGTTACCGTACCCTGAATACCTGCTGCCGCTTTCTCGCTGGTGGCTGTAACTTCACCGCCATAGATGTGCACAACACAGCTTCCAGGCTCAGTTCCTCCGATGCCGATACCAGGTGTACCATACGACTTACCACTTGCATTTACGGTGCCACCATAAATGTTTACAGTTCCGCCACTTTTACCTGAGTATCCGCCGATACCTGCTGCAAAGTTTTGTCCTTGTGCAGTGACTTCACCACTGTAGATGTTGACTTCACCATTGCCGCCCTCCAGGGCTCCTCCGATGCCTGCTGACGTAGAGCCACCGGTAGCGGAAATTTTACCGCCGTGAATATTCACGGTGCCGCTGCTTGAACCACGACCTCCGCCGCCAATGCCCGCAGCATTAGCAGTATTGCCCGCGGAGAGTACGCCTGTCCCTTCGCTCTGTGCGTAGATGTTAATGGTGTTTCCGCTGTTAACCGTAATACCCTTGCTGGCGGTCAGTGTTGCGCCGTCGCAGAGGATGAGGTTTGCCGTGCCGCTGACGGTGATACGGCTGTTGTCAATGGTTACGTCACTATTCACAACGTACCACTTGCCTTCCTCCCACGCGGTCGTGCTGTCTGTGACCACGGTGTAACTCGTGCAGCCGCCTTCCACGTTCTTCACGGTTTTGCTGGTTTCGTCCCATGCCATGTAAGGCACCGGCGCTTGCGCCAGCTTCAGCTCCTTGCCCTCGGTCAGGACAGCATAGGCGCTGTTGTCGCTGACGAATTTATCAGCGTAGTCGCTGGCCTTCAGGTTCTCGGTGCTGCCGGTGGTGAACACGCCGGTATAGACGGTTTCAAACATACTAACCGACTTCTCGATTCCTACGCCGATGGGCGTGGTGTTTGTCAGCTCACCAACGACCTGAACGGTTCCGCCGTAAAGCATCAGATTCTCCTTTTTCTCCTCGGAGCCGTTTCCGCTGATCGTCGGCGCACCGGACAGAAAGACAACGTTGTCTTCACTGACAGTCACACCTCTACGGTTCCCCGTGATAACGCCGCCGGTCAACGTAACTGTCCCATCAGCTTCTACGCCGCATACCTCGCAGTTCTGAATCGTGCCGCCGGTCATCGTGAACGTGCTGTTGGTGCCGTCAAGGTACACGCCCTTGAAGAAGCTGCGGATTGTGCCGCCGTACAGGCGGAAAGTTCCCTCCCTGACGTATACTCCTACATAACTACTATCCGATTCTGATTCGGAAGCGAGAACGATCGCACCGCTTTCCTCCTCATCGTCGTAAAGATTCAGAGTCGCGCCTTGTCCAACACTCACAGCGTAATCGGCTTTGGTAATCAACGTGATCTTATGCCCGTTGAGGCACAGGTTTGTCTCGCCCGCGGGAACGCTCCATGTGCTGCCGATGGTCACGTCCTTCGTGAGGTAATAGCTGCCCGCCTCGGTGGGCAGGCTGTCGGCGCTTGTCCACGCGGTGAAGGTGATACCGTCGTGGGTGTGGGCGGGGGATGCCGCCGTCAGCGCAAATGTCTTAGTATCAGAATCAAACGTCACCTTTGACAGATCAAGCTTTAAAGCGGGGCGAACACCAAGCGTGTTATTCACAAGGCTGCCACCGCCGATCACGCGGCCGGTACCGCCGTTCACGTACGCCGCATAGTTATCATCGTGGCCGGGCGAGCAGAGCCACCAGTAGTTATACTCCGCTCCGGATGCCTCAGAACATTTTCTGGTATTCTCTGTCATTGCATTTGCCTGATCCGTTGTCAGAAGAAACATTTTGCTGTCAACAATTGCAGACTTTACGTTGCTCGAAATACTGTTCGTATAATAATTATTTACGGCTGTTTCCACAGTTGAACCACTATATGTGCTGCTTGAATTGGTGCTGTCATACTCTGAAGCATCAACACATTCCTTTAAAAGCAGGGTAACCGTCCCGGCATTTGCCGCCGTCGAGTTATCCTCGATCAGATACCAGTCCTTGCCGTCAAAATTTACTACTGTTGTAGTGTTCACCAGACTGGCATAACCTACCGTTTCGCCCGAATCAAAAGGATTATCTAAACTGCTTCCAGATGGTGCGGCATACGCCGTCAGGCTCATCCCCGGCATCAGCCCGACGACCATCGCCAGCGTGAGCAAAAAGCTCAATGCTTTTGTCAATTTTTTCATAAGAATCTCCTTTCACGCCGCTTTCGCAGCTTTTTTAACTAATATATTAAAAACGCACCGACGCAGACGAGCCCTCACCCGTCCGTATCAGTGCGTAAATTACATTATGCAGTTAAAATGTGCAGACTTATCCTGTATGTATGTATGAGCTTAGTCGCAGTTTTCATGTAAGTGAAGCCTCTTGCCGAGTTTTTTGTATTATATCACAATTAAGGTTTCTGTGCAATATTTTCTATGCGATGTTTTACTCAGAAAGCCTTGCAAAAACTTCCGTACCTAAGTCAAAGAAAAAGAAAAACGCAGCAGTGGGATCTTCTCAAAATCCCACTACTGCGTTGATGATTTATTGATGCTTTTTTGATGCTGGAGCGGTTCAAAACGATAGGAAATAAAGGCGCCAGACGGAAATTTAAAGCTTCAAAACCGGTTTTCGGCTCTTTCAACGAAAATCGCCACTAAACTAATTTGGTGCCATATATGCCAAAAAGTCCCGAAACCATAAGATTTCGGAACTTTTTGTGTGGCGACATTTTTTAGTATAGATTTTACTCTTGAATAATTAAGAGTCTATGTCCATTCGCCAAAAACAGCTTTTTAGTAAGTATATCTATATTGTCTGCTTAGTAATCTGTTAAGCATAATT
>JAFSJE010000073.1 GCA_017439425.1 Oscillospiraceae bacterium
CCTTGCTCTCATCATCGTCTCGACAACGTTTTGCTTGAATTCACCAGTGTATCTCTTGTTCGGTATTCCTTTCGGCATATAACAACACCCCACTTGTTAGTAGTATACCATACTTGTCTAACAAATGGGGTGCTGTTCAGTCTTTCGGGGCTTATTTCAGCTCTTTTGTACGATTTTGAGACCCTTTGCCTCAAGCTCTCGACAAATAGCTTCGATGTGCTCGAAGTTTCGCGTTTCAAGCTCGAGCCTGAGATAACAGCCGTTGATGTCGCTGCCGGTGTTCGCGTGCTCATGATGTACGCTTATTACGTTGCCGCCCTGCTTTGCGATAGTGCGGGCGACGAGCTCGAGCTGACCGGGCTTGTCGATAAGCTCTATAGTGAGCTGGCAGTTCCTGCCGCTCATGATAAGGCCTCGGTCGATCACGCGGGAGAGTATGGTTACGTCAATGTTGCCGCCGGAGAGCACGCAGCAGACCTTATTGCCCTTGACGGGGATCTTGTTGAACATAACCGCCGCAACGCTGACCGCTCCTGCGCCCTCGGTTACAAGCTTCTGCTGCTCCATAAGCGCGAGGATCGCTGCGCTGATTTCATCGTCGGTGACTGTCACGACCTCGTCGACGTACTTCGAGCAGAGCTCGAAGGTGTTGGTGCCTGGGGTTTTTACCGCGATGCCGTCAGCGATCGTGGAGACTGAGTCAAGTGAAAGAATCTTGCCGGAGGCGAGGGAGGAGCGCATACTCGGCGCGCCCGAAGCCTGAACTCCGTAGACCTTGACGTTGGGGTTGAGCGACTTTATCGCAAAGGCAACGCCGGAAATAAGTCCGCCTCCGCCGACGGGGACTACGACCGCGTCGAGGTCAGAGAGCTGCTCCATAAGCTCAAGGCCGATGGTGCCCTGACCCTCGATGACGAGCTCGTCGTTAAAGGGGTGAATGAAGGTATAGCCATGCTCGTCGCGCAGGCGAAGCGCCTCGTTATACGCGTCGTCGTAGACACCCTCGACGAGAACAACCTCAGCGCCGTAGCTTTTTGTGGCCTCGACCTTGGAGATCGGAGCTGAGTCGGGCAGACAGATAACTGCCTTGATTCCCGCCTTCTGAGCGGCAAGGGCAACGCCTTGGGCGTGGTTTCCGGCGGAGCAGGCGATAACGCCCTTTGCCTTTTCCTCGGGACTGAGCTGGCTCATCTTGTAGTACGCACCGCGCACCTTGAAGGAGCCGGTAATCTGCAGGTTTTCGGTCTTGAGCCAGACATCGCAGTCCGGGTTGAGCTTGGGCGCCTTTATGACGTCCGTCTGGCGGATGACCTCTCTGAGAATGTGCTTTGCGTGATAGACTTTATCAAGAGTTATCATGTCTTACTCCTTAACTTTGGAACTGATTACGGAATTTACGAACTGCTCTGCGCTTCTCGGCGTAAAACCGCCGTGGTTGAGGCTGAAAGCCGCGGCCTTAATATCAAGCTCGTCGGAAACGGGAATTCCCGCAAAGCCGCACAGCCCGTGAACGATATCGAGATAGACCTTTTTCGACGGCTTTGTAAAGAGAATCGACAGCCCAAAGCGGTTTGAGAGACTCATAAGCTCCTGAATGGTATCGTTGAGATGTATCTCATCGCCCTCGCGGTCTGAGAAGGACTCCTTGACGAGGTGGCGGCGATTCGAGGTAGCGTAGATGACGGCGTTCGGAGCCTTTACCGAAGCCGAGCCCTCCAGAATCGCCTTAAGCACTGAAAAATCATCGTCGTTTTTCGTAAAGCTGAGATCGTCGACGAAGATTATGAATTTCAGAGGATTCTCTCTCAGCTTTTCCATGATTTTCGGCAGATCGTGAAGCTGGCTCTTGCGAAGCTCAATAAGGCGCAGTCCGTTCTTCGCGTATAGGTTCACTGCCGCCTTGACAGTTGTGGATTTTCCCGTGCCGGCGTCGCCGACAAGGAGAGCGTTCGCGGCGGGCAGACCCGCGAGCAGAGCGCGGGTGTTTGCGAGAAGCTCGTTTCTCTGTGCTTCATAGCCAATGAGCTTGTCAACGGAAACCTCGTCCGGGCTCGTTATCGGAATGATCTCATCGCCCTCAACGCGGAACATCACGTTTTCGCGGAAAACGCCGTAGCCCTTGACGGAGCAGTCGCTGAGATAGGCTGCGTAAGCGGCTTTAAGGTCGACGGGGGAAGCTTCATACCGGCTGTCGCGCCTGTCGCAGAGAGCCTGCATAATCGTGAGCTCGCGATCGGCCTGATTGACTATGACTTCGGGAACGTCCTTGCCCTTCGCCGTAAGGCGGACGTAGATGTTATCGTCGTTCAGTATCGCGCGGAGGACGGTTTTGCTTAAGTCTGCGCCGTCCTCATATAGAGCGTGGAGAAATTCGGCGTCGTCAGACTCTGCGAGAGCCCTGAACACCGGAAGCTTCAATATACTTCTGAATACTACGAGATTTTTCATTTCACTTATTGATTATTGCGCCCTTGTCGGCACTTGAGACCATAGCGGCATAGCGCTTGAGGTAGCCGGAGACGTTCTTTTTAAGAAGCTCGTCCTCGGCTCTGCGCTTTTCAAGCTCCTCGTCGGAAACCTTGAGCGTGATCGAGTGGTTCGGGATGTCGATTGAGATGATATCGCCCTCGTGAACGTATGCGATAGTGCCGCCGGAGGCAGCCTCAGGCGAAACGTGACCGATTGCGGCACCGCGGGTTGCACCGGAGAAGCGGCCGTCGGTGATGAGCGCGACCTCCTTATCAAGTCCGGCACCGGCAATAGCTGAGGTGGGGGAGAGCATTTCGCGCATTCCGGGGCCGCCGGAGGGACCTTCGTAGCGTATTACAACCACGTCGCCCGCCTTGATACCGCCCTCGTAGATGACCTTTATGCACTCCTCCTCGGAGTTGAATACCCTCGCCGGCCCCTCGTGAACGAGCATTTCGGGCGCGACTGCGCTGCGCTTTACAACACAGCCGTTCGGCGCGAGATTGCCGAAGAGCGCTGCAATGCCGCCGGTCCTGGAGTACGGGTCGTCGATGTCGCGGATTATGGAGGTATCGCGGTTTACAACATTCGCAATATTCTCGCCGAGCGTCTTTCCGGTGCAGGTCATAACGCCGGTGTTGAGAAGGTTTTTCTTAGAGAGCTCCTTGAGAACTGCATAAACGCCGCCCGCCTCGTTCAGATCCTCCATATAGGTCGGGCCGGCGGGCGCGAGATGGCAGAGATTCGGAGTGCGCTCGCTTATCTCATTAGCGAGGTCGAGCGAGAACTCAACGCCGCACTCGTTTGCGATAGCGGGGAGATGGAGCATGGAGTTAGTGGAGCAGCCGAGCGCCATATCGGCGGTGAGAGCGTTGTAAATAGCTTCCTTCGTCATAATGTCGCGGGCGCGGATGTTCTGACGCACAAGCTCCATAATCTGCATTCCGGCGTGCTTGGCAAGCTGAATGCGAGCGGAGTACGCGGCGGGGATGTTGCCGTTGCCGCGAAGCCCCATGCCGAGCACCTCGGTGAGGCAGTTCATGGAATTAGCGGTGTACATTCCGGAGCAGCTTCCGCAGCTCGGGCAGGTCTTTTCCTCAAATTCGCAGAGCTTTTCCTCCGAGATTTTGCCGGCTGAATACGCACCGACAGCCTCGAACATACTCGAAAGGCTCGTCTTTTTGCCGCCGACTCTGCCTGCGAGCATCGGGCCTCCGGAAACAAATATCGTCGGGAGATTGAGGCGCGCCGCCGCCATAAGCAGACCGGGCACGTTCTTGTCGCAGTTTGGTATCATAACAAGGCCGTCAAAGCCGTGCGCCATGACCATCGCCTCAGTGGAGTCTGCAATTAGATCGCGGGTGACGAGAGAATACTTCATTCCGACGTGACCCATGGCGATGCCGTCGCATACCGCAATAGCGGGAAATACGATGGGCGTGCCGCCGGCCATAGCGACACCGAGCTTGACCGCCTCGGTGATTTTGTCAAGATTCATGTGACCCGGAACTATCTCGTTATAGCTGTTCACGATGCCGATCAGCGGCTTGTGCAGTTCCTCGCGGGTAATTCCGAGAGCGTTGTAGAGGCTTCGCGCGGGGCTGAATTCAAAGCCCTCCGCTACTCTGTCTTTGACCATAGGGATACTCCTTTATATAGCGATAGGGCGGGTTGAATTGACCCGCCCGCTTAGTTTAGTTGTTTATAAGCTTGTCCTCGTCAGACCAGCTGTAAAGCTTGCGGATCTCGCGGCCGACGACCTCGGAGGGGTGCTCGGAAGCCTTCTTGCGCATTGCGTTGAAGTGAACCTGACCGCCGGCGTCGGACATATCGAGAAGGAAGTCCTTTGCAAAGGTGCCGTCCTGAATATCGGCGAGGATCTTCTTCATGGTCTTCTTTGTTTCCTCGGTGATGATCTTCGGGCCGGTAGTGTAGTCGCCGTACTCGGCGGTGTTGGAGATTGAATAGCGCATACCCTCAAAGCCGGACTGATAGATGAGGTCGACGATGAGCTTCATCTCGTGAATGCACTCAAAGTAAGCGTTTCTCGGATCGTAGCCTGCCTCGACGAGAGTCTCAAAGCCGGCCTGCATGAGAGCGCAGACGCCGCCGCAGAGAACTGCCTGCTCGCCGAAGAGATCGGTCTCGGTCTCAGTGCGGAAGGTAGTCTCAAGAACGCCGGCTCTTGCACCGCCGATGCCGAGAGCGTAGGCAAGTCCGATATCGAGCGCGTCGCCGGTGGCGTCCTGCTCAACAGCGATGAGGCAGGGAACGCCCTTGCCGGCCTGATATTCGCTTCTGACGGTGTGACCGGGGCCCTTCGGGGCAATCATGATGACGTTTACATCCTTCGGGGGCTTGATGCAGCCGAAGTGGATGTTGAAGCCGTGAGCGAAGGCGAGAGTTTTGCCTGCGGTGAGACCGGGAGCGATGGACTCCTTGTAGAGCTTCGCCTGCTTTTCGTCGTTGATGAGAATCATAATTACGTCTGCGGCAGCTGCGGCGTCCTTCGCGGTCATGACCTTAAGACCGGCGGCTTCAGCCTTTGCCCAGCTCTTGGAGCCCTCGTAAAGACCTACGATAACGTCAACGCCGCTCTCCTTGAGGTTGAGAGCGTGGGCATGACCCTGGCTGCCGTAGCCGATGATGGCGACGGTCTTGCCGTTGAGTCTTGAAAGATCGCAGTCCTGCTGATAGTAAATCTTTGCCATTTTGTTTACTCCTTTGTATATAGAATCGTGATTATTGCTCAATGTTAGTCAGCGAGCCCTCTTTGCCCTTGTGCATCGCAACGAGACCCGTGCGGCACAGCTCGATTATTCCGAGGGGACGCACCATCTCAACGAAGGCGTCAATCTTATTGGGCGAGCCGGTGCATTCGATGGAGAGAACCTCGGTGGAATAGTTGAGTATCCTCGCCTTGAAAATATCGAGAGAGGACAAAAGGCGCTGGTGATTGTCCGGGTCGTTCTTGACCTTGACGAGAATAAGCTCGCGGCGAACCGCCTCGGCGTCCTCGAGCACCTCTACCTTCTTTACGTTGTAGAGCTTGCCGAGCTGGGAGACCATCTGCTGCTTTGCGTACTCATCGCCGGTCATTGTGACGGTTATGCGAGAATATTCGGGCGACTCGGTGATTCCGACGGAGAGAGAGTCGATGTTGAAGCCGCGGCGGGTGAACATACTCGTTACGCGCATAAGTACGCCGTACTTATTTTCGACGAGAATGGAGATAATAAAACGCTTTTCCACTTCTCAGACCTCCTTTTCAACGATTATATCCTCAACGGCGCCGCCGGGAGGAAGCATCGGGAGAACGAACTCGTCCTTGTCAATGAGGCAGTCGATAACAGTCACGCCTTCAGATGAATATGCCTCCCTCAGTGCGGAGGAGAATTCATCACACGTCGCAGTTCTGACACCCTTCGCGCCGAAGGCTTCGGCGAGCTTGACATAGTCGGGAGTGCCGGCGAGCGTTGTATTTGAGTAGTGCTTTTTATAGAAGAGAGTCTGCCACTGGCGCACCATACCGAGAACGCCGTTATCCATGATTACGATGGTGAGGGGCACGTTCTCTCTGACTGCGGTAGAGAGCTCGTTGAGATTCATGCCGAACGATCCGTCGCCGGTGACGAGAATCGTCGGGTGCTTTGTACCGACTGCGGCACCGATAGCGGCTCCGAGACCGAAGCCCATGGTGCCGAGACCGCCGCTGGAGGCAAAGGTGCGCTCCTTCGAGAATTTGAGATATTGCGCCGCCCACATCTGATGCTGACCGACGTCGGTGGCAATAACCGTGTCAGCGTCCTTGACGGCGTTTATCTCGCTCATGACGAAATACGGGTTGAGGGAGTCCGCCTTCGGGGAGTATTTATGCTCCCGTGCGCGAAGCTCGTTAACTCTCTCGATCCACGCCTTGTTGTCGTGCTGCTCGAGAGAGGCGAGAATGCCGGAAATGCTCTCGGTAATATTGCCGCAGATGCCGATGTCGGTGGGAATGTTCTTTCCGATCTCGCTCTGATCGGCATCGATGTGGATTATCGAGGAATTTGCGGCGAACTTCGCCTTATTGCCGGTGGCACGGTCGGAAAAGCGAGTGCCGATGGCGATTATAACGTCCGCCTCGTTGCAGGCGGCGGAGGAGGCGAAGTGACCGTGCATACCCTGCATACCGAGAAAACGCGGGTGGTCGGAGTCGATAGCCGATATACCCATAAAGGAGCAGCCTATGACGCCGTCAACTCTGTCGGCAAGCTCCAGGACGAGGTCTCGCGCGTGCGAGCCGATAACGCCGCCGCCGACGTGGATATAGGGGCGGGATTTCTGATTGAGGAGCTTTGCCGCACTATCGACAAGCTGCTTGTCCGGAGATTTGATGGGGAAGAGCGGCTCTATCGGCTTCGGCATATACTCGCAAAGAGCTGTCTGAATATCCTTGGGAATGTCTATAAGCACGGGGCCGGGTCTGCCGGAGCGCGCGATACGGAATGCCTCGCGGATCTTATCTGCGAGCTTTTCGACCTTGTGAATGAAGAAGTTGTGCTTTGTAATCGGAAGCGTGACGCCGGTGATGTCGATCTCCTGAAAGCTGTCGCGCCCGATGAGCGACTGCGCCACGTTGCCGGTTATTGCGACGAGGGGAACGGAGTCCATCATAGCCGTTGCAATTCCGGTGACGAGATTCGTTGCACCCGGGCCGGAGGTCGCAAGCACAACGCCGACCTTGCCGGTTGCGCGGAAATATCCGTCAGCCGCGTGCGCGGCGCCCTGCTCGTGGGCGGTTATGTGATGCTTTATTCTGTCCTGACGGGCATAAATCGCGTCGTAAATATCGAGCACCGCGCCGCCGGGATAGCCGAAAATGTCGGTAACGCCAAGCTCGATGAGGGTCTCGATAACTATCTCTGCGCCTTTTAGGTTCATAAGGATTCCTCCTTTTGGGAAATATACTTTAACATAATAATAATTTTTGGCCCATTAGTCAAGGCTTATTTTAACTATTTAAATCGGGAAATTGCCTTCGTTCTTGACAAGAGGAACAAATACAATTAAAATATGCCTTGCGCTGCATCCCAATAAGGGAGCAACAGCAGGAGGTAATTTAATATGAAAGAAAGAAAAATCAGCACCAGAGAAGTCGCCGCGATGGGCCTTTTGACTGCAATCGTAATCGTTTTGCAGCTTTTAGGACAGTTTATCCGCTTCGGCCCCTTCTCAATCTCGCTCGTACTTGTGCCTATCGTAGTCGGCGCATCGCTCTACGGCCCGTGGGCTGGAGCGTGGCTCGGATTTGTTTTCGGCGTTGTCGTCTGCCTTCAGCCGGATACGAGCTTTTTTATGAACTACAACGCATTCGGCACGATCTTGACCTGCCTTTTGAAAGGCGCGGCCGCCGGACTCTGCTCCGGCCTTGTGTTCAAGGCGCTTGAAAAGGTCAACAACTTCGCCGCCGCAGCAGTAAGCGCGATAGTTTGCCCGGTTGTGAACTCCGGACTCTTTTTCCTTTTCTGCCTTGTGTTCTTCATTCCGCAGATTGCAACGATCTCCGGTGATATGGATCCCGTAATGTTCACCATTGTCGGCATGATCGGGCTGAACTTCATCGCAGAGACTGTTGTGAACGTAGTTCTTTCACCGGTTATCGTCAGACTTATTAAGCTTGGAAAGGTCAGGGTTCGCTGATGCTTCTGTGCATTGATATCGGCAACACTCATATCGTGCTCGGCGTTATGGAGGGCGAAAGAATCCTCCGTACGAGCAGGATCGCAACAGACAGAAATAAGACAAAGGATGAGTATGCTCTTCTTCTGAAGGGCATACTCGACCTTCATGATATGGATTCCGGCGCGTTTAAGGGGGCAATAGTGTCCTCCGTAGTGCCGGATATCACCGCGTATCTTGCCGCCGCCGCCGAGACCGTGACCGGGAAAAAGGCGCTTATCGTCGGAAAGGGCGTCAAGACCGGTGTAAATATTCTTATAGACAATCCCGCCGAGGCGGGAAGCGACCTCGTTGTCGCCGCGGCAGGCGCGCTCTCGAAGTACGAGCCGCCGATGATCCTCGTTGACCTCGGAACTGCGACGACGATTTTTGCCATCGACAGAAACGGCTCCTTCCGCGGCGGCGCTATAACAGCGGGCGTGAAGCTCGGACTGAACGCACTCTCCGGCGGCACGAGCCAGCTTCCGTTTATCCGCCTTGACGCACCGAAGAAGGCAATCGGCACAAACACTGTAGACTCGATGCAGTCCGGCGTTGTGCTCGGCGCGGCTTCGATGATTGACGGCATGGTGGAGCGCTTTGAGGCCGAGCTCGGCGACAGATGCACGATCATCGCCACCGGCGGACTTGCGCCGGTTATCATTCCTAACTGCAGGCGTGAGATGATCGTTGATGACGATCTCATTCTCCGCGGGCTTAACAGGATCTGGGAGAAAAACGCAAAGTGAGATCTCCGCTTGACGCTTTTTTGAGAGAGAACTCCGCTGATGGGCCGCTTGCGATGTATATGCCGGGGCATAAGCGGAACTTTGAAAAGTTCCCGTGGCTCAGGGATATCGGAATCGACATCGATATCACCGAGATCACCGGCGCCGATAACTTCAACGATCCGGAGGGCGCGTTCGCGGAGACCGAGGCGATTGCAGCTGAGCTTTGGGGCGCCCGGCATAGCTTTCCGCTTGTCGGAGGCTCAACGGCCGGCATTCTCGCGGCAATCTACGCGCTCACTGAACGCGGCGACAGCGTTCTCATCGGCAGAAACTGCCACAAATCAGTCTACAACGCCGCAGAGCTCCTCGAACTGAAAACGGAGTATATATATCCGGAAACAGACCCGGCGCTCGGGTGCTATACAAGAGCCACGTCCGAGAGCGTCAATGAGGCGCTCTGTAAGAGGCGCGCAAGCCTTGTAGTTATAACAAGCCCGACCTATGAGGGCTTTATATCTGACGTTTCGGCGATTGCAAAAGTGTGCCACGCGCATGGCGCAAGGCTTCTTGTGGACGAAGCGCACGGCGCGCATCTCGGCTTCGGCGGCTTCCCTAAAAGCGCGGTGCGCTGTGGTGCGGATATGGTGGTGCAGAGCCTGCATAAGACTCTCCCGTGTCCGACTCAGACCGCGATACTTCACCTTTGCTGTGATATTCCGGCTTCCTCAGTCAGAAGGTCGATCTCGGCGTTTCAGTCCTCAAGCCCCAGCTATATGCTGACTTACGGTATTGACCAATGCGTGCGCTATATGGCAGCGAGGGGGGATGCGGATTGCGCAGCGCTCCTCGAAAATCTCAGGCTTTTCAAAGGCCTTGCCTATCCCAATGACGATCCGACGAAGATAGTTTTGCCACGAGGAGACTATGAAAACGTCGAGTTCGAGATGACCGCGCCGGGGTACGTCATAGCTTACGCAGGGCTTGGCGATACGGAGAAATCTCTCGGCTTGCTTGCACAAAAGTGCAGGTATGAGTTTTCGCCGCCTGAGGCTTCCGCTTTTCCTGCGGCTGAAAGAGCAGCGTATCCCTTTGAGATTTGCTTGACTGAGCCTGTTCCGCTTGACAGTGCAAAGGGCAGAATAGCGGGGGAGTACGTCTGGTGCTACCCTCCGGGCTCGCCGATCGTTGTACCGGGCGAGATCGTCACGCGCGAAACAATCGACTGCATAAAAGCGCTTATTTCGCGCAAAATGCGCGTAAGCAGTACTGAAAAAGCGCTTCCGGGCGCAATATATTGCTCGTCATCTCTTGACAAAAGAATTAAATAGTAATAAAATTTATCGAATACATTAAAAAGGAGCGTCAAAAATGGCGGATTCTAACAGATATAAGATGAGCGCTCAGCGCCTCGAGGAGCTTAAAAAAGAGCTCTACAATATGCAGACTGTTCGCGCAAAAGAGGTTGCCGAGCAGATCAAGGAGGCGCGCAGCTTCGGTGACCTTTCCGAGAACTCCGAGTACGACGAGGCAAAGACCGAGCAGGGCAAGCTCTATTCCAAGATGGCTGAGATCCAGGATCTCATCGAGCACGCCGAAATCACCGAGGAGTCTGAGGATCTTGGCAAGGTAGGCCTCGGAAGCATCGTTACCGTCAAGGATCTTGAATTCGATTCCATCGAGAAGTATAAAATAGTCGGCTCGCAGGAGGCCAATCCTCTCGAGGGCAAAATCAGCGACGACAGCCCCATCGGCAAGGCTCTCTACGGCCATGAGTCCGGAGAGACCGTAATCGTCGAGGCGCCCGGCGGCAATTACAGCTACGAAATCATCAGCATAGAGAAATAAGGGAATAATAATGGCAAACGAGAACATAAACAATCAGGAGCTCGACTTAAATGAGCTTCTCAAGGTTCGCCGCGATAAGCTCAGGGAGCTTCAGGAGGCGGGAAACGATCCCTTTGTCAAGACAAAGTACCCGCGCAACGCGCTCAGCGGTGAAATAAAGGCGAGCTTTGACGAAAACGCGGAGCCGAGAACAGTCCGCATCGCGGGCAGAGTTATGGCAAAGCGCGGCATGGGCAAGGCAATCTTTGCCGACCTTATGGATAATGAGGGCAGAATCCAGGTGTACGTCAAGGTCGATTCCGTCGGCGACGAGTCCTTCAAGCTTTTCCGCAAGGTAGATATCGGCGATATCGTCGGCGTTGAGGGCTACGTTTTCAAGACGAAGATGGGCGAGATCAGCGTTCACGCAGAGAGCCTCGAGCTTCTCTCCAAGTCTCTCCGTCCGCTGCCCGAGAAGTTCCACGGCCTTACCGATAAGGAGGTCCGCTATCGCCAGCGCTACGTTGACCTTATAATGAATCCGGATGTCAAGGATACCTTCGTCAAGCGCAGCCTTATCATGCGTGAGCTTCGCGCATTCCTCGACTCCAAGGGCTTCCTTGAGGTCGAGACTCCGATCCTTACTCCGTTTGAGATCGGCGCCTCCGCGAGACCCTTCTATACACACCACAACACCCTCGATATGGACATGGTGCTCCGCATCGAGACCGAGCTCTATCTCAAGCGCCTTATAGTCGGCGGCATGGAGAAGGTCTATGAGGTCGGCAGAATTTTCCGCAACGAGGGAATGGATACAAAGCACAACCCGGAGTTTACCTCTATCGAGCTTTATCAGGCTTATACCGACTTCCACGGCATGATGGACATTGTCGAGGAGATGATGAAGACCGTCGCGATGAACGTCTGCGGAACGCTTCAGGTGCCGTATCAGGGTAATATCATCGACCTCGGACACTGGGAAAAGCTAACGATGATCGAGGCAGTCAAAAAGTACTCCGGCGTCGATTTCAACGACTGGCAGACCGATGAGGACGCTATAAAGTGCGCGAAGGAGCACAACGTCGCGCTTCCGGAGATCCCGACCAAGGGCTCGATCCTCGCAGAGTTCTTCGACGCTTACGTTGAGGAAAAGCTCATCCAGCCGACGTTTATTTACGATTATCCCGTAGAGATAAGCCCGCTTGCAAAGCGCAAGCCCGACGATCCTATGTTCACCGAGCGTTTTGAGTACTTTATAAACGCAACCGAGTTCGGCAACGCCTTCTCCGAGCTGAACGATCCTATCGATCAGCGCGGCAGAATGGAGAAGCAGGTCGCAGACCGCAAGAAGCTCGAGCCGAATACCGGTGCGCAGGTCGATTACGACTTCATCAACGCCCTCGAGTACGGTATGCCTCCCACGGGCGGCCTCGGCTTCGGTGTTGACAGACTTATGATGCTGCTTACAAATTCCGAGTCCATCCGCGACGTTTTGTTGTTCCCGACAATGAAACCCTTGGACAGCGATAAGGCCGAAAAGACTGTGACCAAGGCGGAAGATAAGCCCGCCCCCGCGGCACCTGTAGTCGAAGAAAAAATCGACTTTTCCAATGTCGTGGTCGAGCCGCTGTTCCAAGATTTTGTTGATTTTGAGACCTTCTCAAAGAGCGATTTCCGCGCTGTTAAGGTTCTCGCATGCGAGGCAGTACCCAAGTCCAAGAAGCTCTTAAAGTTCACTTTGGATGACGGTTCTGACGAGAAAAGGACGATTTTGAGCGGTATTCACGCATATTATGAGCCGGAAGAGCTGGTCGGTAAGACCTGCATCGCCATCACAAATCTGCCTCCCAGACCCATGATGGGCATAGACTCCTGCGGTATGCTGATCAGTGCCGTTCACCATGAGGGCGAGGAAGAAAAACTCCATCTTCTGATGGTCGATCCTCACATCCCCGCGGGTGCTAAGCTGTATTGATTGAGGGGCCGAAATCGGCTCGAATCACCAATTTAGTCTCCAAAAATCTCCTTTCGATCTCCAAATCGGAAGGCAAAAATATGCGATTCCTCATTGAATGGCATAACCCATCGTTATCCTGCAAGAGACTCACTATCGAAAGGTAGTGGGTCTTTTTTTGTTTTGTGCCCGCCGAGAAAAATCGGCGGGCTATTTTTGTTTGTTGGGAGTATTAACACAGCGCGAAAAAAATTTTTTTGAAATTTTTAAAAATAAATGTCGTTTTGGAGCCTCGAAGGTTGCGGTAGGAGGGTGAGAGGAGAAATTCCTACTCACCGCTGCTTGACAACTGAATACACATTCATCAGATACGTTCCTGAGCGGGGGCGAAAGCCCCAGCCGAATGAAGGTGCGCCAAGACCCTCCTGCCCATCCGGGTTTATCGGAAAGCAAGGTGGCGAGCGTTTCCGAACCATTCTGAAATATCCGGCTGCTACGGATATGGCCATGAAACGCTACAGGGTTAATGATACTTCTCTACGGAGCTGGCGGAG
>JAFSJE010000074.1 GCA_017439425.1 Oscillospiraceae bacterium
AAGAGCTTGTTCGTTGTTCCGAATCATCTGACGGAGCAGTGGGCGGCGGAGTATTTGCAGCTCTATCCGTCTGCTAATATCCTAGTTGCGACTGCTAAGGACTTTGAAACGAAGAACCGCAAACGCTTCTGCGGACGTATTGCAACAGGCGACTATGACGCCGTGATAATCGGGCATTCACAGCTTGAAAAGATACCGCTCTCTTCCGAGCGACAGCAATATATGCTTCAGGAGCAGCTTGATGAAATCCTTGAGGGCATCAACGAGCTGAAAAAGAACAGAGGCGAACGCTTCTCCATTAAGCAGCTTGAAAAGGCGAAAAAGCAGGTGCAGACGAAGCTGGATAAGCTCAACGATCAGAGCCGAAAGGATGACGTTGTGACCTTCGAGGAACTCGGTGTAGACAAGCTCTTTATTGATGAGGCGCATTATTATAAAAACCTTGCCGCATTTACGAAGATGCGCAACGTGGGCGGTATTTCCCAGACCGAGGCGCAGAAGTCGAGCGATCTTTATATGAAGTGCCGTTATCTCGATGAGTTGACCGGCGGAAAAGGAGTTGTGTTTGCCACCGGTACGCCGATCTCTAATACGATGGTCGAGATGTACACAATGCAGAAGTATTTGCAGTACAACACGCTGAAAAGAAACGACCTCATACACTTCGACTCCTGGGCTTCCACCTTCGGTGAAACGGTTACCGCAATAGAGCTCGCACCCGAGGGAACGGGCTACCGCGCAAAAACCCGCTTTGCCAAGTTCTATAACCTTCCTGAGCTAATGAGTATGTTCAAGGAGACCGCGGATATACAGACGGCGGATATGCTGAATCTTCCGGTGCCGAAAGCCAATTACCACAATGTTGTTCTGAAGCCGTCAGAGGCGCAGAAGGAGATGGTTGCAAGTCTTGCGGAGAGAGCGGAGAGAGTAAGAAGCGGCATGGTAAACTCCGCTGAGGATAATATGCTCGTTATAACGAACGACGGCAGAAAGCTCGCGCTCGATCAGCGGCTTATGAATGAGATGCTGCCTGAGAGCGATACCGGAAAGGTCAATGCTTGTGCAGATAACGTATTCGAGATATGGCAGAGAACGGCGGACAAGCGCTCCACTCAGATGATATTCTGCGACCTCTCAACGCCGCATAACGATGGACACTTTAACGTCTATGACGCCATCCGGGATAAGCTAATAGCGAAGGGCATACCGGCTGAGGAGATAGCATTCATCCACGGCGCAAACACCGAGGTCAAGAAGAAGGAGCTTTTCGGCAAGGTCAGAAGCGGACAGATCCGCGTGCTAATCGGCTCAACGCAGAAGATGGGCGCCGGAACGAATGTTCAGCAGAAGCTTATTGCGCTTCACCATCTCGACTGCCCGTGGCGACCGGCAGATTTGCAGCAGCGCGAGGGAAGAATCGTCCGCCAGGGCAACGAAAATCCGGAGGTTGAGATTTATACCTATGTTACTGAAAACACCTTCGACAGCTATCTATACCAGCTTGTGGAGAGCAAGCAGAAGTTCATCGGTCAGATAATGACCTCGAAATCTCCGGTACGTTCTGCTGAGGATATAGACGAGACAGCCCTCAGCTATGCCGAGATCAAGGCTTTATGCTCCGGCAATCCGCAGATAAAGGAGAAGATGGATCTCGACGTTGTCGTTGCGAAGCTAAAGCTGCTAAAGGCAAACCACCTCAGTCAGAAGTACGCTCTTGAGGATCAGATACTCAAAGACTTTCCGCAGAAGATTGCGGCGCTTGAACAGCGAATCGAAGGATATAACCTCGACAACACAAGGCTAAGCGAAAACACAAAGCCTAACGAAGAAGGCTTCTCACCGATGACCGTTGACGGGA
>JAFSJE010000075.1 GCA_017439425.1 Oscillospiraceae bacterium
ATTGAGATTTATTATTCTTTTGTTGGCAAGGTGGACTTGCCCGAATAACCGCCCGACCTATCCGACACAATGCGCAAGTGCCGGATAGGAACGGCAAAATTTTTTACACTTCTATTACTTCTTTATCGCACATCAGTAAAGGCAACAGATATGAAGTACGAATACGCGGTCAGGTGCGTTATTTATTTTTTTGAGAGAAACGCCAGCCAGACGGTTATAACATTGTTAAATGGTTTGTGGAGAAGAATCGATTAAGGAGTATGCATATTGCGGCGGTCAGAGGCACCCGATGCGGAGATGAACAGCCGCGATGCGGTTTCCAGCAGCCACCTTTTTAGCAAAACCTTATGCCGCGAAAGGCTCATTACATGAGTAGCGAATAATAGGCTATTTGCCAAGGCAAACAGGCCAAAAGACGCTGTTTTGCTGCGTTTGCACTTGAATCATGCGCGATGGAGGCTCATGTCACGAACACCTTGGAATATTTTTTTGCATCCGGCTGCTGGCAACCGCAGAGCGACCGTTGGTGGCCGCATCAACGTCCGCCGTCCACCGCACATTGTCGAGTATTGTTAGCGTCTGGAGTTCGCACCCTTCCCAATGTCAATCTCGCCTAGCTCCAACACCACCGCTTTATTTCTCGTATTATTCGTGGGGTAATCCGCGGGTGGGGAGGAAGCATATAGCCGCTTCCTGGATGTTCGCTTAGGCGACAATTAGCTCAGCGTCAAAGTCAAAGCTTGCAGTTTTCCCGTTTACCTGAATTGTCTTTTCTCCAAAAGCCAAGCTTTCGAGATACTGCTGAGCAGTCCATGGCGCTGCATTCTCATCTATGATTGCATTGCCGTTTTCATCATGTCCCGCAGGTGGAATGACTATTTTTCCCATAGCCTCCGTCCAAGCCTCAGTGTCGAGCCAATACTGCTGGTCGTTGGACTTTGTTATGCGGCTCGGGGAGGAGAGCGTAACGTCAAGCATATCCTCGTCAAGGTCATTTGGCCTTATCTTTTCATATTCTTTATCTCTAAATATTTTACATTTCCGGAAATTTTCTTAAAATACCGGATACTATCAGCTTCAGACTGCTCAGCTTCTTCATTCCGGACTCGCCGGCGTCGAACACCATAGCCTTCCTGTCCTTATAAAAGCTGTCCCAGCGCTCAAGTCCCTCGCCGTTAGGGTCTCCCGCTGCGGCAAAATTGCATATATAGTCCGTCATTCGCTCGCTAAGCGTATAGTCCTCCTGCGTAAAAGGTCTCCAGCTTCTGGAGAGAGTTCCATAGATATACTGAAGCTCCGCACCGTGCCACGCTCCATACTCGTCGCCCGGCAGCTGCCTTTTGAAGTAGTAAAAGTACGTTTCTCCGTGCCCTTTCTGGCTTTTTGCGAGCTTTTTCATCATAATATAAAAGAGAATCGGAAGAACATCCTCGGAGGTCAGAGAGCAGATTATATTAACCGGGCAGGGTTTGTTCTTTACCTCAGATGTGAAGTTCTCATCGTATATGGCCGTAGCAAAGGCTATGGGGTTTTTACCGGACGCAGCCATATAAGCGTCAAAAAGCTTTTTTGCCGGCATCGATTTAAATTCATCGACGCTCCCGGCTCCGCTTTTATCATAGACCTTGCGCCAAAGAGCGTATGCCTTCTCCCGATTTTTATCCGTTTTCATAACGGTGGCAAAGCCGGCGCTCGACTGTATAACGGCGCCCTTGAAAAGCCCTTCATTAAGCGGAGATTTTATCTGCGTTTCAACCGAGGACGCTCCGGCGGAGTGCCCGATAAGGCTCATTCTGTCCGGATCTCCGCCAAACGCCGATATATTATGCCTGACCCACATAAAAGCCGTATGCTGATCGTAATAGCCGTAGTTTCCGCACTTACCGGTTTCGTCTTCCAGTTCCTTCATGGCGCAGAAGCCGAAAATATTGACCCTGTAATTAAATGTAACAAGTATAACGCCGCGCTTTGCAAAAGCCTCGCCGTTAAAGACCTTTTCATCAGACTGCCCGGAGAAAAGGCCTCCGCCGTAAACGGCTATCACAACCGGGCAGCCCTCGGCGTTTTCCGGCGCGAATACATTCAAAAACAGGCAGTCCTCAGAGTATCCGGAGATAACCCCCTCCATAAATTCCCGACGGCTAAATTCGCTCTCTCCGTATTCCTCGTAGGCTCGCGCCTGAATCGGCGCGTTTCCGCAGGAAACGGCGCTTAGAGTACCTTCCCATTGCGTTACCTCGCGGGGATATTCAAATCTCCCTGCCCGAGCATAGGGTATCCCCAGGAATTTCCGGATCCCGTTTTCAGATATGCCCTCTATCTTCTCGCATGGGGCGGTGACAAGCGCTGCACTCATGCTTCACTCGTTCCCGCAAAGCAAGCGATGACGGCGGCGACGGCGGCGATAAGATAAACCGCTGCGAAGGTCATGCCGAGGACAGCGTTGCCGCCGATAAAGTTTACCTTGTTCCAAACATCCGAAAGGCTCGGTACTGCGACCCTCAGAACGAGGGCGCAGGCAGCGGAATACAGAACAGCCGGTATAAGAGGAGAGAACTTGAAATCGGTAATAAGTCCGAAAAGGGTTGAGGCTGCGCCTAAAAGCCCGAGAACGAATGCGATAACGCTGAAGGTTTTGTCGGAGCCGTCAAGAACGATGTAAAGAATGCTGCCTATGAGTGCGACAGCACCTCCTGCTATGAGCGCTATTCTTCCGAAATTCAGCTTCTTCATCTTATTTAGCCTCCTTCTTTATATATGCCTTCCAGACAAAAGCCGCTGCGCAGGCTAACGTAAGGACTCCGAAAACTCCGCAAACCGCGATAAGCGCAGGCTGCCACCAGTACACTGTGTTCTCGATAACGGTCTCCTGTGAAAGTCCGTTTATAAGCACGGAACGGCTGTGCGCGTAGTAGAAATGCTCGTTTGCGGTTTTCATCCAGTTGAGTATATTGCCGTCGCGCTCCTTGATAACGAGATTAGCGAGCTGACTCGTTCTGCCGGTATCGCTGAGGAAGAGGTCGGTACCGCTCGTAATGCACTCCGCCGTAAGAACATAGTCGGCGGCGTCCTTGCTTGAATCGGTTATGTTGATTCCCTTGAAGCCCCACTCATTGCGCAGTATCTCTATCTGAGCCCCCTTGTGTGCGGGAGATGCGGTGAGTCCGATGCGGTTATAGCTCGTCATAACGCCGAGTCCCGCTCCGTCCGCAAGGGCGCCCTCAAACGCTTTGAAATAGATTTCGCGGCATGCCTGCTCTGTAGCGAAGGTGGCGACTCCGTGGCGGTTTACCTCCTGATCGTTAAGGCAGAAGTGCTTGAAGCCCGTGATTATGCCCCGCTCCGTCATCGGCATGGCGTTTGCACGGCTCATCTGATAGCTCAGGAATCCGTCTTCAGAGAAATACTCGCTGTTTCGTCCGAGATATGCGGTTCTGTGGATATTAGCGCCCGGGCCGAATACCATCGTGACCCCGGCATAAGCGGCATCCTCAGCCATAAAAGCACCGCGCTCTCTTGCGAGGTCGAGGTTAAAGGTTGCCGCCTGAATAGGCTCGTCAACGTAGAGCGTGCAGGATTTGCCGTTTCCCTTGGAATAGCTTCCCTGAACGCCGCTGGGGCCGTTTGTGGAGGCGTTAGCAGGCTTGCCCACCTCCGGTATCGCAACGACGCCGCGGTTATCGCCGCAGACTGTGCCGAGATTATTAATGCTGAGCTGGTCTATAAAGGTCTTCCATTCATCTGAGCCATAAGGCACATCCTTCATATCGATGAGCTTAAGCCCCGCGTCCTCATTGAATACAACGTCACCCGTATCCGGTGCGTCGGAGGGCTTAACGTAAGTTGCGCCTACCATAAGAGTCTTCATTTCGTCGGTAGCGGTGAGGTTTTCCACACTCTTCGGGAAGGTGCTCCAGTCGTCGCGCGTCATATACTTAACCGCTCCGTCTATGTAGCCGTTCAGATCCGCGTTCTGAAGCTGGTTTGATACTACCGCGCCCGTAACCGGGCTTACGGCGTAGGTTACGTTATCATAGCTTTCAAGCGTCAATTTTGCCGCCTTCAGCGCATCTCCCTTAACGGGGTTTCCCTTCTCGTCGATCATACCGCCGGCGCCCTTTGCCGCAAGTATGTTGTTAAGCGCATCGTGGGCGTTATTTCCTATGGCGAAATAATAATCGCCCGCATCAAAAACATAACAGCCCTGCCTGGAAGCGTCTGCTCCGTTCTGTGCCGTTTCATCGTATGCGGCAAAGAAATAGTCAGAAATCGTAATGGTCACAGTCTCGCTCTCGCCGGCTTTAAGCTCTCCTGTTTTCTGAAAGCCCACAAGCTGAACGGCAGACTTCTGCGCCTGGCCGGATTCATAAGGAAGCTGTGCATAGAGCTGAACGAGCGACTTGGAGGTGCCGTCATAACCGCCGTTATTTGTGACCTTTACCTCTGCGGTCAGGGTATGATCGCTTCTGTCCCACTCAATGCTCTCCACCTCCTGAGTGAAGTCCGCATAGCTCAGTCCGAAGCCGAAGGGGTACGCCATTTCATCTGCATAGTGCCACTCCTCCCCCATAAACGCACCAGCGGAGGATGTTGCGTTGTTTATGCCGAGCACCTCGTCCTGGTACCGGCTCTCGTAATATTTATATCCGACATAGATGTCCTCTGCGTAGACAAGATAGCGGTCGCCGTAAAGCTTTTCAAGGTTTGTAAACTTGAAATCCCCGAAGTTCTGCATGGCTGCGCTGGAAAGGCTTGAGGAAGCCCATGTATCCGCAAGGTGACCCGACACATCAGATGCGCCCGTCAGTATATCTGCAAGTCCGATGAAACCGTAGTCGCCGGTTGCGCCGAAAACAAGGCAGGCATCAACGCCGTAGCTCTCGTCCTCTATCCACTGCACGTCCATAGCAAAGGGACTGTTGATGAGAACGATTATTTTCCCGAATTTGCCGCTGTCCTTCACAAGCTTCAAAAGGTCTGACTCAGTCTTGTGAAGCGAGAGCATCGGAACACCGTCGGCGTCACTCATATCGAGATCAACGCCCTCGCCGCCGTAGCGCGTAAAGAGTATGATTGCGGCGTCTGAATAGTCGTCAAAGCTCGCCTTCATCTCGTCGGTGTAAAAGCTCACCGGCACCTCTCCGATGGAGGAGGTGCCGCGCGTTGCGGTCGAAACGCGGCGCACGCCGCTGTTCTCATAGGCGTCGCGTATAACGGGATTTATGCTGAAGCCCGCATTCTCAAGCGCCTCATAGAGTGTTCCTCCGAGCTCCGGCGAAAAGCTGGCGTTGCCGGCGTTCGTGCGATATACCGGGTCGGCGGCATTGTTTCCGAGGATAGTGATTTTTCTTTCCGCCTCTGTAAGCGGAAGAGCGCGGTTTTCATTGCGGAGCATAACGGTGCCCTCGTGCATGGCGGCAATGTTGTGCGCCTTTTCATCCGCCATCAGCTTATCTGAGTTTTCCGCATTCAGCTCGCCATAGGCACTGGGGAAATAATCAGTATCGCCTTCAACGGCTATTGTCTGTCCCGTAAGACCGAGAAAGCTGTTTACATAGCCGGAATAGTAGAACGCTGAGCTTGTAAGGCTTATTGCCATGCTGAAAAGAAGCGCAAACACGGCGGTAAGTCCTACCCATTTTTGATATTTTCTCATAACTATCCTCCGTTTCTTATTTTACAGTTATAATAAATTGCCGTTCCTCCTTCCGCAACCGATACGGCGCAACCTTTCAAGTTTTGGCGCCGAAATACATTGTTGACAAGCGCAATAAGCCCTTTTATAATTCTAAAGGAAGGTCTGATTGATTCCGGTGAAAAAGGAGCCGCTAAGCGCCGAAGTCGGATTTAATCAGAGCTTCTCTAATAAGGGGGCAAAAAATGCTGAGAATAGCAATAGTCGAGGATGAGGCGCTATATTCCTCGCAGATAAAGTCATATATCGAGGAATACGGGAGAAAAAAGCACCGTATTTTTTTCGTTCGTATTTTTGACAGCGCTGTTTCGCTCCTGGACAGCGATTTCGATTTTGATATATATTTTCTCGATATTCAGATGCCGCAGCTCAGTGGAATGGACGCGGCAAAAAAGCTTCGCAGCACGCACGGTGATGCCGTTATAGCCTTCATTACAAGTCTGCGCTCCTATGCGATCGAGGGGTATGACGTCGGCGCCTCAGACTATATACTAAAGCCCGTGGAGCCGGATGTTTTTAATCTTAAATTTGCCCAAATTCTGAAACGTATCGGCACTAAGGGCGAGACCTCTCTGACCTTCACAAGCGGACGCAGCACAGTCCGGCTGAATGCGGACGAAATAATCTATCTCGAATCCTCCGATCACTTTACGGTCTATCACACCGAGGATGCTGATTTTAACCGAAGGATAAGTTTATCCGACGCCGAAAAAGAGCTTCCTGCATACTTTGCCCGCTGCAAAAGCTCTTTTATTGTGAATCTCGGGCGGGTCGACTCAATTTCGGGCGACTCCGTTATAGCCGGCGGTAACTCTGTTTCCATCGGCAGGGTATATAAAAAGGATTTTATCAACAGACTTGAGCGCTATATGGAGTGTGGTCGATGAGCATTACAGGAGATATTCTCGGTAAGTATTCGTTAAATACTTACATAGCCGTAATCGAAGCGGTACTGCTCGCGATTTACCTTGCCGTTCTGGGCTTTAAGCTGAAAAAGCGGAGCATTTTTCCGCTCCGCTTTGCCGTTTCTTTTTTCATCGAGCTGTTTCTGTGTCTGCTTTTAGGTATAATGCGAACTGAGCTGGATTCTGTACCTGTCAGAATATTTTTCGATTCCGCTCTTCTGCTTATGCTTCTCGGATTTATCCTCTTCTGCTACAAGGAGTCGCCGGCGCGTACTTTTATGCTCTTTTCGAGCGTTATAGTGACAAAAAATTTCACCGGGACCGTTATTCCGCTTTTGCGAAACCTCTTCGGCAGAAGCGACCTCGAGAGCATTTCCTTTTTCTCCGACTATTCTCCCCTTCGAGACTGGGCGATATATATTCTCATTCAGGGCGCATTTTTATGCGCTGTCGTGTGGCTTTTCAGCCGCGCTGAGAAGAAGAGGTTCGTTGAAATCGACCTCGCCGGAGCGCTGACGCTCTCTGCCGTCGCGTTTTTTATACGCGGCGTTATTTATCCGATAACTCGTTTTTATCAGCCGATGAGCTTTGAGCTTTCTGTGTGCGTAAAGCTCCTTATGCTGATTATTTACGCTCTTATTATCGCCGTCAGATCAGGCTTTCTGTCAAAAAAGAGATTGCAGACAGAGCTGAATATGACAGAAGAGCTGTTAAACCGGGAGAAAAAGCGTTACGACGATATGCGGGATAATATAGAGGTCGTGAATATGAAGGTTCACGACCTGCGCAGGCAGCTTGCAAATCTGCAGGGCAAGCTGACCGCCGAGGAGCTGAAAGCGCTGAGCGACGCTGTCGAGATTTACGACAGCAACATAAATACCGGCAACAAAATACTTGACACTGTGCTTTATCAGAAGAAGCTCTACTGTGATAGCCGCGGAATCCGGCTCGATTGGTCGGCACGAGGCGAAAGTCTTTCCTTTATCGAGCCCTCAAAGCTCTATGCGCTTTTGTCCAATGCGCTCGAAAATGCCGTTGAGGCCGTAATGCCGCTTGAAGAAAACAGACGGATAATAAGCTTCAACGTGCTTGAAAATACTGACGGGGTCACGGTTGAGGTTGCAAACTATTTTGATCCGGGCTCTTCGCCTGTCTGCGGCACCTCAAAGCCGGACAAGGCGCACCATGGCTTTGGTCTGAAGAGTATGCGATTTATCGCCGATGAATACGGCGGCAGCGTTGAAACCGCCACTGAAGACGATATGTTCTTTCTTACTGTTTATCTCAGACATTAGCAGGCGCAATGGCATTTTATCTGAGCGGGCATTTTGCATTGCCTGATAAAGAAAATCTGAAATATTCCGATTTGTTATTCAGTGTTTGCGAGCAGTTTGGTTTTCGTTATTACAGTGCCACGCCAAAGGAACAATACTTCGTCGAGGAGGTGACAAGAGTCACCTGGGCGCACGAACATGGTATTGAAACGAGCCCGGCGTTTGTCTCTTGACCGAGGCATTTCCTTTTTACCTCTGGTATTATTCGTACCCGCTTCTGCGGGTGGTCTGCGCCAGCCCTTTGGGCAGCCTAATTTTTTCTGACCCGAAAGCATAAAAACCACGCATCAGCCCGATGCGTGGTTTTTCTTTTGTCAGAGACTTATCTCCTCAACCGGCGCGGCAAACGGACCGGTTATGACCACCCGGCTTCGGGTGCTGCCGAGAAAATCGACGTCAAGCGCGACCGGAGAGCCGTCCGGGTTCTCAAAGCGCTGCTCCGGCTCGAAGGCTCTTCCGAGAATAGCGCTGTCTATGAGCGCGCAGGAGCTTTTCGGCAGCCGCTTGTAAATATCGGTGCGCAGCGTCCATCTTCCGTTTTTCTCAGTCAGGCGCAGCTCGATCTTTTCCCTGACGCAGACTGCGTCCGCTTCGCCCTTACGCGGTGAGGCGCCGTTAAAATATACGTTTCCGCCCGTCCACACCGGGAGATGCGAATAATATCTGTCGCCCGCGGGAGCGCCCATTCCGCAGTAGCCCTCAAAATTTTTAAGATATTCCTCCTCGGTCGGGTATCCGTTATATGGCTGCAGCCCGCACTTTATATTCAGATCGTCCCATTCAAGCTGCGGCAGCTTTCCGACGATGCCCGTCAGCTTCAGCAGCGGATGCACCGGCTGCTGCACAAAAATATTGTTATAAAACCGCGCGTCGCCGTGGAGGATCGTCATAAATCCGGCAATTTCGGTACTGTGCGGAACGTGATACGGAGTATAGCGCGGACTCGGAATATGCGCCGAGCCGTTCGTCACTCCCCTTCCCACGCACACAAGGGAACCGGCGATGAGATTATGCGCAATGGCAAACCCCTGCGTCGGAAGCTTCAACGCTCTCGGGGACAGGAGGAGATTGTTGTCAACAAGCGTCGGGCCGTGGGAGACCTCAATAAAAATGTCCTCTCCGATGCTGCCTATCGTGCTCATGCTTATGAGCTCATCTTTCGGCAGTCCGTTGTGGTGAAAGGCGTTCTGAGTAACTCTCGTGCCCTGCGCCTGCCAGTCGAGCCAGAGTCCGCGGGTGCAGTGGTGGATGCGGTTGCGGCGGATGACCGTGTCAATGGCGGCGTGGAGCTTAATTCCGCCGATCTCCGCTCCGGCGAGATTCTGCTTAAGATTGATGTGGTGGATATGGTTATCCTCGATAAGCGAAAAAGCGCAGCCCAGATGCCCGACGATACCGGCCTGACCGCAATCGTGGATATTGCAGCGGCGCACGACGTGGCTGCCTACGCGCTCCTTCGTCCAGCCCTCGCGCACGGCAAGGCACACTACCTCGCGCTCTGTCTGAGTGCCGTCCTTGAGCTTTTCCCTGAGCCATTTATTGTCGTTTTCCGGCTGATAGTACTTTCCGAGCGAGATTCCGGCGCACTTTGACTCAGAGATCTCGCAGTCCTCTATTATCCAGCCCTTTGACCAGTGCGGGCCGATCATCCCCTCCTGATACGCCGTCGGAGGCGCCCACTGGGTCGCCGCCTTCGTGATCGTAAAGCCCGACACCGTAACATAGCTCACGCCCTCGCGGGAGGGGTAAAAGCAAGCCTTGCGGGCGGTAAATTCCACGCACTCCCCGTTCGGATCCTTCCCGCCGAAGTTAGCGTAGAACACGGTCTCGTCACCCTCCTGCTCAGAGCACCAGACGTACTCCGAAAACTCAGGCTCCCAGGATGCCGGCGACCTTTTCGGCGACAGAACGGCGCCCTTGTCCGAAACCTCGTACATGCTTCTGCCGTTCAGAAAGACGTCGCCGAGGTGGGCGATGAAGCCGGCGTTGAACCAGTCGCCGGAGACAAGCGTCGTGTATGGATTTCTGCCGGTGAAAACGCTGTTCGGCACTCTTGCCGAATACGCTCCGCCGCCTATCGGCGCCCACCCCGAAAGAGGCTCCGCGCCGGTTATGACCGCCTTGTTTTTCTCAAGAGAGCGGTATGTTATCCTCGCCTCCTCGGTGCCGGAAAACGCCGGGTCGACCTCCTCCCGGTAAATGCCGGGGCAGACCAGCACCTCGTCGCCGGGGCGGGCAAGCTGAGCCGCGTCATTTATATGCCTAAAGGGGCTTTTTTCGCTTCCGTCGCCGCCCTCCGCGGCATTTATATCTACGAAATATTTCATATTTCCTCCTTATCTCGTGTAAGCGGGAGCGGCAGCAGGATATCCTGCGAGAATATGCCGCCCTTGGCGCCGGAGCTTATCGTGCCGTCGTAGCGCTTTACTATCCATTCCATGCTCCGTATGCCGAAGCCGTGTCCTCCGGGGTCAGACTTTGTGGTGCGGAGCCTTCCGTTTTCGTACGAAAGCTCGCCTGTAAAGGTGTTTTCTATGTGTATCGAGAGCATTTCCGCAACGCCCGACATATTCACCTTGATATAGCGCCCCTCTCCGCATTTCGAAGCCGCCTCATATGCGTTGCCTTTTTTCGTTTTCACTGAAAAATTGTCTAAAATGAAGCTTTGACCTGCTCCAAAAACCGTTCGGCAATCGGTGTAAACGGTTGATACTTCTTCCAGACAAGATATAACTTCGTTTCGAGGTGCGGGCTAAGCGGTCTGAATACCAGCCCGCTGTCAGATGATACGTCGATCAGTTTATCAAAGGTCAGCAGGTATCCGAGCCCTGCCTTGGCGAAGATCGATCCGTTGTATGACAGCCGGAACGAACCTTCGAGATGAAAAGCATCAAAATCCCTTTCGGCCCAGTTCCTTATTTCCTGATGCCAAGCCTGCTCGGAACAGAACAGCGGAAGTCCGCGGAGGTCGGAAGGACTGAAGCTCTTCCGCTCCGCAAGAGGATCGTCCGCCGGAAGAATCAATCCCCAGCGATCCGCTTCTGGAAGAGCTATAAATTCGTACTTGTTCCTGTCCGGTTCTTCTGCGAGGACAACAAAGTCCAAAAGTCCTTTCTGAAGCTTTTCCGCAACCTGCTCCGTGTCGCCGCTGGTGATGTGATATTGCAGCTTCGGGTATCGCTCCTTCAAGGCTTTGATCGCATCTGCAACATACTTGATCTGATAGGATTCCGCCAATCCGAGGAACAACTCACCGCCGGAGATATCATCAAGAGAAATGAATTCCTTCTCAATCTTATCCGCCATGCTGACAAGGTCTTCCGCTCTGTCGCGGAGCAGGACGCCTTCATCCGTCAGACGAATGCTGAAGCTGTGACGGGTGAACAGCTTTTTATCGAGCTCGTCCTCAAGAGACTTCAAAGCCTTTGACAGCGTGGGCTGCGTCACATGAAGCTGCTCGGCGGCTCTCGTCATATTTTCCTCCCGCGCAACAGCGAGAAAGTACCGAAGTGTTCTTATCTCCATGGTATTCCCCCTTCGTGATATTCCTAATACGAATATCACGATATTCATTATAACCATTAGCGAGCATAAAGTCAATGCGTTATAATAAAAGCGAACCAAGGAACAAGGAGCCAAGGAGTGCAGATAACAGTGTCAGATTATTCGGAAACATTGAAGTCCTTTCTTGCCGATACCGGTGTACGGCAAGAGCTCATAGAGAGGGCGATGCAGTTATATCAATCAGGGCGGGAGGCAGAGCTTGTCAGATTCCTGAAGCTGCAGCGTTGCGATATGGTGGAGGATATGCACGAGTGCCAGCGGAAAGTCGACCGTATCGACTATCTGATCAGACAAACAAAGAATAATAATCACCGAAAGGAAGATTGAATCATGTTGAAACCGGCAGAACTTACATTGACAAAAGAATGGGACAAGACCTTTCCCAAAAGCGACAAGGTGGATCACAGCAAGGTCACTTTTATCAATCGCTACGGCATCACACTGGCAGCGGATCTGTACGTTCCGAAGGGCGTAGAGGGAAAGCTCCCGGCCATCGCGGTCTGCGGCCCCTTCGGAGCCGTCAAGGAGCAGTGCTCCGGGCTGTATGCGCAGACCATGGCGGAGCGCGGCTTTCTGACGCTTGCCTTTGACCCCTCCTTCACCGGTGAGAGCGGCGGGAACGTGCGCTACATGGCTTCCCCGGATATCAACACTGAGGATTTCATGGCGGCGGTGGATTTCCTCTCCCTGTGCGACAAGGTCGATCCGAATCGGATCGGTATCATCGGCATCTGCGGCTGGGGCGGTATGGCGCTGAATACCGCGGCGCTGGACACCCGCATCAAGGCGACGGTCGCCTCGACCATGTATGACATGACCCGCGTCAACGCGAAGGGATACTTCGATTCTGAGGACAGCGAGGAAGCCCGCTATCAGAAGAGAGCCGCTATGTGCGCGCAGCGTCTGGAAGACCTTAAAGCCGGCGAATACAAGCTCGGCGGCGGTGTCGTCGATCCGCTGCCGGAGGACGCGCCGTATTTTGTGAAGGATTACTACGACTATTACAAGACAGGTCGCGGCTATCATCCCCGTTCCCTCAAC
>JAFSJE010000076.1 GCA_017439425.1 Oscillospiraceae bacterium
CGACAGAAATCTTTGTGAGAATCTTTGCGGCGTTCTCGCCGTTGTTCTTTACCTTAAAGCTCAGTGTGTCAGCTTCGCCGAACGCGCCATACCATCCGTAAGCGTTTTTATATGAGTTGCCGGCTATTCCGGCATACTCAAACGTCGCCTCTGTACCGTCTGCGTTGTAGGTGACGGTGTAGTCGTTGTTTCCGTCAAAGCTTATCTGCTTTTCGCCGACTGCGAGCGCTGTTGCAGAAGGCTCCGTCTGAGGCTCGGGCTCTTCTGATGCTGTGGAGAAGGATATTTCGCCTATCTCTATCGTCGCGGCGGTGGAGCTGGAAATCTTAACGCCGCTCACTGGCTTTTCGCCGTCAAAGCTCACCTCGGCGGTGATGGTGCTGTGCGCCGGAACCGTGAACGTGTTGTCCGGCGATGTAACGCTTCTAAGCATCATAAGAAGCGGCGCTGAATCTACCTCGACCTTCACGGTCACGTCCTCGTCGGTGGGGTTTGTAAGCTCAACAGAGACCTTGTTATTTCCGGTCTTTGGCTTTTCGGGTATGGTAAGCGCTCCGCCATTCTCAGAGAACACCGCCGTGCTCTTCTTTGTAAGAACGTCGTAGGTTATCTCAACCTCGTCATTTCCGGCAAAGGGCTGATACTTCGTAAACTCCATATCACTGAGCACCACCCTGCCGGTATGGGCGGCGGGGTTTCCCTCCCAGCCGGAGTCGACGCTGAAGCTGAGCTTATCTATATTCCAGCCCGGCTCGAAGAGAAGCGCTGCCGTCGCGCTCCCTCCCGCCGGAACGCTGAACGAGACGTTCCTCCAGTCCTTGTTCAGGTTAAGCCCCTCAGCCTCTCCGGAAACTATCTCGGCGTCGAGGATAGTGGAATGCACCTCCTGACCCTCCGCTTCCGCGACCTTTTCAGTCTCCGTTCTGATATCCACGCCGATGAGCGCGCTCTCCGCGCCCTCGTTCTTGACCGTAAAGGTGAATTTGTTATAGCCGTTAGACCTGACCTTGACGGCGGTGATATCGCCGTTGAAGCCGATATATGTAGAGCCCATTATATTCTTGTACGCCGCCGCGAGGGTGCCGTCGGGATAGCTCAGTGTGTAGGTCGGGCTGCCCCATGCGTTGAAGCTCACGCTTTTGCCGTTTATCCTCACACTGCTCGGCGCGGGCGGGGTATAGGGAATATAGGAAACGTCAGCCGGCTCCGGCTTCGGCGCCTCGCGCTTCTCGCAGAGAGAAAGCCCGGAGAGCGTGAGAGTCGAGGAGTAAACTCCGGTATCGCCGTAGGTTGCGGAGTCGAAGTAGATGAGCACGCCCTCAACGGTGCGCGAGGCGTCAAACTCAACGTAGATCTCGCTCGTCCTGCCCGGCTGGATAACGAAAACACTTCCGCCCCAGTCGAGATCGGTGGGCACGGACTTTCCGTCCTGCTCAGCACGGACGTTCGCCGCCTTTGTGTTGTTCTTCTCGGTCGCGCTGTTAATGTCAATTCGCACAGTTGCGGGAGCGGTGCCGAGGTTTTTGATCTTTGCGGTGAACGCCTCGCTCTCTCCGAGTATATCCGCGATCTGCCCGTAGAGCGTTTTATACGAAGCGCCGCCGACATTTTCGTAGCTGACTGTCATCGAGGCGCCGTCCTCGGCGTAGGCAACGTCGTACTGCCCCTCAAAGGCGACGACGGTTTCGTTTACAAGAACGCCCGGCGTCTTTTCCTCTGTCTTATCGCTCTCCTCTTCCTCTTTCGCGGTTGGCTCGGCGCCATCATTTGTGAGCTTTATGCCAGTGACTCTGACTGCGCCCGAATGCGCAGTTGGATCGTCATAGGTCGCGG
Source organism: Oscillospiraceae bacterium (assembly GCA_017439425.1). Classification (GTDB taxonomy): domain Bacteria; phylum Bacillota; class Clostridia; order Oscillospirales; family Oscillospiraceae; genus RUG626. Next base: position 1,834 of record JAFSJE010000076.1, read on the forward strand.
AGTCGAAGTAAAAGAGAAGTCCGTCAACCTCTCTCGCGGGATCGTACTCGACCGCGACAGACGCCTTGCTCTGCGGCGCGATCACAAAAACGCTGCCGCCCCACTCAAGGTCGGTCGGCGCTTCCGCGCCGTTCTGCACGGCTCTGACGTTTGCGGCGTTCGTATTTGCGACAGCTTTCGCGCTCGTGAGGTCAACTCTGACCTTAACCTCCAGCTCGCCGGGGTTTTCTATCTCGCAAACCGCGGTGTTGTATGCGCCCGCCATATCGCCGAGAGCGCAGTAGACGGTCTTGTAGGAATTTCCGGGCAGGTCCTTGTACTCCGCCGAAAAGCCGCCGTCGAAGGTCTTGACAGTATACCCGTCGGTGATATTCAGCGCGGAGCTTCTGCCGTTTATCTCTATGCTTTTGACCTTTGGCGCGGAAGGGACAGCTGTTGAGCTGTCCCTGATCACTGCTGCTGTTGTGACTGCTGCGGGTGCCGCCTCAAGGGCGACCTCACCGCTGGAAAACGCCATTTCGGAAACCGTTACGGAGCCGGAATGGGTGCCGTTATCGTCGTACTTAGCGGAGTCGAAGAAGAAGAGGACGCCCTTCGGTGCGCGCTCCACGTCGTACTCAATGGCTATATCGGCGGTTTCGCCCGGCTGTACCGTGAAGGTCGAGCCGCCCCACTCGAGGTCGGTGTAAACCTCCGCGCCGTTCTGCGCGGCGGCGAGGTTTGCTGCGGTGGAATTGCCGCTCTGAACGTCGCAGGAGATGTCAACGCGGATATTGGCGGGCTCTGCGCCGGAGTTTGTGAGCTTCGCGGTAAACACGTTGCTTCCCGCCATCGCCTCGTAGGTGTTCGCGTAAACGGTCTGGTAGGAGTTGCCAGCGATATTCTCATACTCTGCGGTAAATCCGGCGTCGGTAACGTCGATGGCATAGCTGCCGTCGGTCGTGACCTTGACTGCGGCGCCGTTTATCGTAACTCCGCTCTCATCGGCGGGCTCGTCGGTCTGCGCCGGCTCAGAGGGCGCCGCCTCGGCGCCTGAGGAGGCAAATTTAATATCGCTTATCGTGTAGGCGCCGGAATACTGCTTCTCATCGCCCTGGCGCATGGAGTCGAGCATAATAACGATGGCGTCGGGCTCAGCTGAGCCTACGATCTCTATCTCAGCCTCGCCTCCGGCGGGGATATTCTCAAAGAAGCTTCCGCCCCACTCAAGGTCGGTGAAAACGCCCGCGCCATCCATCGTCGCGGAGGTGTTGACGCACTTTCCGTCCTTCATAAGGTCGATCCTGACTCTGTGATCGTCGCTTGCGTCGTCGTTTCTGAGCCTGAGGCTCATGACGTTGCCGCCGTTAGCCTTGCCCTCGAGCGCGGCGGTGATATTCGACCAGTCGTTGTCGATGCCGGAGTATGTAACCTTTGTGACAGTGCCGGCGCTCTCGATCTCATGCTTTCCGTTTGTGGAGGTGAACGCGAGCTCGATGGGCTCCACGGCGCTCCAGTCGACAGCGGAGGCGGCGATCTCATCTGCGCCGTTCTCCTGCTCAGCGGGAGCCGGATTGAGGTCATAGCTCTGCGCGCTCGACTTTATCCACTGATAATCCGCCGTTGCCGCCGAATCCTTGTATGCGCCCATCCACGCGACAGCCTCGATGGTGCCGCACCAGTAGTTTGCGAGGATCCTGCCCGGATGCGAGGGGAACGGCTCGCCGGACTGGCGGTTTACCTTGTATACGGGCTTGCCGTCAACGAACCATGTGATGGAGTTTTCCTCCCAGCGGAAGCCGTAATCGTGGTATTCCTCGCTGGCGTCGAAGCCGAGATCGTACCAGTACTCGTGGCCGCCCTGACCATTTACGAAGTAGTTGAACTGCACGCCCTTGGTGTTCTTGCCGAGAAACTCGATGTCGATCTCATCGTGCTGATTCGGCGTTCCGTCGAGGCCGGTATCGTAGGGGCCGGTGCAGGTGAAGAAGGTGCTGGCGGTACCCTCTACCTTCGCGGGCTTCATTCTGACCTCGAAGTCGCCGTAGCCGTACCACAGGCTCGAGCGCTCCTCGCCGCCGTAGTACTCCCAGTTATCCCCGCCGGAGGCAGGCTTCTCGATACCGAGGTGCATTTCGCCGTCGGAGAAGCTGACGCAGTCGCCCTTCCAGAACACGTTGAACGGGTTGCCGTTCGACCATCCGTCGGAGGGGAACATCGCCTCCGGCGCGCCGGAGGCAAAATCCGCGACAGTCTCTCCGGTGAGCGGAGCGTCCGTCAGATTCTGCGTTTCACCCTTGGGCGAGCATCCGACAAGAGCCGCCGCAAGCGCGATAACGAGAAGTATTGCGATAGTTCCTTTCATTTTCATAGTGATCCCTCTTTTTTCTTTTGGTGGCTCCACTATAAAAAATCGAAGCGCCCGATTCAACAGGCGCTTCTTAAAATGCGAAATTTTTACTTATTCTGCTTTAGCCGCGCCGAAAACTATGCTGAGATGGAAAACGTCGCCGCTTGCCCACGTCGTAAGCGAGCCGCCGTACTTGCTTGCGATGAGCTCGATGCTCCGCAGACCGAAGCCGTGGTAATCCTTATTCTCCTTTGTGGTGACGGCGGCGCCGTCCTTCCACTCTATAACGCCGGAGAAAAAGTTTTCCTCCTCGATGGTCAGAATATCTCCCCTTGACCGCACGACGAGATTCACAACTCTCTTATCTCTGTCCTCGATGGCTCTGACCGCCTCGAGCGCGTTGTCGATTATGTTGCCGAGCAGGCAGTAGAGGTCGCCGTCCTCGATGAAATTCAGTTTTTCTCCGTCCGCCATGCAGGAGAAGCTTATGCAGTTCTGCTCGCAGTAGAGGCTCTTCTCCGTGAGAATGACGTCCACGAGCTTGTTTCCGGTCTCCACCTGCGAATCGTAAATGGAGATAGTCTTATTGATGTCCTCAATTAGCTCCGGCGCGCGGACTCCGTCGTTCTTGAGCAGGGCGGCGAGCTTGTATTTCATATCGTGGCACTTGATATTTATGAGCCCTATCGTGTCCTTTGATATCTCATACTGCATCTCGCTCTGCTTTATGGCGTGCTGAAGATACTCGACCTCCTGTTTGAGCTCCTTGTGCCTCAGCGTCATCGAGGCGAGGGCGAGCACGCTTCCGCAGGCGATTATGGAGAGTATATTCCCCGTTTCGCGCAGAACGACGAGGTCGCCGCTGTCAAATCTGTTTTCGCGCACGATACTCAGATGCGAAAACGCCACGTCCTCAACAGAGCAGATGACCACCGTCAGCACCAGCGCCATCAGCGCAAGCGCCAGCATATTGTTATCTATGACCGCGACGTTTTTCACTATCCGCTTCAGAAAGAGCTTGTACGCCGCAAAAGCCGCAAGGGCAAAAAAGACGTAGTAGACAACGTGGTAAATAACGTCGAAGGCGGCGCCCCAGGAGTCGTAGAGCCTGAACGCCTCGCCCCAGGTCCATAGCGTGAGAAAGAGCTTATACACAAGGTTCTGCGCGGCGTAGGCTACGCTGCAGCATAGAAGCACGCTCGTGTAGTTTTCCTCGCAGGCGAGGTAAATATTGGCGGTCGACGCGGCGAAGATTATGAGATAGATTACGATTCTTCCCGGCGCCGTTCCGCCGATGTACTTGTAAATAAAGCTCAGACCGAGGGAGATTATCAGCACTCCGAGAAAGCCCGCGGCAAGGCGCAGCCAGTAGTCGGCTCTGCGCGAGAGCCTTTTGGTGGTTAGGGCGTAGAAAACGTAGAGCTCCGCGATAAATTCAAGGATTATCGCTCTGAAAACGAATAAAACGTCCACGCTCTCACCTCCCCTGACCCGCGTACCAGTTAGCGAGCCTCGACATAAATTCAGCCTTTCTCAGTCTTGAAATGGAAATCTCGCGGTCGCCGACGATAACGGTCTGCCCCTGAATCCTGCGTATGAACTTGGGATTTACGAGAAAAGCGCTGCTGCACCGCAGAAATCCGTAGTCCTCCAGCTCCTTTTCGACGGAGGCGAGCACTCCGGTCATCTCAATAACGTCGTCCACAAGGTGATAGTAAAGCCGGTGGTTCAGTATCTCGACGTACATGAGCTTATCCGTCGATATCCTGCAAAGCCCTCCGGGCGTATTGACCGTAAAGCTCCGCTCCTCGTTCATAAGATAGACGTCGACCGCTTTTCTGAATTTCAGCGCAAAGTCGTAGTAGCTCACCGGCTTTTTCATAAAGCTCACCGCGTCTACCTCATATCCGCGCAGGGCAAACTGCACAAGGCTCGTTATAAAGACGATGGAGACGTTTTTATCCTTCTCGCGCAGCATGACTGCGGCGTCCATGCCGTTCAAATGCGGCATATTTATGTCGAGCAGAACGACCCCGAACTCCTGCCGGTAGTTCTCGATAAAATCATAGCCGTCCCGAAAGCGCTTGTAGCTGTATTTGCTCCCGCTCTCGCGCGAGTATCTCTCGATGTACTCATACAGCACCTGCGCCTGCGAGTCCTCGTCCTCCACGATAGCTACGTTTATCATCGTCTCACCCCTCTGCGACAGACTAATTTAATTTGATTTTATATCACGGTCTGCACTTTTTCAAGAGAAACTTAAGGAACCTCTGATTAAATAAGCAAGAGCGAAGAGCGAGTTATTTTTTTGCTGTAATGACGGCAAAAAGAGCCGGAATACTTTGTGTATTTCAAGATTTTTTGGCTGAATTGCGGTGAAAAAGAGCTGCTATGCGCCGAAGCTGCATTTATTCAGAGGTTCCTTGATATTGACAGCGCGCGGTTCTGCCGCTATAATGTATCTGCAACTGATACAAGTTTGGAGGAAGCTATGGACACACGTTTTTCGTCAGCAATCCACACACTTATCATGATCGCGGGCGCGGAGGTGCCTATAACCTCCGAGCTTATAGCGGAGAGCGTCGGCACGAACGCAAGCTACATCCGCAAGCTCGCCGCCCTTCTCAAGCGGCGCGGGATAATCGACAGCCGTCAGGGCGCGCGGAGCTTTGCGCTTCTTGTGAAGCCGGAGGAGCTGACTCTGTACAGCGTTTATGAGGCGATATGCGGCTCTGAGCAGGTACACGTCTTTGACCTGCACCAGAACCCGAACGACGAGTGTATCGTGGGGCGGCATATCCGCCCGGTGCTGACCGACGTGTTCCGCGGCATCGGGGAGAAGGCCGCCGAGGAGCTGAGAAGCACAACGCTTGCGGACTGTATGCGTAAAATGAGAGCTGAAATCGACAAGGAGTGAAAACTATGAAGGCTGCAATTCTGAACGGATACGATAAAAACTGGCGCGAGCTTGAAATAAGGGACATTCCGGTGCCGGAGCCCGGCGCCGGTGAGGTGCTGGTAAAAATACTCACCGCCGGGGTAAACCCCCTCGACAACATGATAATCCGCGGCGAGGTTAAGATGATAGTTCCGTACCCTCTTCCGCTCGTCATGGGAAACGAGTTCTGCGGCGTAATCGAAAAGCTCGGCGCAGGCGTGAGCGATTTTTCCGTCGGAGACAGAGTTTACGGCAGAATGCCGCTAAGTAAGATCGGCGCTTTCGCCGAGTATGCAGCGATAGCGCAGAGCGCGATCGCAAGGGTGCCGGACTATCTCACCGACGAGGAGGCGGCGTGCGTTCCGCTCACGGCGCTGACCGCGCTTCAGGCGCTCGAGCTTATGAAGCCCGCAGCGGGAGAGACTATTTTCATCTCCGGCGGAACGGGGAGCCTCGGCGCGATGGCGATCCCGATCGCAAAAAGCTTCGGTCTTACCGTCATCACGAACGGAAGCGCCGCCAACAGAGGCCGCGTTCTCGCCCTCGGCGCCGACCGCTTTGTAGATTACAAGACCGAGGACTACGCCGAGGCGCTCAGCGATGTCGATCACGTTCTCGATACGCTCGGCGACAGAGAATTGCCGAAGGAGTTTTCTATCCTCAAGCGCGGCGGCAGGCTTGTCTCGCTCCGGGGAATGCCGAACGGCGAATTTGCCTCACGCGCGGGACTTCCCGCATACAAGAGAGTGCTTCTGAAGCTCGCCGGAGCCAGATATGATCGTATGGCGGCGAAGAAAAACCAGCGCTACTACTTCGTATTCGTCCACGAGGACGGCGCAGGTCTCAGGCGCGTCTCCGAGATCTTCTCTGCGCGCCGCATTGAGGCCTCCGTCGACGAGGTTTTCTCACTTGACGAGGTGAACAACGCGCTCAAAAAGGTCGCCTCCGGCAAGTCCCGCGGCAAAACCATCCTCCGTATCGCGGAGTAATACTAATCCCTGATTAAAAGCTTTAACCGAGCGCGTGAAAAGGGCAAGCGCGAATTGAAGATTTTGATTAGGGGTTAGTATAAAGTAAAAATCAGCAGGGGCTGCTGCAAAAAAACGTACTGTGTCACTGCGAGGCTCCGCAAGGAGCCGTTGGGTCCGTTTGCCTTTATAAACTGGTATTACGAATTCCCACGCCCACGTGCGCGCCGGGTCGGACGGCTCCGGGTCTGTTAAATCAGCCGCGGGCGCTTCGCTCTCAAGGCCTTCGGGGAAATCCGCCCGTACCCGCACCTTCGCTCCGCAGTCCGCGGCTATGTAATCAAGCCGCTCGGCAGGATAGGCGCTGTCCGCCGCGGCAACGGCGGCGCCGCACATCCACTCGGCGAGCATGACCGCAGCGTACTTTTCATCTCTCGTCAGCTCGATATTTATGTAATCGCCCTTTTTTACGCCGAGCCGCCGGAGCTTTCCCGCTGCCCGGAGAGCCTCGTCATAGACCTCTCGATAGGTCGTCTCCTTCTGCGGCATTATGACCGCCGGATAGTCAGGGTACAGCTCTGTGACTTTCCTTATTTGTTCTGTGATCAATCGTTCCCTCTTTCGTGCTTTGATGAGTCTTTTATCTACAGCGTCCACGGCAGATACGCCGCAAGCACGGCGAGCACCACCGCAGGAAGCATATTCGCAACGCGCACGCTCTTACCCCACACGAGGTTCACGCCCACGCAGAAGATGAGCACCGAGCCTATTAGCGAGAGATTAGCCGCCGCAGCTTCTGTCATAACAGGGGCAATGAGCCGCGCAAGGAGCGTGACCGAGCCCTCGAAGATCAGCACCGGGATCGCGGAAAACGCGCTTCCCTTGCCGAGCGAGGAGGTCATCACCACGATTATGATAAAATCCAGCACCGACTTCACCGCAAGGGTGGAGAAGTTGCCGGAAATGCCGTCCCGAATTGCGCCGACTATCGCCATCGCGCCGATGCAGACCGTGAACGAGGCGGTCACAAAGGCGTTTACAAACTGCTTGTCGCCGCTGTTGCCGCTCTTTCTCTTCAGCCATTCTCCGAAGCGCTCGAACAGCCTTTCGATTCCGATGAGCTCTCCGATTATCGTGCCGAGCGCGAGGCAGAGCACCACGAGCATTGCTTTTCCGCTAAGCAGCCTGCCGCCGTCGACGGTCAGCATACCCTGCATCGCGCCGGAGATGGCGATAAAAAGCACGCTTATGCCGCAGGTTTTCGTGATCGCCTCCTGCTGCTCCTCGCGGAAGAGCTTTCCGGCAAAATGCCCCGCAAGTCCGCCCGCGGCTATCGCGGCGCAGTTTAAAATCGTTCCGAGTCCTATCATAAAATCACCCACGTTATTTATACTAAACTTCAATAAAAAGGTTTAATTCACCGCGGAATATTTGCCGCCATACGTTGTTGCCGCACTTGACCATATATCTCCATTATGCTCCGCGTGCGGCGCCGCGTCTGACGAAAAATCTTCTCGCGGCTCGGTTTAACCCTTTTTATTAAAGCTTAGTATACTCTTAAACCCGCGCAAATCAAAGAAAAATAATTTACTCCTGCCTGCTCGGCGCAAAAAAATTGCCCGGGCAAAAATTTTTTCGCTGGCACGGCGCGAAAAATTGTGCTATCATACTTTCCAAATAATCCGGAGGTAAAAGATGATCCTTCTGCATTTGTCGGACATACATTTCGGGAGAAACGACCCCAAGTACGGCATAGCCGACTCCTTTGAAAAGCACGACGAAATACTTGACGGTCTCCTGCGCGCCATTGAGGGGCTTGACCCCGAGTTCATGCCTGAGCACATCGTCGTCACCGGCGACATCGCGTGGAACGGAAAGCAGAATGAGTTTGATGAGGCGAAGGACTGGTTCAGAAGGCTCCTCAGCGTAACGGGACTCACCGGAAAGGATATCTCCTTCTGCGTGGGCAACCACGATATAGACCTCTCCCGCAAATGCCGCCGCGAGAGGCTTGATAACGGCATGGTCTCGCGCATCGACGAGCTGTATCAGTATGAAAATCTGATGATCTCGGAGCCGCCGCTCTACGCCTACAACAGATTCTGCAGCGAGATGGGAATGGAGCCGTACATATACCCGCTCGGCGACGGTGACGAGTACAGCTACAGCGTCGGTTACAAGGACGTCGCCTTCCCCTCCGGCAAAAAGCTCCGGCTTCTGAGCTTCAACACCTCGCTTCTGCTCGGCTCAGGGCTTTCCGAGGACAAGATGTGGATCGGTCAGCCGCAGATAAAGGCGCTCATACAGAACGGCGTTCTGCCCTGCACGGACGAGGCGTGGTACACCGTCGCCCTCTTTCACCATTCAAGCAGGTTTCTGCACCCCAACGAAACGAGCTCCTATGACGGTCGTCCGGCAACGCTGACGCTTCTCGGCTCCTACGCTGACCTGCTGCTCTGCGGTCACACCGAGAGTGCCGGAAAGCCGCGGCTTATGAAGCAGCGCGGCGGCGGGAGCATTTTCTCCGCCGGAGCCGCGTATTACAGCGACACGCACGCAAATTCCTTCGCGCTCATCTACATTTCCGAAGAGAAAAAGGCGATGGCTATCCTGCCCTACGTCTACGAAAACGGCTGGAAGGAATACGATTACGCGGAAAACGACATTTGGCCGATTCTCAGGCAGAGAAAGAGTCATGAATCCGGCGTTCAGTACGGCGGCGAGCTTCTTCTGGAGGCGGACGGTGAGTATTTCCCGATACCGCTCGGGCAGTTCCGCCTTCTCGGCGGGGAGCTTTTAGACAACCGCATGGACATCATGAGCCCCTTTGAGGTCTCGTGGAAGCGCGGCGAGCCGGTTACGCTCTCTCTGCCCGACCGCAAAAAGCGCATGGTCGAGGATCTTCTCAGATTCCGCAACTATCAGGAATGGCTCCAAAGCCACTCCACATCGGACGTGCGCTTTCGGATCTTAGATTCGCGCGGCTCTGTTCTCGCCTCGGGAACGGGCTGTGTTCTCAAAAAGCAGCTCGAGTACGGAACGGAGATACTATGGAAGATAATCCGCATCGAAAACGCCTTTCACGCGCTCTTTGAGCTGCCGGACAAGTCCGAACCGCGCGACGAGAACACGATAAACACGCTCCTCGCCCTTGCGGAAAACGGCCACACCTGCTGGCTCGATCCACCGCGCACCCACGGGGAGCTTCTGGATCAGCGCGGTTTGGAAAAGCTTATGAAGCGCGCGGAGGATAATAACCTCTTTTATCTGTGCAGCCGCGAGAATATAACCGTTTCGCTTTTCAGCACGGACGTTGCTTTCCGCGGCATGACCATAATGATCGGGCCGTACAGAGCGGACGCGGAGGATCTTCGGCGAAAGCTTGCGACCCTCTGCCCGGGCGATCAGCGCATGGCGCTGTTTGAGGCAGTGCCGGGCGCGAAGGCGTATCTTGTGTGGGATCACGAGCGGTTCTGGTGGCTCGAAAAAGCCATTGATGAGGCGCAGATATTTCAGATCGGAACGCTCCGCGGCTTTGTCGAGGCGCACGAGCGGACAGACACCAGTGGACAGGAGAAGAATATGACAGAAAATTCAGTAAAGCTTACGATAACGATACCCTCGGGCGAGCGGCCGCTCGTTGAATACGGCCGCCATTTCAACGTACACGGAGAGATAGAGCACAGCTCTCCCCTGCCGAGTGACGCCATTCTGACAGTCCGGCTTATGAGCAGTCAGGGGCAGGTGCTGCGCGAGGTGCGGCAAAACCGCAAAAACAACCGCAATCTCTACCTCTATCACCCAGATCTGACCGCATATCCCGACGAGATGGATCCCGGGCGCCTCGGTATGCTCGATTACGGCTTTCCGGAGCTTATGGTGAAGGACGTCGAGCGCCCGATGGACTCAATGCGCGACGCGACCATAAAATGCTGGTACTCCGACGATAAGTACAAGGCGCTCATCGTGAGCGCTACGGGAGTTGAACAGGGCAGGATTTTCGACGACGGCGTTGGCTTCACAGACGAAAACGGCGAGCCGTACCCGATGCTCGCAATGGGCGACTACCGCATAGAGGTCGAGCTTGCCACCGCCGACGGCGACACTCTCGCGCGGGCGGCGAAGGAGATTCGCGTCGGCCGCCGCACGGCGCAGGCGATAGTCCGCTTCAATCCGTGGGAACACCGGCTCAACATGACAAAGTGGTGTCAGGATATGAATTTCGGCATCATAAACGACGTTCTGCCGGGTTATATGGAGCCGTACACCGGAACGTGGCTCTATCACATGGGGCTTCTGCCGATGTACCGCTCGAACGATATCGCGCTCTATAACGGCGTTCCCATCCATATGTTCGTCTATCTAATCGACCCAACGAGCACGTCCTACGAAACTGAGCTTGCTTATCTCCAGTCGCGCGGGACAGTCGGCGACCCGAAAATGTTCCACGCGTATCACTACGATATCGGCGAGGCGCTCGTCGGCTCCGGCCGCTCCTATGAGCGCCGCGGCAAAATTGTCGAATTTCCGGAGGATGAATATCTGGCGCTCTGCCGCGTTGACGTTGTGAACGGCAAGGCAAAGGAAAACTGCTTCAATCTCAACGAGGAGGCCGTTGAAAAAATGCTCTTCGACCTCGACAGCGTGACCGTCTCCGCCGGAGACACCATAGCCGTAACCGGCGTTGTGAAGCCGTGGCAGCTCGACCCGGGCGACTTCCGCCTGCGCCCCGAGAATATCTACGATATAGGCGACAGCGTGCAGGCTCTGCACTATGAGATTGATGATGGCGAGTCGGTCAGAACCGAAACGCGCGCTCTTTTGATGGAGAGAGTCGACATTCACCCCATCGGCTCGTCGGTCTATGAGTTCTATAATCTCTTTTACATCGACCCGTCGCTGAGGGGCAAAGACCTCTCCCTACGCATAACCGCCTGTGATAAACGCGGCGAAAAGTCCGGCGCCTCGAAAAAGCTCACGCTTCGCGTAAAATAAAAAACGTGTCACTGCGAGGCTCCGCAAGGAGCCGTGGGGTCCGTTTGCCTTTATAAACGGGTATTACGGATTCCCACGCCGGTTTACGAACCGGCTCGCAATGACACGTTTTCCTTTTTACAGCGGAAACGCCACCGCGTCGGCGTATAGGCTCCGGAGCGTTTCGATAAACGCCGCAAGGCTCTCACGATTGTCCGTTTTGTGCGTGCAGAGGACGCAGTGAAAGCGCTCTTTTCCGGCGTAGGGTACCCACGCGAACTGCCCGCTGTGGTCATTGAGAAACCCCGGCGCGAGGCAGACGCCCTTGCCCGAGGCGATATTGACGAGCGTCGTATCGTGGTCAGGGCTGTTGAAATACTCGATTTTGCCCGACGAAATAAGCCTCTGCTGCACACTCCTCAGCGCCGCCGGCGACCCGCCGCCCACCATAAGCGTGCGCCCGTAAATGTCCGCGTCGGTGATAACGTCCCTCTCCGCAAGCGGGTCTGACCTGTCGCAGATAAGATAAACGCGCGAATCGAACAGCTTGTGGACGTTTATCCCCGGAATGTGCCGCGTCTGCTCGCTGAGCGCAAAGAGCACGTCGGCGCCGCCGCCGAGAAACGTCTCGACCCCGCCCTCATACTGAAAAAGCGGCGTAATTAGCACTCCCGGCCGCTCCCTTTCGAACGTCCTTATCGCCTCGGGCAGAAAATATATCGCCTGCCGCACCATCATGCTGACCGTGATATTCTCGCGGTATCGCGCGCTGAAATTCTGCCCTTGCTCGACAGCCCGCTTCAGCTCCTCGCGCATTCCGGTGAGATACGCGACAAACTGCTCCCCCGCCGGAGTGAGCGCCGCGCCCTTTCCGCTGCGCTCGAATATCCTGAACCCGACCTCCTCCTCAAGAAGTTTGAGCTGATACGAAAAGGTCGGCTGGCTGACAAAGGCGTTTTCGGCGGCGCGGCTGAAATTCAGCGTATGCGCCAGCTCAATGCAGTAATCTATCTGCTTTGTGGTCATATAATCCTCCCCGAGTTATTTAATTATTAAATCAATTATAGAATATTTGAATTGGATTTTTCAAGCCCTTTGTGAGATAATTTACGCAAAGAACAAACGGAGGGCAAAAACCATGTCAAAAACACTGATAGCTTTCTTTTCAAGAGCGGACGAGAACTACTTCGGCGGCGCGATGCGCTGCGTCAAGGTCGGCAACACCGAGATAGTAGCGGAGAAGATACGCGCTCTCACGGGCGCGGACGCGTTCAAAATCGAGATGCGCGAGCCGTACTCTCCGGTCTATATGACCTGCATCGCGGAGGCGAAGGCTCACAAGCAGGCGAACGCGCGCCCCGAGCTTGCCGCCTGCCCCGACAGTCTCGATAATTACGACACCGTCATTCTCGCCTATCCGAACTATTGGGGCACATTCCCGATGGCGGTAGCGACGTTTCTCGAGCGCTATGATTTCGCGGGCAAGACCATTCTCCCCCTCTGCACGAACGAGGGCAGCGGCATGGGCTCGAGCGAGAGCGATATAAAAGCCTGCGCGAAGGGCGCGATCGTCAGGAGCGGACTTTCGATAACCGGCAGCCGCGCCGCAGAGTCCGACAGCGCGGTCACAAGGTGGCTTACCGCAAACGGTATCATCTGATGCGCGACGAGGAAATTATCCGGGAGATGTACCGGAAATACTGGCGGTATATGATTGAAAAGGACAAAACGGGTCTCAGGAGCCTCATGAGCGGGGAATACTGCCTGCGCCACATGACCGGAGTAACACAGTCGTTAGGCGAGTTTCTCCGCGCTCTCATGCGCGGCACCTTCAACTACTACTCCGCCGAGCACGATTCCATCGAGGTAAGCCTAACCGGCGAGAGCGCCTCGATGGTCGGAAAAAGCCGCGTTGTCGCCGCAGTCTACGGCGGCGGGAGGCATCTCTGGCGGCTGAGGGGCGATTTTACGCTGAGAAAAGAAAACGGCACCTGGCTCTTTACAAGCTCCGGCGCTTCAACCTATTGAGGAGGCAAACCATGGAAAAAATCACAATGAACAACTCTCTTGAATGCCCGGTAGTCGGCATCGGCACCTTTATGCTCGCGCCCCCGGACGCCGAAAACAGCGTGCGCGAGGCTCTCAGAATGGGCTGCCGCCTTATCGACACCGCGAACGCCTACGTCAACGAGCGCGCCGTCGGCAGAGGGATAAGGGCAAGCGGCGTTAAGAGGGAGGAGATTTTCCTCTCCACAAAGCTCTGGCCGAGCGAGTACGAAAATCCGAACGCGGTGGATGAAACTCTCGAGCGCCTCGGCGTTGAGTACGTCGACCTGCTCTACATCCACCAGCCCGCCGGAAGTTGGCTCGCGGGTTACAGGCTTCTCGAGGCGGCGTACCGCTCCGGCAAGGCTAGGAGCATCGGCATCTCGAACTTCGAGGGAGCGTACATCGCTGAGCTTGAGACGAAGTGGGAGATAGTTCCGCAGTTTATCCAGGTCGAGGCGCACCCGTATTTCACGCAGACCGAGCTTCGGAAAACGCTCGCAAGATACGATATAAAGCTCATGAGCTGGTATCCGCTCGGTCACGGCGACAAGTCGCTGATTAACGAGGAGATTTTCGCCTCTCTCGGCAAAAAGTACGGCAAAACTCCGGCGCAGGTCATTCTCCGCTGGCATATCCAGATGGGCTTTGTCGTGATTCCGGGCAGTAAAAACGTCGCGCACATAAGGGATAATCTCGATATCCTCGACTTTGCTCTGACGGAAGATGAGATGGCGCAGATCGCCGCGCTCGACAAGGGCGTGCGCTACTACCACCGCACCAACGAGCAGCTCAGGCAGTTCGCCGCCTGGCGCCCGTCGTTCGAGAGTTAAGCTTGCAATTTCCCTCTCGCCGCTGTATTCTGTACGCATAGAAAGGGGGCGTTCAGCTTGACGCGCGAGGAATTTGAGAGCTTCGTTTTAGAAAACTACAGCGCCTTGTGCGACAGACCGTGGGCGCGGCACCCCGGTTATCAGGTTTTCCGTCACCCGGAGAACGGCAAGTGGTTTGCCCTCGCCGCCGATATACCGAAATCGGCGCTGAACTGCGGCTCTGACGAGCTCGTCGGCGTTGTCAATCTCAAGATCGACCCCGTTGTGAGCGGCTCGTTTCTCACAGAGGCGGGAATCCACCCCGCGTATCACATGAACAAGGATAAATGGATAACTCTCGAGCTCGCCGTCGTCCCCGATGAAACGATAAAGCTCCTCCTTGAGATGAGCTTTGACGCAACGAAGGAGAAAAAGCAAGCTTCGCGCTGATAAAACCGGCGCGCCCGGATCCGGGCGCGCCCCTTTATTTTACACCAGATATTTCTCGCGCAGGAGCGCAAAATCCCCGTCCGCGAGTCCGAGGGCACCGCGCAGATATCCCTCCGCACCGCCGCATTTTGTATCGAGCGCGGCGAATGCGCCGTCAAGGTAATAGTCGAAAACGCCGCCGGAGGCAAAGAGCATCGCGTCGAGCTTCTCCTGCGGCATTTTGTACGCCGCGTACTCCCGTCTTATCGCCTCAAGCACCGGAGCGTTGAGCTCGTTTGTCAGAAGATAGTCCTCCATTATCGTCGCTCTGTCGGCTCCGAGCGCCGAGAGAAGGAGCGCCGCCGCAAGACCCGCGCGGTCCTTTCCATCGTCGCAGTGCCAAAGCACCGCGCCCTTATCGGGGTCGGAGTCGAGTAAAACCCTGAAAAACTCTCTGTACGCCCGCTTGCCTCTCTCTCCGAAAAGGAACGATAAATAAATCTGAGGGCCGAGCATACCGTACTCATACGCCATCTCGAAAACAGCCCTCTTATCGGCGGCGTTCGCCTTGTAGAGCCTCAGCATATCGGGAGAGCCCGCCATCGCGGCGTAGTCCTCCATCTCGATGACCGGAGCGCCGATATTCCGGGCGCCGTCAATCTCCACGTCCGGCGCGGCGGCTCTTTTGACCTGCATACGAAAATCAACGACGGCCTGCAGGCGGTACTTATCGCGCAGTATATCCGCCGCCTCGGGCGCGGCGCGGTCAAGAGCGCCGCTTCGGATGAGCGCGCCCGTTCTGACTGTGCTTCCACCTGCGCCGTAACCGCCGAGCTCGCGCGCGTTTTTTACGCCGGGAAGTGTGATTATATTCTTCATGTCCGCCCCCTTACGGTATCGGATGGAGAGAGTCGATGGACTTGAGGAACGGCCCCTTCGTCAGCGCGACGACGGGCTTTCGCAGAAAATTCGGCACAGAGGGCGAGGTTGCGATGCCGCGCAGGAACTTTATCTTGGAGTAGCCGTTCAGAATGCGGTTTATCTCCTTTATCTCGCTTTCATCGTTCGTGTCAAAGTACCTGCGGACGATAATATCCCACAGCCTTGCGTACTGCTTCGGGCCGACGCCCTGATTTGTCGCCTTCCAGTTCGATTTTGCGGCGGTGACGTACACGAGATACATCGAGGCAAGGTCGAGAACGGGGTGACCGAGACCTGCGTCGTCGAGGTCGATGAGCATTATCTCGCCATCCTTGTACATGAGGTTGCCGGGGTGGAAATCCATATGAATGAACGTATTTCTGTACGGTATCTCGTCGATGAGCTTATAGGCCCGCTCCGCCTCCTCCGGCTTGTACATACCGGCGTCGAGCGTGGATTTCACGTCGTTTCTGTACCATTCTCTCGAATCGGGAAGCGCGCCGGGCTCGAACTCGGTGCTGTGGAGCTTTTTGAGCGTATCCGCGATGAGATAAGCGTACTCGTCGAGCTTGTCGGGGTTTTCTGCGATGACCTCGTTCATGGATTTAGCGTTTACCATCTCGTAGATGACGCCGTAGTTCCCGCCGACGCGCACCATATCGAAGGCGATCATCGAGGGAACGCCCTGAACGAACGCATCTCTTGTGATCTGGCGGTTTCTCTTGATCTTCTCGGGGCTGTTGCGCTCGCCGAAATAGACTTTGACTATCGTCTCCTCGTCGAGCCGGTAGACCGCGCCGTTGCCGCCCTTTCCGAGCAGCTCGCAGCCCTCGACAGAAACCTCGCGCAGAGGCTTATCCTTCTTTATCTCGTCCATTTCTGTGCCTCCTTAAAAGCAGATCGGCTCAAGGCCCCCGTCTATGTAGTCGAGAGCGGTTTTCTTCATATACGCCAGCCCCTCCGGAGTCATAATTCCCGGAACGAACACAGCCGCGAAGAGATTGCGCGCCGCGGCAAAGGCGGTTATCTGCCTCTCCGCTTTTTTGAGAAACGCCTCGTCGTCGGTATCAAAGTAGCCTCTGAGGAAGCTATCCCAGATGAGCTTTATCTCATCATCGGTGAAGTTTGCGGTGTAGGGGCTCTTTCTGTTCAGCGCCATATGGTATATTATGCACATTGAGCTCATATCGAATATCGGGTGACCGCTTCCGCAGGTCATTAGGTCGATAAAGACGTAATCTCCGTTCTGCACCATTATGTTGCCGGGGTGGCAGTCCGCGTGGATGAACGTATCTCTGTCGGGCACAGTCTCATAGAATGCGCGGAGCTTCTCTATCTCCTCCGGCGTGCAGACAGCGCCGAGCATCGGCAGCGCCGCGATGGAGTTCTGCTTCGAGGAGGGAAATTTCGCGGGGTCGACCTTTATCTCGTGCATCTTTCTCATAAGCCGCGCAAAGCCGCCCACAAGCTCGCTGAGGTGCTCTCTGTCGCTCTCCATGACCGCTAAAAAATCCTTTGCGTTCAGAAGCTCATAGACGGAGCCGAACGAATCGCCGACCTTCACAAGGTCAAAGGCGATGGCGGTCGGTATGCCGCTCAGAAAGGCGTTGCGGCTGCGCTCGTTCTCCTGCTGAATGACCATCGGACTCGTGCCGGGGTTAAATACCTTTACGACTGTGTCGGGGTCGATGCGATACACCGTCGCGGTAGCGCCGCGGCCCACCACCGGCAGGCCCTCAACGCTCATCTCGCGCAGGCGCTTATGCACGTCCATAAACTCCGTAAAGCCCGTGACCGAGAATATCTCATACACCTCCGGCGAAACATTCATCACCTGCACCGGCTTATCGTACCTCTTGCGCAGCTTCAGAAGCACGCGAAGTCCGGCGGAGGATATGTACTCAAGCCCCTCCGCGTCGAGCACAACGGCGGCCTCCGGCGACGCCTCCGCCGCCGCAAGCAGCTCCTTTTCGACAAGTTGCGCGTTCTGAGAGTCGATGCGGCCCTCAAGGTAAACCGTCAGCGTTTCGTTTTCAAGCTTTGTCTGCATTTTTATCCCTCCGGGAATTTACTTTTTCTTAAAAAATCCGAAAACAGCTGCGGCAAGTCCCGCTGCTGCGAGCGCCGCTATCGCGGCTCCTTTTCGGACTGATGGCACATTGTAGCTCACACTCGCGTAGGATCCGTTGATCTTGTAGCTCAGCAGCGGCTCGAGCGCCCTGCGCTGCTCCTCAAGAGGCTCACGCTCTGTGTGAGGCGAGGATGACAGCACCATTGTCGGGCGGTGCGCTGAAACGCTGTACGGCTCCCAGCTGAGCGCCGGAGTACCTGGGTCACCGGTCTTGGCAAACTGCACCCAAGCCGCCATTGCCGTTTCCGATAGGCTCTCGTCAACACCCTCGCCGGTATAAATCGTTTCCCCGAGGTTTCCGAAAACGTAGGCAAGCTCGACGGCGTGGCATGCCCGGCGGAACGGAATTGAGCTGGGCTTTGTCCAGTAGTACATATATACCCTGCCGCCGTTTGCCGCGTGACCCTCGGCCTGCCTTATCGCGGGCAGGCGGAAGATAAGCTCGTTGTAAAACTCCGCTATCGCCCAGATTTTCCGCGTGCCGCGGCTCTTTATGAAGCTCTCGGCGCGCTTTTTATCCTCCGGAGAGAAAAGCATAAGGTCGTTTTCAAATTTGACGGGCATACCGAGCTTGAACGGCACAATTCCGCCGAGCTCGCCTATCCAGTAGTTCATCTCATCAGCGTTCGTGCCGATGAGAAGGTCTATCCCCGCCGTTTCGCCGTCCATATACGGCGCGTACGGGTCGAGCGGAATAAGTGCGCCGCCGCGCTGGGGAAAGTTGTTGAAATCATTTATCTTCTCGTTGATTGCGCCGAGCTCGCTCTCGGAAAGGCGCAGAAGATCAGCCATATCCTCCGCTCCGGACTCTCTCATAAGTCGGCGGGTAAACTCCCCGCACTCCTTCCTGCTGAAGGTGAGCGCGACGGAGCCGCTCTGGGCGATGACCCTGCGGAACAGCCCGCGCGCCTCCGGAATGACAGGCAGCAGGCTGACGCTTCCGCCTCCTGCGGATTCTCCGAAAATCGTGACGAGCTCCCCGTCCCCGCCAAATGCAGGGATATTTTTCCGCACCCATCTGAGCGCCTCGATCTCGTCGAGAATGCCGAGGTTCGGCGCGTCGGGGAATTCCTCGCCGCCGCGTACTGACGAGAAATCGACAAAGCCCATAAGTCCCGTGCGGTAGCCGACTGTGACAAGCACAACGTCCGGGTGCGCCTTTACAAGGTTAAGCCCGTCGTAGAGCGGGTCGGCGGTGCCGCCCCAGCCGTAGGAGCCGCCGTGAAAGAACACCATAACGGGCTTATTCTCCCCCGCTGAGGTATTCGACCACACGTTGAGGTACAGGCAGTCCTCGCCCTGAGGGTAGTATGACGCCCGCTCAGAGTCAAGAATGGTCTGTATCGGTGTTTTCCCATTGTAATACGCCTCGTAAACGCCGGAATTATCCTCCGGCGGGAGCGGCGCTTTCCACCTCAGCTCACCCACGGGGGCGCGGGCATAGGGTATCCCGCGCCAAACGGTGACAGAGCCGCGCTTTTTGCCGACGAAGGTGCCGTTAGCGCACTTTGCCGCGAGAGAACGGTCGTAATCGCCGGAAACGGGGCGGTTTTCTCCGTAAAGCGCGCGAAACGCCGCGATTTTCTCCTCGCGCGAGGTCATTTCTTCCTCCGGAACAGACCTGCGATGGTCTGGAATATGCTTCGCTTATCGTTCAGCTTCGCCTTGATCTCGCCGATGGTCACGTCGGACTGCGAATTGTGCGTTGCAAGCGCCTGCGCGATCTTGACGTACAGATCCTTGAATTTCTCTATGCTCGCATCCTCATAGCGGCTCGCGGCGTAGTCGATCATAAGCTGAAGTCCGTCGGCGCCGTCGAGGATCTCCATATCGAGAATGGTCTGGCTTGCCGCCTGGTTCTGGCGAACGTCGATGGTTTCAACGTCGAAGCCCTCGAGGCCGCCCATATCGCGGATATCCTGCTGATAGAGAAGGTACGCGCTCTCGCCGTTTGCGACCTGGTTGCGGCTGTCAACATAGGGATAGCAGCTATGCTCAATGCCCTTCTGCACCTGCTCGTGGACGTCGGCAAAGACGTTGCGGAGGGTGTCGGAGTCCTTGAAGCGGATGCCTACGGGCAGGTCGCGGAAGAGAAGTCCGACTGTCGTCATATTCTGCATATCCTCGCGGCCATTGTAGATCCAGCTGAGCTTTACGTCCGGAGCGTCGTTGTAGACGGAGATAGCGAGCGCAGCGACGGTGATAAAGAACTCGTTGCGGCTTATCTTGTACGCGCGCTCTACGGCGTTCATCTGCGGCTGCTCTATGCCGAGAGGCGCGAAAAGCTCGCCCATCTCGTTTTCGCGGGATTCGTGATCGATTTTCGGGTAGCCTGACCACTCAACATGGTCGTAGCGATCCTCGAAGTATCTGCGGCTCTCCTCGTAGAACTCGGTGTTTACCGCGTCCTCGCGGCGCTGGAGCATCAGATAGTAGTAGTCGGGATCGACCGGCGCGCCCATAAAGGCTCTGCCGACTCCGCCGAGGAACACCTTGAGGCTCGTGCCGTCAAACAGCGAATGGTGAACGTCGAAGAATGTGTAGACCGCCTTCTCGGTTTCAAAGACGCGGCAGCGATACAGCTTTCCGCCGACGATCTTGAACGGATAGACGAGAGTATCCTTGACGAACTTAAACTCAAATTCGCTCAGCTTCTCAACGTGAATGGGCTGGAATATCTCCGGCGTGTAGCGCTGAACAAGCTCTCCGTCATCATTGTAGGAGAAGGTCGTTAAAAGCGCCGGGTGCGCCTTGATGGCGGTTTCCATCGCCGCAGCGAGCTTTTCCGGCTCAAAAAGCTCCTTGTCCGCCTTCATAACGGAAAAGAGGTTGTACATCGTGGAATTCGGGGTGTAGAGCTGATAGTCGATCATATAGAGCTGCTCTGTTGTAAGCGGGTGCACGCTCTCAAGCGCCGCGGCGTTCTTCTCGTCCGGATCGCCGTCACTGTTTTTGAGCTGCTCCTCATATAGCTCAGCGATCTTCTCCGGCGTTCTGCCGCGGAAAACAAGTCCGGCGTTCAGCGCGGGAAGCGCCTCCTCGCAGGCTGTGATAAGCTCGATGGAGGCGAGGGAGTCGCCGCCCATCTCGTAGAAATCGTCGTGTATGCCGACGCGTGAGAGCTTCAGAACCTTAGCCATCGCCTCGCAGAGCTTCTTCTCAACGTCGTTTGTCGGCGCAACGTAATCTGTCATAAAGTCGCTTGCGTCGGGCTCGGGCAGAGCCTTTCTGTCGAGCTTTCCGTTTGGCTTGAGCGGAACGGAGTCGATTTTCAGGAAGTATGCCGGTATCATGTAATAGGGCAGGCGCTTTCCGAGTTCCTTTCGGAGCGCGTCGGCATCAAATTTGACGTCTGCGGTGTAATAGGCGCAGAGGAAGCTCTTGCCGGCGGCTTCGTCAACAAAGCCCTTTGCCGCCGCCCAGTCGATGCCGAGCGCCGCCTTTACCGCCGCCTCTATCTCAGCCGGCTCGATGCGGTTGCCGTTTATCTTTATCATATCTCCGCTTCGACCTAAAAGGACGTAGTTGCCCTTCTCGTCGCGGCGCGCAAGGTCGCCGGTGTGATAGACTCCGTCCACAAACGCCTTTTCGCTCTCCTCCGGCAGATTTATGTACCCGCGGACGTAGGGGTTTTCAAAGCACAGCTCGCCCGTTTCGCCATCGGAGACTGTCTCACCGGTCTCACCGATAAGGTAAATATTCGTTTCGACCTCAGGCTTGCCGATGGGGCAGGTTTCGTAGGCCTTGTCGATGGGGAAAACACCGACGGCGAAGCCGCTCTCAGAGCAGGCGTAGATGTTGATAAGTTCAAGATTCTTATTGTAGAGGTTGTTTGCCGGCTCACTTCCGACAAAGAGCATACGCAGGAACGGGCCGGTCTGGTTGCCGAGCATACGGACGTAGGAGGGAGTGAGGAACGTAATGGTTATGCGCTTCGTGAGGAAGAATTTTGCAAGCGCCGACGGATTCTTGATAGTCGCGTAGGAAACTATGAAGTTTTTGCCGCAATAGACGTTCAGCGCCGCGAGAATTACGATAACCGTAGCCACGAAGTTCATCGGAGCGAGGGTAGCAAGGCGGTCATTCTCATTGAATGGGCACTCGCCGTTCAGTCTTATGGAGTCGATGGCGCGCTGAAGGTTGCCGAACTCGTGCAGAACTCCCTTGGGGTTTCCGGTGGTTCCGGAGGTGTATATCGCGTAGGCGGCAGAGTGGTCATCGCGCTCTTCAAAGCCGGAGAGCGGCGCGGTGTGCATGACCTCCTCCCAGTTCTGTGCGCTCAGCTCAGCCTTGCAGCCGCAGTCGGTGCGGATATAGTTTATGCGCTCCGGAGCGTAGGTGTCCTCTACAAGCGCCCACGCGGCGCCGGCCTTCCAGACTCCTATCATCGCAACAACGGGCAGAATGCCGCGCGGCAGGTTAATGAGCACGAAGTCCTCTTTTCCGATGCCGCTCTGCTTGAGATACGCATAGACTCGGCCGCTCATATCGTCGAGCTGCGCATAGGTTATGCCCTTTGAGTGGGCGTCGTCGAAAAGGATCGGCGAATTGGGGCTTTTTTCTGTGTAGCCCTGAAGGGTTTGAAGAATATTGCTCATCCGTTTTACTCCTAAAATATTGGTATTAGTTAATTATCCCAGTATATACTCTTTTTTATAATAAATCAATAAAGTTTCTCGCCTGATATTTTTCCCTTGAAATTATTAAAAACGCTAATATAATAGAAGGCGCTGAAAAATCCGGAGGTATAAAATATGAGCATTTACGCGGCGATTAGCCTTTTTTCCACGACTATCCTCATCTACTGGGTCATAACGGAGCTTTTTACGATGCTGTTCCGCTTCACCGGGCTGCCGGACGAGCGCGCGAGGTTTCAGGTCATCTCCCTGCTCACCGGCTGCGGCTATACAACGAAGGAGAGCGAGATGTTTCTCTCGACCCGCCGCAGAAGGCGCCTTGCGCGGGTAACTATGCTCTTCGGCTACGTTTTCAACGTGACCATCGTTTCGGCGTTCATCAACGTCTTTCTCTCGTTCAGCCGCAGCGAGATAGAAAGCTTTTTCTTCGGAATGATAATTCCGCTTGCTGTCGCGGCGATAATAATAATCTTTATGCGCGTTCCGAAGGTGCGCGCCCTCGGCGACAGATTGATGCAGAAGCTCGCTGACCGCATCGTCGGCAGAACAGCCAGCTTCAACACCGTAATGCTCCTCGACTACATCGGCTCGGACACCATCGCCCTCATCACTCTCAACCACATTCCCGCGGAATACGCGGGCGTGCCGCTCTCTCAGACGGGACTTAAAACTGACACCGGCATTCTCGTTATGCTCGTCCAGAAGCCGGGCAAAAAGCCCGTACCCGCCGGAGCGGACACTGTGTTCGGGCTCGGCGACCAGCTCACCGTTTTCGGTGATTACTCCGTTATATGCAGGGCGTTTCACGCGCGCGAGCGCTTCACCGACGGGTAAAAGAAAAATTCAAAGGGGCGGTTCACACTGTGTACCCGCCCCTATGATTTTTTAAGGAAGCGCTGATTAAATCGGCAAGAGCGAAGAGCGAGGTATTTTTTGTCGCAATGACGGCAAAAAATTGAAGGAATACTTTGTGTATTTCAAGATTTTTTGACTAAATTGCGGCGGAAAAGAGCCGCTATGCGCCGAAGCC